>NZ_JALMFA010000001.1:0-553320 GCF_023242545.1 Pseudomonas sp. MWU13-2517 | reverse complement strand
TTGCTCTTCCAGCAACTGCCCGCGTTCATTCCACACCAGCCGATGACAGCTGTGATCGGGATAGCAAACCCTCGTCAGTTGCCCGCGCTTGTTATAGCTGTGGTCGGTCATGTGGCCATCGGGATCGATCCGACGTGTCACATCACCCTGATCATTGCGCTCATACTTCCAGACCGCCTGGCCCCGCCGCACCACGCGTACGAAGCCGTTGTCATGCTCGTAGGACGTCGGTTCGTCATCCCCCGGAAACATCGCCACCAAGCGTCCGGCGTCGTCGTACTGATAGGCCGTCACCGCGCCCAGCGGGTCTTGCTCAACCGTCAGCCGGCCCTTGGCGTCATAGGATTTGAAATGCTCGGCGCCGTCCGGGTCGATACGCTGCACCAGGCGTGCCCGCTGGTCGTGCACGTAGACTTCCTGGCTGCCATCGGCGTTAAACACGGTGACCTGGCCGTCGTCACCCCAGGCGTAACGCGCGTCCATCTGCGAGAAGCTCGCCCAATGCCGGACACACCGCGCCGCCTTGCCTGCCCGTTCCCACTCCCAGTAGAAAGTCGCGCCGCCGGCCAACTGCCGCTCAAGAATGACGTGCTGATCGTCGTACCGGTAAACCTCGCACTCACCGACGGCATTGGTCGCCGACACCAGTCGGCCAAGAGCGTCATAGGCGTAGGAAACAACGGTCTGCTCTGTCACCCAGGCGAAAGACTCATGCCCCTTGGCGCGCTGAACCTGATAATCCACCGCCACGATGCGGCCCAGCTCATAGCGCAAACACAGCGAGCGGCCGACGCCGTTATCCAACCGCTCAATGCGCCCCGAACGATCCCGCACAATGCGCAGCCGGTTGTCGTACGCATCGCTGATGGCGGTCAGCACACCGTCGCGAAAGTGGTAGAACCGCGACGCCTGGGCCAGCACCAACTCATCGGGCAGAGCGCCTAGATAGATCGCCGCTTCGGCCAGGCTATTGGTGATTGCAGGCCGTAACTCAGTGGGCAGTGGAAACTCAGTGGAGCGGTTTTCATGGTCCGTCCACAGCACCGAATCGCCCGACACCGCAAGCCTGTGCGCCAGCGCATGGCTCCAGCCAAACCCCAGCCCGCAATCCACCTCCACGGCACTGGTGCGGTACAGCCGCGTCCACTCAAACGGCAACACGCCATCCAGCGTGCCATCGGTGAGGGTCAGTAATTCCTCGCCGGTGACCATCGACACCGGGCAGCCATGGGAGGCGGTTTTGTCCGCACTGGCGGCGGCGTCGCCCTGTGGGTTTTTCGCCGAAACCGGTGCATCGTCGACAGGCTCCTGTCTGATCAGCACGGTCTTTTGCGACTTGCTGCGAACCGCCGGAACCGGGTTGGAAACCAGATGATCCCCAGCCTTCAACGGCCCAACCGGCACCGTCTTGATCGGCGTCGCCACACTGCCCAGCAACAACGGCTTCAGCGCTTCGGCATGGGGCTCCAGGCGTGGTCCCACCAGTTGCTCCGCCAGCGTTTGCAGCCAACTGCGCGCTCGCCCGGACTTGATATGCCCCAGCACTTGGGCACCCAGTCGAAGCTTCACGCCCATGCCCCGGGTGGCCCAGATCAAAAACAGGTTGATCAACACTTCGCCGGTGATTTCACCCAGCAGTTCATACATGTCTGGCGGCGGCAGCATGCGTATCCAGGCGACAATGGCCGACAGGCAGATAAACAAAAGCGGTTCATCGCTGAGCACGAGCAGGCCGTGGGCAATGGCGTCCTTGCCCACTTTCAGCAGTTCATCGAGTTCGGCTTGGGAGAGGTAATGCAGCAGCTTTTCGCTGTTGAGCGGGATGTCGGCGAGCAGGTCATAGAGCTGGGTGATGTTGTCCCACAGGCTGTAGAGCGCCTTGCCGATGCCATTAACGAACGATGCCTCCACCATCCGGCGCCGGTTCAGCGGTGTGGCGTCGGTGTAGGCTTTCCACTGGGACTGAAAAGTACTCGTCCACTGTTCGCGCAAGCCAAGTTCCAAGCGGTCGACCACCGACTGATAAGACGCATACAGCGTCTTGACGTGATCCTTGGAAACGTTGGGATAGAAGGTGATTTGATAGCGCTGATCGCGGGTGCACCCTGTGACTTCAAGAATGCCGCTGGGGCCGATGGTGTCGTGGAGGGGTGGCCCGATCGGGCTGCCATCCGCTGCAATGGCTTGCAGCATCACGGGGGTATTGCCGATAGGCACGAACTGCGTGCTTTCGAACATATGCACCAGGGTCAACGAGCCCTGGGCTTTGCACACGGCGACCGTGGAACTCGGTGATTGGGACGAAACCGGTGCTACCAGCGCCACCTCGTCACCGGCCTTGAACACCTGCTCGACATCCAGCGCCCCTGAGCTCCAGAAGCTCTCAGCCCAGCCGTCAAATGTATTCAGGCATTCACGGAAGCCGCGCAAGACGCTTTCAACATCGACGGTCTGCGCCTCCATCGGGATCAGGGCGAGCCTGCCGATGGCCGGGTTCAAAACACAGCCCCTTCAACTGGAGCCTTCAATCGATCAATCATCTGCAATCCCTCGCACTGTGAAATCAGGCGAGGGACTTTGCAGAGGTTTTCAGGGCAGGGGAGTAGAGCTTATCCGGCGGTTGCGTGGGATGTTTCGATAGCCTCTGTCTCCTCCCAACCAAGCGACGGACTGCACAGTACAAAGGCTGCCCCAAGCCCATCCTGGCGCTGCTCATCCGTAATGGGGGCGCTGTCTTGCGCTACCGTTTTTCCAAGAAAGCCGATTTATTGTCTTATCTGTAGGACAGTAAGAGCTGTAATTGCTATCTAGCGCTCAATTGGTATCAGATTTAAGGTGTATGCACTTTGGAGGTACACCATGAAAAAATTGATCGGTATCTACACCAGCCCTCGCGCCCATTGGGTCGGCGACGGCTTCCCGGTGCGCACACTGTTTTCCTACGACACCCTGGGCAAGCACATCAGCCCATTCCTGTTGCTGGACCACGCAGGCCCTGCCGATTTCACCCCCACCGAACACCGTCGCGGTGTCGGCCAGCACCCCCATCGCGGATTTGAAACCGTGACCATTGTCTACGACGGTGAAGTCGAGCACCGCGATTCCACGGGGGCCGGCGGCAAAATCGGGCCTGGCGATGTGCAATGGATGACGGCGGCTAAAGGCATCCTCCACGAGGAGTTCCATTCCGAAGCTTTCGCCCGTAGCGGCGGGGCGCTGGAGATGGTGCAACTGTGGGTCAACTTGCCGGCGAAGGACAAAATGGCCGACGCGGGCTACCAAACCATCGTCGATGGTGACATTCCGGTGTTGCCGCTGGCCGACGGTGCCGGGCAATTGCGCCTGATTGCCGGTGAGTTCGCCGGCACCCAAGGCCCGGCGCGCACTTTTACGCCGATTGACGTGTGGGACCTGCGCCTCAACGCCGGTAAAACGGTCACGCTGGACCTGCATGCCGGGCGCAACACCGCGTTGGTGATTTTGCGCGGCACCGTGCTGGTCAACGGCGAGGAAGTCGCGCGCCAAGGCCAACTGGCCTTGTTCGAGCGCGATGGCAGCCAGCTCACCCTGGAGGCCAACGACGACGCCAAGGTGCTGCTGCTCAGCGGCGAGCCGATCGACGAGCCTATCGTCGGCCACGGCCCGTTCGTGATGAACACCGAGCAGGAAATCCACCAGGCATTTGCGGACTTCCAGTCGGGCAAGTTTGGGCAAATGCAACGCTGACGGTCTGTAGTAACCCCCTTGTGGGAGCGGGCTTGTGGTGGCCTGGGAGCCTTTTTTGTGGCGAGCAAGCTTGCTTGCGCTGGGGTGCGAAGCGCCCCCCATAGAGCCGGAGACTGCTGCGCAGTCAACGGGAGCAAGCTCCCTCGCCACAGCAAGCCCGCTCTCACAATTTATCCGGCGCTATACCCGACGTCTCCAATTCATGCGATCTTCTCGGCATGTACCCTGGAGTCGCCTTGATGCCCTCATTTATCGCTGATCACCCAATGCTCTGCGCGTTGGCGCTGATCTTTATCGACATCGCCGTGTGGCGGCTTATTTCCGTCAACCTGGCCAATTGGAAGCTGGCGGCGCGGTTGGTGATTTTCGCGGTCTTCAGTGCCGTGCTGTTCAACGACGGCATGAACCCCATGCAACTGGCCCCCTATGCCGACGATACCGCCTTGCACCTGGCCGCCACGGCCCTGCAGATCGGCTGGTGGCTGTTCGCGGCCCGGACCCTCACGGTATTGCTCGGCACCTTGATGATGCAGCGGGTCGGTCATACCGGGCGACTGCTGCAGGACCTGATGGGCGCGGTGATTTTCCTGATCGCGATTATCGCCGCCATGGCCTACGTACTCGATCTGCCGGTCAAGGGCGTGCTCGCCACTTCCGGCGCGGTGGCGATCATCGTCGGCCTGGCGCTGCAGAGCACCTTGAGCGACGTCTTCTCCGGGATCGTCCTCAACACCACCAAGCCTTATCAGCTGGATGACTGGATTTCCATCGACGGCACCGAAGGGCGTGTCACCGATATCGACTGGCGCGCCACACGCCTGCAAACCTCCCAGGGCAGCATGGCGGTGATTCCCAACTCCCTGGCGGCCAAGGCCAAGATCATCAACTTTTCACGCCCGGCGGACATGTTCGGGTTGGCGGTGAGCCTGCAAGTGAGCCCCCATGCGCGCCCGCAAACTGTAATCGAGGCGTTGGAGCGTGCGATGCTGGGGTGCCGGCCGTTGCTGGCCACGCCGGCACCGAGTGTCGCGTTCAAGACCTCGACCAGTGGCGGCGTCGAGTATGAAATCAGCGGTTTTGTGCCCGCCATGGGCCTCAAGCGGGACGTGCGCAACCAACTGTATGACCTGGCGTTTCGTCACCTGCAGGCTGCGGGTGTCAGCCTGTTGTCCGCCACCGAAAGCAGCGCGCCGACGTTGGCCTCCGGGGCCCGGGCGTTGCTGGAGCGGTCGCCGATCTTCTCCACCTTGCGCCAGGAAGAAAAGGACACCTTCAGCCAGAACATGGTCCTGCACGCCTTCCGCAGCGGCGAGATGATCTTGCCGGCGGGAGAGGTCAGCGACCATTTGTTCATCGTCGCCTCCGGTGTGGTGTCGGTCATGCTGACCAAGGACGGGCATAAATTCGAAGCCGGGCGCATGGGGCCGGGGGAGGTGATTGGCGAGGCGGGGATTCTGTCCGATCAAGGGGTGCCCGCAGACTTCCTGGCCAAGACCTACTGCACCCTGTATCGCGTCGAGAAGGAATACCTCAAGCCTTGCCTGGACGCGCGGCACGACATCAGCGAGGCCATGAAAGCGTTGCTGGACTTCCGCCTGCACGCCGCCCAGACCTTGACCCAAGCGACGCCGGTCGCGCCGGTGAAGACCGGATTCCTGCAGTGGCTAAGGAACCGTGGGCTGTAGATTGGTCACCTGTTCTTCGCCCGAATTGGCTATTTCTCCGGGACGCCGCGGTGACTAATCTGCTCACCCATCCCACCGTTCCGGAGTATCACCATGCAGGCCCGTACCGATTTCTACACCGCGTCCCCGGATGCCATGAAAGCCATGCTTGCCCTGGAAGCCGCCGTCGGCAAACTGTCCATCGAACTGCCGCTGCTGGAGCTGGTGCGCCTGCGCGTGTCGCAGATCAACGGCTGCGCCTTCTGCCTCGACATGCACACCGCCGATGCACGCAAGGGCGGTGAAACCGAGCGCCGCCTTTACACCCTGTCGGCCTGGCGTGAAACGCCGTTCTTCACCCCACGTGAACGCGCCGCACTGGCCTGGGCCGAAAGCCTGACGCTGATCAGCCAGACCCACGCCGCCGACGCCGACTACACCGCGCTCGCTGCCGAGTTCAGCCCGCAGGAACAGGTCGACCTGAGCCTGGCGATCAACACGATCAACAGTTGGAACCGCCTGGCGGTGGGTTTTCGCAAGATGCCCAAGTAATCAGAAGTTGACCGAGGCACTCAGGCGCGCCGTCAGGGGCGCGCCCTGAAACACGTAGTCATCGCCCAGGTACTCGCCCGCGTCGCGCCAGTAGCGCTTGTCGAACAGGTTGTCGACGCTCAGGCGAAACACCGTTTCATAGCCGTCGAACCGGGTGGTGTAGCGGCTGCCGATGTTGACCACCGCATAATCCCCCACCTCCACATTGCCGGTGCGATTGGCGTATTTGCTGGCGCTGTATTGCACGCCGCCGAGTACCGCCAGGCCGTTTACCCAGGGCAAGGCATAGTCGGCGTACACACTGGCGCGCAGCTTGGGCACGTTGATCGCTTGATGACCTTCATAGTCCGGCGTGCCGCTGCCGTTCACCCGGGCGCGAATCGCCGCCACGCTGCTGGCGATTTGCAGACGGTCGGTGGCCCAGCCGTTGGCTGACAACTCCAGCCCGGTGTTCTGTTGCTGGCCTTGTTGCACGTAGGTGAACGTATCACCTTCGGGTTTGGCGTACTGATAGGCCTGGCGCGTCTGGAACACGGCGGCGGCGAAGCTGATGCGGCGCCAGTCGTACTTCACACCGGCTTCGATTTGCCGCGACGTGGTCGGTGCCAGGGTTTCATTGGCATTGGTCGCAAACCACGGTGCCGTGCCGCCCAGGCTCAGGCCCTTGCTGTAGCTGGTGTACAGCGAGATGTTTTCAATCGGTTTATAGATCAACGACGCCTGGGGCAGAAACACATACTGCCGGGTATGGCGGGCTTGATTGCCATCGCTGTCGAAGGCCTTCTCATCCAGGCGCACTTCACGGCCGCCGATGAGGGTCTGCCATTGTTCGTTGAAACGGATACGGTCGGTGACGAACAGGCCGTACTGGCGGCTGTCGAGGTTACGGTGGCTGTCGTTCAACGGCGCGTCGGTGGGTACGAAGCTCGGGGCCTCTTCGTTGATATTGCCGCTGCCAATGTACGCGTTGACCGGTTCGCGCTTGTCGATCACCCGTCGGAACGCGCTGGTGCCGAAGGTCAGCTCATGGCCCAGCCCCGCTGTGTCGAACAGCCCGGTCATGGCCGCTTGCACTTCATCATTGCGGCGCGTGTCGTCGGGGCTGCGATAGTCGTAGATGCCGTAATCGCCTTGAGCCGAGAAATAGTTGCCGACGCCCGTCGTGTCGCCGCCCCAGGCAAAGGCGCTGTAATCGTCAATCACCACCTTGCTGCGTGCCGCGCTGACGGCGCCTGTCCACTGATCGCTGAAACGGTACTCAAACTTGCCGTTGAGGTTCAACGAATCGATACCGACCTGATGGCCGCCACTTTGATGGCCGAGCAGTTTTCTGGGCGAAGCATTATGGGGCACCTCGGTGCCTCCGAGCAGTTGATAGCCCGGAACCGAGCGCTGTTGCTTGTTCTGGTATTCCGCATCCAGTTGCAGCACGGCATCGGGGCTGATATTCCAGTCAAAAGCCAGGGACACAAAATCGCGCTGGCCGTTGGCATGCTCCACGTAGGTGTGCAGGTCTTCATGGGCCACGTTGGCGCGCAGACCGAATTGCTGTTCGCTGCCGAACCAGCCACCGATGTCGGAGGCGACATAACCGCTGCCCCGGTCGTCGCTGGAAACGGTGACCGAACGCACATCCTCCGGGCGCTTGGTCACATAGTTGATCACACCGCCGGGCTCGGAGATGCCGCTCTGTAACCCGGCCAGTCCCTTGAGTACTTCCACCTGCTGCTTGTTTTCCAGGGCGACGTTCTGCTCGCCGGTGACGGTGCGCCCGTTGATCTTGTAGCTGCTCGCCGCGTTCAGCGAAAAGCCACGTACCACAAAGTTTTCGTAGTAGCCGATGGGCGCATAGCTGTCGCCCACCGAAGCGTCGTTGCGCAGCACTTCGCTGAGCAGGCGGGCCTGCTGGTCCTTGAGCATGCTGGCGTTGATCACCGTGATCGAAGCCGGGGTGTCCAGCAGTGGCGCCTCGGCGAAGCCGCCGACCGAGGCCGTGTCGCTGCGGTAACCGGATACTTCCTGGCCCTGGACCTGCACCGCCGGCAGCTCTATTTCAGCCGCCAGGCTATTGCCGATACCGCCGCTGAGCAGCAAGCCGAGGGCAAAATGAGAACGGACGACGGGACGAAAACGCAAAACCATGGGGCAGGGCCTTAAAGCGCGGGGCGGGGGGGCGCATAAACTAGGGGGCAATACGCTGGCGGGCAAGCCTAAATATCAGTCAGGCAAGACTTTTTGCAGGCGCGAGCTTGCTCGCGAAGCACTCACAGGCGCTGCGTTGATTCAGGCAACACGCGTTATTGTTGGGGGGGGGGCGCGAGCAAGCTCGCTCCTACAGTTTTCTTCCAGCACTCAACAGTGGCGCTTGAGGGTTTCGCTCGGCAATTCCTTGAACAACGCCCGGTAGCTGTTGGAAAACCGCCCCAAATGCCAGAACGACCAATTCATTGCCACTTCGGCCACGGTCGTTCCCCGCGAATTCAACAACTCCCGCCGTGCCCCGTTCAACCGGCGCAAGCGCAACCACTGTGCCGGGCTCATCCCGGTGTAGGTCTTGAAGCCTTGCTGCAATTGACGCAGCGGCACCCCTGCAATACAGGCGAGTTCCAGCAGATTGACGGTTTCGTCCGGTGCGTCCGCCGCCCATTCGCCGATGCGGGCCATTAACTGGCGCTCTTCGCTGCGGCGTTGCAACGAACTGCCGTCCAGGCATACGCAGGCGTTGTCGAGAATGAACAGGCAGTCGTCGAGCAGTTGTTGGGTGAGGGCGTCGCGACTGATGGGGTCGCTGACGGCGGACAGGCGCGTCAGCGTGCCACTGAGCCAACGGGTGAACAGCGCATTCTGCTGGCAGGTCAGCGGCGCCATGAACAAACCGTCCAACTTCGCCACGTCCAGCCCTTGGCGCTGCACGAACTGCGGGCCGAATACCACGGCCACCTCACGGTAGTTTTCCGGGGTAATCCATGTGTTGCGGCTTTCGCCGTTGAGCATGTACAGCACGTTTTCGCTGCCGTCGAAACAGAACGCCAACGAGCCCGGCGGAGCATTGAAGTGCTGCTCCACGCGGGTGTTCATGCACTCTTCGTAGACCTGCACACCTTGCAGGTCGAGGTAGCGCACCTGCCCGGCAAAATGCCCCGGGGACATCTGCTGGTACTGCTGCACCCAGCCGGGTGTCGCATTGCATTGAGCGGCCACATCACCGGTGGTGAAGGCCTGTACGCGCAAAGCTGTCGCCTGTGTCATGAGTAACCTTGGCGCACTCTATTGGTGCGTTGTGGTTCGTGCAAAGTGGATAGATGCCCTTTGAAGGCTGGCCCAAGATAGACCTCAATGCGCCGGGAGTACAAGCCGGCGTGTGCAGCCAACCCATGACGAGGTCCTTATGAACGCCCCTTTCGATCAGCTGTCCGCCTGGCTGAAAGAACACAAGATTACCGAAGTCGAATGCGTGATCAGTGATTTGACTGGCATCGCACGCGGCAAGATTGCGCCCACCAACAAGTTCCTGCATGAGCGAGGCATGCGCCTGCCGGAAAGTGTGCTGCTGCAAACGGTGACCGGGGACTTTGTCGACGACGATATCTACTACGACCTGCTCGACCCGGCCGATATCGACATGGTGTGCCGCCCGGTGTCCAACCCGGCGTACAACGCTTTTTATGTCGTGCCATGGGCCATTGAACCCACCGCGATAGTGATCCACGACACTTTCGACAAGCAGGGCAACCCCATTGAACTGTCGCCACGCAACGTGCTGAAAAAGGTGCTGCAGCTCTACACCGACCGAGGCTGGCAACCCATCGTCGCGCCGGAAATGGAGTTCTACCTGACCCAGCGTTGCGAAGACCCGGACCTGCCGCTGAAAATCCCCGTGGGCCGCTCCGGCCGCGCCGAAACCGGCCGCCAGTCGTTTTCCATCGACGCCGCCAACGAATTCGACCCGCTGTTCGAGGACGTCTACAACTGGTGCGAAGCCCAGGGCCTGGACCTCGACACGCTGATCCACGAAGACGGCCCGGCGCAGATGGAAATCAACTTCCGCCACGGTGACGCGCTTGACCTGGCCGACCAGATCACTGTGTTCAAGCGCACCCTGCGCGAAGCCGCGCTCAAGCACAACGTAGCGGCTACCTTCATGGCCAAGCCGGTGGCCGACGAGCCGGGCAGCGCCATGCACCTGCACCAGAGCGTGGTCGACATTGCCACCGGCAAGCCGGTGTTCGTCGACGCCGACGGCAAGATGAGCGCGCTGTTCTTGCACCATATCGGCGGCCTGCAGAAGTACATCCCCAAGCTGCTGCCAATGTTCGCACCCAACGTGAACTCGTTCCGGCGCTTTTTGCCGGACACCTCGGCGCCGGTCAACGTCGAGTGGGGCGAGGAAAACCGTACCGTCGGGTTACGCGTGCCCACCTCCAGCCCCGACGCCATGCGCGTGGAAAACCGCCTGCCCGGCGCCGATGCCAACCCCTACCTGGCGATTGCCGCCAGCTTGCTGTGTGGCTACCTGGGCATGGTCGAACAGATTGAGCCGAGCGCACCGGTCGAAGGCCGTGCGTATGAGCGACGCAACCTGCGCCTGCCGTTCACCCTCGAAGATGCCTTGGCGCGGATGGAGGATTGCGACACGGTCAAGCAGTACCTAGGCGATAAATTCGTGCGGGGCTACGTCGCGGTCAAGCGCGCCGAACATGAGAATTTCAAGCGCGTGATCAGTTCCTGGGAACGTGAATTCCTGCTGTTGAGCGTCTAAAAAAACCAAAAAGGGGTGTCGATATGCGTCTTGTGAAAAAGCTTCTCCCGCTGGCCCTGGTGGCCGCTTTCAGCAGCACAAGCCAGGCCGCGCCGACGGTCAGCGTATACAACTGGACCGATTATATCGGCGAGACCACCTTGGCGGATTTCCAGGCCAAGACCGGGATAAAAGTGATCTACGACGTGTTCGACTCCAACGAAACCCTGGAGGGCAAACTGCTGGCCGGGCGCACCGGCTATGACGTGGTGGTGCCGTCCAACCACTTTCTGGCACGGCAGGTGAAAGCCGGGGCGTTCCTCAAGCTCGACCGCGCGCAGTTGCCCAACTTCAAGAACCTGGATCCCAAGCTGCTCGCGCTGTTGGAGAAAAACGACCCGGGCAATGCGCACTCGGTGCCGTACCTGTGGGGCACCAACGGCATCGGCTATAACGTCGACAAGGTCAAGCAAGTGCTGGGCATCGACCATATCGACTCGTGGGCGGTGCTCTTCGAGCCGGAAAACATCAAGAAGCTCAACCAGTGCGGTGTGGCTTTCCTCGACTCGGCGGATGAGTTGTTCCCGGCGATTCTCAACTACATGGGCAAGGACCCACGCAGCGAGAACCCCAAGGATTACCAGGAGGCCGAAGCCAAGCTGCTGACGCTGCGGCCGTATATCACCTATTTCCATTCCTCCAAGTACATTTCGGACCTGGCCAACGGTGATATCTGCGTAGCGTTCGGCTATTCCGGCGACGTGTTCCAGGCCGCCAACCGCGCCAAGGAAGCCAGGAACGGAGTGAACATCGCCTATTCGATTCCCAAGGAAGGCTCCAACCTGTGGTTCGACCTGCTGGCCATTCCCGCCGATGCCGGCAACGTGAAAGAAGCCCACGCCTTCATCAACTACCTGCTGGACCCCGAGGTGATCGCCAAGGTCAGTGCCTCGGTCGGGTATGCCAACGCCAACCCAGCGGCCAAACCGTTCATGGCTCCGGAGCTGGTGAACAACCCTGAGGTGTACCCACCCCAGGCAGTGCTCGACAAACTCTATATTTCCACCACGCCAAGCCCGGCCACCATGCGCCTGATGACCCGCGCCTGGAGCAAAGTGAAGACCAATAAATGATGCAGTCCAGTGAACACGCCCGCTCCTATTACCGGGCGACGGCCCATGCCATGCCTGAGCGTCCTGCGTTGGCCGCCGACCTCCACGCCGATGTCTGTGTGATCGGCGGTGGGTTCACCGGCGTCAACACCGCTATCGAACTGGCCCAGCGCGGGCTTTCGGTGATCCTCCTGGAGGCCCGGCGCATCGGTTGGGGCGCCAGTGGGCGTAATGGCGGGCAGTTGATTCGCGGTATCGGCCACGATGTATCGGGGTTCGCCAAGTACATCGGTGAGGAGGGGGTAGGTTACCTGGAACGGGCCGGTATCGATTCGGTGGCGCTGGTGGGTGAGCGCATCCGCGAGCACCGCATCGACTGCGACTTGCGCTGGGGTTTTTGCGAGTTGGCCAACACGGCGGCGCAATTTGCCGCCTTCACGCGTGAGCAGGACAACCTGGCGAAGCTGGGGTACGGCCCTGAAACCCATCTGGTAGGCCCGCAGGATATGGCGCAGGTGGTGGGCTCCACGGCTTATGCCGGGGGCTTGGTGGACATGGGCTCCGGGCACTTGCATCCGCTCAATCTGGTAATGGGCGAAGCCCGGGTGGCCGAGGCCCTGGGGGTGCGGATTTTCGAGCACAGCCCCGTGCTGGAGCTGATCCACGGCGACACGGTACGCGCGCGTTGCGCGGGCGGCACCGTGCGCGCTTCCCACCTGGTGCTGGCGTGCAATGCACATCTGGACGAACTGGAACCACGCCTGAGCGGCAAGGTACTGCCGGCGGGCAGCTACATTATCGCCACCGAACCGTTGAGCGAGGCAGTGGCCAGGCAACTGATCCCGCAGAATCTGGCCCTGTGTGACCAGAAAATCGGTTTGGATTACTACCGCTTGTCAGCTGACCGTCGCCTGTTGTTCGGGGGCGCGTGTCATTATTCGGGACGCGACCCGGCCGACATCGCCGCCTATATGCAACCGAAGATGCTCAAGGTGTTCCCGCAGTTGGCCAATACCGCCATTGAGTTCCAGTGGGGCGGCAAGATCGGCATCACCGCCAATCGCTTTCCCCAGGTCGGGCGACTCAAGCAGTACCCCAACGTATTCTATGCCCAGGGCTATTCCGGGCATGGGCTCAACGTGACGCATTGGTGCGCACGCTTGCTGGCCGAGGGTATTCATGCCGGGCAGAGCAGGGGCCTGGACCTCTTCAGTCGCGTGCCGCACATGACCTTCCCGGGCGGCAAGCTGTTGCGTTCGCCTTTACTGGCATTGGGCATGCTGTGGTTGCGTTTGCGAGGTCTGGTAAATAATTAGACCTTGTGGGACTCAAGTTTGTCGAAGTATGTCTTGGACGGTCCGATGGGCGCCGTCTAGGATCTTCTCAATGGTCAAAACGACCCTGAGCCTGTTTGAGCAAACGTGAGGATTTCGATGATGAACATTGATGTGAGTGGCAAAGTCGCTATCGTCAGCGGCAGCACTGCCGGGATCGGCCTGGGCATCGGCCGGGCCCTGGCGCAATCCGGCGCCACCGTAGTGGTGATCGGGCGTGAAGCGGGCAAGGTCGACGGCGCACTGGCGAGCATTCGCGAGGATGTGCCGGGAGCGGACCTGCGTGGGGTGGTGGCGGACCTCGGCACCGAGGAAGGCGCAGCGACACTGTTCGCCGCCGAGCCGCGTGCCGACATCCTGGTCAACAACCTGGGCATCTTCAACGACGTCGACTTCTTCGACGCGCCGGACAGCGAGTGGACGCGCTTCTACGAAGTCAACGTGATCTCCGGTGTACGCCTGGCGCGGCACTATGTGCCGGACATGGTGGCGCAGGGCTGGGGCCGGGTAATCTTCGTGTCTTCGGAGTCCGGCGTGGCGACCCCGGCCGACATGATCAACTATGGCGTGACCAAAAGCGCCAACCTGGCGGTATCCCATGGCTTGGCCAAACGCTTGGCGGGCACTGGTGTGACGGTCAACGCGATCCTGCCGGGACCGACCTTCACCGATGGCCTGGAGAATATGCTCAAGGACGCCACGGCCAAATCCGGGCGCAGTGCCCGGGATGAAGCGGATGTGTTTGTGCGAAACGCCCGGCCGACTTCGATTATCCAGCGCGCAGCCAATGTGGATGAAGTGGCGAACCTGGTGGCGTACATTGCTTCACCGCTGTCGTCCGCCACTACCGGTGCGGCGTTGCGGGTCGATGGTGGTGTCGTCGACAGCATGGCGATCTGAATTTTTTCTGGAATGGAGTATTACCCGTGCCAACAGCGTCTTCTGTAATTGAAATCCCGGTATCGGCCGACCAGGTCTGGCAATTGATAGGTGGCTTCGATTCACTGCCCGACTGGCTGCCATTCATCGTCAAGAGCGAAGCGCGCGACGGTGGTCGCGTGCGTCATCTGCAAGCCGCCGATGGCGCTGTGATCGTCGAGCGCTTGCAGACATTTGATAACGTGGCGCGTACCTACAGCTACACCATCGAGCAGTCGCCGTTCCCGGTGTCGGCCTACCTGGCGACCTTGCAGGTTGAAGCCTTGACCGACACGTCGGCGAAGGTGACCTGGTCCGGCGTATTCACCCCGGTGGCCGGTACCACGGACGCGCAGGCAGAAGAGCTGTTTGCCGGGGTCTACCGCGGTGGGCTCGAGGCGCTACGCGCTAATTTCCCAGACTGAGACGTTCGAGGATCAGCGCGACTGACTGGGCCGGCGTGACGTTCGCAGTGTCGAGGGTCAACGTCGGTTCAGCCCAGGCCGCGTATTCATGGGCTGCTACCGATTGCCAGGTCGGTGGCGTCAGCCCTGGGATATCGCCTGTCCGGGTTTCCACACGACGTTGGTGTTCCTCGCGGTCCGAGCAGATCACCTGGATGTTGATCAGCTCGACATTGGCAGCCACCGCCACCTCCCGCCAAGCCTTGCGGCTTTCTTCGACGGGGTTTACGCAGTCGGCGACCACCCCAAGCCCCAGGCGCAAATTGCTCAGTGCGAGCGCATTCGCCACGTGGTAACCGCCGGCACCCACATCGCCGGCCAATACGGCCGCCTCGCGCAGCGCCTGTTCGATCACATCGATACGCAAGTAAACCGCACCTGTCCGGTGTGCCAGTTTCTGCGCAATGCTGGTCTTCCCGGTGCCGGGCAGGCCGCTGAATACAATAAGCATGGTCGATCCTTCGCAGGGGTAAGCGCAGCCAGTCTAGCGGCGTCTACTTCAAATAGCAGGCGCCGATCCAGTCCGCCGGGTGCTCTACCAACTGTTTGGCCACTGGCAGGTAACGGCTGTCCAACTGCGCCGCCAACCAGAACAGTGTGGCGCTGCTCCTGGGCTGCCAGGTGCCGCTGTACCCGGCTTCACCTGCGTTGGCGCGGTCCTTGTCGAATTGCACATGGGTGTGCACGAACTCCTGGTGGCTGCGCTCGCCGTTGGCATAGGGCACCAGCCAGTCCAGCGCAGCGCCCAGGGAACTGCCGTTGGCGCCGATTCTCAACCAGTCACCGCCGATGCCGTAGGGTTTGGCCGCCAGTGCGGCCTGCACCAGGGGTTCGAGGTCATAGACCACATAATGCAGGGCGTCGCGGTCCTGGAAGTCGGTCACCGAACCGTCGGGCAGGACGTTGTCGGCGATCTGCTGTTTAAACAGTTGCAGAGCCTGTTCCAACATCGGCCGATCATTCAGTGCAGCGGCGGCTACGGTGACCAGCTTGATGCGATGGCTCTGCCAGTTATTGGTCTGGGTGCCTTTCTTCGCGCCGTGGAATTGCTGGATATGCGCGATGTAGCCGTTGCCCAGGCGTTGGATCAGGCGACGGCTGGCGTCGCGGGTTTCCAGGCGCAGGTGGTCGGCGGTGAGCGCGTAGGCGCCGATCAGCATGTCGAGGTTGGTTTCGTCGATCGGGTTGAAATCCGGCTGATACACGTCGGCCCAGGCGGCCAGGTAATCATCGACTTGCTTGAGGTAGCGCGGGTCGCCACTGATGCGCCAGGCCAGTGCAGCCTGGCGCATGATCGGCCAATCCTTTTCGGCGACGATGCTCTGCTCGCGGATGCCTTGGTTCGGCAAGGTGCCTTCGGTGTGCACATGGGGCAACGGGCTGGGGGTGTCGGCCAAGTGCCGTTGCGCGGCAGCCAGCAACGCCTTGGCATTCGGACTGGCGGCGAGCGGCTGGCACAGATTGGCCGCCATGGCCCCTTGGGATAACACGGCCAGGGCCGCGGTTAAGGCGATCAGGTGTTTTTTCATGAAACGCTCGGCTGGGCTGCAACGCGATCACGCTAGCATGGGACCGGATCGGGTTTGATGAAACTCCCCGCGACTCAGTATGCTGGCGCTTACCGCCCACTCGCTGACAGGACCGTTCATGCCCTTGCCGTTCGTGAAGATGCACGCCCATGGCGATGATTTCATCATCGTCGACCGGCGTGGCCAGGACGACCCGATCACCGCCCGGATCGCCCGTCGCCTGGGAAACCGCCACACGGGCATCGGCTTCAACCAGCTCGCCGTGGTGCTCGATTGCGACGATGCCGCCGCCCGCATCAAATTCTGGAACGCCGACGGCACGCCGCTGGCGACTTGCGGCAGCGCGACACGTGGGGTGGCCGACCGCCTGATGCATGAAGCCGGTACGCAGTCGATTGTGTTACGCACTGACCATGGCCTGCTTACATGCACGCGCGCGCCGGGGCAGCAGGTGTCGGTGGATATGGGCGAGCCGTCACTGGGCTGGGCCGCCGTGCCGCTTGCCGCAGCGATGGACACCGGCTCATTGGCCATCGACGGCGAGCCGGCCGCGTGCAGCATGGGCAACCCGCACTGCACGTATTTTGTCGACGACATCGCTGCCATCGACGTGGCGGCGGTTGGCCCGGCGCTGGAGGTTCACCCGTGGTTTCCCGCCAGGACCAATGTCCATTTCGTCCAGGTACTGGACCGTCACCACATCCGCCTGCGCATCTGGGAGCGCGGTGGCGGCGTGCCGCTGGGATCCGGTTCATGCTGCTGCGGGGCGGTGGTCAACGGTATTCGGCGCGGCTTGCTGGATGCCGTGGTTGAGGTGCAGTGCGACGGCGGCACCGTCACGGTGCAGTGGGACGGGCAAGGCGGGGTGATATTGACCGGCAGCGTTGAGCCGATCATGCAGGGCAGTGTCTACGTGCTTTGAAACTTCACGGTAAAGGTCGTGCCCTCGGCCGCACTGGAATTCACCGCCACATCCCCACCATGTACCCTGGCCAGCTCGCGCACGATATACAGGCCCAGGCCCACGCTGCGTACGTCGCTGCCTTCATCGGTGCCACGGGTCATGGGTTCGAACAGCCCGGCCAACAGCGCTTCGGGAATCACCGCGCCATAGTTGTGCACCGCCACTTCACAGCCGCCATCACCCAGGCGCGAGGTGATGGTGATCGGCTGCTGCAGGTCGCCATACGCCACGCTATTGGCCACCAGGTTGCCGATGATCTGTTGCACGCGGTCGGCGTCCAGGCAGGCATCGCCCTGGCCCTCGGCTCTGTGTTCGAGTGTGGCCGCGGGGAACGCCACGCGTAATTCATCCACGGCGTGATGAATCACGCCATGCAAATCCAGCGGCGCCGTCTTGATGGTGATGCCCTGGCCGACCCGGGCCTGGGTGAAGTCCAACAGGTCGGCGATCATGCGTTGGGCGCGCTCGGAAGACTGGCTGATATGGTCCAGCAGTTGTTGCTCCCTGGGTGTGCGTTCGCCACGGCCGAGAAAGTCGGAGGCCATGCGGATGGCGGTCAGGGGATTTTTCAGGTCGTGGCTGACAATCGCCACCATCTGTTCGGCAAACAATGCACGCCGCTGGACGATCGCATAGGCCTCGTGCAACTCAGCCTGGGCTTCCTGCAAGGCAACTTCAGCGGCGGTTTTTTCCTGCAGCAGCGCTTCGGCCATGTGGCGTGCATTGAGCAACTCGCGCTCATACTTGTCGCGGTCGGTGGTGCCGAACAGGGCCAGGTCATATACCGCACCGTCAGCCAGTTCGCGCTTGATACCGTTGAGCAGCACAGTCACTTTGTGGCCGTCGCGATGCAGGATGTCGAGCTTCACTTCGGTGACGCTGCCGTGCATGCGCAGCATGGGTGCCAGGTGGGTCTGGTGGAAAATCCGCCCGCCCATGGTCAGCAAATCCTGGAAGCGTCGGCCACACAACTCGGCGTTGCTCATCCCGAGCCAGTCGCCGAAGCGCGCGTTGGCGTGCAGGATCGTTCCGTCTTCAGCGGTGACAGCCAAGGCGCAAGCGGCGTTGTCGAACAGGTCAGACAGCATCAGCAGTCGCCCAAGGCGCCAGGAATGCTTCCATTGCTGCTGCACAGGCCTGCGGTGCACTCATGTGCGGGCAGTGGCCGACGTTGTCCACCAGGTGATAGGTGCTGGTGGGCAGCACGCTGTGCAGGTACTCGCCTACGGCGACGGGTGCGATCAGGTCATCGCTCGATTGCAGGATCAGCACCGGCACGTTCAGGCCGAGCACGTCCTGGCGATTGTCCGACAGGAAGGTGACGCGGGCGAATTGCTTGGCGATGTCAGGCTCGGTGCGGCAGAAACTTTCGGTCAGTTCCGTGCTGAGGGCCGGTTTGTCGGGCGCCCCCATGATCACTGGTGCCATGGCGCTGGACCAGCCGAGGTAGTTGCTGTCGAGGGTGTCGAGCAGGTCATCGATATCGCTGCGCTTGAAGCCGCCCACGTAGCCGTCGGTGTCGATATAGCATGGCGAAGGGCCGATCATCACATGAGCGGCAATGCGTCCGGGCGCCAGGCGGTCGGCGAGGGTGCCGATCATTGCGCTGACCGAGTGGCCCACCAGAATGACCGAGCCCTGGGCGTAAGCCTCGATAATTTCGTTGAGGTCGCGGGCGTAGCCGTCCAGCGCGCTGTATTTATTTTTGTCGAAGGCATCCAGGTCCGACAGACCGGCGCCTACGAGGTCGTACAGCACCACGCTGAACTGCTCGAGAAAATACGGGGCCAGGTAATTCCACATTGCCTGGTTACAGCCGAAACCATGGGAGAACACCAGGGTCGCGGAACCGTTGCCCATCACGCTGATGTTGTTGCGGTGGCTTAGGTCCATGGGTGCGGTCTCGATTATGGCTTAGTGCTATATGCGCGAGAGTTTAGTGAGTAGCGTGCCGTGGGTCACGCCTTATAGCGCCGATAAGGTAAAGTCGGCGCCTTCAGGAAGAAACTTCAGGTAACAAAGTATGGTGGTGATTTTGCGGCAATCCGTTGTGAGCCTGATGGCACTGATGCTCGTGGGCCTGCTCAGCCTGGCCCAGGCCGACACATCGCCCATCGGCGTGGCGCTCGACCAGCGCGTGATTGACCTCACCAACACCCTCGACGCAG
This sequence comes from Pseudomonas sp. MWU13-2517, assembly GCF_023242545.1. Lineage (NCBI taxonomy): Bacteria > Pseudomonadati > Pseudomonadota > Gammaproteobacteria > Pseudomonadales > Pseudomonadaceae > Pseudomonas > Pseudomonas sp. MWU13-2517. The sequence goes on along the minus strand of NZ_JALMFA010000001.1, from coordinate 534,151 downwards.
GCACCACCGCTGGTCTGAAACAACAACTGGCGGCTCTCGAACAGCGCAAAGGCGCCCAAGTGGCCGTGTTGATGGTGCCCACCACCGGAGGCTCGAGCATCGAGGATTACGCCAACCAACTGTTCCGTGCCTGGAAGCTGGGGCGCAAGGACGTCAATGATGGCATCCTGCTGGTGGTGGCCAAGGATGATCGCAAGGTGCGTATCGAGGTGGGTTACGGCCTGGAAGGCACCGTCACCGACTTGCTGGCCCATCGCATCATTGAAGAACACATCACCCCGGCGTTTCGCCAGGGCGACTATGCGGGCGGCGTGCGACAGGCGATCAATGACCTGAGCGTGCTGGTGGACGGCGGCGATTTGGCCAAAGTCGCAGGGCCTGGTCTGAACCCTCAAGCTGTCGCGGTATTGCTCGCTTTCCTGCTTGGCGGGGTTGGCGGTGTATTGATCGCCGCCGGCAAATTGCGCTGGCGCAGGGCGTTGATCGCGACGCTGGTGCTGACGGTGCTGGTGACCGTTTTAACCGGTGGCCGGGAGTGGTGGGCGAACCTGTTCATCGTGCCGCTGACCTTGCTGATCGCCGGCGCCACGTTCGGGGCGTTATGGATGGCGCGCCCGGTGTTTTATTGTGTGATCGGGTTGCTGGCTTACATCATTGGCCTGCTGGTGGTGGACCATTGGTATGCCGATGTCGACTTTATCCATTGGCTGGCATTGCCGCTGGGCGCACTCGCGGTACTGGGGGCATACCTGTTGCTGTGGGTGGTCATGAAAGACGCCTGGAAAACCAGCCGGCTGGGTTTTGCCGTACGCCTGTGCGCGGCGGTGGCGGTGTATGTGGCGGCCGGGTTGATCGCCGACGCGGGCCGTGATGGATGGCTGGTGGCGTTTCCGATTGCTTCGTTTGTGGCCTTGTTCATCTTTGCCAAGACCACCTCCGGCTCGGGCTCCGGTTCGAGCGGTTCGAGCAGTTCGAGTTCCAGCAGTTCCAGCTCCAGCTCCAGCAGTTCGTCTGGCGGCGGCGGTTCCAGTGGCGGCGGCGGGGCGTCGGGCAGTTGGTAAAGCCGCAGGCGCGCTACACCCTACTGCGACGAATCGCAACGGCCACACTCATGATAAAACGTCACTCGTCACCCCCTGAGTAAGGAAACTCGATGCCTGCCATCACTCTTCGACCCGCCACCGCCGAGGACGCCTTGTGTATCGGTGTGCTGGGTATGCAGGTGTTCCTCGACACCTACGCCACCCAAGGCATTCGAGGTTCGATTGCCAACGAGGCATTGCAGGCATTTGCCCCGGATGCAATCACGGCACTGATGGCCGAGCCCGGCACTGCGCTGGTGGTCGCCGAGGCCAATCAACACCTGGTCGGCTTCGCTCAGATCAAACTCAACGCGGGCCATCCGATGATCGAGGCGCCGGATGTCGCCGAGCTGCAGCGCCTGTATATCCAGGAACGCTTCACCGGCCTGGGCATCGGCCATCGGTTGCTGCAAGCGGCAGAGCGGCTTGCAGCGCAAGGGGGCGCGTCGATGCTGTGGGCGACTGTGTGGGTGGGTAATGAGCGTGCGCTGGGTTTTTACCCTCGGCGTGGGTATGCGGTGCTGGGAGCGCCGACCTATACCTTCCAGGGGGAGACCCATGGCAATCGGTTGTTTGGTAAACGCCTGAGCGCCACAAGGGTTTAGATATAAAAAGCCGGCGGCTGTCGGCAGGTTCACGCGGGATTGCAGCCCATCGCAGTCGGGGTTTAGAGCACCGTATGGGCGCAAGCCTGGCGTCGGGTTTCGTCCTCAAAGGCCTGCGCAACTGGCTGCCGCAGCCGAGCCGCATAGCGATCCGCGCAGGCCGAACGGGCCTTGGAAGGCCACGCCCAGGCTCATTTCGAGGTACCAGGCGCTTGAGTTTCGCGGCCGGCGGCAGGGATGGATTTTTTCGGCATGCGTAGGGCATTGCTGCTTTGGGTGAGCACGCAATAGGCCGACTCTACAGGCCAGTCCTTGCGCCCTTTGTTGATCAGGCCGGCAGGGCACAGCAACAAGACATCGCCAAAGGAAAACAGGGGGAACGCCGAGATCACCGGTTGACCACGCACGGTCTCGACGTCGCCCCAGACCTGTGTGTCGAAATCTTCTTTTGCATAGGTTTTCGTCAGCATGAAGTGTGCCGCAACGGGGTCTCTGACGTTCATTGCGAACGCTGCCGAATACACGATGGCCGCAGGGCTTCCCGGTGAAATACCGATGACCAGCCCTCCGGTCACGATCACCGCCAGCACGCTCAGGATCAAGCGTTTGAACAGGTCGGCCTTACTGACGTAGAACACCACCACGGGTAACAGCGTGACAGTGGCGGCGAACATTGAGGTATACATCAGGCGGTTTATCGCATCGGGGGTTTCTTCACCGATATAGGCTTTGAGGATCAGACTGGCAGGGAATACCGCGGACAGCACTGTGGCGGCCAGCAGCAACGCCACCATCAGCGTGAACCACACCCGCAGCGGCCAGCTGCGCGGCTTGCCTGGGCTGGCCATGGTCGCGCAGGTGTCGACAGCCACCCTGAAGACAGGCACCAGCAGCAACGCCAGCAAGGAGACGACAAGCCAACCCACAGTCCAGGACAGTTTCGCCCAGTCACTGAGTTGCGGTCCTTCGAAGATCTGCCATAACAACGCAATGATGCCGACCAGTACCGGCACAAAAAGAACACCCACCAGCTTGTGCTGCTCGGAGGCAAAATCATTGAATAACGACACCGTGAGCCCGAACAGCACCGTGGTCGCCAACAGAATCAACAGGTAGACGCCCAGCATGCCGATCACTGTGGCGAGCCAGGGCACCAGCGCTGACTTGGCTTCCATCGCGGCGGCCATCAGGTCCGGGCGGCCTATCGCCGATGCGTAGGTCGACAGTGTGTAGAACCCCAGCAAAGTACCCAACCCCGCGAACATCACGCTGAGGGGCGCCCAGAAGGTAAGCACGCGCTTGAGGTTTTTTTTCAGGGCCTGTTGAAAGGTCAGGGGAGCTGCATGGGGCACGGGAGGGTTCCTTCCTTGGATCAAAAATAAGCGGTTGGAGCATTACCAAAACGGTCGTGGCGTGTTTGCAGCCTGGCGTCGAACGGAAGCCTTGGTCTATCGACTCAAGAACCCTCATCTGCCAGTTGTAAGATCAAAGAAAACATCAAAGCGCTTTGGACAGAAATACCCGGCTGCTGCCCAAAGGCTCACACGGGATCTCACCAAACCTCAGCCAGCCGTGTTTCTCATAAAACTCAGGCGCCTGGAAACTGAGGGTGTACAGCACCGCATGGGCACAACCCCGGCGTCGGGCCTCGCCTTCAAAGACCTGTAACAGCCGGCTGCCGAGGCCCGAACCGCGTAGCGCTTCGGGCAGGTGGAACAGGTCGAGAAAGGCCATGCCCAGGCTGGTTTTGCCCGTGATGCCGCCGAGGATTTGCCGAGTGTCGGGGCACTTGAGCAGCACCGTCAGCGGCAGGCGGTCGTTAACACCGGTAATGCCCTCATTGAACGCGGCCAGCCCGTGGCCGAGGATGCTCTCGGCATCGGGGTTGGGTTGATCGCTGATTTCAATGAGGGGAGTCGTCATGGGCGCTTCTCGGTGGTGTTATGCGCGTTGCCATCCGCCGTTGCCGTCGGACTTGATCTCGAAATCGATCGCCTCCCGGTAGGGCGTGCCCAGCGGGGCGAATTGGCCGCGTCCGGTGGCCTGGGTAGGTTGCCAGCTTTGCGTAGTGAGGTCGAATGTTTCGGCGTCATCCCCGGCCGTGTGGTCAAGCGGGTTATGCCTGGGGGTGTCCTTGTCGAATCCGCCTGTTTCGAAGGCCTGGTACATCGCCGCGTAGGGGTTGCCGCTACTGATGGAAGACATGATCGCACCTCTCTGATGGCTATAAAAAAAGGACCCACTCCAGCGTGGTGGGGCAGGTCGCATCGGAGGCTATAGCGCAGGGGGCGACCATTCAATGGCGGCACTTTTGCGTTGATGTAACGGGTTGAGACCGCGTTGGGGCACGCTCACACAGTGGCGAGCGGGGCTGTCAGCTATGTCCGAATTTACCTGTATGGCGCTAAGTCGGCGCCGGACTTTACCCCTGTCGCCAAGGTTTTTATGCTTTGGCACAACGCGCGACTTGAGCGGCTCGGGACTCGACATACGCCTGGTTACAAAGCTTCGTGTGCCTCGTTGGGCGCTCCCCACTATCAGTTCCACGAGTCACTATTAAAGAGCCATCTTCATTTCATGCCATGCCATTCCGCCGTGATCCGACGGCGAAGGTTGCACGTACTGATAGCCCATGCGTTGGTACAGCGGCACATGCCGTTCCTTGCACATCAGGTGAATCTCCTGCTTGCCCAGCGCCCGCATGCGTTGCACAAACTCAGTCATCAACAGTGAGGCGTAGCCCTTGCCCTGATGGGCCGGGTCGACCACCACCGACATGATCACCACATTCGGCGCCTGCGCCGAATGGCCTACCAACTCCTTGAACGCCTCGTCCGACATCACCACTTCATGGGCGCAGCCGGAGTTGATGAAACCCACCACGGCGCCATCGGCCTCGAGGATCAAAAAGCCTTGTGGGTACTGGGCAATGCGCGTGGCGATCTTCTCCAGGGTGGCGGCTTCGTCACCCTCGTAGGCGGTGGATTCGATTTCAAAGCAACGCGCGGCATCGGCGGGGAGGGCGTTGCGGAAGGTGAGGGCGGGCATGGGCGTTTCCTGGGGTGTGGGGCAAAGGCCACATCATAGAGAAACATCCCGCTTCTGGCATAGCCGCTATGCCGGCGCTCCTGTTCCTGGACATATCAACCTCAAACGTTATCTCGTCAGCAATCTGCTGAATGCTCGGATGTTTTCTCCCCGCTGTGCATGCTGACGTTACTAACTCAAGCAGTGATGCACGATTGACCTGTGCGCCTTCAAAAAGCACCAACAAGCCATCACTTTCAATCCCTGCGCTTGAGTGCATTTGCGTCGTGCTGGCGCAGTTCGGCAAGCGCCCAACGATAGGCCTTGAACCAACCGAATACGGTCCAACCCGCGAAGAGATTGACCTTGAGCAAGGCACGGGGGGGATTAGGGTGGAGGAGGGCGACGCAGACCGATGGATACATGTAGAGCAACACGGTACTGAGATAAAACAAGAAGCTGGCCGCCAACGCTATTGCCGAGTCCCCCGTACAGATCAGATAGCTGACGACGCATGTTGGGATAAGTACTGCCAGGCCAAATACCCTCATCGCCAGCTCTCCAGACCAGCCGCTTTAGACCGCGGCTTTGAAAGCAGTGATATCACAATGCCTTGTCCTTGAACAGGTAAGCGCACCGGCATGCTAAAAAGAAGTGGAGGCAGGCAACGATTTTCAAATGCACAGCCGCAGCGCACGTCAGGGTTCAGCCCCCGGCGGATGGCCTATAGGCGTAGTTAAAGTCAGCAGGGCTGATGTACCCCACACGGAGGGCAGTCTGCGCCACGTGCCAATAGCGCCATCATTACGGCATCGTCGGGGCTCGACGGCTGGGCACTCTGGAAAGCCAGGGACATATGGATCTGACGGGACTGCCCTCGGCAACGTATACGTCTCCTGCCCATTCGCCACCACGTGTGGTGCGATCAGACGCAAGCGTTCCGTAAACGAACGGTCAGCACACCTTTATGAATTTTTCGCATCCCTCGGTTTCGATAGCAGCTTGCTTCACTTATGCTTCTCGACCACGTAAGGATGATTGAAATAGGTGTGACGGCATGGAAGCGGATAAGTCTTGTGCTGCAGTTCTGCGAGCCCGCGAATCGTTGGAAATCTTGGCGTTTGAGCATCCTTTGGCAGGCTTGCAACTGGTCAAAGGCAGTGTCGAGTCGGGTGAGTCAACAGCCCAGGCTGCTGTTCGAGAGCTGAAAGAAGAAGCTGGGCTTCAGTCCACAGTCAGGCGAAATTTGGGGGCGTGGCGTTCCATTGTTACGGGGCACATATGGGCATTTCATGAGTGTCATGTTGCCCAAGACCTTCCCGATACCTGGGTGCATTTTGCAGAAGATGATGGAGGCCATGAATTCAAATTTTTTTGGCATCCTCTCGTGAGTGAGCCTTCTGAAAAATGGCATCAGGTTTTCAAGGATGCTTTGAGCTTTCTTCGCAAGACACTCGCTGAACCCTAAGTACGCGACAAAACGGCGTTAGACCACGATTTTCAAGTGCACAGGCGCAGATCCGCATTCTATCCGCCGGCCTGATGCATGACGGCCGCACCCTGGATTGCGCCCAGATCGCCGAGATCCTCAACGCCTATTGCCAATCGCCCACGCACAACAGCAGCTTGATGCATCGCGCCAGGGCACTCAGCGCGGTTCCTGAGCGGTCGATCCGGCCGGCGACGTTCAGCTCTGATTGCATGCGCGTCAGCTAAGGGCACAAGCCTGCCATTGCGCTATTTCAGCGGAACATATGCAAACCCCGCAAAGTCTCCCTTAAATGCCAGAATCTCTGTCTGGAACATTTTGGAGAGCTTCATGCTGCGCACCTTTGAACAACGACTCGACCCTTTCCCGCCTGACGAGGTACCGCCGCCGCCGGAAGGCCTGGCGCGGTTCCTGTGGGCCTGCACGCGAGGTGCACGCGGTTATATCCTCGTGCTTGCTCTGCTCAGTGCCGGTGTGTCGATTTACGAGGCCTGGCTGTTTTCGTTTCTCGGTCAGGTTGTGGACCTGCTCTCGACCTGGCAAACCGGCGGCGAGGCGGCGGGGCAGGAGAGTCGAGTGGTGTGGGGCATCGGTATCGTATTGGTGACCAGCATCGGCTTGGTGGCCTTGCGCACGATGGTGCAGCACCAGGTTTTGGCGATCAATCTACCGTTGCGGCTGCGCTGGGATTTTCACCGGTTGATGCTGCGCCAAAGCCTGTCTTTCTTCTCCGATGAGTTCTCCGGCCGAGTCACCACCAAGGTGATGCAAACCGCGCTGTCGGTGCGCGAGGTGCTGTTCACCCTGATCGAAATCGCTCCCGGTATTGGCGTGTACTTCATCGCGATCATTGCGCTGGCCGCCGGCTTTGACCCCAAGTTGATGCTGCCTTTCATTGCCTGGCTGGCGTTGTTCGGCCTTGCCATGGCGTACTTTGTGCCGCGCCTTGGCAAAGTCGGGCAGGAACAGGCCGATGCGCGCTCCTCCATGACCGGACGGATTTCGGACGCCTACACCAACATCACCACAGTGAAGCTGTTCTCTCACTCCAAGCGAGAAGCGCATTTTGCGCGCGCTGCGATGGAGGATTTCAAGCAGACCGGTTTTCGTCAGATGCGCCTGGTCAGCCAGTTCGAGATCGTCAACCAGGCTCTGGTGGTCGGGTTGATCATGGGGGCAGGCGGGTATGCGCTGTGGTTGTGGCACCAGGGTGAAGTCGGCACCGGTGCCGTGGCGGCCATTACGGCCATGGCATTGCGCATCAATGGCATGTCTCACTGGATCATGTGGCAAATGACTGCGTTGTTCGAGAACATCGGTACCGTGCAGGATGGCATGCAGACCCTGACCCGCGGCCCCAAGGTGCAGGATCTCCCCGACGCACCCACGCTCATCAGCGCAGCCGGCGAGGTGACCTTCGACAATGTGAGCTTCAATTACAACGGCGAACGCCAGGTGCTCGATGGCTTGAACCTGACTATCCGCCCCGGGGAAAAGATCGGGCTGGTAGGGCGCTCCGGCGCCGGTAAATCGACGCTCATCAACCTGCTGTTGCGCTTCTATGACGTGGACAAGGGGGCGATTTACATCGATGGGCAAAACATTGCTCATGTCACACAGGAAAGCCTGCGCAGCGTGATCGGCATGGTCACTCAGGATACGTCCCTGCTGCACCGCTCGATTCGCGACAACATCGCCTATGGACGCCCCGACGCGACCGACGCGCAGATTCGCAGCGCCGCGGCCAGTGCCCAGGCCGATGAGTTCATCAGCCAACTCAGCGACAAACAGGGGCACTCTGGCTACGACACGCTGGTGGGCGAGCGGGGAATCAAACTCTCCGGCGGCCAGCGTCAACGCATCGCTATTGCCCGGGTCATGCTCAAAAACGCGCCGATCCTGCTGCTGGACGAGGCCACCAGTGCACTGGATTCAGAAGTCGAAGTCGCCATCCAGGAAAGCCTCGATGAAATGATGGAAGGCAAAACCGTGATTGCCATCGCCCATCGGTTGTCGACGATTGCGGCCATGGACAGGCTCATCGTCATGGACAACGGGCGCATCATCGAGCAGGGCACGCATGCCCAATTGCTCGAAAAAAATGGCACCTATGCGCGGCTCTGGCACCACCAGAGCGGCGGTTTCCTGGGAGAGGATCAAGGCGTGGTCGAGGGTATGGAGTGAGGAAGGGCATTGGCGATCATGAAATTTTTTTCGCGCGTCGCTTGAAATTTTAAACCCTGAACCTACTTAGGTTTTACGCGACGCCGAATACGGGTCGCGTCTTAAATCACTTGGAGAAACCTCAGGAGATTTTGCAATGGCTGCTACTCTTTCGTTGGCCCCACTGTTCCGTCATTCCGTTGGTTTTGACCGTTTCAACGACCTTTTTGAATCGGCGCTTCGCAGCGAGGCCGGTACCACCTATCCACCCCACAACGTCGAAAAGCACGGTGATGACCATTACCGGATCGTCGTCGCGGCGGCTGGCCTTGTGGAGGATGACCTGGAGATCCAGGTAGAAAAAGGCGTGTTGACTGTCGCCGGTGGCAAGCGTGAACACAACAAGGGCATCACCTACCTGCACCAAGGCATCGCCCAGCGCGCGTTCCGTCTATCGTTCCGCCTGGTCGATCATATTGAAGTGCAGGGCGCACAACTCGCCAACGGGTTGTTGAGCATAGACCTGCTCAGGGTGGTACCGGAGGAAGCGAAGCCGAAGCGCATTGCGATTAGCGGTGCTGCCAAGGCGGATGTGAAAACCATCAGCGAGCAGTAAGGCTGGAATGAATAAAGGCGCTCTTCGGAGCGCCTTTATTCTATCTGCTAAAAGGTGGGAGCCGGCTGTGCAGCCCGCACCTCACGGCCCTCCCACTTGGCAATCACCAACGGAGCCAACGCATTGCCCAACACGTTCAGCGCAGTCGTCGGCATTTCCATCAACCGATACACCCCGGCAATGTGTGGTGGGGGGCGTGTTGCTGGACACCTGGGGGGTGGCGGCGTTTCCGTGGGCGATGCTGGTGTTGATCGGCGTAGCGTTGGCGATCACGGCGGCGGCGCACGGCCATGGCTTCAAACCGGGAGCCCGCAGTGCCGGTAAACCCGCCGTGACCGGCCATTGAAAGACAAGCGGCCGCCAGTGAATGGCGGCCTGTTGCTTCAAGGGATCAGCCGCGCTTCACGCAGTTGATCGAATACATCAAAAAACGCCTGGTCGCTGGCCTGGTAGGCGGTAAACCCCATCTTCCGGCTCTTGGACATATCGGTGACCACCTCGATCGGGCGTCCCAGGTCGGCATCGGTGTGCCAGGGCGAGACCAGGCGGCTGATGTCGGTTTCTTTCAACCCGTGTTTGGCTGCGATCTCGCCCCAGGCCTGCTGATCATCGGCCATCTGGCTTTCAAGCGGCGAGGGTTTGGCCGGGAACTCCGCGGGTACGAGGCCAAAATAATCGGCGATCTGCGCCCACATCCATTTCCAGCGAAACACATCGCCATTGGTGATGTTGAACGCCTGGTTGGCCGCCGCCGGCGTGGTGGCCGCCCATAGCTGTTGCTGGGCCAACTGACGCGCATCGGTCATGTCGGTGAGGCTGTCCCATTGCACGCGGGAACCGGGGAATACAAACGGGCGCCCGGTGTGCTTGCACACGCTGGCATAGACGGCGAGGGTGGTCGCCATGTTCATGGCATTGCCCACCGCCACGCCGGTGACGGTATGGGGGCGATGCACGCTCCAGGTGAAACCGTCCTTTTTCGCGGCGGCGAACACTTCGTCTTCCTGGGCGTAGTAGAAGTTCTCCACGTCCAGGCGGCCTTGGTCTTCGCGGAACGGCGTTTGCGGCAGGCTGCCTTTGCCGTAGTTTTCGAACGGCCCGAGGTAGTGCTTCAAACCGGTGACCAATGCCACATGTCGTACGCTTGCGGCGGGACGCACGGCGTCCAGCACGTTGCGCACCATGGCCGCGTTGACACGGATGTTCTCGGCTTCGGTGGCCTGGCGTGACCAGGTGGTGATGAACACATGGGTGGGTTTCAAATCAGCCAGGGCCTGTTGCAGCGATGCCGGGTCCTGCAGGTCGGCGGCCACCGGAATCACGCCTGGCACTTTCGAGGGCTGACGCGACAGCGCTGCGACCTGCCACTGTTGGTCGAGCAATAACTGGGTGATGGCGCTGCCAACGATACCGCTGGCCCCGACGACTAATGCGGTCATGGTCATAAAGTTCTCCCGAGGATGTAGGATTCTGAGCCTCTATGTGTGGGAGAGGTTCAACCTTATCCGTGAGTCTTGCGCCACGTGCTTTAAGATCGATGCCGGCTTCAATTTATTCGACACTCTCTGCTCTTTAAATCGACTCGCCTGTCTGGTCTAGAGGGCTGTTTCTGGCCGATTGCTGGCTGTCTCGTCCGGCCGGTGGCCGACGCTGGCTTGCGCCCTGTCCGCCAGCCGTTGCACCCACTCGGCATCCTGGTGATTGACCACGGCGTAACGGTCCGGGGGGAAAAAGGCCCAGTGATGGGCAACCTCGACAAGGCGCTTGAGTTCATCGGCAGACACCCAATACGGCGTGTCGACCAATGGCATCGGCGCACCGCTGAAACGCCGGCCGAGAGGGAGGTTGGTGCCGGGGGCAAAGGCGATCGTCAGTTCCTGGCAGGGCTGCATTTGCTTGTCCGGCGTGGGCATTTTCCCAACCCGTCCATTGCTGAAGCTGCCCGGATATTCTTCCTTGAGCACCAGCCAGTGGCCCGCGTTCGTCCTGGCCAGGACCCATTGCGTCACACCGCTGTGTTGCACGCATTCAAGCTTGCCGTTTGTCCATTGCATGAGGGTGTTGCAGTCCGGATCATAATCGGAGGACCACAGGCTGGTACCGGATACCAGGCTATGGTGCTCGAGCTCGGCCAACCCCTGGTCCGGCATGGATCGCCAGTAGCGTTTGGTCGGGTCGCGGGCATCGCGCAGGAAGTTGTGTAACCCCCATACAGCCATGAAGAGCAGCGTCGCGAGGGTGAGCCAGCCGAAGGAGGCTCCGACGATCCGGTCAATATCCAGGCCGGGAGCGAATAACGCGCGATAGAGCAACAGGCCCAGTAAAAACGCGACACCCGGCAGAACAGGGCCAAAGCACAACGGCGGCACTAACACTTCGATCCAACTGAAGCGGTGCCTGGATGCGTGCTCTCGCGCCCAGGCTTGCTCCTGGGCGAGCATCGGCGCCTGTTCGCGCGGGGCAATGCCAGGGTCGGGTGTCTGAAAGCGCATGAACAGTGTGTAGGGGGTATCTCTCATGGATCACATCATGCTCTTGAGATCGAAACGGTGACAGCCTGTAGAAGATCGTGCGCCGGCCATAGATGCAAGAGGTCGCCGGGTCTTTGTATAGGCTGAGGCGACTCGGCGACCTCTTGTGGGCGGAGCGTCTAGCTGATGGCCGCCTCGCGCGTCATCAACTTATCCATCAGCAATACGCCCAACTCGCTGAGTTGGTGAATCGCCAACGCCACGTCCCGCTGTTTCCCCGTCAGTTCATCCGACAGGTCAAGCAACAACGCGGTCACCGAAGAAAAAGTCTCATAGCTATTGGCAATCAGCACTTCAGTGTTGGCATCGTCAGCGACGCTGAACAGCGTCTTCGAAGGTGGAGGAGGCGGCTCTGGCCGTTCGGTGCTTGCGTTGAGGTAGTGATCAATTGCGCGGTGCGCAGCCTGATTCAGTTTCAGGTCGGGACCGTTTGGAGGGTTGGGCGTTATTTTGAACATGGTGCAATTCCTGAATGGGCCGACACCCTTTCGCTACTACACAAGAAGGGTGGCAGCTGTACGCAGGTTAGTAGACCGGGGAATTACACAAAGCCGGCGCACCCGAAGGCGCCCTACGCACAGCCACCATCAAGCACAGACAGGGAAGTCTGACAGATGAAACTTATGCATTAAGTGTAATTGACCCCAGGGCTACTAAACCCGATCACTGAGTTGTCAGCGACCGGGCCACCTTAGAGACGCCCACTCAAGCGCACAAGCCGGCGGATTCTGACGCAACTGTAGGCAACGGAGCAAGGCGCCGAGGCTTCTTGCAGGGCTTGAGCGAAAAGAGGACGGGATTCCTTCAGAAATAGATCCGTCCCCTTTTCAAACACTATTTCAGCGGAACATACACATCGGTCTGCCACTGATCCTGCGGCGTCGCGGGGTAGACGCTCAGATAATGGAAGAACAGCGGATGGTCGCGAAGCTCCTCGCCACTGGCAGGCAACCAATCGCGATAAATCGGATAGATCGTTTCGCCGATATGATCCGGCGACCCCACATGCCGCACCACCACGCATCGCCCACCCGGAATGACGCGCTCATGCACGTCAAACGCATTCGGCGCCACAGCCTCGTCAATCTCGCCACAGATGACAAAACGGAATTCCTCCGGCGGGGTGGTATCCGGGTTGTTATAGGGAATGCCAAACGTGCGGCTCGACGCCACCGGCGACTGGCCGTTCTGCTTGCGCCATTCGATAAACCGGTTGGTCGTCTGATTGACGAGCCCGGCGGGGCCGCGATGTTCAAGCGCGGCGACCTGGGTTTCAGTGAACTCTACGATGCGTAGTTGCATGATGATCGTCCTGGAAAAATGAGGGATGGCGAACACCGCATTCCAGGTCTGCCAGTTCGGCGCCTTCCTGAACACACTCGGCGCCATACCGAACGCCCGCCGAAACGCCCGGCTGAACGCCTCCGGGCTTTCAAAACCGGCACTGAGCGCGGCATCCAGCACCGAATAATCGGCAAGGCCCGCCAAGCTATGGGCCGCGCGACGCAGACGCATCAGTTGCACATACCGTGACACCGGCACGCCGACAAACGCAGTGAACTGTCGATGGAAGTGAAACGCCGAAAAGTTCGCCACCTGGCTCAACGTATTCACCGACAGGTCGCCTTCGAGATTGGCTTCGATATAGGCGAGGACGACGTTGAAACGCTTGGTGTAGGCGAGGTGGCTTGGCGTTTCGGACACTGGAAAAAACTCCTGGAGGGGCGGTCAGCGATAGAGTCGCTCACAGCGAGGGGCGCGTGCCTAGCCGGGTTTGCTCAAGGTGCGATTGGGCCAGTCACCAAAAACCAGAAAACCCGCCAAAGCGGGCTTTCTCATAGCTTAAAGCACACCAAGCGACAGTGGGCGAATCAACCCGCGCAGCTTAATCACCGTAAACACGAAAAGAGGACGGATTTATTTTGGCTTTTTTGACCGGCAGAAATCGGCCAAAAGCGGACGTTCTGGAGCGACCGCCGTCGGCCAAAAGCGGATGTTTGACAGCGGCACCTTCCGGCTAAGAGCAGACGCTCGCCGCATACTTAAAAATCTATACATGCATCCGAACTTAGTTACTTGTACCACTCTGCTTTAATCGTTGCGAAGTCCATAGCTCTCCACTCTTCCTTCCAGAGTTGCCAGTAAGGAATGTCGTTTGAGGATGGCGCGTCAGCACACGGTTCGATCTGTACGATTGACGGAAGTATGATCGACTCACCTACCAGCAAAGCTTCCCCTTGCCGAAACGATGTCATTTTGTCGATCAAGGAGCCAAGCGAGTCTGGAAGAAGCTTCTTCACATATCCTTGGTCTGCAGGATTTGTAAGACGCATCGCAATGAAGTTGCTGCACTGTGAGAAGATCGTTTCGGATATTTCGGAGGGGCGCTGACTCGCTAACAACAAGGTGACACCATATTTCCTCCCCTCTTTCGCAATGCGCTCAATGGAGACTTTGGATGAACGATACTTGGAAAGATCACTATTAGGAACATACTTGTGCGCCTCCTCGTACACGAGCAGGATTGGCACGTCGTTGTTAACCTTTTCGTTGGGATTCCTAGTGCAACGGATACGTTTGTAAATGTATCCATGCTCAAAGATAAGGCGCGAGATGAGTGAAACTGTTATGCTCAGAACCTCGAACGGAACCCCACTAAGATCAATAACGGTAACGTTTGACTCGCTCTGCGAAGTGTATCCTAGAAGTTTTTTTAGTGTTTCTTCGAACGTGATAGTTTTTGATTTTTCACCTAGAAAAAAATCAAGCCTACTATCGTTAACTTTATTCTCTAGTCTGTTCACGAAGTTTGTCAACTTCCCATAGAGACTACCCTGAGTGAATTTGGGTTGTCCGCCCTTTTCCTTGTTGCTGGACGCGTAAACCTCTCCCGTATCGACCATTTCTTCGTTTTTTGCGACTGCGTACGCAAGCACTTCTTTAATGTCAAAAACAATCGGCGTATCGAGGTGGATTTTTTGCTTTTCGGCTTCGGAACCACTGAATTTTGCGCGTCGATCCCTAACAATCCCTTCCTTGAAAATATTCCTCTGATTATGATCGTTCGCTTCCGTATCGAGAAAGAACTCTTCAAGCTCTTCACTGTTTAGCATCCAATACGGCAGGACGAGGTTGGAGATATCTATATAGTTTGCGGTAGGAAATGCCGACTTATATTCAGAGTGGATGTCGAAAATTATTACGTGCGAGTTATTGAGTGAGAAATCCCCGTCTTTTCCTTTTACAGCTCTCTGAATAATTGTAGCCAAGGTATGCGATTTGCCTGAGCCGGTAGAACCGACCACTGCGATATGCTTATTGAAGAACTTATTCCCGTTTACAGGTACTGGCACGTTTCCGTTCGAAGCCAGAGTCGAAAATAGAAACCTTGTTTCCTTAGGAACCGAGTCGTCGTAAATCTTCTTGATGTCGCTGATGGTCGCGGGCTGCACTTCCTTCGGAGGAATCGCGAGCGAATCGCCGCCGCGTTCGAACTTTCCATCCCTTAAGATACCGAGGGGAAATGCTTCGATTATATAATCTCGCTTGCCGTTAGCACTAACGGCAATCTGGAAGTTCTCGATAATAGCGATAAGGATTGCATTCTCATTGTCCGCGATTTTGAGGTAAGAGCCGACCTTTAAGGACTCTTCCGCCACCTTAAAATCTTCAAGATCATCTACGACAATTCGTACCTTATCAGGGAAGACAGCTATCACCTGGGCATTAATTTGTTCTTCTTTTCCGTTTACCATGTCCGCGTACCTGTATTAGATAATGTGCTTGACATCCGATAATTGTTTTACCTGTATTTTTACGTGTTTAACCGCTGGATTATCGCAGTCGTAATAAGAGTGGTTAAGGAAGAACTGATAGATACGCCGTGTTTTTTTGATGGATTCCACGACTTGCTCTAAATTAGGAACTGAGTTTAGAATTTTGATTTTTATTCCATTACCATGCGTCGCTTGTTGCGTGATTGAATCACAGCTAAAGTCCGAGCCTTGAAAGTCGTGTCCGTCTATTAACTTAAATCCTTCCG
Source organism: Pseudomonas sp. MWU13-2517 (assembly GCF_023242545.1). Classification (NCBI taxonomy): domain Bacteria; kingdom Pseudomonadati; phylum Pseudomonadota; class Gammaproteobacteria; order Pseudomonadales; family Pseudomonadaceae; genus Pseudomonas; species Pseudomonas sp. MWU13-2517. The sequence goes on along the minus strand of NZ_JALMFA010000001.1, from coordinate 518,596 downwards.
TAGAGAGTTCTCGTTTTAGTGCAACGAGTTCGTTATCTGTAATGCCCTGGACGTAGATATATGGGCAGAAAGGAGAAGTTTCTCGTGCGGACAATTTGGCCCATTTTTTAGAAATCTCAAAGAATAAATCTTTGAGATCGCTGCGGTCATACGCTTCCATATCAACTTCTAATAAGAAGAAGCGTTCGAACGGAGATACGTTAAATTCGGTGAAGTACTCTTTGCGAAGCGCGGCGAAGTGAGTCCTCTTACCCTTCTTCTCGACGAACCATTCGTTGAATAGAACAGCGGAGGTATTGATTCTTCTTAGAAACACCTTTTTGGTAATTAATCGATCTGTCGGCGCCACTCTGATTGAGAGTTCCCGGATAACTGCTAGTGCATTATTGTAGTAAAAAAACTCAGCAGCGAAAGGCGTTCCTCCGAAAATTGCTTGGAGGGTATCTATCACTTCGCGAAATTGTTCGTCAAAATCTTTTGCCCTTATGTCGATGCTGAGACGCTTTAGAAACTCTTCAAGGTCGGCATCGGAGAGACCTAAGTCTACGTGATGATAGTAGGTAACTTTTTTCTTTGTGTATGTTAGGAAGTGCTTTTTTAGAAAATCGACATCTATCTTATCGTCTAATTTTTCCTGTCCGGAAAGGTAATGACCCTTAATGGAATACAAAACATTCGGCTTCGTTCCTGCCAGACTTTCACCGAAATGGGATACCATATGCTTCACAGCATCTTTAATAACGGAGTGGTTATATTCAGTCTTCGCATAATATTTGCACTGCGTAGCGGTGACGTCAGTCGCAGTTCGAATATCAATATCTTCGGTACACTCGATCTCGATGCAATCATCCGGTGCTGCCAGTTTTAATACACTGAGAATGGACAGGTCAAATTGGTAAAAATATCCTCGAATAGTATCAACAGCGCTTCTGTCAGTCATGGCATGTCCGTTTACTATTAGTTTCCTTCGCCGCCAGACTCGCCTAGAAAAGCATGGACGACTCAGCTGTTATTCGGAGTTTTAAACATTGCGCTCCGAGTCAAACTCTGAATACTCATTTTTACCTTTTGAAAATCCAAATAATTTTGAGCTTTGATCGACAAAATAGTCATGCACAAAGGATATTACCTCGAGCCTGTCCTCATAAACTATATGCAACTGATTGCTATAATGTTCAGATCTTGGAAAAATTCGCCAATGAACAGGTTCTTCAATAAACTCCTCCTCCAACCCATCACTACGTAGCACGAGTATTCTGTCACTGAATTCAAGCACGGTACCGAAAGAGGCAGTGCCAGACGCAATCACTACAGGCGATGGATTTTTAAAGCTCAACGAGCCAATGGCGTTGAATTTCTTGTTATATTTATTTTTAGATTTTTTTTCACTTGCCCGATAGTGCTGAACCTCTATATGTCCATCTGTCAATTTATAAAGTTTTTCACGAGCTCCCCAAGTAAAGCTGTGTCTGTCAGATGAACTTTGAAATATTTCACTTTGATCAATAATCCTGTCGACCACTCTGACAGTTTTTTTTGAATTCGGTTCTTTCTCTTCCCTAAACGAAGCCATAAACGCTGTGTTTGCGCTCCAACCTAGCACACTCTGAAAAGCCCAATCGCACGCGTTGCATGGTCTTTCAGCTATTTTTCGTGCTTTGCTCAGCGTTTCTCCAGAGTCTTTTAATAACGAAAAATCGAATAGTCCATCATATCCTGAAGCCGTGGCTATAGCAGTGTAACTGTCGGAAGCTTTTACTTGGAGCACCGTCGAATCATGATGTCGCTTGGGCTTTGGAGTTGACGTGAATCGACCGCTGGGACGCCCTTGGCGAGGAGAGGAATATAGACCCTCATTACCTCCCGCGAAAATATTGTTATAGTAAATTTCAGTGTCAGTTGGTAAGAAATCGAAAGGCGTACTTTCTGTTGTCCAAATCTTCTCCCATGACTCTTTACTTTCTTGAAGCTCAAGACTTGATAGTTTTGAGAGCTGTGCTTTTATAGGTGCTTCTAAATCCGGGTCGCGGAGTATTTTTACAACCTTCGGATTATAAAAAAGATCACTATCTGAAAAAGCGACACGCACGGCAGTTCGGATATCGTCGTTTTTAAAGGCGATTTGGTCTACGAAGCTTGACCAGTCAATACGATGCAAACTTCCGTCGTTATCGAACAGTAATAGCTCTCCCGAGTATATTTGTGTATCCCAGTAGCTTCCCGCAATAGTGAGCTTTACAGAGCGCATTGTTTGCCCCTATGAATTTTGGCCATTTTGGGCTTACTAATCAGGCCTAGTTCAAACCAGCAAGAAAGGATCGTTTCATTTGGCTTATCAAAAGGGGAGAGCCAATGAGCAACGGGATAACCATGCCAGTTGCCAATCGCATCACCTACGAATTTTGCGATATGTAGCTGGCAAGACGACGGTGGAGGAGATACTCCTAAAGGGCCAAGGCCATTAGCTCCTATGTGCAATCCCCAAAAACTGTTTCTGAATGCCCATTCGGCCTGAACCGCGAGATCGAAGCACGCGATTTCGTCAGGCTGCGAGATGGACCATTGCGACTTTACTGCCGCATAGCCGCCACTACGGTGCTGGGGATTTGGTGTGTATGGCACAGCTCGCTCCTTGAGTGTCGGTGGAGGCATCAAGCCAGCATGACCTAACAGAAGGTAGACGGGAAAGCGGTTTCCAAGCAAGTCAACTTGATAAAAAAATGAGAGCCGCAGTCCCATGACCTCGCTGCATCCGGGGCTGGTGCGAATGTCCGTCAATGCCCAAGAATAGTTTTTCGTTAATGGCGGCTATTGGCCGATAACTGACTTTCTGATTGAAAAGGCCGAGCTGGAATGGCTGATAGGCAGCTAGTACGCTTGAGTCCCTCTAATGATAGCCATGGCGTTTCATCGTACTGATAGTCGCCGTAATTACACTCCAAGATCTGCCCTATCTTGGGTGCAAAGTTAATAGCCATCAATCGTCCTTAGAGCTGGATTGTTGCCAGAATTCATGATGCTACAGCGCCACGCATTCCGCGCGAAGGCGTGCTGGGCATATCCATGCGATGGGTTGCTGCGAAGGTTGCGTGAGCGGGTGACGCCCGATTAGCGCCCCATGAGTGGGTAGTGCTCGATGCGACACGGATGCGGGTGGCCGTCGCCCTTGCAAATCCCATCCAGATACCGGTAGTCAATCTGCACCGACTGGCCTTTTCGAGGCCATTGCCGACTCGGGAGGGTGTTCTGGTAATCGGTGGTTTCCGGGGTGAAGGTGACCGTCGAGCCTTGCTGGGGACATTGCGTGGTGGGGGAGGTCGGGGCGACCTTGAGGATCCGCCCCTGCAGCTGTGGGTACGGTTGTTTCAAGACGTTGACGATCTGTACGTCCAGCCGGCAAATCTGCCAGCTCGCCGCGTGGACGGGGCTGCACAGGGTGGTGAGCGCAAGGGCCAGCGCTGCGTATGTTTTCATGGGTTAAATGTCCAGATCCTTGGAACAAGCAACCTGGCAAGGCCCTGAACTTCCGTCAGCTTCTGGCTGACTTTGTCCCTGGCGCCGGGTCAGCTGGGGAGTGGTAACACTATGCCAATTACCCAGCGGCCAATACAAGTCTTATGACTTAATGTTCCCCTGTGGCGAGGGAGCATGCTCCCGCTGGGCTTAGAGGGTCTTCAATACCCCCAGTGAACTGGACGGCGAGAGGGAGCCTATAGGGATATAGGTGTAAGCAATAAGCCAGAATGACTTTAGATATGCAGTCGCATGCTGTGAGCCTTGACTATCGGGCTGAACCAGAACCGCGCCGGCGGTCCGCTTTTGGCCAATAGCCGCCTAAGTCGTTCGCCGCTTTTCAACTGCCATCATTTCCCCCTCCTGCGCTTGATGTCCCCCGCTGACAGAGCTTTTCACCGCCGGCCAGTCAGCGCAGTTCGGCTTTATTCCTGAAGAGCATGAGTGATATGCCCGAGCCCTGCGTTCCGCAGCCCGGCCAAGAGCAGCAAGATAGCCCCAGCACTCTTGCTGACCCACTCAAGGAAACCTGCGATGACTACTTTCACTCGTTACACCATCGAAACCGCCCCTGTTGCTTCCAAGCCCATTCTGGAAGCCGTGCAGAGTGCCTTCGGCTTCGTTCCCAACCTGCAAGGCAACATGGCTGAATCGCCCGAGCTGCTGGCCGGTTACAGCCAACTCTGGGACCTGTTCGGCAAGAGCACGCTGACGCCGCACGAACAACAAGTGGTGTACCTGACCTCCAACTTCGAAAATAACTGCCACTACTGCATGGCAGGCCATACTACCCTGGCCAAGATGATCGAAATGGCACCCGAGGTCATTGCAGCACTGCGCGCCGGTAGCGTGATCCCGGATGCCCGGTTGGAAGCCTTGCATGTGTTCACCACCGCCGTCGTGCGTGATCGCGGCTTCGTCGACGACGCCGGTATCGAAGCCTTCCTGGCTGCGGGGTTCAATCGTCGCAACGTGCTGGAGGTCGTACTGGGCGTCGCCACCAAGGTCATGAGCAACTACACCAACCATTTGGTACACACCCAGCTGGATCCGTTCATGAAAGGCAACGAATGGACCAAGCCTGTCTGATACCTGTCTTTGGCCTAACTCGACCAGCCTCTGCACGGGCTGGTCCCAGGAGCATTCATGCACAAGCGAACCTTTTTGATTACCGGTGCCAGCAAGGGCATCGGCCTGGCGCTGGCGCAGGCGCTGGCAAACGCGGGTCACCACGTCGTGGGCATCGCCCGGCACACCGAGGGTGTCGACTTCCCTGGCACCTTGGTACCGGTCGACCTGGGTGATCGCCAAGCGACTGAACAGGCCTTGGCGACGTTAGCCCGGCAATACGCCTTCGATGGGTTGGTGAATAACGTCGGCCTGGTTCGCCCGCAACTGCTGGGCGAAGTGGATCTGGACGATTTCGATGCCGTGATGCGGGTCAATTTGCATTCGGCGCTTCAGGCCACTCAGGCACTGCTGCCCGGCATGCGCGCGCGTCACTGGGGCCGAGTCGTCAACATCTCTAGCCTGACGGTGCTGGGTATCACCCATCGCACCGCCTATGCCGCCGCCAAGGCTGCGCTCATCAGCTTTACTCGATCATGGGCGCTCGAACTGGCCACCACCGGTATCACCGTCAACGCCGTTGCGCCGGGGCCTACCGAGACCGAGCTGTTCCGTGCGAACAACCCACCCGGCAGCGAAGGTGAAGCGCGCTACCTCTCAGGCGTTCCTCTGGGGCGATTTGGTCAACCCGAGGAGATCGCGGCGGCCATCGCCTTCCTGTTGTCCGAAAGCAGCGGTTTCATTACTGGCCAGACGCTGTTCGTCGATGGCGGAGCATCAATCGGCAAAGCTGCGTTCTAGAGAAGGTTGCTTTGCGCACGACTTGTTGAGATAAACCACCCGCCGCGAGTGAAGCCCCTGCTTCGCTCGCTTTTTTTGCTATGAATTTTTAACTGTTTCAGGCGAACCACTATGGATCGATTGGCGGCAATGGAAACCTTTGTCAGCGTGCTCGAATCAGGGTCGTTTTCTGCGGCCGCGCGGCGGCTCAACCTCGGCCAGCCAGCCGTATCGAAAACCATCGCACAGCTGGAGGAGCACCTTGGCGTGCGGCTATTGCTGCGTTCTACTCGCGGGCTTACACCCACTGAAGCCGGTACCGCCTACTACGAACGTGCCAAGCGTGCCATCGAGGAGGCCCATGAAGCCGATCTCGCCGCACGCGGTGCGGGCAGTGGGCTGCATGGCACTCTGCGCGTCTGTGCGGCGGTGACCTTCGCGCGTCTGCATGTGGTGCCGCACCTGGGAGCGTTTCTCGATGCGCACCCTGACCTGAATATCGACATCGTCCTGGATGACCGCACCGTCAATCTCGTCGAAGAAGGCATCGATGTCGCCTTGCGCATGGGGACGTTGGTCGACTCAAACCTGGTCGCCCGCAAGATCGGTGAATGTCAGCGGTTGGTACTGGCCACTCCTGCCTACGTACAAGCCCATGGCGCGCCTGCCAATCCTACTGATCTGGCGCACCACCAGGCGGTGATTTTCGCCCAGGCCGGGGGCGGCGAACACTGGGCCTTCAAACAAGGCAGCACGGTGCAGTCGGTGACGGTCAACGGGCGGGTACGGGTCAGCGCGGCTGAGGGTGTGCGCGCGGCGGTGCTGGGGCATCTGGGCGTGGCCTTGACGTCGCAATGGATGTTTGCGGCAGAGTTGGCCAGTGGTGAAGTGGTGCCATTGCTGGAGGAGTGGCAATTGCCGCCACTGGATCTGTGGGCGGTATTCCCCACCGGACGCCTGGCCAGCGCCAAGGCGCGGGCCTTCGTTGACTTCGTCGAGGGGTTGATGAGTCGGCAATAAGCAAGGCCGTCCGAAAGCGGCCTTGCGTGGGCGTTATCAACCGCGTAATGCAGGCAGCAACTCCGTGGGCTCTGGACGCAACGTGTAGTCTGGATTGACCTCCGCATACAGAATGATGCCGTCCTGGCCGATGACGAAGCGGCCCGGCATCGGCAAGGTCCAACTCTGGTCACCATTGATGACCGGCAAGTTGTTGCCCAGGCTCAGATAGAGTTCAACCAGGTAATCCGGCAGCTTGAAACGCAGCCCGAAGGCGGCCGCTACTTCATTGCCGCTGTCGCTGAGGATGGGAAACCCAAGGCCGTTCTCGCGTTGCGATTTACGGCTGTTGGCCTGGGTCTGCGGCGAGATCGCGACCAGGCTGGCACTGCGTTCCTGAAAGGCTGGCAGTGCCTGCTCCAGTGCTCGCAGCTCCATGTTGCAATACGGGCACCACACGCCGCGATAGAAGCTGACCACCAGCGGGCCGCGTGCCAGCAGTTCAGTCGAAGACACCAGGTTGCCGTGAGCATCAGGCAGGCTGAACATCGGTGCCACATCGCCGGCCTTGAGTGCGCGTTCGGCGAGACCACTGGCGATCAGTTCGGCAGTGGCGCGGTGCATCACCGCGTGAACAGGTGCCGGGGCGTTGTAAGGAGGCTTGCCGGCAACGAAGTCGGCCTTGAAAGCGTCCAGTTCGGCTTGAAGGGTCATGAGTGTTTCCTCGATGGTTTGATGTGTCGGGACTCATGATCGCGACGTCGCTGCTCACCGAGTAGAGCGCTGGCCAGCATAGTAAATATGCCCATCAGGAATGCTCTTCAGAACGCCCTCCATCGTAGCTGTTTGGCACGAAGCCTTATTCAGTTGGATTCACGCTCAATCGAAGAGCTTCCCATGTGGATCCCCGTGACCTTTCAACAGGCGAAAACCACCCATAACCCAGCCGCAAAGGCCAGATAGGGGTGGTTTCGTTAATCACCATCAGAACGCGCCGTTAACTCAAACCTCACCCACCAGCTTCGCTCCATTCATCCGACGCTTATAGGCGCTATCCCGACTCGCCAACCAGAAATACAACGGCGACGTCACCACCAACCCCACCACCCAGGACAAGTCCGCTCCATTGATGTGCTCGGAAATCGGGCCCACATACAGCGGTGTATTCATGAACGGAATCTGCACTGCAATCCCCACCGCATACGCCAGCAGCGCCTGTGGGTTGTACTTGCCGTAGATGCCGCCGTCCACGCGGAAGATCGACGCGATGTCGTACTTGCCCTTATGGATCGCATAGAAGTCGATCAGGTTGATCGCCGTCCACGGCACCAGTACCACCAGCAGCACCAGTACCATGTCGACGAAGTGGCCGATGAAGTCTTTCGAGGCGAATACCGCGGCAATCGCACACGCGGCCAGCACCAACGTCGAGATCACGGCGCGGCTTTTCGCGGTGGGTATCCAGCGGTAAGCAAAGGTCTGGATCAGGGTGATGATCGACAGCACCGCGCCGTACAGGTTGAGGGCGTTGTGGCTGATGACGCTGAGCAGGAACAGCACCAGCATCAACGGGCCGATGGCGCCGGTGGCGAGTTTGACGGCGTCCATGGTGTCCATGCCTACCGGGGTGGCGAGCACGGCGACGGCGCCGAAGATGAAGGCCAGGCTGGAGCCCAGAGCGGAGCCCAGGTAGGTGGTCCAGAAGGTGGCGGCCACGGGCACGTCGGCCGGCAGGTAGCGGGAGTAGTCGGACACGTAGGGCGCAAAGGCGATCTGCCACAACGCCGCCAGCGACACGGTGGCGAGCCAGCCGGAGATGTTGAATTCGCCACGGGTCAGAAAGTCTGTGGTCTGTACGTGGGTGAAGATATAGCCAAAGCCCAGCACGATGCCGGCGCCGAGCACCCAGGTGCCGATGCGGTTGAGTACGTGGATGAAGCGATAGCCGATGATGCCGATAATGCCGGACCCCACGGCGCCGATCACGATACCCACCGGTACGGGCACGCTGTCGACCACGCCGTGCAGCGATTTACCCGCCAGCACGATGTTGGAGGCGAAGAAACCGACGTACATGACCCCGGCGATCACCACCACCAGCAGCGCGCCGAGCGAGCCGAACTGGGCGCGGCTCTGGATCATTTGCGGGATGCCCATTTGCGGGCCCTGGGCCGAGTGCAAGGCCATCAACACACCGCCGACCAGGTGACCGACGAGGATGGCGACGATGCCCCACAACAGGTTCAGGTGAAACAGCTGTACGCCGAGTGCACCCGTGACGATCGGCAACGGCGCAATGTTGCCGCCGAACCAGAGGGTGAACAGGTCTCTTACCTTTCCGTGGCGATCTTCCGGGGGCACGTATCCAATCGTGTGTTTTTCGATAAGCGGGGCGGAGGATGTTGCAGTGGTGACCATGATGAGCTCCAAGGCAAGGTGAGTACGTTGACGTACTTCGAAGTGCGCCGCAGGGAGGGCGCTTTCTTTGTTGTTGGAGTGATCATCTGTAATGGGCGCGGGGAGGTAAATTAGTAAGTTTGTTGCTATAGACCTTAAAAAATATAGCTCGCGGCCGATTCTGCTCCGGTATGTTGCATGCACGTGAATCCTTGTAAAAAAGCCGATTTTCACGCACTTGTTTGGGGCGAAATCCCACGTTTTTGGAGATCCTGATGGCTGCTTACAACCTGCGCCAGCTCAGATATTTTGTCACCACGGCCGAGTGCGGCAGCGTCGCCGAGGCATCGCGCAAGCTGTATATCGCGCAGCCGTCGGTTTCCACCGCTATCAAGCAGTTGGAAGACAGCTTTGGCGTGCAACTGTTTATCCGCCATCACGCCCAGGGTGTGTCGCTCACACCCAGCGGCGCGCGGTTTTATCGCAAGGCGCTGGAGCTGTTGAGGGTGGCCCATGAGTTCGAGCAGAACGCCCTGGCGGACAATGATGTGGTGGCGGGGCAGATCGATATCGGGTGTTTTGAGACCGTGGCTCCGTTGTATCTGCCGCGCTTGATCGCCGGCTTCAAGGCGCGCTGGCCGGGGGTGGAAATCCGCATACGCGACGGTGAACAGCAAGAGCTGGTGCAAGCGCTGACGGCGGGCAGTATCGATATGGCGATGCTGTTCGAGCATGACCTGGGCGGCACCATCGAGACGACGCCACTGATGCCGCCGCAACAGCCGTATGCGTTGCTGCCGGCCGATCATCGCTTTGCGCAGCAGGCCAGAGTGTCGTTGGCGGACCTGGTGCTGGAACCGATGATTTTGCTGGATGTGCTGCCCAGCCGGACCTACTTCGTGAGCATCTTTGAAGAACGTGGGCTGACGCCGAATATTGTGTTCAGCTCGCCGTCGATCGAGATGGTACGTGGCATGGTGGGGAGGGGGTTCGGCTTTTCGATCCTGGTGACCAAGCCCTTTACCGAGTACACCTATGACGGGCAGAAGGTGGTGTGCGTGCCGTTGGCGGAAACGGTCACGGGGTCCGGTCTGTCGGCCGTGTGGCTGCGGCGGGCACCGTTGACCAAGCCGGTGCAGTTGTTTGTCGACCACTGCCGCGAAGAACTCGCGCGACTCCTTGGCTGACACGATCGTTCTCGCGCCGGACGCGAGAACGAACAACAGCACAAGCCCTAATGCCAGTCAGTTAAGAAGGAGAAAGCTGGAAAGTAACCTGTGGCGAGGGAGCTTGCTCCCGTTGGGCCGCGAAGCGGCCCCGCTCTTTGTTTACAAAGAATGGGACTGCTGCGCAGTCCAACGGGAGCAAGCTCCCTCGCCACAAATACAGCGTTCATTAGCCTAAGCCCTGACTATCAGCTTTCCGGCGCGTAGTTCCTGATGCCCTCGACGCGCATCCAGTCTTCAAGCAGCTGGTTCGTCTTGTTCACGCTTTCCAGATACTTTGGACTGTAGGTGCCATCGGCTTTGTCGGGATGAAAGTTGAAGCTGAAGGTCTCTGATTTCATCGGTCCATCGCCATAATCCAGGTCGCTCGATTCCGGCTGCCCAATCGTTACTTGGGTGCCATTGCGCCTGGCGGCTTCAGACAGTAGATCGATGACCCTCGGGGAGTCTTTTTCTCCTACGGTGATACGGTTGGATTCCTTGTTCGGCGTATTGGGCCCGGGGGTCAGGCGCAATGCCTCTGGCGCTTGAAGTGTGTGGGGAAACGTAGAGGACTGGATACCGTTCATAATAATACTCATGGATGTTTTGGAATTAATAAGCCGCAAGTTTTATGCACGGTATATGTGCTCGACCGGCAGCCCGAAGTTTTGCGGATTCACGATGTTGAAAGTTGTAATGGGTCAGGACTTTCAGGTAACTGGAAGGTTACTCGGCAGGGGCATAGTTAGTGATGCCCGCACTTCTCATCCTGCCTTCAAACATGCGTATTGCCCTTTCGGTTTTATTGACGTACTCGGGGCTGAAGGTGCCGTCCGTCCGGTCCGGTACGAAACTGAATTTGACCGTATGGTAGGTTCCTTTGCCGCCGCCAAAGTCATCCACGCTGGGCTGATCGGATTCCAGTTTGACCTTGACCCGATTCCAGCTTGCGGCATCGTTAAAAAAATCCATGGCATCAGCATGGTCTTCTTCTTTAACGGTGAACTGAGCGTTAGTCGGTTTGGCATGTGCTTCACTTGAGCGTACAGCACGCACTTGGGTATCTGTATTCAGCCATGGAGCGGTCAGCGAAGATGAAATACTACTCATGATAAGCACCTGTAAGTTGGTCAGGGTATAACCCGTCAAGTTGACTGCCTTCATGGGTGGTTATTAAGTTCTTTCGGTTCCTGTCGAAGACTCAACAAGTGTGGCGGAACATTTCATATTTGAGAGTGGACAAGTTTGTATAGCGAAAGCGCCGTATGGCCCCAACTGAGTCGGCACTATACGGCGCATGGGCCTGTTCAAATGTCAGGCCGCGCAGGGAGGCGGGGCGGGTAGGGACGTGTTCAGTTCAAGCGCGGATCGACTCCAGCATGCGTTGCAGCATGGCGTCGCAGCCCGCCAGTTGCTCCAGGCTCACAAACTCATCCGGCTTATGCCCTTGGTCCATGCTGCCTGGCCCGCACACCACGGTAGGAATACCCACGGCATCAAACAACCCGCCCTCGGTGCCAAACGCCACGGTGCCGAAGTCCTGTGAACCGGAAAATGCGGCAATCAACTCCGCCGCATGGCTGCGCTCATCGGTGACCAACCCGGGATAGGCCGACAACTCGGTGAACCGAATACCACTCTGCGCGCTCACCGCCTGCATCCGCGGCAATACCTGTTGCATGGCATAGGCTTGCAGTTCTTCCGCGACATTGACCGGATCTTGAGAGGGCAGTGCGCGGATCTCAAAATCAAACCGGCAATCGGCCGGTACGATATTCAGTGCCTTGCCACCGCTGATCACACCGGTCTGCACGGTGCTGAAGGGCGGGTCAAACCTTGGGTCCTGGTGCGCCCGCAGGCGTTGCCCGATCCGTCCCAGTTCGCCAATCAAGTCGGCGGCATGCTCGATGGCATTCACGCCATAGGGCGCGTAGGCCGAATGGCACGCCTCGCCACGCACATCGCAACGCATCGCCAGCTTGCCCTTGTGGCCGAGTACCGGTTTGAGCTCAGTCGGTTCGCCGATGATGCACAGCATCGGCTTCACCGGCCGCTGTTCCAGCACCGCCAGCAGCGAACGTACGCCCAGGCAACCGACTTCTTCGTCATACGACAGGGCGATATGCACCGGCCTGCGTAATGGTGTCTCTACCAACGCCGGGACCAGCGCCAGTACGCAAGCGATATAGCCCTTCATGTCGGCGGTACCCCGGCCAAACAGCTTGCCGTCGCGCTCGGTCAGCTGAAAAGGCGGCAGGGTCCAGGGCTGGCCATCCACCGGCACCACGTCGGTGTGGCCCGAGAGCACAATGCCCGGCAGCTCCACCGGGCCGATGCTGGCGAACAGGTTGGCCTTGCTGCGTTCGTCGTTGTAGACCAGCTCACTGGCCACGCCAAAACCGGCCAGGTAATCGCGCACGAACTCGATCAGCTGCAGGTTGGATTCACGGCTGGTGGTGTCGAACCCCACCAGCGTTTGCAGCAGTGCGCGGCTGGTGCTCATCGGTCGTCTCCGGCTACACCGTAGCCGGGCGAGCGATCGGGGGCGAGGGCACGGTCGATGTAGTCCTGTACCTGCGGGCGGTAGGCGTCCCAGAGTTTTTGCAGCTCAACGATGGGCTTTTCATCGGCCCAATCCACCCGCAGATTGATGATGGGCCAGGTCAGTTCACCCACCACCACCAGCGCGGCGGAATGCACCGGGCCGGCTTCGCCACCGGCGGCGATGGCGGCATGCATCGCCGCCAGCAAGCGATCCGCCAACTGACCTTCGCCGTGTTCAAAGGCCCGGACCATTGCCTCGATCACGCTGCGCTCGGCGAGCATATTGCCCGCCGCCACGCATTGCTCGCCCGACACCGCGTTGTGGGTGCCGAGGGTTTCGCTGCCGCTGAAATGCACGCTGCGGCCCAGGTGATCAATCGCCGTCAGTTGCCGGTACTGGCTGTAGCCGTTGCGCGTCAGGGCCTTGTCGATGGCATCGGCAGGCGTGAGGCCCTGTTCCAGCAGGTCGAGCACGTCCGGGCCCAGCGCCGGCAGGGTGATGTTCTGGGTCGACACCGCGCCGACACCGGGCCGCAGCCACGGGCAACGGGCGCCCACTGCGATGCTTGAGGAACTGATGGCGATACCCAACTGGCCGGTGTCCGCACAACGGGCGACGATTGAAAAGGTCATGGCTGCCTCCTTACTCCGGGATAACCGCGATCACGTCAATTTCCATCAGCCACTGCGGCTGACCCAGGGCCGACACCACCAACCCGGTGGAAATCGGGAACACGCCTTTGAGCCACTTGCCGACTTCCTGATACACCGGCTCGCGGTAGCGCGGGTCGATCAGGTAGGTGGTGGTCTTGACGATATGCGACAGGTCGGAACCCGCTTCCTCGAGCAATTGCTTGACGTTGCGCATGGCTTGCTCAGCCTGGGCGCGCGGGTCACCGAGGCCGATCAGGTTGCCCTCGAAATCGGTGCCGACCTGGCCGCGCACGTACACGGTATTGCCGGCGCGTACGGCCTGGCACAGGTCGTTGTCCAGGCTCTGGTTGGGGTAGGTTTCCTTGGTGTTGAACATGCGGATGCGAGTGTGGGTGGGGGCGTGGATAGACATCAGAAAAACTCCGGCAAAAGTGATCAGGCGCTGACAGGGGACTGGCGAACCACCGGGGCGGCTTCGCGGTATTCAAGGTATTGGCGTTGAATGGCGATATGGTCGGCGACGTACTTGGCGTCGTGCCATACCCCCCAGATAAACGACGAGCCCCGGCGCGATTGCCACGGCAAACCGAGGAAGTAGATGCCTGGCTCGCTGGCCACACCGCGCTGGTGCTGCGGCTTGCCGGCGGCGTCGAACGCATCGACCTTCAACCAGCTGTAGTCCACGGCAAATCCGGTGGCCCAGATTATCGACGTGATGCCGGCTTTGGTCAGGTCCAGCTCCAGAATCGGGTGCTTGATGCACTCGGCGTCGGGGAACACGCGACGGGCTTCGGGCTCCTCGGGGAGGTCCAGGCCGTTGCGCTCGATGTAGGCGTCCGCCGCATCCAGCAGGGCCAGGTAGTTCTCATCGCCCCGCGCGAGGTTTTCCACCAGGTTGGGTTGAAAGCTTGCGGTGGTGCCATTGAAGGATTGGGTCAGGCCAACCAGGGTCATGCCTTGCTGGGCCAGCTCGCGGAAGTCGATGGTCTTGCCGCCGTGGGCGCCACTCACGGCAATGGTCACGTGCTCACGGCCCGGCTTCATGGCGGCTTGGTCCCATTCGCCCAACACCCCCAGCCACCAGCAGAAATCGCGGTTGCGATAGGCACGGGGCGGACGGTCGTGGGCGCCCACCGACAGGTACACCTGACGCCCGGAGCGTTGCAATTCATCGGCGATCTGCACCCCGGATGAACCGGCACCCACCACCAGCACGGCGCCTGTCGGCAGTTGTGCAGGGTTGCGGTAGTCGGCGGAATGGATCTGGTGCAGCCCGGTGTCTTTGGGCGCAATCGCCGGAATCACCGGTTTCTGGAATGGCCCGGTCGCCGCCACCACCCGGTTGGCTTCGATCACGCCTTCGCTGGTGTGCACGGTAAAGCCCGGGCGGCCGATATTGCGTACCACAGAGAGCACGTCGACGCCCGTGCGTATCGGTGCATTGAACTTGCGCGCATAGGCTTCGAAGTAGTCCGCAACGCGTTCTTTAGGCGCGAAGCCGTCGGCGGCAACGTCATCGAATTCCAACCCTGGAAAACGGTCATGCCAGGCGGGACCGTTGGCCACCAACGAGTCCCAACGCCCGGTGCGCCAGCGCTCGGCAATACGGCTGCGCTCCAGCACCAGATGCTGCACGCCTTGCTTGCTCAAGTGCTCGCTCATGGCCACGCCTGCCTGACCGGCTCCCACTACCAGCGTGTCTATTTTTGTCAGTGCTTCAGTCATGTGTCTGTCCTTGCGTAATGCAGTTGGATTCAGCTTGGGCATGACTTCAAGGCTAGGGGGAGGGCGGTTTTTAATAAAATATTATTAAGCTGGGAAGTGAGCATAAATATCGGATGCAGCCTGTGGGCGGAGCTCTACCTGGCAGAACGCCTGGAACTCCCGCGAATACTTCACCGCGGCCCGTGACGATACCTTCAGGCTGCGCGGTACTGACGACACGTGAATGCGCACGGTAAACGGCGGCGAGGTATCCGGAGCCCTGGTAATTTCCTTGTGTGCTGGGGAATATAGCGCTGCGAGCAGACAGGGTCGATTAGCACAAATGGGCTAATAGCCGTTTAGGGGCATGGAAGGAGTGTGTACGGTTGGAGATAAAACGAGCCACGCCAGACGACGCCGAGCGCGCGTTTGAGATTCGCCGCGAGGCCATTCGCGGTCAATGCATCGGGGCCTACAGTGCTGAGCAAATGGCCCTATGGACACGCGGCACGGCCGAAGACGGCTACAGCGCGTTGATGGACAAGCCATTTTACCTGGGTTGGGTAAACGGTGAGCCGGTCGCCACCGGCATGCTCGACCTCGATAGAAATGAGTTCGGCGCGCTGTTCGTGCTGCCGGCCTTCACCGGGCGCGGGTACGGCAAGGCGATGCTCGACCATCTGGAGAAAGTGGCACGGGAACTGGCGATTGAAGAAGTGGTGCTGGACTCCACGTTGAACGCGGCAAGCTTCTACCGTGCGTGCGGGTATGTGGGCGAGGAGCAGGCGGTGTATCACTCGCCGTCGGGGTTGACGCTGGCGTGTGTGCCGATGGTGAAGCGGCTGGCTGCGGTTTAAACCCTACGGAATCTCCGCACTTGATTGCCTGACAAGCGAAGGTACCTGTATCCCGCAAAACCGTCGGGTCTGTGTCTATCGCCAACGGCCTCGGCCCGGTAGTTTCATGCCACGCTAACTGACGACCGAGTGTCCCATGGATCTTACCGCTGTCCCGTTTGGCACCACGGATTGGGCTACCCTCGAACCCACAGCCCATCCTGGCGTTACCGGCAATGCCTTATGGCGTACTTGCCATTTCGGCACCACCCGCGTGCGCCTGGTGGAGTACACGCCCGGTTACCTGGCGGATCATTGGTGCTGGAGAGGGCATGTGCTGTTGTGCCTTGAAGGCGAGTTGCACACGGAGCTGGAAGATGGTCGCCGGTTCACTCTG
This sequence comes from Pseudomonas sp. MWU13-2517, assembly GCF_023242545.1. Taxonomy (NCBI): domain Bacteria; kingdom Pseudomonadati; phylum Pseudomonadota; class Gammaproteobacteria; order Pseudomonadales; family Pseudomonadaceae; genus Pseudomonas; species Pseudomonas sp. MWU13-2517. The sequence continues at coordinate 502,496 of NZ_JALMFA010000001.1, read as the reverse complement.
ACGGCCGGGATGAGTTATCAGGTGGGCAATGACATGGAGGGGCATCGCTCCTCGACGGCCATTGGCGCCAAACTCTTCATTGTCGACTGAACCTGTAGGAGCGAGCTTGCTCGCTCCTACAGACGGCACTTGCGGCTAACTGACTGGCTTAGGGCAAGCTCCCTCCCACATAGGCTGCATCAGGTCAGTGCATCTTGCTGTGGTCCATATGGCTATGGTCCATCCCATCCAGACCGCGTGTTGCAGCCTTCACTTCGACTTTTTGTTCAACACCCTTGGCGTCCTTGACGGTCAGGGTCAGCGGCACCTGGTCGCCTTCCTTGATCTGGCCGGTGAGGCCCATCAGCATTACGTGGTAGCCGTCCGGGTCGAGCTTGACGGCTTTGCCGGCGGGCAGGGCGACCGAATCCACCGGGCCCATTTTCATCACGTCGTCCTTCATGCTCATCTCATGGATCTGCACGTCCTTGGCCACCGGCGATGCCACGCTGAGCAACTGGCTGTCGCTGTCGGCGGTGATCGTCATGAACGCGCCGCTGGACGGCTGGCCCGGCACCGTGGCACGCACCCAGGCATCGGTCACTTGTACCTGGGCACTGGCGTGGGCGGCCAGGCCCAGCAGGGTGAGGCCGAAGGCAACGCGTTTGAGGTGTTGAACGGCAGTCATTAGCAGACCTCCATGACGGTGAGCAGGTCTTCTGCGCACTCTTTAGCGGTAAGGGATGCCGACAGGCCCAGGCGCAGGTTGCCACGGGTGTCGAAGACGAAACTGGTGGAAGTGTGGGACAGGGTGTAGGTGTCACCGGCGGGGATCTTTTCATAGAAAATCCCGAATTCCTTGGCGGCCACGGCGATTTCTTCCGGGGTGCCGTACAACGCTTCGAAGCTGGGGTCGAAGGCCTTCACGTAGCGATCGAGCAGTTCCGGTGTGTCGCGCTCGGGGTCGAGCGTGATGAACACCACCTGCATGATCTCGCCATCGCGGCCCATCAGCTTCTTGGCCTGGGCAGCGCGCGCCAGCGTGGTGGGGCACACGGCCGGGCATTGGGTGAAACCGAAGAACACCACCGGCATCAGGCCACGGAACGAGCTCAGGGTGACGGTTTCGCCGTCGGTATTCTTGAGCTTGAAAGTGCGGCCCATGATCTTGTCACTGAGGTCCTTGCCGTACTTGAAGTTCAGCTTGGGGCTGTAGTCACAGCCGCCCAGCAGGCTGCCCAGGCCCAAAAGGCCCATGCCGGTCAGCACTTTGCGGCGGGTGAATAACGTACTCATCAACTGTGCGTCCTGTGAAGCGCCTGCATGGCTCTGGATCTACACATCAGGCTTTGAAAGGCTTTGAAACGTAGAAACGAGGAGGGCGCACAGTCTACCAACCCGGGGCTGCCCGCGTAATCTGCGACGTTCTGCCACAGGGGCGCGCCGCGCTTCATCCTTTTGTGGCTTCGGTGGTAGAGTCGCCGCCATGAAATCGAGCCTCCCCGACCGTTCGCTGATCGCCTGGATCCTGTACTTCTGCGTGCTGATGAACGTGTTCGTGTGCGGTTTGGGCCATGGGCAAATGTTGGGCCAGCAGCTCAACGGCATCGGTGGCGCGTTCTGCTCGGTGGACGGTAGCCAGGCGCCACTTTCCGATAAAGGGTTGGGCGTTCCGTCGTCCAGCAACATCTCGAACTACTTTGCTTGCCCGGTGTGCAGCGCGATCACCGTGGCCATCGTGTTTCTTATCGGCCTGGCCTGGTTTCTGAGCCTTCAGCAAACCCCGCGCCCGGCCCACGAGCGACGCAGCAAGGCGCCGCCACGTTATTCCTGGCCCTCGGCCAACCCCCGCGCTTCTCCCGCAGCCTGACGTGTGCCTTGGGCTTCCTGTGATCAGGAGGCGTTCTATCGTCACGACTGTGAGTCCATCTGATGACTTCCCTATTGCCTGCAGGCGCCAGCCGCCTGGTCAGCAAGGCATCCCGTTGCCTGCGTGCGGAACCGGTGTTGCCGCAATACCCGAGTAATTCCCGTTGTTTCGTGCACCTGGATGCGCGCCTGCTGCCTCATTGGCACACCTTGTTCGACATCTGCCCGACGTTGCTCAAGCTCGACCCGCCCGAGGGCTTGAACCTGTTCCGCAGCTTCATGACCTGGGCGTATCACCACCAGCCGCCGTTGGATTGGACCTATCACCTGAATGTGTGCCGCTGGCTGCTGGGTTCCACGTACCGGGCGCAGATCGATGAAGAGCCGATCGAAGCGTTCATGGCGGCAGCGGCGGCCTGTTGGATCCATGTGGACAACAGCCAGGCGCGAGGCATTGTCCTGGGCTGGCAAGGGACGACGGTGTTCGATTGGAAGGGCGCTCCGATCAAAGGCGCGGAGCACCAGGCGTTGCCGGCGCTTGTCGGTGACTTTGCCTGGAGCCCGCTGAATGCGCGGGGTGAATTCAGCGCTTGGCGGCCGGTGCCCTGAGACGGCGACGCGCTGCGGCAGCCGCGCAATTTTTAATGAACCCTTGGAGCGTCTGCTTGACCTAACGCATACGACCTAGGAGGTGAACATGCAAATCGAATACATCTGGATCGGCCTGGCCGTGATTCTGTTGCTCGTGGAGTTGTGGGCGATCAATACCGTGTTGCGCAGTACCGGGGGGTGGGAGAGCAAGGGCTTCTGGCTGGTGATTTTGATATTTGTGCCGCTGTTTGGGCTGATTGCCTGGGCGATGTTCGGGCCAAAACGCGAAATGCCTGACCAACGCAGAAGCTGAAGCAGAACAGGCGCCCTTGAGGCGCCTGCAATCAGCTCATGAGAAGCACCGTTACTGTGGCGAGGGAGCTTGCTCCCGCCGGGTCGCGAAGCGGCCCCAGCTTTTGCTTTGCAAAGAATGGGACTGCTACGCGGTCCAGCGGGAGCAAGCTCCCTCGCCACAGGTCGCTCGCTGTCCGTAGATGAGCGTTATCCAGCAATCGCCTTGGCAATCGCGTCATTGAACGCCGGCAAATCATCGGGCGTGCGCGAGGTAATCAAGGTCCAGCCGTTGGCCTTGCATTCCTTGACCTCGGCGTCGACCCAACCGGCGGCTCCGGCATTTTCCAGGTCGATACGCACGCTTTTATACGAGGTCAGCGTCTTGCCCTTGATCACGCCTGCGTCGATCAATGTCCATGGTCCATGGCAGATCGCTGCCACGGTCTTGCCGGCCTTGACGAAATCGTTGATCAACTTCAACGCACTGGCGTCCTGGCGCAGAGTGTCGGCGTTGACGGTGCCACCCGGGATCACCAGGGCGTCGAAATCGCTGCTCAATACATCCGACAGCTTCACGTCGGACTCCACGGTTTTGTCTTTCTCAGTGTCGCCAACGAACGTCTGCGTGGTGCCGCCTTCGCTGGAACCGTGGGTCACGGTCGCGCCGTAGCCGCGCAAGGCCTCCAGTGGCTTGAGCAGTTCATCGCGCTCGATGCCGGTGTTGGAGGTGATGACCAGAATCTTCTTGCCGTTCAGTTGTGAACTCATGATCGAGAGTCTCCTGTTGGATGGGTTAAAACGTCGATATGGAGAGTTGATCAAAGCAGGGCGCTAAAGGTTTAAATTAATTTGCGCTTATTGGCTGGGTGGTTTGGCGTGGCAGTTTCCTTGAACTATCGAAATGTGTCGGGCTCTGCTGCATAAGTGCTCGCCTTTATTGGGGGCGTTCAAAAAGCCTGGAGACAGACCATGACTGCCGATAAAATCCCTGACCCGATCAGTTCCGAACAAGCCCAGAAGGGTGCGGAAAAACCGGCGAAAGGCCAGACGCTGGAACATCCGAATCCGAAGACCGAAACCATCGACAAAGTGCTCACGCCGACCTCGATCAAGGACAACGAACGTCAGGCCGAGGCTATCAACGAGCAAGCCGACAAGGCCGAGCGCAGGTTGGACAACTAAGCATGGCCAAGTCGATCACGGCTTCCGAACTGGGTATCGATCTTGCGCCCGAAGACGATGCCAGCCTGTTCAAGTGGTTCATTGCCAGCTTCTTGATGGGCAAACGCATCCAGGCACCGATTGCCGCGCAGGCTTACCGGGTGATCGTCGAGCAAGAGGGGCGAGATACCGCGCGCAAATTGCAGCATTGCACCTCCCGCGAATTGGTCACTATGTTGGGGCGTGCCCACTACGTGCGCTATGACGAAACCACCGCGCAGCGGCTATTGGACCTTAGCGCCAAGTTGAACGCCGAGTATGCAGGCAGGATCACGCAAATAAGGGACGCCAGTGGCAACCGTTCGGCTTTCGAAAAACGCTTGGGTGAGTTCGAAGGGGTAGGGCCCAAAACCATAGAGATTTTCATGCGCGATGCCGCCAAGGTGTTGTTTTGACGGCATCCTTGTACCTGGGGTGTGCGGGGTGGAGTCTGCCCCGTGAACACTGGCCGGCGTTTGCAGGCGAGGGCACCCATTTGCAGCGTTATGCATCGCGCTTCAATGCTGTGGAAATCAATAGTTCGTTTTATCGGCCGCATCAGCCAAAGACCTACGAACGCTGGGCACAATCAGTGCCTGCAAGCTTTCGTTTTTCGGTGAAGATGCCCAAACGCATCACCCATGAACTGCGCTTGCAGCGTTGCGAGACGGCCCTGGATGAATTTCTGGAGCAGTGCCTGCAACTGGGTGAAAAGCTCGGCTGCCTGCTGGTTCAGTTGCCTCCCTCACTGAGCTATGACCCGGTCGCGGCGTCGATTTTTTTCACTGCGCTGCGCCAGCGTTTTTCCGGCGCGGTGGTGTTGGAGCCGCGGCATGCCACCTGGCGCGATGCCGAGTCGCTGCTGCTGGATTTGCACATAGGCCGGGTCATTGCCGACCCACCTGTTATCGAGATGGGTGCAGGTTGGCCAGGCGTGCACTATCTGCGTCTGCATGGCTCTCCGCGCATCTACTACAGTGCCTATGGGCCGGAACGCGTGAAAGCGTTCGAGCAAGGGCTGAACCTGTCGGTTATGGCAGGCGTGCCCACGTGGTGCATTTTCGATAACACCGCCAGTGGGCATGCGACGGCCGATGCCTTGTGCCTACTCGACCTCCACTCGCATCACTTCCAAACCTAGCTGTTCATAAGCCTCGACACTCGGCACATGCCACTCGGTAATCAGCGTGTGAATACGGTTGCACGGCGCCACCACAAAGGGTTCCACCGCACCGAGCTTGTCGGCCATGGTCACCGCTACCACATGGGAAGCGCTGTCGAGCAGCGCCTGTTTGACCACCACTTCATCGAAGTGCAGCGAGGTGATGCCTATTTGCGGATGCAGGGCGCAAACGCCAGTGAACAACAGGTCGGCCTTGACGCTCTGGATCAGGCGCACGGCATCGTGGCCGCCAGTGGACAGGGTGGCCGGGTTGAGTTGGCCACCAGCCAGGATCACTTTCACATGGGGATGGTCGGCCAGGGCGATGGCGATCATCGGTGACGGCGTGACCACGGTCAGGCGAATCGAGCGCGGCAGTGCTTGGGCAATCTGCAAGGTGGTCGAGCCGGAATCGAATAGCACGATCTGACCGTCTTCCACACGTTGCGCCGCCAATTGTGCAAGCTGGCGCTTGGCCTCATTGCTCTCGCTGACACGCGTAAAAAAATCTTTGCCGGTGTCCTTGGGCCGGGGCAGGGCGCCACCGTGTACACGCTGCAACAAGCCGGCGGCGGCCAGTTCGCCGAGGTCACGGCGGATGGTGTCCTGGGACACGGCGAAATGCTCGACCAGTTCCGCTGCGGTGACTTTTCCGTCGCGCTCCAATAGCAGCAGGATCTTCTGTTTGCGTAAAGAAGGCAGGTCAATGGCTTGATGATTGTTATGCATGTTTGTGCGTCTTTTTGCTGGTTTGTGCGAGATTATTCCCAGGCCGATGTAAACGCAATGGCTGGTTGCGCGGCCGACGCACGGTTACTCTGCATGCTCAGTTCAGGGAGAGGTGACCTAGATGACGTTGATCACAACCATCGAAGACTTACGGAAGCTGGCGCAAAAACGTGTCCCACGCATGTTCTATGATTACGCCGACTCCGGCTCTTGGACTGAAAGCACCTATCGGGCCAACGAAAGCGATTTTGCCCAGATCAAATTCCGCCAGCGCGTGGCGCGCAATATCGACCAGCGCTCGATCCGCACGACGATGATCGGCCAGGACATGGCCATGCCGGTGGCTCTGGCCCCGACCGGACTGGCGGGCATGCAGCATGCCGACGGCGAGATTCTCACCGCCCGTGCCGCTGCCGCATTCGGCCTGCGCTACACCCTGTCGACCATGAGCATCTGTTCGCTGGAGGACATTGCCGAGCATGTCGGCCAGCCATTCTGGTTCCAGCTGTATGTCATGCGTGATCGCGGGTTTATCGAACAGTTGATCGAGCGTGCCAAGGCTGCCGGTGTGGATGCGCTGGTGCTCACGCTGGACTTGCAGATCCTTGGGCAACGCCACAAGGACTTGGTCAATGGCCTGTCGGCGCCGCCCAGATTGACCCTGCCCAATATCCTCAATATGGCAACCAAGCCGCGTTGGGTCATGGGAATGCTCGGCACTAAGCGTCGGGGTTTTGGCAACATTGTCGGGCACGTAAAAGGCGTGGCGGACATGAGTTCACTGTCGTCATGGACCGCCCAGCAATTCGATCCGCGCCTGAGCTGGGACGACGTGGAGTGGATCAAGCGGTGCTGGGGCGGCAAGTTGATCATCAAGGGCATCCTCGATGTGGACGATGCGCGCCTGGCGGCAGACGCCGGTGCCGATGCGCTGGTGGTGAGTAACCACGGTGGTCGTCAACTTGATGGTGCGCCGTCGAGCATCAGCCAATTGCCGGCGATTGTTGAAGCGGTGGGCAATCGGATTGAAGTGTGGCTCGACGGCGGTATTCGCTCCGGCCAGGATGTGCTCAAGGCGGTCGCGCTCGGTGCCAGGGGCACGATGATCGGCCGCCCGCATCTGTACGGTTTGGGTGCCATGGGGGAGGCGGGCGTGGCCAAGGCCCTCGACATCATCGCCCGCGAGCTGGACGTATCGATGGCACTCTGTGGCTATAACGATATACGCGATGTGAACCGCGAGATTTTGCTGCCTGGAACCTTTCCCGAAGGGAATTACCGAGCAAAAAAATCGTAAAAAAGTAAAAAGAGTTGTCCACGAAAACCGTGGGTATCTCTGTGGATAACTTTGCGAAGACCCGGCTGGGTTGGCGATTTAACCTGCGGTTAATATTTGATCAACTTTCGGCGCGGGCCAGTATGGGCAGGGTTTGCGCTTGACACGCAAGCGCGAATTCAGTGCCGAAATGTGCTTCAAGAGTCGCCATTGGCTGCTGTGGAGTGTGTGACCACCCGGGATGGCGCCTGCGCTTGCATCAGCTTGTCCAGCGCCTGGCCATAACTGCGACCGGCCAGGCTCATGCTGTTGTTGTGGGTGGCGCCGGGCACCAGCAGCAGTCGCTTGGGCTCCCGGGCGGCGTCGAATAATTGCTTGCTGAAACGCGGCGGCACGTACTGGTCGGCAAGGCCGTGAACCACCAGCAGCGGCATGTGGACGTCAGCGATCTTGTCGATGGAGTCGAACTTCTGCGAGAGCAACCAGCGCACCGGCAGTGAGGTGTTGGCCACGGCGGTCGCCGCATCCCCCAGGGACGTGAACGTAGATTCGATCACCAATCCACGCACGGGTATCGGCGTTTGCCGGCTCAGTTCGGCCGCCAGGTCGATCGCCACCGCACCGCCCAGGGAGTGGCCGTAGATCAGGCGTTTGCTTGGGTCGGGCTGCAGCACCTGGAAGCGCTCCCAGGCGATGCGGGCGTCGGCGTATACGCTGGTTTCCGACGGCAGGTCGCCGTGGCTCTGGCCGAAGCCACGATAGTCGATGGCCAGCACCGAATAGCCCAGGGCGTGCAATTGCTCGATGCGAAACAGCTGACCGGTGAGGTTCCAGCGCACGCCGTGCAGGTAGAGGATCGCCGGGGCGTCCTTCTTGTCCGCCGGGTACCACCAGCCGTGAATGTTCTGTCCCGACTTGAGGCTGGCCGGCTTGAGGTCGAACTCCTGCACCGCTTTGGGCAGCCCGGTATACCAGCCGGCGGTACCCGGTTCGATGCGAAACACCAACTCGCGCTCTTTGTGTTGCAGCACGGCACAACCCACCGGCAGGCCGACGATCAACAGCACCATGCACAACAGGGGAAACCAGCGCAGGCCGAGGCGAGACAGAAAACGAGAGGACATGAAGGTTCCAGGACAAAAACGAAGCTGGGGTTTTACCAGATGGCTAACCCGGCAAGGAATTAATTCGACAGCCGTGAGTGGGCATTGCTTGCAAAGTGTTACACCGCGACCACAACCTGAACCCGGTTACGCCCCTGCGCCTTGGCCAGGTACAGCGCCTGGTCAGCCTGTGACAGCAAGTGCGAGAGGTCATGGCCGGCCTCGTCAGTGGTGACAATGCCGATGCTGACACTCAGGAACCCGGGCGCCAACAGATCGAGCCGGGCAAACGCCTGGCGAATCCGCTCGGCGACTTGAAACGCCTGCGCTTCATCGCTGTCAGCCAGCAGGCAGGCAAATTCTTCGCCGCCGATGCGTGCGAACACATCGTCTTTGCGCAATGCGGCCAGGCTCACTTGGCTGAAGGCGATCAGCGCTTGGTCGCCCATGGGGTGGCCGAAGCTGTCGTTCAAACGCTTGAAGTGGTCCAGGTCGCACAGCAGCAGGGCTACGCCCTGGTGTCGACGGGCGCTGTTGGCCAGCAGTTTTTCACCCTTGAGCATAAAAGCGCGACGATTATCGATGCCGGTCAGAGCGTCACTGAGGGCGGCGGCCTTGAAGCGCAACTCGGCACGCTCCTTGACCATCGCCAGGGTGACGTAGGCAATGCCGATGGCATACAGCATCGATTCAAACAATATGAACGAGAAAAACGGCACGCCTTCACCGCCCGGAGCCTGGGCGCTTTTGAGGGGCAGGCCAGGGTCGATGAAGGCGCGGAAACAATAGAAAGTCGTGTGCAACAGGGTCAGCACCAACGCTGGTGTATAGGCGACCTCCAGGCTGTCGCGCCGACGCCACAATTCCATGGCCGACAGCACGCCGTAACTGGCGGCCAGCAGTGAATACAGGGTGACCCGTGCCGACAGCGACCCGTAGAACTGCGGCACCAGGCACATCATCAACCACGCGCCGGCCCCTGCAAAGATGCCGGGCATGCTGGGTTTGCGTTGCGCGAACGTGCGCATGGCGGTCCAGTTCATCGCCGCGCTGAGCAGTAACACCACATTGCCCAGGATCAGCGCGACAAAGTCCATGCCCACGCCACGTACCACGATCAGCCCGGTGCCGAGGGAGGCGAGCAGCAGCATGATGCCCAGGTAACCCAGGGTCGGTTCGCGGCCACGGTTCCAGGCATGCACCGTGAGCAGGCCCATCAGGCCGAACACGAACACGGCGACTATCAGTAGCGTCGGGATGTGCAGCATCATTTCCTTGACCTGGAGAGAGATCCTTCTTGGAGCGCGATTGTAGCGGTATCCGCAGCAAGCCGTGACGTCTGCGCCACCTTGACGTTGGCCGGCGCGCGGGAACATGCTCGCGCTCCCACGTACAGAGGCCCGATCATGGACAACAGCCCCGTTCGCATTACCGCCGAAGAAACCCTCTCGAAAAACTGGTACCTGCTGAAAAAATACAGTTTCGACTTGCGCCGCCAGGACGGCAGTTGGCAAGCCCAGACCCGTGAGGTATATGACCGCGGCAATGGCGCGACCATCCTGTTGTACAACCGTACGCAACGTACGGTGTTGCTGATCCGCCAATTCCGCATGCCCACCTTCGTCAACGACTACCACGGCTATCTGATCGAGGCGGCGGCCGGCTTGCTCGACAACGCCAGCCCCGAAGAACGCATTCGCCTGGAAGCCGAAGAAGAGACCGGCTATCGCGTCGGCCACGTGGAAAAAATCTACTCGGCGTTCATGAGCCCCGGCTCGGTGACTGAGCGCATTCACTTCTTTATCGGCGAATACCAACCGGCAGACCGGGTCGGTACGGGCGGTGGCCTGGAAGAAGAGGGCGAGGACATCGAAGTGCTGGAGCTGGGCTTTGAACAGGTGCTGGCGATGGTGCGCGACGGTGAGATCGTGGATGGCAAGACCATCATGCTGTTGCAGTATCTGGAGTTGCGGATGTTGAAAGAGGGCTGGTGAGCCCTCCCGACTGGTGGTTATTGTCAGAAATTCCCCGCAGGAGTACAAATGTACTCCATGACGACTCTCACTCCCCGCCGTACCGCCATCCTGACTTTCATCCGCGACCGCATCGCGCAGCAAGGTCAGCCCCCCAGCCTCGCCGAGATCGCCGAGGCGTTCGGCTTCGCCTCACGCAGTGTTGCGCGCAAACACGTGGTGGCCCTGACCGAAGCCGGTTTTATCGAGGTCAATGCCAACCAGGCCCGGGGCATTCGCCTGCTCAACCAGCCGGCGCGCGCCGAATGGCTGGATGTACCGGTGCTCGGCCGAGTGGCCGCAGGCATGCCCATCGGCGCCGATGCCGATGTGCACAGCCGCCTGCAACTGGACCCTGCCACCTTTACGAAAACCCCGGATTATTTGCTGCGTGTGCAAGGCGATTCGATGATCGAAGACGGCATTCTCGACGGCGACCTGGTGGGCGTGCGTCGCAGTGCCGAGGCGGTAAATGGGCAAATTGTAGTGGCGCGCCTGGACGGCGAAGTCACCATCAAGCGTTTCGAGCGCAGTGGCGACCGCGTGCGCCTGTTGCCGCGCAACCCCGCGTACCAACCCATCGTGGTCGGGGCCGATCAGGACCTGGCCATTGAAGGGGTGTTCTGCGGCCTGGTGAGGCAAGGCTGATGGGCGCCGTGGTTGCCCTGGATGCGCTGTTCAATGGCGGGCGCGTGTGGAAGGGCCGGCCCGTTGCGCCACCGGCCAGCGTGCACCCCACGGGGTTGGCGACGCTGGATGCGGTGCTGCCGACGGGCGGCTGGCCGGAATCGGCCCTGAGCGAAATCCTGATGGCCAAAGAAGGTATCGGCGAGTTGCAATTGGTGCTGCCGACCCTGGCGCGCTTGTCGGCGGCGGGGGAACGTATTGTGTTGGTCGCGCCGCCTTACACGCCATACCCCCACGCCTGGCAGAACGCCGGGGTGGATGTCCGCCAGCTTTCAGTGATCCGGGCCGAGGAGCGCGATGCGCTGTGGGCGGTGGAGCAATGCCTGCGTTCCGGCAGTTGCGGCGCGGTGTTGTGCTGGCCGCGCAAGGCCGATGATCGAGCATTGCGCCGCTTGCAGGTGGCGGCGGAGACCGGGCAGACCCTGGCCTTTGCCTGGCGCGCCCTGGGCGAGGCGGTCAATGCGTCGCCAGCGGCTTTGCGCCTGGCGGTTGAGGCAAGGCCTGCGCAAGTACGGGTGCTCAAGTGCCGGGGCGGGTTGGCCCATCCGGCGCCGATTGCGTTGGCGGGGCACTGAGGTTGCCATGCGTTGGGTGTCTATTGTCTTTCCGCAATTGGCGCTGGACGGGGTGCTGCGTGCGCACCCCGAGCCAGCCCAACCCCTCGCGCTGCTGGCCGGCACGCCGCAACGCCGTGTGCTGCAAACCGTCAACGCAGCGGCGCGTGCCTTGGGCCTGCGCCCTGGGCAATCCCTGACGGCGGCCCATGCCCTGACCAAGAGCTTTGCCTGCGCCGAGTATGACCCCGCCGAAATCGAGCGTTGGCAACAGTTTCTCGCGGCCTGGGCCTACCGTTTCAGTTCCCAGGTCAGCCTGTACTACCCACGTGCCTTGTTGTTCGAGATCGAGTCGAGCCTGGGGTTGTTTGGGCCGTGGCCGCAGTTCGAAGCGCGTTTGCGCAAGGAGCTGACCGAGTTGGGCTTTCGCCACCGTATCGTTGCCGCGCCCAACCCCGTGGCGGCGCGGGTGTTGGCGAACGTCCACGATGGCCTGGCGGTGGACGACGACGCCTTGAACCAGGCCCTGGCGCCGCTGCCCATCGACCGCGCCGGCCTCGACCCGCAGGCCGCCATCGCGTTGTCACGCATGGGCCTGCGCACACTGGCCCAGGTGCAGGCGTTGCCCCGGCACACCCTGGCGCGGCGTTTTGAGGCGGGCCTGCTCAAGCACCTGGACACACTGATCGGGCAACGGCCCTTGGCCTTGGCGTTCTATCAGCCGCCGGATCAGTTCGAGGCGCGCATCGAGTTGAATTTCGACGTGCAATCCCACCAGGCGCTGCTGTTCCCCTTGCGACGTTTGACCGGCGACCTATCCGCTTTCCTCTGCGGTCGCGACAGCGGGGTGCAGCGCTTTGACCTGCACCTGGAGCACGCCCAGCAGCCCGACAGCGTGATCAAGGTCGGCCTGCTCAGCGCCGAGCGCGAGCCTTCGATGTTGTTCGAATTGGCCCGTGGGCGTCTGGAACAGGTGCAAGTCACCGCGCCGGTACGCGGCGTGCGCCTTGTCGCCCAGGACTTGCCGGTGTTCGTACCGCAGCGCCAGGACCTGTTCGACGACCGTCCGCAACAGACCCTGCCCTGGGAGCAACTGCGCGAACGCCTGCGTGCGCGCCTTGGGGATGACGCGGTGCAGAGTCTGCGCTTTCATGCCGACCATCGTCCCGAATGCGCCTGGCAAGCGGCGGCCGATAAGCACCCATGCCAGCCCCTGGGCACCGTGCATCGCCCCGGTTGGCTGCTGAACGAGCCGACCTTGCTGGCCGAGCAGGGCGTGCAGATCCTCATGGGCCCGGAACGCATCGAGTCCGGCTGGTGGGATGGTGCCGATATCCGTCGCGACTATTACCTGATTCGCACCCGCGCCGGCCAGCAAGGCTGGGCCTATCGTACCGTCGGGGAACACGATGGGCTGTGGTTGCAGGGTTGGTTTGCATGAGTTACGCCGAGCTGCATTGCCTGTCCAACTTCAGTTTCCAGCGTGGCGCCTCCAGTGCGCTGGAGTTGTTCGAACGGGCCAAAGCTCAAGGCTACAGCGCCCTGGCGATCACCGACGAATGCTCGCTGGCAGGTATCGTACGTGCCTGGCAGGCGGCGAAGGCGGTGGAGTTGCCGTTGATTATCGGCAGTGAGGTGCGCATCGAAAACGGTCCGAAACTGGTGCTGCTGGTGGAAGACCTGAGCGGCTACCAGCACCTGTGCCGCTTGATTACCCTGGCTCGCCGTCGGGCCGAAAAGGGCCGTTATCGCCTGCTGCAAGAAGACTTCGAGCAACCGTTGCCGGGCCTTTTGGCCTTGTGGGTGGCCGAAGACAGCGACACCCAGGCTTCGATTCAATGGTTGCGCCACACCTTCGCCGAACGCCTCTGGCTGGCGGTGCACCTGCACTGCGGTCAGGGCGATGCGCGCCATCTGGAGCAACGCCTGCACCTGGCCGCCAGCCTGAATATCAAGGCGGTGGCCTGTGGCGATGTGCATATGCACGTTCGCGGCCGCCGTGCCCTGCAAGACACCATGACCGCTATCCGTCATCACGTGCCGGTGGCCGAGGCCGGCATGCGGCTGCACCCCAATGGCGAGCGGCACTTGCGTGACCTCGGCGCCCTGGCCGCGCTGTACCCCCAAGCGTTGCTCGACGAAACCCGGGCCATTGCACGCCGTTGCACTTTTGACCTGAGCCAGTTGCATTACCACTACCCGCGCGAGCTGGTACCTGAGGGGCATGATGCAACGTCCTGGCTGCATGCCGTGACGCAAGAAGGCATCGCCCGGCGCTGGCCAAAGGGGGTTGATAGCAAGACCTTGCAGCAGATCGACAAGGAATTGGAGGTGATCGGCACCCTCGGTTATGAAAGCTATTTCCTCACGGTCCACGACATCGTGCGCTTCGCCCGCAGCCGTTCGATCCTGTGCCAGGGCCGGGGTTCGGCGGCCAACTCAGCCGTCTGTTTTGCCTTGGGCATTACCGAGATCGACCCAAGCCTGACGGATATGCTGTTCGAGCGCTTCCTGTCCAAGGAGCGCAATGAACCGCCAGATATCGATGTGGACTTCGAGCACGACCGCCGCGAGGAGGTGTTGCAGTACGTGTTCCAACGCTACGGCCGCACGCGCGCGGCGCTGACGGCGGTGGTCAGTTGTTATCACGCGGCCGGCGCGGTGCGCGATGTGGCCAAGGCCTTGGGGCTGCCGCCGGACCAGATCAACGCCCTGGCCGAATGCTGCGGGCGCTGGAGTGACGATGCGCCACCCCTGGAGCGCCTGCGTGAAAGCGGCTTTGACCCGCAAAGCCCGACCCTGCGCCGGGTGCTGGCGTTGACTCAGCAACTGATCGGCTTTCCCCGCCATCTGTCCCAGCACCCCGGCGGCTTCGTGATTTCCGAATACCCGCTGGACACCCTGGTACCGGTGGAAAACGCCGCCATGGCCGAGCGCACCATCATCCAGTGGGACAAGGACGACCTCGATGCTGTCGGCCTGCTCAAGGTGGATATTCTGGCCCTGGGCATGCTCAGTGCAATCCGCCGCTGCTTCGACCTGTTGCATCGCCACCGCGGTATTGACCTGACCTTGGCGACGATCCCCAAGGACGATGCGGCGACCTACGCGATGATCAGCAAGGCCGACACCATCGGCGTGTTCCAGATCGAGTCGCGGGCGCAGATGTCGATGTTGCCGAGGCTCAAGCCAAAGAATTACTACGACTTGGTGATTGAGGTGGCGATTGTGCGGCCTGGGCCGATCCAGGGTGGCATGGTGCATCCTTATCTGCGACGTCGAAACAACGAAGAAGAAGCCACTTACCCTTCGCCGAAATTGAAAAAGGTGCTGGAGCGCACCTTGGGCATTCCACTGTTCCAGGAACAGGTGATGCAGATCGCCATGGTCGCTGCCGACTACAGCCCCGGCGAGGCCGACCAGTTGCGCCGCTCGATGGCTGCCTGGAAACGCCACGGCGGGCTGGAACCGCACCAGAATCGCCTGCGCGACGGCATGCTGAAAAACGGCTACAGCGAAGCCTTCGCCGCGCAGATTTTCGAGCAGATCAAGGGTTTTGGCAGCTATGGTTTCCCAGAGTCCCACGCGGCCAGTTTTGCCCTGCTGACCTATGCCAGTTGCTGGCTCAAATGTCATGAGCCGGCGGCCTTCGCTTGTGCGCTGATCAACAGTTGGCCCATGGGCTTCTACAGCCCGGACCAGATCCTGCAGGATGCCCGGCGCCATCGGTTGCAGATCCGCCCGGTGGATGTGCAGGCCAGCGATTGGGATTGCAGCCTGGAACCTATCGAGGGTGTGCAACCGGCGATTCGCATGGGCTTGCGCATGGTCGCGGGGTTTCGTGAGGAGGATGCGCGCCGTATCGAGGCCGCCCGCCAACGCCAGGCGTTCAGCGATATTGCCGACCTGGACGCACGCGCCGGGCTGGACGCGCGGGCCCAGGCGTTGTTGGCGGATGCCGGAGCCTTGCGCGCGTTGGCCGGTCACCGGCACAAAGCGCGCTGGGAGGTGGCTGGGGTGCATAAGCAACTGGGCCTGTTCGCCGGTTTGCCCAGCCCTGACGAAGCGGTGGTGGAGTTGCCCGCGCCCTCGATCGGCGAAGACCTGCACGCTGATTACGCCACCGTGGGCACCACCCTTGGCCCGCACCCTTTGGCCTTGTTGCGGGATGAGTTGCGCAAACGCCGCTGCCGCAGTTCCCATGAGCTTATGGTGGTCGAGCATGGTCGTAACGTGAGCGTTGCCGGGTTGGTCACGGGGCGGCAGCGACCCGGCACGGCCAGCGGCGTCACCTTCGTCACGCTGGAGGATGAGTTCGGCAACCTCAACGTGGTGGTCTGGCGTGACCTGGCTGAGCGCCAGCGCCAAGCGCTGGTGGGTTCGCGGCTGCTCAAGGTAGACGGGCGCTGGGAAGCGGTAGGTGACGTGCGGCACTTGATTGCCGGGCGTTTGACCGACTTGACGCCGTTGTTGGAGGGGATCAATGTGCGCAGCCGGGATTTTCACTGAAACCGTCGATGTGGGTTGCATTTAGCGCTTGGTGTAAAGGCAGTGAAACGATCTGCCGTTGGCGCGCTCCAAACCTGGTCGATGTTCTTTTTTCGTACTGAGTCAACCCATGCAATTTTTATCCAACCCTCATGGCTGCGACGGCTGGGCCGGTGAAATGGCACGGCGGATTCGCCTGTTTGACTGGTCAACCACCGACCTGGGCCCCATAGACTCTTGGTCCACCAGCCTGGCCTGCACCGTGCAAATGATGTTGGCCTCGCCGGTGCCGATGGTGATGCTGTGGGGGCGGGCGGGGTACATGATCTACAACGACAGCTATTCGGTATTTGCCGGTGGCCGCCATCCGTACCTGCTGGGCACACCCGTGGAGTTGGGTTGGCCGGAAGTCGCTGATTTCAACCGGCAGGTGGTGGCCACCTGCCTGGCGGGCGGGACCTTGTCATTCAACAACAAGGACCTGGTGTTGCTGCGCAATGGCAAACCGGAGACGGTCTGGCTGGACCTGTATTACAGCCCGGTTGCCGGCGATAACCAGCAACCGGCCGGCGTGCTGGCGATTGTGGTGGAGACCACCGAACTGGTGAAGTCCGAGCAGGTGCGCCAGGAACTCACCCACAACCTGGAACAGCGCGTAGCTGCTGAAGTGCAGGCACGCTCCGCCGCCGAGGAGCAACTGCGCCAGTCGCAGAAACTCGAAGCCATTGGTGGCCTGACCGGCGGCGTGGCCCACGACTTCAATAACTTGCTGCAGGTGATCGCCGGCAACCTGCACCTGCTGGCCCGGCATGAGCCGGATAATGCCCATGTGCAACGCCGCGTCAATGCAGCCATTGCCGCCGTAGAGCGCGGCGCCAAGCTGTCGGCGCAACTGCTGGCCTTCGCCCGTCGCCAGCCGTTGTCGCCGGCGGTGTACAACCCACAGCGTATCTACGCCGGCTTGGGCGAATTGCTGCAGCGCGCGCTCGGCGAAACCATCCATATTGATGTGCAGATGCCCCGGGATGCCTGGTTCATCAACGTCGACCGCAACCAGCTGGAAAATGCGCTGCTCAACCTGGCAATCAATGCCCGGGATGCCATGCAAGGCGAGGGCGTGATCCGCATCACCGGCGAGAACATCATCCTCAACCCCGCCGACTGCGCCGGCAAAAGCATCAAGCCCGGCGAGTATGTGCGCCTGGCGGTCAGCGACACCGGCGTGGGCATGCCCCCGGAAGTGCTCAAGCGCGTCTTCGAGCCGTTTTTCACCACCAAGCGCGAAGGCCAGGGCACTGGGCTGGGATTGAGCATGGTGTTCGGCTTCGTGCGCCAAAGCGGTGGCCATGTGGAGATGTGGAGCGAGGAGGGCAAGGGCTCGGTGGTGCAGATGTATTTTCCCCATAGCCTTGAGCCGGAAAGCCTGGATACACACGATGAGCTGGTGCTGCACGACGGCGGCCAGGAGACCATCCTGGTGGTGGAAGACAATGAAGGCGTGCGCCTGACGGTCGTCGAATTGCTCGAGCAATCGGGCTACACCGTGCTGACGGCCGAAGACGGTGACCGGGCGATGCAGGCATTGCAGAGCGGTGTGCAGCCGGACCTGATTTTCACTGACGTGGTGATGCCCGGTCGGGTCAAAAGTACCGACCTGGCCGACTGGGCCAAGGCGCAGCAGCCTCCAGTGCCGGTGCTGTTCACCTCCGGCCACACCCGCGACATTCTCTCCAGCAATCATTTGCTGAGCCCCGACATTCACCTGCTGAGCAAACCCTACAGCCCCGATGCCCTGACGCAACGGGTGCGCACGGTGCTCACCACCCGACAAGGTTGTCCATGACGTCACAGCACAAGACTCCCAGGCTTTTTGCCGAACAGGTTGGCTTCGTCCGGGTGCGTGGCGCTCGCGAACATAACCTGCGCAATGTCGATGTGGACATTCCCCGGGACGCCCTGGTGGTGTTCACGGGCGTATCCGGCTCCGGCAAGTCGTCCCTGGCATTTTCCACGGTGTATGCCGAAGCCCAGCGCCGCTACTTCGAGTCAGTGGCACCGTATGCACGGCGCCTGATTGATCAGGTCGGCGTACCGGATGTGGACAGCATCGAGGGCCTGCCCCCGGCCGTGGCCCTGCAACAGCAACGCGGCACGCCGAGTGCGCGTTCATCGGTGGGCAGCGTGACCACGCTGTCGAGCCTGATCCGCATGTTGTACTCCCGCGCCGGCAGTTACCCGCCCGGGCAGGCAATGCTGTACGCCGAAGATTTTTCGCCGAACCTGCCCCAGGGTGCCTGCCCGCAATGCCACGGCCTGGGCCGCGTGTATGAGGTGACCGAGGCGTTGATGGTGCCCGATCCCTCGCTGACCATCCGCCAGCGTGCGGTAGCGTCCTGGCCGCTGGCGTGGCAGGGCCAGAACCTGCGCGACATCCTGGTGACGCTGGGCTACGACGTCGATATTCCCTGGCGTGACCTGCCGAAAAAACAGCGCGACTGGATTTTGTTCACCGAAGAAACCCCGACCGTACCGGTGTACGCCGGCTTCACCCCCGAACAGACCCGCGATGCCCTCAAGCGCAAGCTGGAGCCGAGCTATCAGGGCACCTTCAGTGGTGCGCGGCGCTACATCCTGCATACCTTCACCCACACCCAAAGCGCGCTGATGAAAAAGCGCGTCTCGCAGTTCATGCAGGGCAGCGCCTGCCCATCGTGCGATGGCAAACGGCTGAACCAGGCGGCGCTGTCGGTGAAGTTTGCCGGGGTGGATATCGGTGAGTTGTCGCAGTTGTCGTTGTCCCGGTTGGCCGAGCTGTTGCGCCCGGTAGCGGCGGGGCAGGACAAGATGAAATTGTCGGTGGAAAAGCGCCTGGCTGCCCAGCGCATCGCCGAGGATCTGCTGGAGCGGGTCAGCACCCTGATCGAATTGGGCCTGGGCTATCTGTCCCTGGAGCGCAGCACGCCGACCCTGTCGTCCGGTGAGTTGCAGCGCCTGCGCCTGGCGACTCAATTGGGTTCGCAGTTGTTCGGTGTGATCTATGTGCTGGATGAGCCCTCGGCCGGCTTGCACCCGGCGGATGGCGAAGCGTTGTTCACCGCATTGGAGCGCTTGAAGGCCGCGGGCAATTCGTTGTTCGTGGTGGAGCACGACCTGGAAACCATGCGCCGCGCCGACTGGTTGATCGACGTAGGCCCGGCGGCCGGCGAACACGGTGGGCAGGTGCTGTACAGCGGGCCGCCTGCCGGTTTGGCCGATGTGCAGGCGTCGCAGACCCGTGAGTATCTGTTCGCCGAACGGCGCGCGCCGAGTCAGCCGCGCCGTGAGCCCAGCGGCTGGTTGAAACTCGAAGGTGTGACACGCAACAACCTCAACGAGCTGGACGTGGATTTCCCCCTGGGCTGCTTCACGGCGGTGACCGGTATTTCCGGCTCGGGTAAATCCAGCCTGGTCAGCCAGGCGCTGCTGGAACTGGTGGGCATGGGCCTGGGCCGCGTGGTGGAAAACGACGAAGAGCCGAGCCTGGAAGATGACACACCGCAAGCGAGCGGCGGCCGCATTGCCGGCGGGCTGGAACACATTCGCCGCCTGGTGCAGGTGGATCAGAAACCCATCGGTCGCACCCCGCGTTCCAACTTGGCGACCTACACCGGGCTGTTCGACAACGTGCGCAAACTCTTCGCTGCCACGCCGGCCGCGAAGAAGCGTCATTACGATGCCGGACAGTTTTCCTTCAACGTCGCCAAGGGCCGCTGCCCGAACTGCGAAGGCGAAGGCTTTGTCAGCGTCGAGTTGTTGTTCATGCCCAGCGTATACGCGCCGTGCCCGACGTGCCATGGCGCACGCTACAACCCGGAGACCCTGGCGATTCAGTGGCAGGGCTTGAACATCGCCCAGGTGCTGGGGCTGACGGTGGAGCAGGCGGTGGACGTGTTTGCCGAGCAGCCAGGGGTGTTGCGTTCCTTGCAGGTGCTGCGGGATATCGGCCTGGGCTATTTGCGCCTGGGCCAGCCGGCGACAGAGTTATCGGGCGGCGAAGCGCAACGCATCAAACTGGCGACCGAGTTGCAACGCAATGCCCGGGGCGCCACCTTGTATGTGCTGGATGAGCCGACCACCGGGCTGCATCCGCGGGATGTCGACCGGTTGCTCAGCCAACTAAATCAGTTGGTGGATGCCGGGCACACAGTGGTTGTGGTGGAACATGAAATGCGCGTGGTGGCCCAGAGTGATTGGGTGATCGATATCGGACCAGGGGCGGGGGATCAAGGCGGGCGCGTGGTGGCTTGCGGTACGCCGCAGAAAGTCGCCAGGAGCAAGACCAGCCGTACCGCACCTTTCCTGGCCTGGGAGCTCGCCTGACATCGCTGTCTATAGGAGCGGTGTTCCTAATGCCAGTCAGTTAAGGGTGAACGCTGTATGTGTGGCGAGGGAGCTTGCTCCCGTTGGGCCGCGAAGCGGCCCCGCTCTTTGTTTACAAAGCATGGGACTGCTGCGCAGTCCAACGGGAGCAAGCTCCCTCGCCACAGGTTACTTTTTAGCCTTTCTCCTTCTTAACTGACTGGCATCAGGCGGTGTCCCGCCCAATTTCAGCGTTGCGCCAGTTGGATCTGCTGCTTGGCCAGTTTCACCACATTCTCAACCGTAAACCCGAACTTCTCCTGCAACTTGGCCAACGGCGCCGAAGCCCCGAAGCTGTTCATCACCACTTTGGCCCCGGTCTGCCCGACATAGCGGTCCCAACCCAGGGGGCCTGCCTGTTCCATCGCTACCCGAGCCTTCACCGCGGGTGGCAACACAGAGTCGCGATAGCGTTGGTCGTGTTCTTCAAAGTTCCCAACTGGGCATTGACACCACCTTTGCGGTACGCCGCAGAAAGTCGCCAGGAACAAGACCAGCCGGACCGCCCCTTCCTGGCCTAGGAACTCGCCTGACGTCGCCGTCTGTAGGAGCGAGCTTGCTCGCGAAAAACCTCAACGATAACGCGGGCCGCCTGAATGAACGCGGCGCCTGTGAGTTTTTCGCGAGCAAGCTCGCGCCTACAAATGGGGCGGTGTCCCTAACGCCAGTCAGTTAGGAGTGAACGCTGTATGTGTGGCGAGGGAGCTTGCTCCCGTTGGGCCGCGAAGCGGCCCCGCTCTTTGTTTACAAAGCATGGGACTGCTGCGCAGTCCAACGGGAGCAAGCTCCCTCGCCACAGGTTACTTTTTAGCCTTTCTTCTTCTTAACTGACTGGCATCAGGCGGTGTCCCGCCCAATTTCAGCGTTGCGCCAGTTGGATCTGCTGCTTGGCCAGTTTCACCACATTCTCAACCGTAAACCCGAACTTCTCCTGCAACTTGGCCAACGGCGCCGAAGCCCCGAAGCTGTTCATCACCACTTTGGCCCCGGTCTGCCCGACATAGCGGTCCCAACCCAGGGGGCCGGCCTGTTCCATCGCTACCCGAGCCTTCACTGCGGGTGGCAGCACAGAGTCGCGATAGCGTTGGTCCTGTTCTTCAAACAGTTCCCAGCTGGGCATTGAAACCACCTGCGCGGCAATGCCTTCGCTTTTCAACTGCTCATAGGCCGCCACCGCAAGGCTGACTTCACTGCCGGTCGCCACTAGCAGGACTTCGGGATGGTCTGCGCCCGCCAGCACATAAGCGCCCTTGGCCGCGCCCGAGGCGCTTGCATACTGCGTACGGTCCAGGGTCGGCAGGGCCTGGCGCGACAGCACCACGCAGCTGGGCCGGTGGGTTTGCGCCAGGGCAACCTTCCACAGTTCCAGGGTTTCATTAGCGTCGCCGGGGCGCAGGGTCAGCAAGCCCGGCGTGGCCCGCAATTGCGTAAGGTGCTCGATGGGCTGGTGCGTCGGCCCGTCCTCGCCCACGCCGATCGAGTCGTGGGTAAACACGAACACCACCGGCAACTCCATGATCGCCGCCAGACGGATCGGCGGTTTCATGTAATCGCTGAACACCAGGAACGTCGAGGTGTAGGGCCGCAGGTACGAGAGCGCCATGCCGTTGGCGATGGCGCCCATGGCGTGTTCACGAATACCAAAATGCAGGTTGCGCCCGCTGTAGTCGTCGGCGCTGAAACGCCCGGCGCCGTCAAAGGTGAGGTTGGTCTTGGTCGAGGGCGACAAATCCGCCGAGCCGCCGAGCAGCCAAGGGATGTGCTGGGCAAAAGCGTTCAGCACCTCGCCGCCCGATGCCCGGCTGGCGACGCCCTTGGCATCCGCCGCGAAGTCCGGCAGGTCAGCCTGCCACTGTGCGGGCATTTCCCCGGCGCGCATGCGTTTGAGTTCGTCGGCCAACTGCGGGTCGAGCTGGGACAGGGTCTGGTTCCATTGGCTGAACAAAGGTTCGGCGCGTTCGAGCAGCGCATCGCGTAACGCCGTGCGCGCTTCATCGGGCACCAGGAAGCTGGAGTCCTGCGGCCAGCCATAGGCGGCCTTGGTCAGGCGGATTTCTTCTTCACCCAATGGTTCGCCATGGGCGGCGGCGGTGTTGTGTTTGTGGGGCGAGCCATAGCCGATCACGCTGTCGACCACGATCAGGGTCGGCGCGCCGGTGTTGGCCTGGAAGGTCGCCAGCGCCGTACTCAGTGCCTGCAGATCATTGGCATCGGTGACGTGCAGGGTGTGCCACCCATACGCCTGGAAGCGCTTGATCACATCCTCGCTGAACGCCAGCTCCGTGTGGCCCTCGATGCTGATGGTGTTGTTGTCGTAGATCCAGCACAGGTTATCCAGCTTCAAGTGCCCGGCCAGCGACGCCGCTTCGCCGCTGATGCCCTCCATCATGTCGCCGTCACCGCACAGGGTGTAGACGTTGTAATCGAACAGCATCTGGCCGTCACGATTGAAGCGCTTGGCCAGCCAGCGTTCGGCCATGGCCATGCCCACGCTGTTGGCGCAGCCCTGGCCGAGCGGGCCGGTGGTGGTTTCCACGCCGGTGGTCATGCGGTATTCGGGGTGCCCTGGGGTCTTGGAGCTCATCTGCCGGAACTGCTTGATATCGTCCAGGCTGATCGCCGGCGCCCCGGAGCGTTGGCCGTGGGCATCGATCTCGACCACACCGGCCAGGTGCAGCAGCGAATACAGCAACATCGACGCATGCCCCACCGACAACACAAACCGGTCACGGTTGGGCCAGTCGGGTTGCTCGGGGTGATAACGCAGGAAGCGACTCCACAAGGTATAGCCCACCGGGGCCAGGCCCATCGGCGTGCCGGGGTGGCCGGAGTTGGCCTTCTGTACAGCGTCCATGGCCAGGGTGCGAATCGTGTTGATGCACTGGGTGTCGACAGCGGTGGCAGCGTGATTCATGAACCGGTCTCCCTCGGGTAGCGATCTAAAGTGGAGGGCAGGGCTTGGCAAAGGTTTGATTGCATCGCCCGTCTTGCGACGAACGGGGCCATATTGATCTCGAGCATGACAAGACCCTGCGCAATGGGCTAGTTTCAAGAGCGTAGGCCATTGATCAACGTGCAGA
Organism: Pseudomonas sp. MWU13-2517; assembly: GCF_023242545.1. Classification (NCBI taxonomy): domain Bacteria; kingdom Pseudomonadati; phylum Pseudomonadota; class Gammaproteobacteria; order Pseudomonadales; family Pseudomonadaceae; genus Pseudomonas; species Pseudomonas sp. MWU13-2517. The sequence continues at coordinate 479,074 of NZ_JALMFA010000001.1, read as the reverse complement.
GGTACGCCATGCCAGTGAAACACGACTTGATTCAGGACTTGGGTAAAAGCAAGGAAGAGGTTCACCAACGTAGGGCGAGCGATAAGCGCCTGGACGTGCTGTTCAGCCAATATGACGTTGCCGACGAGGCGGTGCTGAAAGCGGAATCGGCCAGTGCCAGCGATGAGCAGGTGGAGGTGCTGAAGAAGAAGCGGTTGTTGATCAAAGACGAAATTGCGCAACGGCTGGCGTAGGAACGACGGCAATATTTATTCAGAATTGTCTCAGGGACAGACGGCGTTTTACTGCCTATGATGCCCCCCGTCCTCCCGGCTCTGGGGATTCTTGCAGCGCATGGAATGCGCAGCTGAGCCGGGCGGGCACCCCCCTTTCAATCCAGTAGTGTTTTCAGGCAATCGTCGATGGAACGCTGCTGCGTCGCTTCATAGAGCTTCAATTCATCGATCGTTTCACGCCCCAGCGCCTGTTCGAACTGCGCCCGGTTGGAATTTGCAGCGTAGTGACTTTGCGCCGCGTCCCCCAGGTTCGACTGGAAAATCCCTGCCGCACTCACCGGTAGAAAATCCTCATATACCAACGGTTCCACGGCCACATGGCCGGCTGCGATCAATGCGTCCAGCGCCTGCGGTTGATCGGCGTGGCCGCGGGCCGCCAAGCCCTGTTCGGTGGCGAAGTAGCGAAAATACGCCAGGCCTTGTTCACGCATCTGTGCATGGTCGTCGGGGAACGCCTGGAAGTGCTGCTCCATCAACGCGACATAACGCGCGGCGTTGCCTTCATTGGGGAACGCGCCCAACGCGTCGCGGGCGGCATTCAGCAGCTGGTCGTACAGGGCGCGGCCTTTGGGCGTCAGGGCGACACCGCGTTGTTCGATTTCACCGAAGCGTGCGCTGTGGCTGCCCTGGGCATCGGTGAAGGCGATGGGTTCGTCGAGCGCCTTGAAGCTGGTCTGGCGCAGCAGTATCGGGCAGCGGCGGCGGGGCGGGCCTTCGATTACGGCCTTGGGGGTGATGCCTTTGCCAGGCATGGCGGCCTGCACCTGATCGATATCCAGCGTGCGCGGTGTCAGGTGATTGATGTGCGGGCCTTTGAACGCCACGACATCGGCGATCAGCCGGTGCTGGTCGCTCAATTGCTGGTATTGCGCAGCGGTGACCGTGGCGGTGTGGTGCCAGCGGAAGGTTTCCAGGGCCTGGCGAATAAATTCATCGGCGTCCTGAGCGTTGAGCCCACCGTCCCGTTCAGATTGTTCAATCAACGCCAGGGCGCCTGGGGTGAAGATCGAGCGTTTGGCCAGGGCGCTTTCAGCGAAGGTGCGCAGGTCGAGGTCTTCAATCAGTTCCAGGCGTAGCAGCGAGGTAAAGACGCGGAACGGGCTGGTTTGCAGCGAGCTTTCATGCACGGCGCGAAAGGCGGTGGAATGCACCGGTACACCGGCGGGCGTCAGGTCGTAATAGCCCACAGGTTGCATGCCCATCACTGCAAACAGGCGGCTGATGGTTGCCAATTCTTCGGCAGTGCCCAGGCGAATAGCACCGTGGCGTTCCATGTCCAGGCGGTCGATCTCTGCGGTGCGGCGCAACTGCCGGGCCAGGTCCGAGTCGTTGTTCAGCACCCGGCTGTTGGTCTCGGCCACCAGCGCCATCAACGCGCCGTACAACGGAACTTCATCTCGGTACATGTCCGACATGGCTTTGGAAAAACCTTTGCGGATCTCGTCGGGGCTGACATGCACGGCGCTGGGCATAAAAAAATTCCTGAACACGATGGAGAGGGGCGTGGCCTTTGCCTGGATTTTGTTGGGCTGGGTGCTGGCACGCAAACGAAGAATCTTCAGGACTTCATTCTGCGAATGAATGACGTGACGTAAATATTACAAAAAATGGCATCAGCGAAATTTCATTTTTCGCCGACTTTTCTAACAAATTCTTCACGAGGTGCGCTCGTGGCCTCATGAAACAATCGTCACGTTTGTAGGGATGAAAGCTGTTCTGCACGCCGGATAATTAAAAATAGATTTAGGGGCCATCATTCATGAAAATTTCTACACTGGCGTTATCCATCACCGCCGCGTTGCTGGCACAGCAAGCGAGCGCCGATGATTTTGGTCTTGGCTCTCTGGGTACAGGCAACGGGCACAGTGGCTTCCTTGAAGACAGCCATGCGTCCGTCAGCTCGCGGACCATGTACTACAGCGCCGATAACCGCTCGGGGACCAGCAACGATCTGCGCGAAGCCGCGACATTACTGCGTTTTGACTACAAATCCGGCTACACGCAAGGCACTCTCGGCGTCGGTTTCGACGTGATGGCCTTCGGCGCGTTGCGCCTGGACGGTGGCGATGGCCACGCCGCGGGCCCAGGCCTGGCGGGTAACGGCAACAGCTTTTTCCCAACCAAGAACAACGGTACCGAACCGGCCGACGCCTTCAGTCGTGCCGCGGGCAATGTGAAGTTCCGCATTTCCCAGACCGAGTTGCATGTGGGTGGCGGCTTGGCGCCGGTGTTGCCTATCCTGGTCTCCAACGACAGTCGCGTGGCGCCGCAGACCTTTGACGGCGGTATCCTCACCTCCAACGATATCCCGAACGTGAGCATCACCGCCGGTGAGTTGAACAAGGCCGAGGGGCGGGCGTCGAGCAACTCCACCGGCCTGAGCGTGGCCGGTGGCACGCGTGACAGTGACAGCTTCAAATTCGGCGGGTTTGACTACAAGCCGTTTGGCTCCTCCGATAACGCCATCGCTAAAAACCTGACGTTGCAGTACTACTACGCCAACCTGGAAAACTTCTACAAACAGAACTATTTCGGTCTGGTCCACGTGCTGCCCATTGGCAACGATCAATCGTTCAAGACTGACCTGCGCTATTTCGACAGCAGCAGCGACGGCAAGAACGGTGAGGCCGGCTACGCGTTCAACAACAATGGCGGCTACGCCAGGCACGCCGGCGAAGTGGACAACAAAACCTACAGCGCCGCGTTCACCTACCAGTTGGGCGGCAGCAGCCTGATGCTCGGCCACATTGGCGTGAGCGATGATGGTGGCTTTGTCTGGGTCAACCAGGGCAGCATCGCCGACCCGAACCCACAGGGCGCGGGCGGCAGCGACTTCTACCTGTTCACCGACGCCGTGGTCGGCCAGTTTTCCCGTGCCGGCGAGCAGGTCAACTTCGGTCAGTACTCCTATGACTTCAAGGCCCTCGTGCCTGGCCTGAAAGCGTCCGTGGCTTATCTGGACGGTACTGGCATCAAGTCCAAAGTCGCCGGCGGCGCCGACCAGAAGGAAAACGAAACGGACCTGCGCCTTGACTACGTGGTACAGGAAGGCCCGCTGAAAGGCTTTGGCACCACCTTGCGCACCGGTACTTACCACGGCCACAACACCGGTACCCCGGATCAGGACCAGACGCGGCTGATCTTCAACTATACGTACGCGATCTTCTAAGAACGCGCTGGGAAAACAGAGGCCGCTTGATAAGCGGCCTCTTTTTTTGGCGGTCATAAAACCAGACTTCATGTGCATCCGGGCGCGGCTGGGCTCTACACTGCCCCTCACTGTGTCAGTGATGGAGGATTCAATGACGGCCATGCCCGCACCCCACATCCTTGAAACCCTGGAAGGCCAGCGCCTGGCGACCCCGGATGCCGAGCGTTGGCGCGAATGGGGCCCTTATCTCAGTGAGCGCCAATGGGGCACTGTGCGTGAAGACTACAGCGCCGACGGTGATGCCTGGGCCTACTTTCCCCACGAGCATGCCCGCAGTCGTGCCTATCGCTGGGGCGAAGATGGCCTGGCCGGTTTCAGCGACAAGGCGCAACGCTGGTGCCTGGGCCTGGCCCTGTGGAACGAGCGGGACGCGATCATCAAGGAGCGCCTGTTCGGCCTGAACAATGCCGAGGGCAACCACGGTGAAGACGTCAAGGAACTGTACTTCTTCGTCGACGGCGTGCCGAGCCATGCCTATATGCGCATGCTCTACAAATACCCCCACGGGGCCTTTCCTTACGACGATCTGATCAGCGAAAACGCCCGGCGCGGTTTGGAAGATGCCGAGTACGAAGTGCTCGATACCGGCGTGTTCGAAGACAACCGCTACTGTGACGTCAGTGTCGAATACGCCAAGCACCAATCCGACGATATCTTCATGCGCGTCACGGTACACAACCGTTCGGACCAGCCGACGCACTTGCAGGTGTTGCCCCAGCTCTGGGCGCGCAATGACTGGAGCTGGACCGAGGATGCACCCAAGCCACGACTGACCCTGACCGGTGAGCAGGTGCTGGCTTGTCACCGCGAGCTGCCCGATCGCCACCTCAGCGCCTGGGGCCAGGAGGGCGTGGAATGGTTGTTCTGCGAAAACGAGACCAACTACCCCAAGCTGGATGGGCTGGCGGCCTCGGGGCCGTTCAAGGATGGCATCAACGATTACGTGGTGGGTGCGCTGCAATCGGCGATTCGCCGTGACAGCGGGACCAAAGTCGCGGCGCGATTTGTCCTCGAGTTAGCGGGTCTGGAAAGCAAGGTCCTGTACCTGCGTTTTGCCCCCACCGACGCGCCCGAGGTCAATGCGCGCAAGCTCTTCGAACAGCGTCGTCAGGAGGCTGATGACTTCTATAGGGCCTTGCAGCGCGGCATCGCCGATGAGGATGCGCGTAATGTGCAACGCCAGGCCCTGGCCGGTCTGCTGTGGTCCAAACAGCTCTACTATTTCGACGTGAACCAATGGCTCGACGGTGACCCGGCCCAACCCGCGCCGCCGCCCGAGCGCCTGCATATCCGCAATACTCATTGGCGGCACCTGTCCAACTTCGACATCCTGTCCATGCCCGACACCTGGGAATACCCGTGGTACGCCTCCTGGGACCAAGGCTTCCAGGCGGTGGCGATCGCGCTGATCGACCCTGGGTACGCCAAGCAACAGCTGCTGCTGTTGGTGAAAGACCGCTTCATGCACCCCAACGGCCAATTGCCTGCCTATGAGTGGCGCTTCGACGACGCCAACCCGCCGGTGCACGCATGGGCCAGTTGGCGGGTGTATCAGCAGGAAAAAGCGTTGACCGGCGTGGGCGACATGGACTTTCTCGAGCGGATTTTCCACAAGCTCCTGTTGAATTTTTCCTGGTGGGTCAACCGCAAGGACGCCGAGGGGCGCAACCTGTTCCAGGGTGGATTCCTCGGCCTGGACAACATCGCCTTGTTCGACCGCTCCGCTGCACTGCCGCCGGGTTACCAATTGGACCAGGCCGACGGTACGGCCTGGGTGGCCGCCTATGCCTTGGACCTGATGCGCATCGGTCTGGAGTTGGCCAAGCGCAATGTGGTGTACGTGGACATCGCCGTGAAGTTTTTCGAGCACTTCCTGTATATCGCCGGCGCGATCAACCGCGTCGACGACAGCGCCGAAGGCTTGTGGGATGAGCAGGACCAGTTTTTCTACGACGTGCTGCACCGCCCCGACGGCCAGAACGAACCGGTACGCCTGCGCTCCATCGTCGGCTTGATGCCGCTGTTTGCGGTGCTGGTACTGGAGCAGCGTGAGCATGAAGGCTTGCAAGGTTTGCGCGAGCGCTTGCTGGGGTTCATGAAGCACCGGCCGGACCTGGCCAGGCTGGTGTCACGCTGGAATGAACCGGGGCAGGGCAACCGCTTGTTGCTGGCGTTGTTGCGTGGGGAACGCACCAAGGATCTGTTGCGACGCATGCTCGATGACGCTGAGTTCCTCGCGGCGTTTGGTGTGCGCTCCCTGTCCAAGGCATTTGCCGAACAGCCGCTGGCGCTGAAGATGAATGGCGACACCCTTTGCGCGCGCTACCAGCCCGGCGAATCCGATTCACGCCTTTACGGCGGCAACTCCAATTGGCGCGGGCCGTTGTGGATGCCGGTGAACTACATGTTGATTGAGTCGCTGCGCGAGTTTCATCGCTACTACGCGGATAACTTCTCGGTGGAGTACCCGACGGGAAGTGGTTACCTGTCATCCCTGAATGAAGTAGCCGACAGCCTGAGTCAGCGCCTGACCCGTCTGTTCCTGAAGGATGAAAATGGCCTGCGGCCGTCGATGGCGGGGTATGCGCAGCTGGAGGCAGATCCGGCCAGCCGGGATCTGGTGTTGTTCCATGAGTATTTTCATGGAGAAACGGGGCGGGGGTTGGGCGCATCCCATCAGACGGGATGGAGTGCGTTGGTGGCGTTGCTGCTGCAGCCGAACACCGGCTGAATGTGGGAGGGGGGGCCTCCCACAATAGCGCTTCAGTGCACTCAGGAAGGGAACAGTTCGCTCAGCTTCATGGCCAGCATCATGTCGCCTTCAGTGCGCAGTTTGCCGCCCATGAATGCCTGCATGCCGTCGGTCTCGCCGCTGACGATGCCTTTCATGGTGTCGCCGTCCATGACCAGGGTCACTTGGGCGTCTGGGTTTTCGCCTTCCAGCAGTTCGCAGGTGTTGTTTTTAACCACCAGCGAGAAGTTCTGGGTGTCGTCGATACGGAAACCGAACACCAGGTCCAGGCCGTCGGCGGCAGCTGGGTTGAATTTGGCCTTCATTGCTTCTACGGCTTTAGCTACGTCAGTCATGGTTTCGATCCTTTAGGGTGAGTCCAGTGACCTTGGGGTCACGGTTGGCCGCAGTTCATCGGAAAGTGATGAGCTGCGGCGCCTTCAACAATTGCAAGTGGGTATGACTGTTGAAGGAAGCCAGTGCCACCTCGCGACCGCGGAATTTCAGCTGGTTGAGCGAGGTGTTAACAATTTGCCAGTTCAATTCGAAGGCCTGGGCGGCAGGCATTCGGGTAATCAGGTGGAGCAGGGCGGTGATGGTGCCGCCGGAGGTAAACACGGCGATCTTGTGAGTGTTGTCGGCTGCTTCAAGGATGCGCTGCAGCCCACCCTGGACGCGCTCGACAAATCCCAGCCAGCTTTCCAGCCCCGGTGGGTCGTAGGTGCCGGCCAGCCAACGTTCGATGATCAACGCGAAGATGCGCTGGAATTCACCGCGGTTCTGCGCGGCATTGCGCAGGATGTCGAGGGCGTGGGGTTCGGCGTCGAGAAGATCGGGAAGCAGGGCGCGGATGATTGCGTCGGCGTCGAATTCGTTGAAGGCGCTGTCGATTTCAAGCGCCGGCACCGGCAGGCCGAGGGCGTCGTACTGTTCGAAGGTGGCGCGGGCGGTGTGCTGCTGGCGACGCAGGTCGCCGGCGATGCAGCGGTCGAAGGCCAGGCCCAGGTCGGCCAGGTGACGACCGAGCACTTGAGCTTGTTCCACCCCGACGGGCGACAGGACGTCGTAGTCGTCTGCACCGAAGGAGGCTTGGCCATGTCGAATCAGGTAGATGCTGCCCACGTCCGTTTTCCCGGTACGTTGAAAGTCTGGCGAGGTTATGAGGATGCCTGCGAGCTGTCAATGAAAAAACATACGCTTGTTTTAAAAGTGCGTTAGAGGGCCATTGCTGGCGGTTTGAGCACTGGCCCGAAGGCGGTGCCGTCGGTATGCTGGGGGCATCTGCGCTTGGCGCACATTCAATTAATCGTCCTTGATAATTGTCCTTGAAGGAGCGACATGGATTTTCTGGCTGAATACGCGAGTTTCCTGGCAAAGACCGTCACCCTGGTGGTCGCTATTCTGGTGGTACTGATCAGTTTTGCGGCCCTGCGCAGCAAAGGCCGTCGCAAGTCTGCCGGCCAATTACAGGTCAGCAAACTCAACGATTTCTACAAGGGTTTGCGCGAGCGCCTGGAGTCGAGCGTGCTCGACAAAGACCAGCTCAAGGCCCTGCGCAAATCCGAAAGCAAAACCGAAAAGAAAAACAGCAAGAAAAAGCCCGAGGCCAAGCCGCGGGTGTTTGTGCTGGATTTCGACGGCGATATCAAAGCCTCGGCCACCGAGAGCCTGCGCAATGAAATCACTGCGCTGCTGAGCCTGGCCACGCCCAAGGACGAAGTGGTGCTGCGCCTGGAAAGCGGTGGCGGCATGGTGCACAGCTATGGTCTGGCATCGTCGCAATTGGCGCGTATTCGTCAGGCGGGCGTGCCGTTGACCGTGTGTATCGACAAGGTTGCGGCCAGCGGCGGCTACATGATGGCGTGCATCGGCGAGAAGATCATCAGTGCACCCTTCGCCATCCTGGGCTCCATCGGGGTGGTGGCGCAATTACCCAACGTCAACCGCCTGCTCAAGAAGCACGATATCGACTTTGAAGTGCTGACGGCCGGCGAGTACAAGCGCACCTTGACGGTGTTTGGCGAAAACACCGAAAAGGGTCGCGAGAAGTTCCAGGAAGACCTGGACATTACCCATCAGTTGTTCAAGAACTTCGTTTCGCGTTACCGCCCACAGCTGGCGATTGATGAAGTGGCGACCGGAGAAGTGTGGTTGGGTGTCGCCGCCCTCGACAAGCAACTGGTCGATGAGCTGCAGACCAGTGACGAATACCTGGCTACCAAGGCCAAGACCGCCGAGGTGTTCCATTTGCACTATGCCGAGCGTAAAAGCCTGCAGGAACGTGTGGGCCTGGCGGCCAGCGGCTCGGTAGACCGGGTGCTGCTGACCTGGTGGAACCGGTTGACCCAGCAGCGGTTCTGGTAACGTGTTCTGAGCCTGCAGGCGGTACATTGAGGGGGCAAGTCTGCTCCCTCATTGGGTGGGTGGTGATTGCGTTACAGGGCTGCGAAGCGTCGTCATGGTTGCCGCTGAGCCGCCATTACAGATCTTGTAATAGTTTTGCGTTGTAGGAATTTTGCGCTCCGAATGTACGATTCAAGTCCTTTTGTTATTTCAGGACTTGCATGAACACCCTCTCGGAGCCCCCCAGTCGTCTTTCCCCAAGACAACCGCTGCCGCTGTTCCCGCTGAAGCACCCCGTATTCCGCCTGCTGACCTTGCCCGGTCCATCGACCGCGTCCTGCCGTGCCCGGCTTTCTGAACATGCTCGAGAGACTCTGTAAATGGAATGGTTAGCTGACCCCACGGCCTGGCTCGGCCTGTTGACGTTGATTGTGCTGGAACTGGTGCTGGGTATCGACAACCTGGTGTTTATCGCGATCCTGGCCGACAAGCTGCCGCCGGAGCAACGCGACCGCGCACGGTTGATTGGCCTGTCCCTGGCGTTGCTGATGCGCTTGGGCTTGCTGGCGAGTATTTCCTGGTTGGTGACGCTCACCCAGCCGCTGTTCGAGGTGTTCGGCAAGAGCTTCTCGGGTCGTGACCTGATCATGCTGTTGGGAGGCGTGTTCCTGTTGTTCAAGGCCACCATGGAATTGCACGAACGCCTGGAAGGCCATGTGGCCCAGCGCACGGGCAATGCCGCCTATGCGATGTTCTGGCCGATCGTGGCGCAGATTGTGGTGCTCGACGCGGTGTTCTCCCTCGACGCGGTGATTACCGCCGTGGGCATGGTTGACGAATTGGCCGTGATGATGATCGCGGTGATCGTGTCCATCGGGCTGATGATTGTCGCGAGCAAACCGCTGACCCGCTTCGTCAACACGCACCCCACCGTGATCATGTTGTGCCTGGGCTTCTTGATGATGATTGGGTTTGCCCTGACGGCCGAGGGTTTGGGCTTCCATATTCCGAAAGGTTACCTGTATGCGGCGATCGGTTTCTCGATCCTGATCGAACTGTTCAACCAGATTGCCCGTGCCCGTCGCAAGAAGTCGGCGCAAGGTACGCTGCCGGTTCGTCAGCGTACCGCCCATGCGGTCATGCGCTTGTTGGGTGGCCGCAGCCTGGCCGTAGAAGGCATGGATGACGATGTGGCTGATTTGTTGGGGGAGCCGGACGCTACCCAAGGTCCGTTGTTTGACCGACGCGAGCGCGTGATGATCAGCGGTGTGCTGCAACTGGCCGAGCGGCCGATCCGCACGTTGATGACGCCTCGGGCCAAGGTCGACTGTATCGACCTGGCGGATGATCCCGACACAACGCGCCTGAAATTGATGCATTCGTCCTACTCGCGCTTGCCGTTGATCCGCCACGGTGCTGTGGATGAACCGCTGGGCTTTGTGCACAAGAAGGAGTTGCTCAAAGAATACCTGGCCGGCAACCAACCTGACCTTGAGCACCTGGCACGCCGTGCGATCAACTTGCTGGAGAGTTTTTCGATCCTCAACGCCCTGGAGCAGATGCGTCAGGAATCGACCCACATTGCCTTCGTGATCAACGAATTCGGCGATTTCATGGGGGTGTTGAGCATGACCGACATTCTGGAGTCCATTGCCGGCGAATTGCCCGATGCCAGCGAAATCGAAGGGCCGGACATCGTCGAGGAAGGTGATAGCTTTCGGGCCAATGGCGCGCTGACCCTCAGCCAGGTGCGTCAGCGCACCGGCTTCAATGCCGTGGCGACCGAGGATTATCAGACCCTGGCCGGGCTGATGATGAGCCTGCTCGACCGCTTGCCGGCGGTGGGGGACAGCCTGGAGCATGCAGGCTGGCGCTTGACGGTGGCGGCGGTGGAGGAGCGCCGGGTTACGCAGGTTCGCCTGATACCCCTGGTTGGGCATAGCGGCTGAATATCGCTTCGATGGTTTGCTCCTGGGTTTCCCAGGGGCCAAACCCCTTGACGACTTCCTTGATCTTGCCATCCACATGAGTGACCAGGGTCGGGGTACCCGTCACCTGCTCAAGCCGGGGGGTGGTTGCCGTATCAAGCACCAGGCTCTTCACCCTGCGCTCATACGCTTTGGCGATGGGCTCAAAAAGCTGCACGGCGCTCGAGCACGCCGGGCAAGTCTCTGAGACAAACAGCAGGAACACCGTGCGGTTCGCGGCCAGTACCGATTGATACTCCTCATTACTGCGAATGACGCCTTTAGCGATTCCCATGATGATGTCCCTGTCGGCGGATGGTTTTCGGACCAACGCTAAGCCGAGGGATTTGCCGCGTCTACTGTCAACCTTCACAGGTACCTGCGCCTCACACGTCGCGGTCGCGCTCCAGTCGCTCGCGTTCCTTGCGGGCCTGGCTCGCACATTTGCGGTATTCCTCATTGTCCCGAGAGGCCTTTGCCTTGCGATAGCCGTGGTGGTTCTGGCTGGTGTAGTTGGTGTCGAAGGCTTCCTTGAGTTTTTGCAGTTCTTGCGTGCATTCGTGGCGGTCGCTGGCGGCTGAAACGCTGCCAGCGGCCAGAAAGCTGAGCAGAACCAGAATAAGGCTGAGCTTCATCACTGCGGTCCTTGTGGGGCGGGAATCTGCCAAGGCTAGTCCAGCGCAGGTTTTTTTGCACCGGTGTGGGCGCACTCGAAGGGTGCGCGGTAACACGCTTGTGACGCACTCGGTTGGAGCAATCACTGCGTTGTGGGGCATTGGGTAGCAAGAAGATCCTGGGTGCTGGCGCAACGCCTTCTATCGCTATTCAACCAGCGCTCTGATTTATAAAGGATTTATCCCGATCATAGGTTTCTGTTATCGCGTATGGCACACTTTCTGCTGTCTATTCCGTTGTTACAAACCAAGTTCCGGTATAGCGGAATACACAACCCCTGGAGTGCTTGTCATGCATCACCGACCTTCCGTGTTCAAAGCGTGTGTTTTTCTCTTCGCCGCATCGGCTTCCCTCGCAAGCCAAGTGCAGGCGGCGGACAGCAAGCTCGATGGGGTGCTCAAGCGTGGGCATCTCATCGTGGGTACAGGCAGTACCAATGCGCCGTGGCACTTCCAGGGAGCGGATGGCAAGTTGCAAGGTTTTGATATCGACATCGGCCGCATTGTGGCCAAGGGATTGTTCAACGACCCGAGCAAGGTTGAGTTTGTGGTGCAGTCGTCCGACGCCCGCATTCCCAATCTGCTGACCGACAAGGTCGATATGAGTTGCCAGTTCATCACCGTCACCGCCAGCCGTGCACAACAGGTTGCCTTCACCTTGCCGTACTACCGCGAGGGCGTGGGCCTGCTGTTGCCCAACAACAGCAAGTACAAAGAGATCGAAGACCTACAGGCCGCCGGCGACGGCGTCACCGTCGCCGTGCTGCAAAACGTGTATGCCGAAGAGCTGGTGCACCAGGCACTGCCCAAGGCCAAGGTCGACCAGTACGACAGCGTCGACCTGATGTACCAGGCCGTGAACTCCGGTCGCGCCGATGCCGCCGCCACCGACCAGTCTTCGGTCAAGTACCTGATGGTGCAGAACCCGGGTCGTTATCGCAGCCCGGCCTACGCCTGGAGCCCGCAAACCTATGCGTGCGCCGTCAAGCGTGGCGACCAGGACTGGCTGAACTTCGTCAACACCGCGCTGCATGAGGCCATGACCGGCGTGGAGTTCCCGGCCTACAAAGCCTCGTTCAAGCAGTGGTTCGGCGTAGACCTGCCAGAGCCGGCGATTGGTTTCCCTGTTGAATTCAAGTGATGTGTAAACCGGGGGTGCCGTCCACGGTGCCCCGTTTCAGGTACTGCCGACCATGAACTATCAGTTGAACTTTGCCGCCGTGTGGCGCGACTTCCCCAGCTTGCTGGCGGGACTCGGCCTGGGCCTCGAGCTGGCGCTGCTGTCGATCGCCATCGGCTGCGTGATCGGCCTGATGATGGCGTTTGCCATGCTGTCCCGACACCGTGCGTTGCGTATCTTCGCCTCGGTGTACGTCACGGTGATTCGCAATACGCCGATCCTCGTGCTGATCCTGTTGATCTACTTTGCATTGCCCACGCTCGGGATACGCCTGGATAAAATCCCGTCCTTCATCATCACGCTGTCGTTGTACGCAGGTGCCTACCTCACCGAAGTTTTTCGCGCGGGGTTGTTGAATATTCCCAAAGGCTTGCGTGAAGCCGGGTTGGCTATTGGTCTGGGTGAGTGGCGCATCCGTGCGTACATCACTGTTCCGGTAATGCTGCGTAACGTGCTGCCGGCGCTGTCGAATAACTTCATTTCGCTGTTCAAGGACACCTCGCTCGCCGCCGCCATCGCGGTGCCCGAGCTGACTTACTACGCCCGCAAGATCAACGTCGAAAGCTACCGGGTGATCGAAACCTGGCTGGTCACGACCGCGCTCTACGTGGCGGCCTGTTACCTCATTGCCATGCTGCTCCGTTATCTGGAACAGCGTCTGGCGATCCGTCGTTAAGGAGGTTTCCATGTACGAGTCTCCCAGCTGGTTGCATGAGTTGTGGATCGCCCGGGACACCCTCTGGGCGGGGTTTGAAACCAGCGTGTATTGCTCGGCGCTGGCGATTATTTTCGGCACGCTGATCGGCATCGTCGCCGGGTTGGTCCTGACCTACGGCAAGTTCTGGATGCGTGCGCCGTTTCGTCTGTATGTCGACCTGATCCGCGGTACGCCGGTGTTCGTGCTGGTGCTGGCGTGTTTCTACATGCTGCCGGCCCTCGGCTGGCAAATCACCGCGTTCCAGGCCGGTGCGGTCGGGCTGACGCTGTTTTGCGGCTCTCACGTCTCGGAAATCGTGCGCGGCGCGCTGCAAGCCATTCCTCGTGGGCAACTGGAAGCGGGCAAGGCGATCGGCCTGACGTTCTACCAGTCCCTGGGCTACGTGCTGCTACCTCAGGCGCTGCGCCAGATCCTGCCGACCTGGGTCAATTCCTCCACGGAAATCGTCAAGGCCTCGACCTTGCTGTCGGTGATCGGCGTGGCCGAGTTGCTGCTCAGCACCCAGCAGGTCATCGCACGCACCTTCATGACCCTGGAGTTCTACCTGTTCGCGGGATTTCTGTTCTTTGTCATCAACTACGCCATCGAGTTATTCGGGCGCTACATTGAAAAGCGGGTGGCCTTGCCATGAACCAACCTCAAACCAACCAACCGCTGCTGGACATTCGTGGCCTGCGCAAACAATACGGCCAGGTGGAGGTGCTCAAGGGCGTCGACCTGTCCATGCAGCGCGGTAACGTGGTGACGTTGATCGGCTCCAGCGGTTCGGGCAAGACCACGCTGTTGCGCTGCGTCAACCTGCTGGAAGAGTTCCAGGGCGGGCAGATCACCCTGGACGGCGAGTCCATCGGCTACAGCGAAATCGCCGGCAAGCGTGTGCGCCACCCCGAGCGCGTCATCGCCCGGCACCGTGCGATGACCGGCATGGCGTTCCAGCAATTCAACCTTTTCCCGCACCTGACGGCGTTGCAGAACGTCACCCTTGGCCTGCTCAAGGTCAAGAAGATGGGCAAGGACGAAGCCGTGGCCCTGGCCGAAAAATGGCTGGACCGCGTCGGCCTGCTGGAACGGCGCAACCACTTCCCCGGACAATTGTCGGGCGGCCAGCAGCAGCGGGTGGCGATTGCCCGCGCGATTGCCATGAACCCCAGCCTGATGTTGTTCGATGAAGTCACCTCGGCCCTCGACCCGGAGCTGGTCGGTGAGGTGCTCAGCGTGATCAAGGGCTTGGCGGAAGAGGGCATGACCATGTTGCTGGTCACCCACGAAATGCGCTTCGCCTATGAAGTGTCCGACAAGATCGTATTCATGAACCAGGGCCGCATAGAGGAACAGGGGTCGTCGAAGGACATCTTTGAACGCCCGCAGTCGCCGCGTCTGGCCGAATTTTTGAAGAACATCCGTTTTTAATCAGGAGTTATTTTTATGAGCATTACTCGTTACGGCACCGGCAGCACCGCCGGCGGCGGCCAGCCACGTCCTTTTGCGCGTGCGGTGGAAGCGGACGGCTGGCTCTACGTCTCGGGCCAGGTGCCGGCGGTGGACGGTGAAATCATCACAGGCGGCATCGTCGAACAGACCCGCCAGACGATGCGCAACGTGGTGGCAATTCTTGAGGAGGCCGGTTACGAGCTCAAGGATGTGGTGCGGGTTGGCGTATGGCTGGAAGACCCGCGCGACTTCTGGAGTTTCAACAAGGTATTCGGCGAGTACTTCACCCCGGAACACGCTCCGGCGCGTGCCTGTGTGCAGGCCAACATGATGGTCGACTGCAAGGTCGAGATCGATTGCGTGGCGTACAAGAAAAAAGGCTAAATGCCCCGACTCTAAAGAACACCGTAAATCCAACGTGGGAGGGAGCAAGCCCCCTCCCACGGGGAACTGTGTTGATAGCAACATCTTTATCGGGACCGATTACCGCCATGACCGAAGACACCATCAAACGCCGCGCCAAAGGCCTGGACCGTGCATTCGATATCCTCGATTTTCTCAAGGAAGTCGGCCAGCCCCTGCGTCCGAATGATATTGCCAACGGCATCGGCAGCCCCAAGTCCACCGTCTACGAGTTGGTCGCGTCCTTGCTTGAGCGGCGCATCCTGGAGACCGTGGGCAAGGATGGGCACGTCTACCTGGGTCGCCAGCTGTATTTTCTCGGCCAGGCGCACCTGCGTCATTTTGACCTGACCCGCGAGGCTGACCATGCCTTGCAGGAGATCGTCAGGCAGACCCATGAAACTGCGCAGATGTGCCTGCTCAACGGGCGCAAATACACCGTGGCGCTGATGCGCGAAGGCGAGCGGCATTTTCGTATTTCATCGGATATCGGGGAAAACGCGCCGATTCCATGGACCGCGTCCGGGCGCCTGTTGCTCGGGCACCTGAGCGACCAGCAGATCATCGACTTGATCGACCACGACGACTTCATCCTGCCGGACGGCCAGCGCCTGCCGCTGGAGACGTTCCTGGCACAAATCCGTCAGGCCACCCTCGACGGTTTCTTTTCTTTCGATAGTGTCGCCGACACCTTTACGCACTGCTTTGCCGCCCCGGTCAGGGACGCGCAGGGCGTCAGTATCGCGACGTTGTGCATCGTCGCACCGCGTGCCGATGCCATCACCCATTACAACGACTATCGCCGGGTGCTGATCGAAAGCGCCAACAACCTGGCCCGTCGCATCAACGAATAGGAGCATTTCATGTCTGCCATCAACGCTGTTGAAAAGGGCGCCGCCGCGGTGGGTGCCCACCTGGTCCGTGACGTTAGCCTGCCGGCCCTGGTGCTGCATCGCGACGCCCTGGCGCACAACATCCGCTGGATGCAGGCGTTTGTCAGCAACAGCGGCGCCGAGCTCGCGCCCCATGGCAAAACCAGCATGATGCCCGCGCTGTTCCAGCGCCAGATCGAGGCAGGCGCCTGGGGCATCACCCTGGCCAGCGCCGTGCAAACCCGTGCCGCCTATGCCGGTGGCGTGCGTCGTGTGTTGATGGCCAACCAACTGGTGGGCGCGCCGAACATGGCGCTGATCGCCGACCTGTTGGCCGATAAGGATTTCGACTTCCACTGCATGGTCGATCATCCGGACAGTGTCGCCGACCTGGGCCTGTTCTTCGCCGCGCGCGGTCTGCGCCTGAACGTGATGATCGAGTACGGCGTGGTCGGCGGCCGTTGCGGTTGCCGCAGCGAGCAGCAAGTACGTGACCTGGCCAAGGCGATCAAGGCCCAACCGGCGCTGGCACTAACCGGTATCGAAGGTTACGAAGGCGTGATCCACGGCGAGCACGCTATCAGCGGCATCCGCGAGTTCGCCGGCAGCCTGGTGCGTTTGGCGGTGGACCTGCAGGACAACGGTTTTTTCGACCTGCCCAAGCCTATCGTGACGGCTTCCGGTTCGGCCTGGTACGACCTGATCGCCGAGTCTTTCGAAACCCAGAACGCCGCAGGTCGTTTCCTCAGCGTATTGCGTCCGGGCAGCTATGTGGCCCATGACCACGGCATCTACAAAGAGGCACAGTGCTGCGTGCTCGACCGTCGCAGCGACCTCAACGAAGGCTTGCGTCCGGCCCTGGAAGTCTGGGCTCACGTGCAGTCGTTGCCTGAGCCCGGCTTTGCGGTGATCGCGCTGGGCAAGCGCGACGTGGCCTATGACGCCGGCCTGCCGGTGCCGCTCAAGCGCTACCAGGCCGGTATTTTGCCGGCACAGGGCGATGATGTGAGCGCGTGCAAGGTAACGGCGGTAATGGACCAGCATGCGTTCATGAGCGTGGCACCGGGAGTCGAGTTGCGCATCGGTGACATTATTTCGTTCGGGACTTCGCACCCCTGCCTGACGTTCGACAAGTGGCAGGTCGGCTGCCTGGTGGATGAGCAGTTACAGGTCGTCGAGTCCCTGCAAACCCGTTTCTGAGTGTGAAGCCATGACCCGCCAGACCCCACGTATCGCCCTGATCGGCGAATGCATGATCGAACTGCAACACCGCGCCGACGGCAGCCTGCACCAGAGCTTCGGTGGCGATACCTTGAACACGGCGGTGTACCTGCGCCGCGAGCTGGGCGACACCGGCAGTGTCGACTACGTCACCGCCCTGGGCGATGACAGTTTCAGCGATGCCATGTGTGCCCAATGGGCGCAAGAGGGTGTGGGCCTGGGCATGGTCCAGCGCTTGCCCGGGCGTCTGCCCGGTTTGTACTGCATCCAGACCGACGCCAAGGGCGAGCGTAAATTCCTGTATTGGCGCAACGAAGCCGCCGTGCGTGATTGTTTCACCACGCCGGCGGCCGAGCCGATCCTGGCGGCATTGCCGGGCTACGATGTGGTGTATTTCAGCGGCATCACCCTGGCGGTACTCGGTGAGGTCGGGCGCCGGCACTTGCTGCGAGCCCTGGTCGACACCCGTCGACGCGGTGGCAAGGTGGTCTTCGACAACAACTACCGACCGCGTCTATGGGCCAGTGTCGAGGCGGCGCGCGCGGCGTATCACCAGGTCATGGCCGACGTGGATATCGCCTTGCTGACCGAGGATGACGAACGTGCGTTGTTCGGCTATGCCGACAGTGAGCAGGTGTTCGCCGCGTATCCGACGCTGGCCGAGGTGGTGCTCAAGCGCGGCGCAGATGCGTGTTTGATCCGTTGCGACGGTGAGCGCTTTGCCGTGCCGGCGTTGAAGGTGGAGACGGTGGTGGATACCACGGCCGCGGGGGATTCGTTCAGTGCGGCGTATCTGGCCAGCCGACTCAAGGGTGGTTCGCCTGAGGCGGCGGCCTTGGCTGGGCATCGGTTGGCCAGTCGCGTGATTCAAGTGCCAGGAGCACTGATCCCTGCGTGAGTGGTCAACGTCGGCGGATCAAGAGCCAAACACTCAGTCGCGGTAGAACACCTGTACCAGGTGATACCCGAACTTGCTCTTGATCGGCCCGTGAACCACCTTGACCGGCTTCTTGAAGATCACCGCATCAATCGCTCCGACCATCTGCCCTGGCCGTACTTCGCCCAAGTCACCGCCGCGCTTGCCCGACGGGCAGGTGGAGTACTTCTTGGCCAGCACATCAAACGCTTCGCCCTTGGCAATGCGCTGCTTGAGCTGTTCGGCTTCCTCACTGGTTTTCACCAGGATATGACGGGCTTGGGCTTTCATCTTGTTACCTTGCAACGGTCGAACGTAAGGGCGCGCGATTATGCCTGAACTCAGGCGTCAACGCTGATCATGCTGCGGATTTTCGTGGCCAGCAATTCGATGGAAAAGGGTTTGGCGATCATGTCCATGCCGTCTTCCAGAAAACCCTGGCGCTCGGCGGCTTTTTCGGCATAACCGGTCATGAACAATACGCGCACGCCCGGGCGGTGCTGGCGAGCGATTTCCGCCAGTTGCCGGCCGTTCATGCCCGGCAGGCCGACGTCGGTCACCAGCAGGTCCACGCGCAGGTCCGACTCCAGCAACGGCAGCGCCGTGCGTGCATCGGCTGCCTGATGCGCGGTGTAGCCCAGTTCACCCAGCACGTTGACCACCAGCATACGCACGGCGGGGTCGTCCTCGACCACCACGACGGACTCACCGGCCAATGCCAGCGGGGCTTCGCTCGAGTTGGTGGGCTGGCTGCTTTCCAGCGCGGTGCCATACAGGCGCGGCAGGTACAGGCGCACGCAGGTGCCCTGGCCCGGTTCGCTGTGAATGGTCACGTGGCCGCCGGACTGCTGGGCAAAGCCGTAGATCATCGACAGCCCCAGGCCCGTGCCCTGGCCGATGGGTTTGGTGGTGAAGAACGGGTCGAAGGCTTTGGCGAGGATTTTCGGCGCCATGCCGGTGCCGTTGTCGCACACGCCGAGCATCACGTAGTCACCGGCCTTGACCGGCTCAAGTGTGGTGATATCGGTGCCGTCCAGGTAGCTGTTGGCGGTTTCTATGAGCAATTCACCGCCGTCGGGCATGGCGTCGCGCGCGTTGATCACCAGGTTGAGCAGGGCGTTTTCCAGTTGGCTGGCATCGGTATTGACGGGCCAGATGTCCTTGCCCAATTGCACCTTGAGCGAGATGTGCGCACCTTTGGTACGGCGGAACAGATCTTCCAGGGACGCCACCAACTGGTTGGGATCGATCGGTCGACGGTCCAGCGACTGGCGCCGCGAGAACGCCAGCAAGCGGTGGGTGAGGGCGGCCGCGCGGTGGGCGGAGGACACCGCCGCGTCGGTGAACCGGCCGATTTCGTCGCTGCGCCCGGCGGCGATATAGCGCTGCATCAGGTCCAGGCTGCCGATGATGCCGGTGAGCATATTGTTGAAGTCGTGGGCGATGCCGCCGGTGAGCTGGCCTACCGCTTCCATCTTCTGCGCATGGCGCAGCGCGTCTTCGGCGCGCTCGCGCTCGAACATTTCGTTTTGCAGGCGCTGGTTGGCCTCGGCCAGCGCCTGGGTGCGTTGGGCCACGCGCTCTTCAAGGTTTTCGTTGAGGTGACGCAAAGCCTCTTCGGTGAGGATGCGTTCGGTCTCGTCGATCACAAAGATGTAGAAGCCGTTTACCGAACCGTCATTACTGAAGCGCGGCAGGTACTTCATCAAGGCATGGCGCGGCCGGCCGTCGCGATGGGGGGTGACGGTCAGGAAACTGCACGCCTTGCCCTTGAGCGCTGCGGCGATCTTGTCCGCGCGCCCGGCGTATACATCGTCGCCGAGCACTTCACGAATGCTTTTACCGTAGAGTTCCTGGGGTGTCAGGCCGTACCAGTCGAGGTAGGCACTGTTGTTCAGGCGAAAGCGCTCTTCGTGGTCCACATAGCCGATCAGCACCGGCATGGCGTTGATGATCAGTTGCAGCTCGGTCTGGCTTTGACGCAGTGCCTGTTCGGTGTGCTTGCGTTCGGTCAGGTCCAGTGCGGCACCGAGGAAACGTGCCGGACGGCCCTGATGGTCCTTGTAGCAACGACCCCGGGCAAACACCCAACGTACCTGGCCGTCGGCTTGCAACAAGCGATATTCCTCGGCGTATTCGGTGCCGAAGGTGATGCAGTGCTTGATGCTGCGCGCCACCGTGCCACGGTCTTCGGGGTGTACGCCTTGCAGGTAAGCGCTGATCGGCAACAGGTCGGCGTCTTCCGGGTCGACGCCGTGCAGGTAGGCGAAATGCGCGTCGGCGATAAAACGGTCTTCGCCGATATCCCAATCCCAGGTGCCCACGGCGTCGGTTGCGGCCAGCGCAAGCTGCAGGCGTTGCTCGGTGCTGTGTTGGGCCTTGAGGCTGTCTTCGGAGCGCCGCTGCAGTTCGAGGGCTTTGCTGCGGCGTTCGTTGGTTTCAATGGCGGTGACCAGGATGCCGGCCACCGTGCCGCGCTCGTCGCGTACCGGGCTGTAGGTCAGGTCGAGCCAGATTTCGGTGTCGCGATGGTTGCGCTGCAAGACGAAGCGCTGTTCGCTGAAGGTGCGTGCCTGCCCGCCGAGGACCGCCTCGTAGATCGGTGCGGTGAAGCTCTCGAGCTCCGGCCAGGTTTCATGTGCCGGTCGGCCCAATGCCTGGGGGTGCTTGTCGCCCGCGAGCGCGGCGAAGCCATCATTGTAGAGTTGAGTGAGCTGGCTGCCCCACAGCAGCAGCATCGGCATCGGTGAGTGGATGACGATATCGACGGCGGTGCGCAGACTTTGCGGCCAATTCCTGGCATCACCGAGTGGGCTTTGCGCCCAGTCCAGCCGCGCGATCAAGACTGCTGCTTCGCTGTCGGTGGATGTTCCATTCATGAAAAAGCCCTACGCATAACGCTTTGAAATACGACAAAGCCGATTATCCCGTGAGACAGGAGCGGCTGACTACCCCTCGAAAAATAGCATGCATTGGGCGTTTGTCTTCAAATGAGTGCGTCAGGGCTGAAACCTTTTTTCCTCAGGTCGCCAATTCAGGGCGATCACGAAACTCGTCCAGAGCCTGCGGGTTAGCCAGGGCATCCGTGTTTTTTACCGGCTCCCCGTGAACCACATTGCGCACCGCCAGTTCGACGATCTTGCCGCTGATGGTGCGCGGGATATCGGTGACCGCAAGGATCTTGGCCGGTACGTGGCGTGGCGTAGTGTTGGCGCGGATCACCTGGCGGATCTGCTGTTGCAGGGCATCGTCCAGCTCGACACCGTCATCGAGGCGCACGAACAGCACCACACGCACATCGTCCTGCCAGCGTTGGCCGATAGCCAGGCTTTCCACTACGTGCGGGACTTTTTCCACCTGGCGATAGATCTCGGCAGTGCCGATGCGTACGCCGCCGGGGTTGAGTACCGCGTCAGAGCGCCCATGGATCAGCAGGCTGCCATTGGGGCGTTGCTCGGCATAGTCACCCTGGGCCCACACTCCAGGAAACTGGCTGAAATACGAGGCGCGCAGTTTCTGCTGGTCCGGATCGTTCCACAGCCCGATCGGCATGGCCGGAAAATGCCGGGTGCACACCAGCTCGCCTTTTTCGCCGATCACTGGCCGGCCTTGGTCGTTCCACACTTCGATGGCCATCGCCAGGCTCTTGCACTGCATTTCGCCGCGCCGCACCGGCAGCACCGGGTTGCCGATCACAAAACAGGAGACGATGTCGGTGCCGCCCGACATCGACGCCAGGCACAGCTCGCTTTTGATGTCGCGGTACACGTAGTCGTAGCTGTGGGGTGACAGCGGCGAACCGGTGGAAATCAGCCCCTTGAGGCTGCTCAGGTCATGGCTCAGGCGCGGTTGCAGCCCGGCCTTCTCCAGGGTGGCGAGGAATTTCGGGCTGGTGCCGAACACGCTGATTTTTTCCGCGTCGATCAGGTCGATCAACCGCTCTGGGCCAGGGTGGAACGGCGAGCCGTCATACAGCACGGCGGTGGCGCCAAGGGCCAGTACCGACACCAGCCAGTTCCACATCATCCAGCCGCAGGTGGTGTAGTAGAACAGGCAATCATCCCTGGACAGGTCGGCATGCAGACCGTGCTCCTTGAGGTGGGTGAGCAACACGCCGCCGGTGCCGTGGATGATGCATTTGGGCACGCCTGTGGTGCCGCTGGAATAGAGGATGTACAGCGGGTGATCGAACGGCACGGCGACAAACTCGGGCTCGCCGCCGGGCTGATAGAAGTCGTTCCACAGCGTCACCCTCGCTTGGCTGCGGTAGTCGTCAACGCGCGCCTGAGGCCGTGCGTACGGCACGATGATCAGTTGCTCGAGGGACGGCAGGCGTTCGAGGATTTCATTGAGCTTGGCGCTCTGGTCGATGTCTTTGCCGGCATAGCGGTAACCGGCGCAGGTGATCAACACCTTGGGCTCGATCTGGCCGAACCGGTCGATCACGCCTTGGGTGCCGAAGTCGGGCGACGAACACGACCAGATCGCGCCAAGGCTGGTGGTGGCGAGCATGCCCACCAGGGTTTGCCAGGTGTTGGGCATGCACGCGGCGACGCGGTCGCCCTGGGTCACACCGGCGGCCCGCAGGCTGCGCTGCAAGCCGGCGACATGGCGGGCGAGTTCGGCGTAGGTCAATGCTTCGCGGCGGCCATCTTCGCTGATGGCAACCACGGCGGGGTGCTCGTCGCGGCGGCGCAGCAGGTGCTCGGCGAAGTTCAGGGTGGCGCCGGGGAACCACTGGGCGCTGGGCATCTCGGCGTCTTCGATCAGCGTTGCCACGGGCGGGCTGTGAAACTGTACGTCGAAGTAGCTGACGATGGCCCGCCAGAAATCCGCGCGCTGGTCGATGCTCCATTGGTGCAGGGCCGGGTAGTCGGGCAGCTGCACGCTATAGCGTTGGTTGATGAAGCGCCGGAACTGGTCCATCCGCGTGTTGGCGATGCGTTCGGGGGAGGGCTGCCAGAGAATTTCGGACATCGGCACAGTCTCTCATTCTTGTGTGAATTGGCCAGTCGACATCAATCAAAGGTGGGGGGCTTGCTCCACCCCCATTAGATTTGCATTACTGGGCCAGCCAGCCGCCGTCGATATTCCAGGCGGCGCCACGCACCTGGCTGCCGGCTTCGCTGCAGAGGAACAGCACCAGTTCGCCCAATTGCGGTGGCGTGACGAATTCCAGTGACGGTTGTTTCTCGGCCAGCAGATCATGCTGCGCCTGCTGCGGATCGACGCCCGTAGCCGCGCGGTCGTCAATCTGCTTCTGCACCAGCGGCGTCAGTACCCAGCCCGGGCAGATAGCATTGCAGGTGACATTGCTGGTCGCCGTCTCCAGGCCCACTACCTTGGTCAGGCCGATCACGCCGTGCTTGGCCGCCACATACGCCGCCTTGCCCACTGAGCCGACCTGGCCATGCACCGAGGCGATGTTGACGATGCGCCCCCAGCCCTTGGCCTTCATCCCCGGCAAACTCAGGCGCGTGCTGTGGAACACCGAGGACAGGTTGATCGCGATGATTGAGTCCCAGCGCTCCACCGGGAAGTCTTCCACCGCCGCCACATGCTGGATGCCGGCGTTGTTGACCAGGATATCGACGCCGCCGAACTCGCGCTCGGCATAGGCGAGCATATCGGCGATCTGCGCCGGGTCGCTGACATCGGCCGGGTGGTGGCCGACCTTGCCGCCGAACGCCTGCACCTGGGCGATCACCGCGCTGGCGTCGCCGAAGCCATTGAGGATCAGATTGGCGCCAGCCTCGGCCAGGCTCAGTGCGATGCCCAGGCCAATGCCGCTGGTGGAGCCGGTAACGAGGGCCGTCTTGCCATTCAAAGTCGTCATGAAAACCTCACACAATGCCGGTGGCATAGAAAGTACCGATCACCACGAACACCGCAAGGGTCTTGATGATCGTGATGCCGAAAATGTCCTTGTAGGCTTCGCGGTGGGTCAGCCCGGTGACCGCCAGCAGCGTGATCACCGCGCCGTTGTGGGGCAGGGTGTCCATGCCGCCGCTGGCCATGGCCGCGACCCGGTGCAGCACTTCAAGGGGAATATTGGCCGCGTGGGCCGCCGAAATAAAGCTCTCGGACATTGCCGCCAGGGCGATGCTCATGCCACCGGACGCGGAGCCGGTGATACCGGCCAGCAGCGTCACGGTAATGGCCTCGTTGACCAGCGGGTTGGGGATGCCCTTCAGCCAGTCCGCCAGCACCAGGAAGCCCGGCAGCGAGGCGATCACTGCGCCGAAGCCGTATTCCGATGCGGTGTTCATCGCCGCCAGCAATGCGCCGCTGACCGCGCTTTTGCTGCCCTCGGCGAGCTTGCTTTTGATCGCCGACCAGCCGAAGGCCAGCACCATCAGGATGCCCACCAGCAGCGCCGCCTGCACGGCCCAGATCGCTGTGAGCTTGGCGATTTCGGTGGTCACCGGCGCGCTCATGCCCGGCAGGCTGAGGCTGTGGGTCTTGCCGTACCACTGCGGAATCCAGTGAGTGAACAACAGGTTCATCACGCCCACCAGAATCAGCGGCGACAGTGCGACCCACGGGTTGGGCAGTGTGAGGTTTTCGGCCGTTTCCGGTTCGTTGCGCAACTCGGTGCCGTAACCTTCACCGGCACGCTGCGCCTTGTTGCGCTGGCGCGCCAGGTAGAGCATGCCGGCGCAGAATACGAAAATCGTGCCGATCAAACCCAACCACGGCGCCGCCCATGCGGTGGTGTTGAAAAAGGTGCTGGGGATGATGTTCTGGATCTGCGGCGTACCGGGCAGGGCGTCCATGGTGAACGAGAACGCACCGAGGGCAATGGTCGCCGGAATCAGGCGCTTGGGGATATTGCTCTGGCGAAACATCTCGGCGGCGAACGGGTACACCGCAAACACCACCACAAACAGCGACACGCCGCCGTAGGTGAGCAGGGCACAGACCAGCACGATCACCAGCATGGCCTGGCGCGTGCCGAGCAAGCGGATCGCGGCGGCCACGATGGAACGCGAGAACCCCGACAGTTCGATCAACTTGCCGAACACCGCGCCGAGCAGGAACACCGGAAAATACAGTTTGATGAAGCCGACCATTTTTTCCATGAACACCCCGGTAAAGGCAGGGGCGACGGCGGACGGGTCAGTGAGCAAGACCGCGCCGAGAGCGGCGATGGGGGCAAACAGGATCACGCTGTAGCCACGGTAGGCAGCCAGCATCAGCAGCGCCAAGGCTGCCAGGGCAATGATCACACTCATGGTGTGTCTCCAGATTGTTATTTTTGTGGGGTAATGCTTGGAGTAGGGCTATAGCGAGATATGTGCCAGAAATCTAACTT
Source organism: Pseudomonas sp. MWU13-2517 (assembly GCF_023242545.1). NCBI lineage: Bacteria > Pseudomonadati > Pseudomonadota > Gammaproteobacteria > Pseudomonadales > Pseudomonadaceae > Pseudomonas > Pseudomonas sp. MWU13-2517. Next base: position 453,818 of record NZ_JALMFA010000001.1, on the reverse strand, counting down.
ATTGATATATAAAAGGATTTTTTGATCTCTGAGCGATTGTGCGGGTTTTTGTCTCTGAATTGAGACAGGCTGGGATCCGCTGCGGAAAGAGCTTGCGCCGGTGGCAGTGTTTCAGTCAGCGCCTAAACCGCCTGGTACAGCACGGTCGGGAGAAAAACCGCACTCACAGTACCTTATCTCGTTATTGAGATTTCAGTCTCTATATCGAGACTAGGCGATCCCCAACGCTACTATCTTCTTGTACAACGTCGAGCGCCCAAGCCCCAACCGCCTGGCCGCGTCGACCACATTGCCCTCACACGCTTTCAAGGCGGCCGCGATGACCTGCCGATCGAATCGCTCCCGCGCAGCACTGAACGATTCACCCTCGATGGCTTGAACCGTACTGCGCTCCACCGGGCTGAACGTGCCGATTGCCGCGCGAATGTCCTCGGCATTCAATACCAGGTCATCACTCAACAATGCCGCCCGCTCCAGCACATTGCGCAGCTCGCGGATATTCCCCGGCCACGCGTGTTGCGCCAGCAACCCCAGTGCCTCGGGTTCGAGTTCGTGGCGGCTGAGCAACTCTTCAAGAATCGCCTCGCTCAGCGCCGGGATGTCCTCCAGGCGCTCGCGCAAGGGCGGCACCTGGATCGGCAGCACGTTGAGCCGGTAATACAAATCCGCACGAAATTCGCCGCGCTTGATCGCCGCTTCCAGGTCCAGCGAGGTGGCGGCGATTACCCGTACATCGCTGTGCAGCATCTCGTTGGAGCCGACTGGCTCGTATTCCTTTTCCTGCAGTACCCGCAACAGTTTGCTTTGCAGCGGCAGCGGCATATCGCCGATTTCATCGAGAAACAGCGTGCCGCCCTGAGCGATCTGTAGTTTGCCGGGGCGGCCCTTGCGGTCGGCACCGGTGAACGCGCCGGGCGCGGTACCGAAGAATTCGGCCTCCAGTAAATCCGTGGGAATGGCCGCGCTGTTGATACTGACAAAGGCCTTGTTCGCCCGATTCGAAGCCCCATGAATCGCCTGGGCGAGCAGCTCCTTGCCGGTACCGGTTTCGCCGAGCAGTAACACCGGCGACTCGGCACTTGCACTGCGGCGCGCGCGGCGTTTGACTTCCAGGCTGGCGGCGCTGGTGCCGATAAAGTGGGCGAAGTTGTACTTGCTCTGACGTTTGCGCAGCAGCGAACGGGTAGACGCCAGTTCCTGCTGCATGCTCAGGTAGCGTTCGATCAGTGGCGACAGGTTGCGCAGTTCATCGAACAATGCAAAGCCAATCGCCCCGATCACCGCGCCGGCATCGTCATGGATCGGCAGGCGCATCACCACCAGCGGGCCTTTGGGCGTGTCCTGGATATCCAGCAGAATCGGCAGATCGGTGCGTACCACCTGGCGCAGCAGGCTGTTGGATATGACCTTCTCACACGGCTGGCCGATGGCTTCGTCAGCGCTGTTGAGCCCGAAGCGCTTGGCGTAGCGCTCATTCATCCACACGATATTCGCGTCGCGGTCGACAATCACCGTGCCCTCGCTGGACTGTTCGATGATCTCGAACAGCGACTGGATAGCCAGGCCGCGAACCTGTTGGTAATCCTTGAGGCTGGTGTTCATGCGTGCAGAATCCTGTAGGAGCGAGCGTGCTCGCGAAAAACCGTCAACGATAACGCAACGCTACCAGATACCCCGTGTCGCCTATCTGTTCTTCGCAAGCAAGCTCGTTCCTACAAGGGGATGTGCGCCGCTGCCAGCAGCTCTTTGGTGTACGGATGTTGCGGTGCATCGAACACTTCGTGGCTCGCGCCGCGCTCCACCACTTTGCCGTCCTTGATCACAATCATGTCGTGGGCCATGGCGCGTACCACGGCCAAGTCATGGCTGATAAACAGGTAGGTCAGGCCGTATTTTTCCTGCAACTCGCGCAGCAATGCCACCACCTGCTTCTGCACCGTCCGATCCAGGGCCGAGGTGGGTTCGTCCAGCAGCATCAGCGCAGGCTTGAGCACCAGGGCGCGGGCGATGGCAATGCGTTGGCGCTGGCCACCGGAAAACTCATGGGGGTAACGATGTCGGCTCTCAGGGTCGAGGCCGACATCCTTGAGCACCTGGATCACCTGGGCGTCGCGATCTTCCAGGCTGCACGGTGCGTGTACTTCCAGGCCTTCGCTGATGATCTGCTGCACCGACATGCGCGGGCTGAGGCTGCCGTAGGGGTCCTGGAACACCACCTGCATCTGCTTGCGCCAGGGGCGCATCTGCTGAGGGGTCAACGGGTCGAGGGCTTCACCCTGGAAGCGAATGCTGCCGGTGGAGTCCAGCAGGCGCAGGATCGCCTGGCCCAGAGTGGACTTGCCCGAGCCTGACTCACCGACGATGCCCAGGGTCTTGCCGCGCTGCACGCTGAGGCTGATGCCATCCACTGCGCGCAGGTAGGTCTTGCGTCGGAACAGGCCGCCGCCGAGAGGGAACTGCACGCTCAGGTCGTCCACTTGCAGCACCGTTTCGCGCTCATCACTGCAAAGCGCATCGCCGGCCGGTTCGGCATCCAGCAGCAGACGGCTGTAAGGGTGCCGGGGAGCGTCAAACAAGGTCTGGCAGTCGGCTTGCTCGACAATTTCCCCGGCGCGCATTACACACACCCGTTTGGCAATGCTGCGTACCAGGTTGAGGTCGTGGCTGATCAATAGCAGCGACATGCCCAGGCGTTCCTGCAGGGACTTGAGCAACAGCAGGATCTTGCGTTGCACGGTGACGTCCAGCGCGGTGGTGGGTTCGTCGGCGATCAGCAGTTCCGGTTCACACGCCAGGGCCATGGCAATCATCACCCGCTGGCGCTGGCCGCCGGAGAGCTGGTGCGGGTAGGCCTTGAGCCGTTCCCGGGGCTTTTGGATGCCGACCAGTTCCAGCAATTCGAGGATGCGCGCCTGTGCCGCCTTGCCTCCCAGGCCTTTGTGCAACAGCAGGGTTTCGCCGATCTGCTTTTCGATACTGTGCAACGGGTTGAGGGAGGTCATCGGCTCCTGGAAGATCATTGCGATGCGGTTGCCTCGCAGCTTTTGCAGGGTGGCCGCCGACGCACCGATCAACTCCTGGCCGCGATACTTCACGGAACCTGTGGTATGCGTACCGGCTTCGGGCAGCAGTTGCAGGATCGAATGGGCCGTCACCGACTTGCCCGACCCCGATTCGCCCACCAGCGCCAGGCACTCGCCAGGGCGTACATCCAGGCTCAGGTTGCGCACCACGGTCTGGCCGCTGAAGGCGACGCTGAGGTCGCGGATTTCGATCAGGTTCATATGCAATCACTCATGAACGTGGGTCGAAGGCATCACGTAATGCCTCGCCGATAAATACCAGCAGCGACAAAATCAGCGCCAGGGTGAAAAACGCCGTCAGGCCCAGCCAGGGTGCCTGCAGGTTCTGCTTGCCCTGGGCGATCAGCTCGCCCAGCGACGCACTGCCCGCAGGCATGCCGAAACCGAGGAAGTCCAGGGCGCTCAAGGTGGAAATCGCGCCTGTCAGGATAAATGGCAGGTAGCTCAAGGTCGCGGTCATGGCGTTGGGCAGGATATGCCGGCGAATGATCTTGCCATCGCCCAGCCCCAATGCCCGTGCGGCCTTGACGTACTCCAGGTTGCGCCCGCGCAGGAACTCGGCGCGTACCACGTCCACCAAGGCCAGCCAGGAAAACAGCGCCATGATCCCCAACAGCCACCAGAAATTCGGCTCGACGAAACCCGACAGGATGATCAGCAGGTACAGCACCGGCAGCCCGGACCACACCTCCAGGATGCGCTGGCCGAGCAGGTCGACCCAGCCGCCGTAGAAGCCTTGCAGCGCACCGGCGGCAATGCCGATAGCGGCGCTGATGGCAGTAAGTGCCAGGGCGAACAGGATCGACACCCGTGCGCCGGAGATCACCCGGGCCAGCACATCCCGCGCCTGGTCATCGGTGCCCAGCCAGTTCACCGAAGACGGTGGGCTGGGGGCAGGGCGGGTCAGTTCGTAGTTGGGCGTGTCGTCGCTGAACGGGATCGGCGGGAACAGCATCCAGCCACCGTCCTGCTTGATCAGCTTTTGCACGTAGTCACTGCGGTAGTCGGCCTGGAACGGCAACTGGCCGCCGAACTGCTGTTCGGTGTAGCGCTTGAACACCGGGAAATACAGCGTGTTCTTGTAGCTGAGCACCAGGGGTTTGTCGTTGGCGATCAGCTCACCGCCCAACGTCAGTAAAAACAGTCCGATAAACAACCACAGTGACCACCAGCCGCGACGGTTCTTCTTGAACCGCTCGAAACGCCGACGGGCCACGGGAGATAGATTCAACATCAGGCGTTCCTCGCGGCGAAGTCGATACGCGGGTCCACCAGGGTGTAGCAGAGGTCACCGATGAGTTTTATCAAGAGCCCGAACAGGGTGAAGATAAACAGCGAGCCGAACACCACCGGGTAATCGCGGGACACGGCCGCCTCATAGCTCATGCGGCCGAGGCCGTCGAGGGAGAAAATCACCTCGATCAGCAAGGAGCCTGCGAAGAACACGCTGATGAATGCCTGGGGAATACCCGAGATCACCAGCAGCATGGCGTTGCGGAACACATGGCCGTACAACACGCGGCGTTCGCTCAAACCCTTGGCGCGCGCGGTGACCACGTATTGGCGGGTGATTTCATTGAGGAACGAGTTCTTGGTGAGAATGGTCAACGTGGCAAACCCGCCAATTACCAATGCGGTCACGGGCAGTACCAAGTGCCAGAAGTAATCGGCAATCTTGCCGATGGGGCTCAATTGCGCGAAGTTCTCCGACACCAGCCCGCGCACCGGGAACCAGTTCAACGAGGTGCCACCGGCGAACACCACGATCAGGAACATGGCGAACAGGAAGGCCGGCATCGCATAACCAATGACGATGGCGGTGCTGCTCCACACATCAAAGCTGCTGCCATGGCGCACCGCCTTGCGAATCCCCAGGGGAATCGACACCAGATAGGTGATCAAGGTGGCCCACAGACCGAGCGAAAGCGTGACGGGCATTTTCTCCAGGATCAGGTCGATCACCGTCGAGCCCCGAAAGAAGCTGTTACCGAAGTCCAGCCGTGCGTAGTTCTTGAGCATCAGCCACAGGCGTTCCGGTGCGGGTTTGTCGAAGCCGTACTGTTTTTCGATGTCCTTGATCAGCTTTGGGTCCAGGCCACGGCTGGCACGGGAGCCGCTGCTGATGCTGTCGCCGGACGAGCCGCCGACGGCGCCGCCGCCAATCCCTTGCAGGTGGGCGATGGCCTGTTCCACCGGGCCGCCGGGCGCGGCCTGTACGATCACGAAATTGACCAGCAGGATGATCACCAGCGTCGGGATGATCAGCAGCAGACGCCGCACGATGTAGGCAAACATCAGTGGGTACCTCCGCGTTTTTTCAATTCGGCGTTCATTTGCTCATTGGTCAACGGTGTCGGGCTGATTTCCCACCAGGTTTCCAGGGCTTCATCATTTTTGGCCTCGACGGCAGGTCGGCCGAAACGGTTCCACCAGGCCGCCGAGGTACCGGGCGGGTAGTAGTTGGGAATCCACAGGTAATTCCATTGCAGCACCCGGTCCAGGGCATGGGCGTAGGTGAGCATCCGGGATTGGGTGTCGGCTTTGACCAGGCCCTTGATCAGACTGTCCACGGCGGGGTCCTTAAGCACCATGTAGTTGTTGGCGCCCGGGTCCAGGGCGGCTGCCGAACCGAAGAAGTTGTACAGTTCCATGCCCGGGGACGTGGTGACCGGGAAGCCGGCGACGATCATGTCGTAGTCCCGCGCCATCACCCGGTTCACATACTGCGAGGCGTCGATCCGACGAATGTTCAGGGTGATGCCGATCTGCGCCAGGTTGCGTTTGTACGGCAGCAGCAGGCGCTCCAGTCCGGCCTGGGCGTTGAGGAAGGTAAACTCCAGCGGTTCGCCGTCGGCGTTGACGAGCTTGTCACCGTCTGGTTTCCAGCCGGCTTCCTCCAGCAAGGCCAGCGCTTGCAGCTGTTTGTCGCGGATCATGCCGCTGCCATCGGTGACCGGTGCCTTGAACACCTGGGTGAAGACCTCGTCGGGCACCTGCCCGCGCAACGGTTCGAGAATCGCCAGCTCTTCCTTCGTCGGCAATTGGCTGGCGGCCAATGGGCTGTTGGAGAAGAAACTCTGCTGGCGGATATACATATTGCGCATCATCTGCCGGTTGGCCCATTCGAAATCCCACAGCATCGCCAGGGCCTGGCGTACGCGGCGGTCCTTGAACATCGGCTTTTGCACATTGAACACATAGCCTTGGGCTGGTTGTGGCATCTCCCTGGCCAAATGGGCACGTTGCAGGCGGCCATCGTCCAGTGCCGGCCCGTTGTAGCCGATGGAATAGCCGGTGGCGGAAAACTCGCGGTTGAAGTCATACGCGCCACCGCGCAGCACCTGGCGCGCCACTTCGGTATCACCGAAGTACTCCAGGCTCAGGTGGTCGAAGTTGTACAGGCCGCGGCTGACCGGGAGGTCCTTGCCCCACCAGTCGGGGTCACGGGTAAAGGTGATGGTGCTGCCGGAGTCGATCTTGCTGATGGTGTACGGGCCGCTGCCCAGTGGGGCTTCGTAGCCGCCGCCGTTGGCGAAGTCGCGGCTCTTCCACCAATGTTCGGGGAACACCGGCAGGGTGGCGATATCCAGGGGCAGGGTGCGGTTCTCATTGCTGGAAAAATCGAAGCGCACCTGGCGTTCGCCTTCGACTTCAACGTGCTTGACGTCGGCGAACAGTGTGCGAAAGCGCAGGCTGCCCTGGGTCATCAGCAGGTCGAAGCTGTAGCGCACGTCTTCGGCGGTAATCGGCTTGCCATCGGCAAAGCGTGCCTTGGGGTTGAGGTAGAAACGCAGGGACAAACCGTCATCGGCGCGCTCCATCTTCTCTGCCACCAGGCCATACACCGTATAGGGCTCATCCAGGGAGCGCTGAGCCAGGGGCGCATAGAGCCAGCCGTCGACCTGGGAGACGCCGATGCCTTTGTCGATATACGGCAGCACATGGTCGAAGCGCCCGATCTCGATGGCGGAGCGCCGCAGGCTGCCGCCCTTGGGCGCGTCGGGGTTGGCATAGTCGAAATGGCTGAAGCCGGCGGCATACTTGGCCGGTTCGCCGTACACCGTCAGGTAGGTCTGCGGAGCCGCGATCACGGCGCTACTGGCCAACAGCAGGGCCAGGGAGGTACTGAGCAGTCTGGAAAAAGCCAATCGCATTATCAGCCTTGAACGCCGGGTGAAGAAGAATAGGGATTTGTACGCTAACGGCATCCGTGTCGCCAGTCATCACATGCACAACGGCCCACCAAAAGGCGGGCCGTTGTTCATAGCATCAGCGCGGACGGGATCAGTCCTGGCGGCTGGTGACTTCCAGCAGATGGTAACCGAACTGGGTCTTCACCGGGCCTTGCACGGTGTTGACCGGGGCGCTGAACACGACAGTGTCGAATTCCTTGACCATCTGGCCTGGACCGAACGAACCCAGGTCGCCCCCTTGGCGGCTGGAGGGGCAGCTGGAGTTGGCTTTGGCGATTTCTGCGAAATCAGCGCCGCCTTCGATTTGGGCCTTCAGTTCGTTGCACTTGTCTTCAGTGGACACGAGGATGTGACGGGCGGTGGCTTTGGCCATGGGAGTAACTCCTTGAATGAAAAGGGTGAGCCTACCGGATTCAGGCGGTTATTTCCCGGCAAAGTTCCTGCCGGATGACCCAGTGGTGCCAGGTAATTGTTCAGGCACCTGCCCGTGAACAGTCGTGACCCCCGCGTACAAGTCGCCGAAGGGCACGATAAAGCCGTTCGATCAGCGCTCAGCTCAGAACGATATAGTCGTTTTGCTGGATGATGGGGCGATGCGTACCTTGCACGAGGTGAATATACCGACCGTCCACCAGATCGATGGGCAGGCAGTCGTCGACATCCAGCACACAGTCGGTGTGGGCCTGAGACCAGTGGTTCAGCATCTTCCGTTTGCCTTTGGCCTTTGCCTCCTGCGGGGTGCGCGCCACCACCAGCACGTAGTGATGAGCCTCACCGAAGGTGTCGGCTTCATAGCCGCCGAGGTTGATGAAGTACAAACGGTGCGCATCGGCACGCGGCGCCAGAGGGCTCACTTCCACTTTCCAGCCATCGACACCGTCGACCCCCATCCACGCATCGATATGCACACCTGACGGGCTGCCGAACCAACTGTCGCGCAATTGCGGATAAGTGGCCTGCAGCGTATCCGCCACAGTAAACACCACATCGTGCACTTCGATCCTGGCCCTGGGGTGCTTGCCCCCGAGCATCACTACAAACAGCATTGGAGATCTTCCTGGCAAGTGGACAAAGAGTAACCATACTTCGATTGAACCCTTCTGTCCGCCCAGTGCCACACTGTAGACCCGCGAACTCATCAGGAGATTGTCATGCGTACCATTGATCTGGCTGGCGTTCCTGTGCCGGTCATCGGCCAGGGGACCTGGCGCATGGGCGAAAACCCCGACCAGCATCGTGCCGAAGTCGCGGCGCTGCAATTGGGTATCGACGAGGGCATGACCCTGATCGATACCGCTGAAATGTACGGCGAGGGTGGCGCCGAAATAGTGGTCGGCGAAGCCATCCGCGGCAGGCGTGACCAGGTATTCCTGGTCAGCAAGGTCTACCCCCACAATGCCAGCCACAAGGGCGTTCCGCGTGCCTGTGAAGCCAGCCTCCAACGCCTGGGCACCGACTATATCGATTTGTACCTGTTGCATTGGCGTGGTCAATATCCCCTTGAAGAAACCGTTGAAGCGTTCGAACGCCTGCGTGAGGCCGGCAAGATCGGGCGCTGGGGTGTCTCCAATTTTGATGTCGCCGACCTGCAGGACCTTGCATCTCCCGCCTGTGCGACCAACCAGGTGCTCTACAACATCGAGGAGCGCGGTATCGAGTTCGACTTGCTGCCGTGGTGGCAGCAACACCATTTGCCCTTGATGGCTTACTGTCCGATCGCCCAGGGCGGTGAGCTTTTATCCAGCCCCACGCTCAAGCAGATCGCTCGTCGTCATGAGGTAGCGCCGGCTCAGGTCGCCCTGGCTTGGGTGCTGCGCCAGGACGGCGTGATTGCGATCCCTAAAGCGGTCACGCCCGAACACGTGCGGCTCAATGCCGGTGCCGCGAAACTGGTATTGGATGAACACGACCTGGACGCGATCGATCGCGTATTTGGTGCGCCCAAGCGTAAGCATCCATTGGCCATGGTGTAGCCCTTCAGCGGCAGGAGCGGCGCCTTCCCTGGCAGCCGCTCAAGCCTCATCCGAACTTAGCTGGCCACTGGGCTACGCCAGTCGTCGGCGCCTGAAGTGCCGGCGACCTCATGGGTCCAGACAATCTTGCGATAGGTGAAATACACATCCTCCAGATGGGTGAAATGCGCGTTGTCAGGGTCCTGGCAATTGGGCATGCGCGATTGCACGTCCACGATGGTCGCGCCCTCCAGTTCAATGGTGAAGTAGTGTTCCTGGGTTCCGGCCGACGATGTGCGGAACCATTCAAGCCGGCACGACACTTCCTCGCCTGAGGTCAGTGCGCTGAATAGCAGCGGCGAGGATTTGTCGAAGATCTTGCTGATCATGAGTGGCTTGTGCACCCGTTGTCCTGTCGGCTGGCCCGATTGTGGATCGCGGGGAATGATCACCTGGTGTGCAAATGCCTGCACCAGGATCTGATCCTCATGACCTTCCTGGTAAATGTTGCCTACTGAGTCCTGGGTAAATGTACCTGCCGTAATCAAACCTTGTTTGACGCCGGTAATGGAGAGGTACGCGGGTGTTGGCATGACGGGTTTCCTTGCCTGATTTAAGTAGGTATTCCCGAACGGCACGGTCGCCGGACGGGCAAGTCCCTATAACAAGAAGCGTGCCTGAAGTTGGAAGAGTCAATGAAATAACGGCGCGCGAGACTCAAGTGGGAAGATGTTGGAAAGTTGTGATGAGGATTTGGTGGGTTTTTGCTGTTGGTGTTTGCGCAGATGCGTGCAGTTAGTTGCTCGTTCGGTTTGCGCTGTAAGTATTGAGTCAACCGGGCGGGATGAGGTTTTTTCTACGGTTTGACTGCGCAAATTATTGCACAAGCCTTGTTTTTATTGGGGTGTAGGAAATTCCTTAAGTGACTTTCTGTTGCTTGATGATTGCCTCTGGCATGGCTAGTGTTCGCACACTTCGTTGTTCGTTGAATGTAAGTTAAATGGCATTCTGATACGCACCTTAATGGCGATTAGTTTGTTTTTTCTGTGATGGATAGTTGTGTGCGCACCTAATGGATTATTCAAAGAAGCTTTGCGACTATTACCTTGAGTTGGCGCGGCTACCTTGTTCGCCAAGCGCGTTTGCCGGCAGTGATATGCGGTTTTCGAGCGAGTTCGAGGCGCTGGAAGCGGAGCTGGGCAAGGCGCATTCGATTCATGGTGCGAGCCTGCCGGATTGGCAAAAGGTCAGTGAGCTCAGCGAGCAGTTTTTGCGTGAGCATTCCAAGGACCTGCGAGTGGCCGTCTGGTTGACCTGGGCCCTTCATCAGCGTGATTCATTTGTCGGGTTGCTGGCGGGGCTCGGCTTGTTGCGTCATCTCTGTGAGCAGCACTGGGCAGCGGTTTACCCAGGCAAGCCGCGTACACGCATTGCCGCGTTGGCATGGCTGGTGTTGCGGCTTGAGCAGCTCTTTGCGCAGAACCTCTCGCTTGTGGATCAGCGGCCCTTGTTCCAGGCGTTGCTTGACCATCTCACTCGGCTCGATGAGCTATGGGACCAGCATCTTGGAGCGGATGCACCCTTGTTGTTGCCGGTCCGCAGGCAACTGTCGGAGCGTCTGGCGCATGCCCCCCAACGCGGCGCTGAAGCTGACGGTGCTGTGAGTGTGATTGCCCAGGTCAAGCAGGCGACCGCTCAATTGCTCAAGCCGGAACAAGCGGTGAATAACGAAAAAGACGCGCACAAATTACTACGCGCCCTGCAGGACCAGGCCCGTCCTCTGTGTGCCTGGTGGTTGCGCCAGAGTGCCACTGATGTGCGCGCCTTGCGCCTGAGTCGAACCTTGGCATGGCTGACGCTGATCAACTATCCCGACGCCAATAGTGAGCGCATCACGTCGCTGCGCCCGCTCTCTGCCGACAAGCTCAAGCGTTGTCGGGACCGCCTCGGCCAAGGTCATTACGCTGATCTGCTGCTGGAGCTTGAGGTCAGCCTGGCCGGTGCATTGTTCTGGTTCGACGGGCTGCGTATGGCCTGGGAGTGCCTTGAAGCGTTGCAGGCAGAACCCGCCAAGACCGAGCTGGAAATGAATTTCGCCTTGTTGCTGCAACGCCTGCCGAGCTTGCCCGAATACAGGTTCGACGACGGAACTTCGTTCGCCGACCCGGCCACCTGTGAGTGGATCACCCTGCACGTCATGCGCCACCTGCAAAGGGCCGAGCCACCCAGCGTCATGCCCGATGCGGCAGGCGAATCCTGGGATGCGGCCCTGCAGGCGGTGATGCCGGTGCTGCGCAAGGACGGCCTCAAGGCAGCGGTTGCCGTACTCAAGCAAGGCTTGCAAGCGGCGTACGGCGAACGGGCCCGTTTCCACTGGCAACTTGCACTCGCCAGGTTGTGTATGCGGGCGGGCAAGCACGACCTGGGCAGGATCCAGCTGGAGCAATTGGACCTCGAATTGCAACGCGCCGGGCTCGACCGCTGGGAGCCGCAGTTGGCTCTGCAGGTCGGTCGGCTCCTGTATCGCTGCTATGACCTGTTGCCACAAAGCCACGCCGTGCGCGAAAGCAAGGAACTCACCCATCGCCGGTTGTGCCACTTCGATCTTGACGCAGTACTTGAATGAAGCCCGATCAAAAAGGAGAAACAGCATGGCCAAAGACGGTTCGATAGCACCCAAGGAACGTATCAATATCACCTTCAAACCGGCGGTCGGCGGTGCCCAGGAGGAAGTCGAGCTACCGCTGAAACTACTGGTGCTGGGGGATTTTTCCCAGCGCGAAGACCCGCGCAAACTGGAGGATCGAAAGCCCATCGGCATCGACAAGCACACCCTTGATGAGGTGCTGGCGAAACAGGCGATCAGCTTGACGTTGAGTGTACCCAATCGCCTTCAGGAGGAGGCTGACGTCGAAGCGTTGGCCATCCAGGTCCGGATCAATTCGATGAAGGACTTCAATCCCGCAAACCTCGTCGAGCAAATACCAGCATTGCAAAAGCTCATGGTACTGCGTGAAGCGTTGATGGCACTCAAAGGGCCGTTAGGTAACACCCCTAGTTTTCGCAAAGCCATCGAACAGGCATTGGCCGACGACGACTCCCGTGCCCGCGTTCTGGCCGAGCTCGGGTTGAGCAACCCGGATGCCTGACATTTTCAGTAAAAGGACACTGACCGCATGACGACCACCCAAAGCAACCCGCAGCCGCTGCAAGCCACCGACGCGTGCAGCATCCTCGATAACATCATTGCCCAGACATTGCTGAGCGCCGACGACGAGGCTTACGGCATCGCCAAGCGCGGCGTGTCGGCGTTTATCGAGGAACTGGTCAAACCGCACAACCGTGCAGAGCCGGTCAAGAAGCGCCTGGTCGACCGGATGATTGCCGAGATCGATATCAAGCTCAGCCAACAGATCGATGAGATTCTGCATCACCCGGATTTCCAGGCGCTGGAAGCTTCCTGGAGAGGGCTGCAGTTGCTGGTCGACCGCACCGATTTCCGCGAGAACATCAAGATTGAACTGCTGAATGTCTCGCGTACGGACCTGCTGGATGATTTTGAAGACGCCTCGGAAATTACCCAGTCGGGGTTGTACAAGCATATCTACAGTGCCGAGTACGGCCAGTTCGGTGGTCAGCCGGTGGGTGCGATCATTGGCAACTATTTCCTGTCGCCCAGTGCGCCAGATGTGAAACTCATGCAATACGTTTCCAGTGTTGCGTGCATGGCCCATGCCCCCTTCATCGCGGCTGCCGGACCGGGTTTCTTTGGGCTGGAAAGTTTCACCGGACTGCCCGATCTGAAGGACCTCAGGGATCATTTCGAAGGTCCGCAGTTTGCCAAGTGGCAAAGTTTCCGGCAGAGCGAAGACGCCCGCTACATCGCCCTGACCGTACCGCGCTTTCTGCTGCGAACCCCGTACGATCCCCTGGAGTGCCCGGTCAAAACCTTCGCCTACCAGGAAAACGTGGTCAACAGCCACGAGCACTACCTATGGGGTAATACCGCCTACGCATTTGCTACACGGCTGACCGACAGCTTCGCGCGTTTTCGCTGGTGCCCGAATATCATCGGCCCGCAGAGTGGCGGGGCGGTGGAAGACCTGCCCTTGCATCACTTCCAGAGCATGGGCGGGATCGAAACCAAGATTCCTACCGAGGTCCTGGTTTCGGATCGGCGTGAGTACGAGCTCGCACAAGAAGGTTTCATTGCCCTGACCATGCGCAAGGGCAGTGACAACGCGGCGTTCTTCTCCGCCAGCTCCGTGCAGAAGGCCAAGACCTTCGGCATCAGTGAAGAGGGCAAGACCGCCGAGTTGAACTACCGGCTTGGCACCCAGCTGCCTTACATGATGGTCGTCAACCGCCTGGCCCATTACCTCAAGGTTCTGCAGCGCGAACAACTGGGCGCATGGAAGGAACGCACGGACCTGGAACTGGAGCTCAACAAGTGGATTCGCCAATACGTGGCGGACCAGGAAAACCCCAGTGCCGAGGTGCGTGGTCGTCGGCCATTGCGCGCAGCGCGCATTGTCGTCAGCGATGTCGAGGGCGAGCCGGGCTGGTACCGGGTTAACTTGAGTGTGCGCCCGCACTTCAAGTACATGGGGGCGGACTTCACCTTGTCCCTGGTCGGCAAGCTCGACAAAGAATGAGCAGAGGCCAGGGAATGTCCCACCCCAATAGCCTGTTCGAGCGTCTGGAATGCGCAGGATCGAGCCGATTGTGCCGCGTGGCGTCTGTTGCCGCACATCTGGGAAAAATGCTCAGCACTCGTGCGGGCAGTGTCCAGACACTGCCGGATTATGGTCTGCCTGACCTCAATGATATGCGGCTCAGCCTGCATGAGTCGCTGTCCCGGTCGCGCCTGCTGATCGAACGCTTTATCCGGGTGTACGAGCCGCGGCTGGCGAATGTACACGTCAGGGTGTCACCCCGTGCTCGGGAACCCTTGGCCTTGGCGTTTGCCATCGAGGCCGAGATGGCCATTGACGGTGTCACCCGGCCCGTCGTGTTCCATGCACGCCTGGATGATACCGGACGCGTAGAGGTCGGCGCCGATGGCTTTTAATCGTTATTTTCAGAGCGAACTGAGTGCACTTCGTCAGCTCGGACGGTGTTTTGCCGAGCGTAATCCTGCCTTGGCGCCATTTCTCGCAGAGCCGGGCCAGGACCCGGACGTCGAGCGATTGCTCGAGGGCTTTGCGTTCCTCACCGGCCGTTTGCGCCAGAAGCTGGAAGACGAACTGCCGGAGCTGACGCATTCGTTGATGCATCTGCTGTGGCCCAACTACATGAGGCCCTTGCCGTCGTTCAGTATTCTGCAATTTGACCCGTTGAAACGCGCAGGCCCCAATGTTCATGTAGCGCGGGATACGGCAGTGGAGAGTTCGGCTATCCAGGGCGAGCGCTGCCGATTTCGAACGTGCTACGCCACGGATGTCATGCCGCTGCAACTGAGAGGCCTGGAGTACCTGTGCCACGGCGAGGGCGCATGGTTGGACCTGCGCCTGGACATGAGTGCCGAAGGGCATTTCAGTGACGTGACGTTCGACTCGTTACGGCTGCATCTGGCCGGCGATCGCTATGTGAGCCAAGCGCTTTACCTCAACCTGTTGCGTCACCTAGGGGGCATCCAGCTATTGCTGTTGGATGAGGAGGGGGCGCCGGTCCGGGGCGCTGATGGTCACGCCATGGCTGTGAGGCTCGGCGCAGCGCAGGTGCAACCGGTGGGCTTTTCGCAGGAGCAGGCGCTGATTCCCTATCCGCAGGACACCTTTCGTGGTTACCGCCACTTACAGGAGTATTTTGCGTTTCCCGAGAAGTACCTGTTTGTCGATATCGCAGGGTTGGAGGTATTGAACAGGCTCCCACGAGCGACGCTGGAACAGGTGCACGGCATGGTCATGCGCTTTGAATTACGCACCCAGGCATCCGGGTCCCTGCGGCCCACCCTGGACAACGTAAAGCTGTACTGCACTCCCATCATCAATCTGTTCAAGCAGGATGCGGTCCCTATCCGGTTGGATTGCAAACAGGATGAGTACCTGTTGATGCCGGGGGACTACACACCGGGCAATGCTGCTGTGTTTGCGGTGGACCGGGTCGTTGGCTGGCGTCCTGGCGGGTTGGGGTATCAAACGTATGTACCGTTCGAGTCGTTCGAGCATGACAGCGAGGCCGAGACTCCCGCGACGTCTCCCAGCTACAGCATTCGTCAGCGCTTGTCGGTGCAACACGCCGGGCTCGACACCTGGATGGGATTCGGTCGCCGTCGCGAACAAGGCCATGAAACCGTATCGATCGAACTGACCTGCACTAACGGCAACTTGCCACGGCAGTTACGCGCAGGCGAAATCAATCAGCCCAGTGAGCAGACACCGGAGTCATTGACGTTCCGAAACATCACTGCGCCTACCGCGAGTTTTGCGCCGCCCCTGGACCAGGACTTCCTGTGGAAAGTCATCAGCAACATGTCGCTCAACTATTTGTCGTTGACCGATATCAACGCCTTGAAGGTGATTCTCGAAACCTACGATCTGCCGCGTTACCACGACCGGCAAGCGTTGAAAATCAGCCAGAAGCGACTGGGGGCACTGCGGTCTATCAGCCATGAGGCTGTTGACCGACTGCATCGAGGTTTACCCGTGCGGGGTTTGCGGGTGGACCTGGCCATCGACCCCCAGGGCTTTCTGGGGCAGGGCGACATGTTTGTGTTTGCGTCTGTCCTCAACGAGTTCTTTGCACTTTATGCCAGCCTCAACTCGTACCACGAGTTGCGAGTCATCAGCACACAAGGAGACGTGTATCTATGGCCATCACGGACGGGACAGCAACCCTTGATTTGACCCGGATCTGCCGGGGCATCCGCGAGTACACGCTGTTCCAGGCGGTGCTGCAGGTGATGGAGCGATTGCGCGATGCTCATCCGTTGCTCGATGACGACACGCTGTACGACCAACTGGAGTTCCAGGCCAACCCGGGCCTGGGGTTTGCGGGGCACGACATTGATCGGGTGGAGTTCTTCGTGGAGCACGGGCAACTGCGTGCTCGCCTGCGCCTCAACGTATTGGGGCTGTTCGGTGCAGGGTCGCCGTTACCTGCCTTTTATGCTGAGCAGGCGTTCGGCGAGCAGCCGAATGGTAACCCCACCCGCGACTTCCTTGATCTGTTTCATCACCGCCTGCAACGGCTGATGCTTCCGATCTGGCGTAAATACCGCTATCGGGCGTGTTTCCAGGCGGGTGCCGGTGACGCTTTTTCCGAACATATGTTTGCGCTGATCGGTTTGGGCAGCCGTGCTATCCGCGATGCCACGCAACTCGACTGCAAGCGTTTGCTGCCGTACCTGGGGCTTTTGAGCTTGCGAGCCCACTCGGCCGCATTGATTGAGTCGGTGCTGCGCTACTACTTCAAGCACGACCCCATCGTGGTCGAGCAATGGGTTGAGCGCACGGTAGACGTCGCCTACCCACAGCGCAACGACCTGGGGCGCAGCAACAGCACGCTCGGTTTTGACCTGGTGCTGGGGCACCGGATCGCCGACCGCAGCGGCAAATTCAGGGTGCACATCCTGGCGCTGTGTTGGCAGCGTTTTCACGAGTTCCTGCCCATGGGGCCTGCGTACCAGCCCTTATGTTCGCTGGTGCGCCTGGCCGCGCGCGACCCACTGGAATACGACCTGCGGCTGGTATTGGCGCAAGGGGAGATCCGGGCGTTGCACCTTGGTGAAAGCAATGTCTGCCGCCTGGGGTGGACCAGCTGGCTGGAACCCGAGCGCGCCGATGGTGTGGTCACCCTCACCGGCAATTTTCAGTAGGGACTGATGGTTATGATGAATGTGGACCTGCAACAACTGATCCGCACCCTGACACCCCAGGCACGCCAGGATCTGGAGCGCTCAGCCGAGCGGTGTGTGATGCGCGGCGGCCGTGAAGTGTTAGTGGAAGATTTGCTCCTGGCTTTGCTTGAGCATCCCGACGGGGTCATGGCCAAGGCACTGGCTGATGCCAACGTGCACACCGGTGAGCTGCATGCGGCATTGCAGCCCCGCGCTGAGCAGAGCGCAACCCGTAACCCGGTCTTCGCAGAATTACTGGTGCGCTGGCTGCAGCAGGCGCTGATGGTTGCTCACATTGAGCTGGGGCAGCGTTTCGTGGACCACGGTGCGTTGTTGCTGGCACTCCTGCGCCATCCACTGGACTACGCGGGCAGCGGCTATCACCACCTGTTGAGCCGCCTGGATGCCGATCGGGTACGTGATTTTCTGACGAGCCAGCCTGCTGGAGCCGAGCCAGTGGCAGCCGATTCGTTACTGCAGCGCTTTACCCATGATCTTACCCAACAGGCGCGTGAAGGCCTGATTGATCCGGTGCTGTGCCGCGAAGGGGAAATCCGCCAACTGATCGAAATCCTGGTACGACGGCGCAAGAACAACCCGATGCTGGTGGGAGAGGCCGGGGTGGGGAAAACTGCGATTGTCGAAGGGCTTGCACTGCAGATCGTTGCTTCGCAAGTGCCTGCGGCCCTCAAAGGGGTTCGCGTATTGACCCTGGATATGGGGCTGTTGCTGGCGGGTGCCGGCCTCAAGGGAGAGTTCGAACGGCGCCTCAAAGGCCTCATCGATGAAGTCAATGCGTCGCCTGAGCCGGTGATCCTGTTCATCGACGAAGCTCATACCCTGACCGGTGCCGGAGGCCCGGCGGGCGGTTCGGATGCGGCAAACCTGCTCAAGCCGGCACTGGCTCGGGGAGCGTTGCGTACCATCGCCGCCACCACCTGGTCGGAGTACAAGCAATACATTGAGAAGGATCCGGCGTTGGCGCGGCGCTTCCAGCCCGTGTCGGTCGGTGAGCCCAGTGTCGAGGCGGCGGTGTCGATCCTGCGAGGCCTGGTGCCCGTCTATGAGGAAAGCCATGGGGTTTATGTTCGCGATGATGCCGTCGTTGCCGCGGCGCACCTGAGCGCTCGTTATCTGGTGGGGCGGCAGTTGCCGGACAAGGCTGTGGATGTGCTGGACACGGCCTGTGCCGCGATTCGCACGCGCCAGGCAATGCCGCCTGAGGCGTTACAGGCGCTGTGCACGGAACTGGCCGAAGGCCGGCGCATGGAGCGGGCGTTAAGTCGCGACGCCGACCTCGGATTGCCCGTGGATACCCAGATGTTGCACACCTTGATCCGGCGCCTGGACACCGTTGAGCGACAGCGTCAGGCGTTGGAGCAGCAGTGCGGGCCACCCGCTCAGAACCTTGAGGTGTGCCCGCATCAGGTGGCCCGCGTGATCAGCGGCTGGACCGGTGTTCCCGTCGAGCAATTGGCCCTTGAACCCAATGAAAAAATCCTTGGCTTTGCCGGCGCTCTGCGCAAACGCATCCTGGGACAGGAGCACGCGGTGCAGGCCCTTGACCGCGCCTTACGTGCCGTTGCTGCCGGCCTCAACAAGGCGGAGGCACCCGCAGGCGTGTTTTTGCTGGTGGGACCGAGCGGTGTAGGCAAGACAGAAACGGCACTGGCCCTGGCGGATCTTCTGTATGGCGGCGAGCGTTTTGTCACCACGATCAATATGTCGGAATACCAGGAAAAGCACACGCTCTCGCGTTTGATCGGGGCGCCTGCCGGTTATGTCGGTTACGGCGAGGGCGGGGTGCTGACGGAGGCCGTGCGCCAGCGCCCTTATTCGGTGGTGCTGCTCGACGAGGTGGAGAAAGCCGACCCGGAGGTCTTGAACCTGTTTTACCAGGTCTTCGATAAAGGACGTGCCAACGATGGCGAAGGGAGGGAAATCGATTTTCGCAATACGGTGCTCCTGCTGACGTCCAACCTTGGCAGTGATCGCATCAGTGAGCTGTGTGCAGAGGGGCAACGACCTGAGCCTCAGGCGCTGCAAGACGCTATCTACCCTGTGTTGCGCAATCACTTCAAGCCCGCCTTGTTGGCACGGATGCGTGTCGTGCCGTATTACCCGATCGCAGGCGAAGTGCTGCGTGATGTGGTGAAGCTCAAGCTGGCGAATGTGGGTTCACGGTTGCACCAACGCAAGCTGGCATTCACTTACACACTCGAGTTGGTTGCGCACATGGCCGAGCATTGCGCTGATGGGGACAGCGGTGCGCGATACATCGATCAATGGATTGAGCGTCATTTGCTGCCGCGAATGGTAGACGGTCTTCTCGACGCTACGGCCACGGATGAGCCGTTGTCCCGGGTGCATGCAGGCCTGGATGAAAGTGGCCGGCCAACCTGCGAGCTCAGCCAATGACCGATAACCGCGTTGCACAACTGCCTGATCCGCCGGCCGCTACCGATGCCTTTCTGGATTGCTTCACACGCTTGGGGCTCGACTGTGATGAAACCTCACTGCCCGATGTGTGTGCCGCAGGCGCTGCGCGACTGAGCGGGTGCGAACTCAGCCAGTTGTACCTGCTCGATGAAGTGACGGATCGGCTTGAGCTCATTGCCCAGCATTTGCCCGGGGGCGCGTCGGAGGCCGATACGCTCGAGTGTGCTGATCTGAGAAACCAGCAGTTGCTGCACTACACCTTGAGCCAGAGGCGTGCTCTTGGCTTCGATACGGTGCAAAGCAACCTTTATGACATCGGTTTCTTGCCTGCCTTGGACACACCCTGGTGTTCCGTTTTGAGTGTGCCGCTGTTCAACCGACGTGGAGGCATCACGGGGCTGCTTCTTTGCGCCAGTCAGCGCTGCGCCCAACTGCAAGGCCATGCAACAGCGTTGGGACAACTGGGCAGCTTTGCCTTGAACCAACTGCTGATGCTGCGGCGTATACGACCTGGGCCTGGCGCTACCGTCTCGAGGCGTACTGTGCCGCTGGCTGGAGCGTACGGCTTGATCGGCACCAGCCCGGCAATGGCACAGACCTGCGAGTTGATCAGCAAGGTTCTGCATTCCCCCTACACCGTGCTGCTCTGTGGTGAGACCGGTACCGGCAAGGAAGTGGTCGCCCGTGCCATCCATACAGCCGGGCCGCGTGGCGGCAAAGCCTTCGTGGTGCAGAACTGCGCAGCGTTCCCCGAAGGGCTGTTGGAGAGTGAGTTGTTCGGTTACCGCAAAGGCGCATTCACCGGCGCCGAGCGCAACTATGCCGGGCTGTTCGACGCCGCACACGGCGGTACGTTGTTGCTCGATGAAATCGGCGATATGCCGCTCACATTGCAGGCCAAGCTGCTGCGGGTATTGCAGGAAGGCGAGGTGCGTCCACTGGGCGCCAGTGCGGCCCACAAGGTGGATGTACGCATCATTGCGGCCACCCATCGCGATCTGGCTGCGATGGTTGCCGAGGGTAGTTTTCGTGAAGACCTCTACTACCGGCTCGCTCAGTTCCCTATCCAACTGCCTGCCTTGCGTGAGCGAGACGGCGACGTGCCATTGCTGGCGCGGCATTTCGCGGATAACGCGTGCGCGACGCTGGGTAGGGTGCCGGTGGGTTGGTCGAATGCGGCCCTTGATCAACTGGTGAGTCACCGCTTTCCCGGCAACGTGCGCGAACTCAAGTGCCTGGTCGAGCGCGCCGTGCTGTTGTGTGACGACGATGTGATTCTGCCGACACACCTGTCGCTGCCACCGAGCCCGGCCGTATCGGCTGGCGATGACGTAACGCTGCGCCAGCGCATGGAGCGGGTGGAACGGGTGTTCCTGCTCGATTGCCTGCACAAGAACCGTGGCAATCGAACGCGTACCGCACGGGAGTTGGGCGTTGCCCGACGCACGCTGCTCTACCGACTCGCTCGTTTGAACATCCCCCACGGCGACGCGCGCGAGGAATGCTGAGTGATGTGCTTGAACCTGACCCGGATTAATGCCGCCTTTATCGAAATGAGCCGGCCTGCCTTTTCATTGTGGGAGAAACCGAATGCCTGACCGTCCATGGCAAGCCGTAGTGCTTGTGTTGTGTTTGCTGGGTGGCTGTAACGCCAACTACGTTTTCAATGACTCCGATTATCGACCGCTGGGTGACCCGCAGGCGGCCACCCGTGGCCAGTGAGTGGGAGCCCCTGACTATGCAGCTCGTGCTTGAAGTGTCGGGGGGCGAGGGCAGTACGCCCGTGCCTCTGGCCCGTAAAGTGTTTGACCGTATCGGCGGCGTGATTGGCCGCGGTTCCGGTTGTGACTGGGTGATTCCCGATCCCAGTCGACTGCTGTCCAGCCACCATGGGCTGGTCGGCTACCGTGAGGGCCGCTACTTCCTGACGGATATCAGTCGCAATGGGATTGGCGTAGTGGGCAGCCCTGAGCGCCTGCGCAAAGGGCAGGCGCGGCCAATCGATAACGGCGACGTATTTCAACTGGGGGCGCTGATGATGCGTGCCGGGTTGATGGAATCACAGCGCTGCCCGGACGGGGCGCCGGTCACTGCGGGAGTACCGATTCCCGATGACGCCTTCCTGGCGCTGGACCCCTTGCATACGCTTGACCTGGAGCACCAGCGACATGTCTCCCCGAATGAGCTGCAGGCGTTGAGCGAGCCTGCCGGGGAATCGGGCGCGTGGCAGGAGCGGCACGCGGCCGACAGGGAGTTTCTGGTCACACCCCGACGGGCGGAACCGGTGGTGGAGGCCCCACCGGATGCGCCCGTCGCATCGACGTCACCCATTGATGAGGCTTTTTGGACTCAATTTGCGGCTGCCCTTGGCATGGACTTGGACAACCTTGACGGGGCCGCCCGAGAGGCCCTGGCTATCAAAGTGGCGAATCTTTTTCGCGTGGGGATCGAAGGGCTGCAGAACAATCTGCGCACCCGTTCAGCGCTGAAAAACGAACTGATACCCGCGCTGACCGACACGCTGGCGGAGCGTCAAAACCCCTTGGTGGTGTGTGCTGATCCCCCGGCTGTATTGAACGCGCTGTTGGGCGCGGGAGCGCTGGATCAAAGGGCGGCCGAGGAGGCCATTGTTCAGGTCCATCGAGACTGGCAGATCCATCAGGTGGCTTTGCTGGCGGCGTGTCGCAGTGCATTGCGTCACGCGCATGCCGCTTTCGCCCCCGGCCGCCTGCTGTCGTGCTTCGAGTCCCAGGGCAAGCCGTCCAGGTTCTTCAGCGACGGTGGGTATTGGCGGGCCTACCAGCGCCACTACCAACGTCTTGCCGAGGACGGGCAATTCACCGAGCACCTGCTGGGCCGCGACTTCACCAGGGCTTATGAGGAGCAGGTACGTCTGGCTTCAGCCCTGCACCTCGATTATCCAGGATGATATTCATGCCTCGAACACCCCTCAAATTAATTTTGTGCCTGTTCAGCCTGCTGGCCGGCTGCACCGCGGTGTCACCTTTGTCGACGCTGACCAAATTGGATGTGGTGCTGACGGCCACCGAGCAGGTGAACCCCGACCTGCACGACCGACCCTCGCCGGTGGTGGTACACCTGGTTGAACTGCGTCATGCCGTGGCCTTTGAGAATGCTGACTTCTTCAGCCTGTATAACCACGCCGAGCAGGTGCTGCCCAAGGATTGGGTGAGCAGTGAGGAGGTCGAACTGCGCCCGGGGGACCGGTTGGCCCTTAAGCTGCGTGTTGGGTCGGAAAGTCGTTTCGTCGGTGTGCTGGCGGCGTATCGGGATTTGCCACAGGTGCAGTGGAGGCTGCTGGTCCCCGTTGCACCGCGGCAACTGACCCGTGCCGACCTGGTGCTGGATAAGGCGGGTATCCGTGTTGCAGGCCCGCTTTCCGGCAAGGAGACGCAGTGATATGCAGATTCACAAAGTCATCTGGCAAGAAGGCATGCTGTTACGGCCGCAGCACTTGCAGCACAACGACCGCTATTACCAGCAGCAACTCAACCGCACACGTTTGCTGGGCAGTGACACCTGGGGCTTCCTGACGCTGGAGCTCAATGTGCAATACCTCAACCTGGGCAAACTGGTGATCAATCAAGCCAGTGGCGTTTTACCGGATGGCAGTTTATTCGACCTGAGCACTGCCATGGAGCCTCTGGTGCTGGACGTGCCTGCCAACTCGGGCACGCACGCTGTTTACCTGGCGCTGCCGCTGGCTTCCGGCAATCAGGTTGAAACCCGTCAACCGTCCCAGGGCGACGTCCTGGCGCGCTATCTCAGCTGTGAAGTCGAAGTGGGAGATTCGAACGCCGGGATGGGTTCTGCCTGCCGGATCAACTGCGCACGCCCCGATCTGCGCCTGCTGCTGGGTGATGGTGAAAGTGACAGGGGCTTCGTGAAACTCAAAGTCGCCCAGGTGTTGGCTTCTACGGGCGAAGGCGGTTTGAGCCTGGATATGGATTTCATGCCGGCTTTCATTTTTGTACGGGACTGCGGGTATGTGTCGTCATGCCTCAAGGAGGTCATCAGCCTGCTGGCCAGCCGCGGGAATGCCATTGCTGCGCGGATTTGCGACGGGGGTACGGCTGCTGGAACCCACGTGGGCGACTTCCTGATGCTGCAAGTGATCAATCGCACCGAGCTGGAGTTGCGTCATTACCTGAGCCAGCCTCTGGTCCGCCCTGAAACGGTGTTCCGGGCACTGGTGTCGATGCTGGGTGAGTTATCAACGTTCACCCACGACAGCAAGCGTGCCCACCTGGAGGTGCATTACCAGCACGGTGACCAAGGCAGCAGTTTTCGGGGCTTGATGGTGGGCGTGCGTGCCGCGCTGTCGGTCGTACTCGAACAGCACGCCATCGAGCTGCCGTTGCAGCCACGTCAATATGGGGTACTGGTCTGCCCGGTGAGCGACTTGAAATTGCTGGGTACTGCGACGTTCATCCTGGCAGCGACGGCGCAATGTGATGCAGAAGAGCTACGCAGTCGCCTGCCGGCCCATCTGAAAGTCGGGCCAGTCGAACGCATACGTGAGCTGGTCAACCTGCATCTGGCAGGCATCAAGGTCAGGCCATTGCCTGTGGCACCGCGCCAGATTCCGTTTCATGCCGGCAAGACCTATTTCATGCTCGATATGAGCGTTCAAGATATTGCGCAGTTGGAGCAGTCGGGCGGTTTCGCTTTCCACGCGGGCGGGGAGTTTGCCGGGCTTGAACTCGACTTATGGGCCATCAGGAATTGAGCACTATGGACAGTGAATACCCGCAGGACGAAAAGACCGTCCTGCTTGACCGTGAAGGCCGCGGCCCGGCACAGGGGCCGATCACAGACTTTCCGTCACCGCCGCGTTATGAGCAGTTGGAAGATCGGATGATCTATGCGGGCCATCTGCTGGGTGCACAGCGTTTCAAGGTGGGTCTCAATCCCTTGGTAGCGGCAGCCTGGGAGCTGTTGTCGGAGTTGGTTCAACTCAAGGGCTACTCCGGTCGTGAGCAGTTGGACACGCTCAACGAGCGCTTGTTGGCGGCGGTGACTCAATTCGAAACCCGCGGCTTGCAGAGCGGTATCGAAAGCAGCCAGGTCATGTCGGCGCGCTACGTACTGTGCAGTGTTATTGATGAAGCCGTGGGCACCACCCCATGGGGTGCCAGAAGCGACTGGTCGAAGATGAGCCTGTTGAGCCGTTTTCACCATGAAACCTTTGGTGGCGAAAAGGTGTTTCAACTCCTGGAGCGCTTGTCTCGCGACCCGGTAAAACACCTGGCGATACTGGAGTTGATCTACCTGTGCCTGTGCCTGGGGTTTGAAGGGAAATATCGGGTCATGGAGCGGGGCGGGTTGCAACTCGAAGCCGTGCGCGACGGCCTGTATCGACAGATCCGCCATGTACGAGGTGACCCGCCGGTGGAACCAGGGCTTCCTGCCAGGGACCGGCGGCCACGCCGCAGGCAATTACGCCTGATCCCGGCCTCGTGGTTTGCGGCTTTCACCTTGGCCTGCTTGTTGGTGATGTACACAGGATTTGCCTGGGTCCTTGGCAAAGAGCGGGCGAGTGCGCTGCAACCCCTTCAATTGTCGGCGTCGGGTTTGAACCAGACGCCCCTGTAAACGCTGGGAGCAATGAATGAACGCATTCTTCAAGGGCGCGGGCACTGTGCTGGGCACGGTTTGGGTCTGGAGCCTGTTACTGGTGCTCTGCAGCGCTGCTGTCGTGTGGCGGATCGGACCGTTATTGGCCGTGGACGACCATCGGTTCTGGCAAGGTCCGACGGCCCGACTGGTCACCATCAGTGTCTTTTTTCTACTGTGGGGCGTTGTGATGGCCTTGATGGGCGGGCGCCGAGAAAAGCCTGGGCGCCGCGCACACCGGCAGCCGGTGAAATGGGTAGAGCAGGAGCACCGGCATGTACGAGGTCGGTTCAAGGAAGCCGTTCAGCTGTTGCGGACATCCCGGCGTTACGGCGAGCAGAGCCCGCGTTGGCGACGTGACTTGCCCTGGTATCTGTTGATCGGTGAGCAGGGCAGTGGCAAGACGCAGCTGTTGGCCGCCGCCGGTTTGCCCTTGCCGCTCGATCAGGCAGGCGCGGCGCCGATGAGCCGTGGCGTCCATTGTGACTGGTACTTCGCCGACGAAGGCGTACTTATCGATACGCCGGGGCGCTACCTGACCCAGCCTGACAGTTCTGTCGACGTGACAGGTTGGACGGCACTGTTGAGGATGCTCAAGTGGCGGCGTCGGGCGCGCCCGCTCAACGGCGTCGTGGTAACACTCTCGGTAGACAGGCTGATAAGCGGCAACGAGCATGATCTGGAGCAGCATGCCCGGGATGTGCATTCACGTTTGCAGGAAGTCCTGCAGACGTTGCATGTAGATGTGCCGATCTATCTGGTATTGACCCAGGCTGATCGGCTGCCGGGGTTCGGCGAGTTCTTCGACTCGCCTCTGGGGGAAGGTGCCGATAGCGTGCTTGGCCAGCCACTTGAGCCCGGTAAGGCGGGGGTTGAAGTCGCCCAGGTTCACCAGGCATTCGAGCAGTTGCTGCAACGTTTGAATGACCAGCTGATTGCGCGCCTGCATCAGGAGCGCAATGCCGACCGCCGTGGCCAGATGCTGGGTTTCCCCCAGCAGGTCGCGCGCATGGGCGAGCGCCTTTGTCTGTTCATCGAGCTGGCTTTTTCCGCCCATCGCTATCAGCGCGTCAATGGGTTGCGAGGGTTCTACTTGACCTGCGCCGACAGCAGGCGCAACCAGTTTGTCCAGGGGCTGTTCAACCGGGTGATATTCGCCGAAGCCGACCTCGCCGGTTTGCAGACCCAGGAGCAACAACGCATGCGTCGGCGCCAGGGTTTGCAGGCCCTGGCGGTAGCGCTGGTCATCAGTGGCGCTGGGGCGCTGTGGACGTATAGCTACTCGCTGAACCAGCAACGTCTGGCTCAGGTAGCGGCGCTGGCAACCGCACTTTCGCCCGCCCCGCAGGGTGGCGATGACGCCTTGCATCTGGTGACCTTATTGGATGCTCGCCTGTCGGCAACCCGGGTTTTCCCCGATGTGGCGGACGCCCGCCTGGTCGAGCGAGCAGGCTTGTATCAGGGAGAGTTGAGTCGCCCGTTGCTGGTTCGAGCCTATGAGCAGGCGTTGCAACAGCAACTTCTGGCTCAGGTCACGGCGCAGCTCGAAGAGCAGGTGCGCGCCAGCCTGGGTGACCGGGAACGGTTGCTGGAGAACCTGCGTGCCTACCTGATGCTCAGCCTTCGTGAACGGCGGGATTCCCGCTGGCTGGCGCAACATGTGGCGGGCTATTGGGCCGCACGTTTCGCCGGTAATACATCGCTGCAGGCGCGTTTGAATGAGCATTTGGCGCGTTTGCTTGAACAGCCGTTCACGGCACCGCTCAACGACGAGTTGGTGGCGCAGGCGCGTGAGGAACTGCGAGGTGAGTCGTTGGCGGATGGGGTTTATCGCGTGCTGCGCGAGCAGTCGCGCAACCTCGAACCCCTGCGTCTGGCCGAGGGCAAGGTATTCGCCGCCATCGACCCGCCGATCCCGGGTTTCTATACAAAAAGGTATGTGCAGTATTTCGAGACCCAAGGCCCGCGGTTGGTGAATGCTATCGCCCAGGACAACTGGGTGTTGGGGGAGGGCACTGATCTTGGCGCCATGGATTTAGGTCGATTGATGGTCCAATTGCAGCAACGCTACTTCAGTGAATATGCCGATGTCTGGGCTGCCGCCCTTGGCCGGCTTAGCCTGCGGCCTAGCGATAACCTGCGCCAGGGTGCCGAGCAACTGGCGAGTCTGACATCGGCGCAATCCCCGTTGATCCAACTGCTTCTGCAACTGCGTGAAAATACCCATTTGCTGTCGGGGCATGAGCTTCTGGGCAAAGTCGCCCTGCAAACCGGTGAGCTGGGCCCCTTGACCTCGGCGGCCGCCGCGCAGGCGGTCTTTCCCGACGCGGCGCGTCGTGCGTTGCAACGGCGTTTCGAGCCCTGGCATCAATTGCTCGATGAGCAGCTCAACCCGGGCGCACAGTTGACCCAGGCCTTGCGTTTGCTGGACGAATTGAATCTGCAATTGGCGGCGCTGAGTCGGGACAGTTCACCGGAGCAGGCGGCTTTTCTCAGGGTAAAACGCCGCATGGAAGGGCAACAGGATGTACTGGGCGCTCTGCGTGATGCGGCTGCCCGTTTGCCGCTACCGCTGGCGGGGTGGTTCGAGGGCATCGCCGATGAGCGTTGGCGTCAATTGCTGGAACAGGCCTATGTGCACGTCAACCAACGCTACCAGAGTGATGTGCATCACCTGTATGCCAAGGCGATTCGCCAGCGTTACCCGTTCAATGCCCACGCAACCAGCGATGTCGCCCTCAATGATTTTCATGAGTTCTTCAAGCCCCAGGGCGTTCTGGTGCGTTTTTATGAAAGTTACTTGCGACCTTTCGTCATTGCCGATGGCAACCGCTACAGGTTACGAGGCATGGATGGGCGCAATTTACCGGTCTCGCGCGCACTGCTGGATCAACTGACGAAAGCCCAGGTGATCCGTCGCGGGTTTTTTACTGAAGAACAGGGGGAGCTGGCAGTCCGGTTTACCCTGGCACCCTATAGCCTGAATCAGTCGGTCAGCCGGGCGATCCTGCGGGTGGGCGATAAGCAGTTGGAGTATCGCCACGGGCCGATTCTCCCCATGACATTCCAGTGGCCCACCGATGCGGATAATGGTCGCAGCAGCCTCGTGCTGGAGCGAGGGGTTGAGCAGCGCCCATTGGGTATCGAGAAAAATACCGGGGCCTGGTCGTTGTTCAGGTTGTTTGACTTGCTGCAGAAAGAGCCCGCCAATGGGCGCAACGTCCAGCTCTTCAAGGCGAACCTGGCCGGCTTGCGCGCCAATTACCTGCTGACCAGCCTGTGAGCCGGTGGCTGCGCCCATGGCGCAGTGCCGGGCACTCGCAGCAAGGGCGAGCACGAGCCCGCAATGAAGATGCCTTCCTGGACTGCCCGCAACGAGGCTGCTGGGCAGTGGCGGACGGCATGGGCGGCTATCGCCACGGGGATGTGGCCAGCCAATGGGTGGTCAGCAGCCTGGCTGGGTTATCGGCCCAGGGCGGCCTTGATCGGCGGGTCGGCGCGGTCCGCCAACGTCTGCAAGACGTCAATCAACGGTTGGGTGATGCGCGAGTGGAACCCGTTACGGGCAGCCACGTCACGATGGGCAGCACAGTGGTTGCGCTGTTGCTTGAGAACGGGCGTGCGGCTTGTCTCTGGGCGGGTGACAGTCGCTGTTATCTGTGGCGCCAGCAGAGCCTTTACCTGTTGTCGAGGGACCATTCCCTCCAACAGCGTCTGATGGATGAGCGCCAGTTGAGCCCGATGCAAGCCCGCGCCCACCCTGACGCCAGGGCCTTGACTCGCGCCGTTGGTGCGCGCTCGCCGTTGCATCTTGAAGTGCTGGAACTGAGCACCCGCCCGGGCGATGTATTTTTATTGTGCAGTGACGGCCTTTACCAGGCGCTCAGCCATGGCGACCTGGGGTGTGCGTTGAGCGTGGATGCGCCACAGCACGCGGTGGATCAGTTGTTTGCCAGGGCGTTGCGCCGGCCGACGCAGGATGACCTGACCGCTGTCGTGGTGCGATCTTGAACGCCGTGCCTGATCCTCCCGACCTGCTTTTGGGGCGTTATCACCTTGAGTGTGTGCTGGGCCGGGGAGGGATGGGTGTGGTGCATGGCGCGCGGGACCTGTTGCATGAACAGTTTGGCGAACCCTGTTCCAGGGTTGCGCTCAAGCGGTTGGACGAGTCTTTTTCTCAGTGTCCCGACGCACATCTGTTGTTGTACAGCGAGTTTGCATTGTCCCGCAGCCTGCGTCACGAGCGCGTGGTACGGATGTTTTCGTTCGAGGTCGACACCCACAGCCAAGTCGCGTTCTTCACGATGGAGTGGTTGCAGGGGATGACCCTGGACCGGCTGTTGCTGGAGTGCCCTGATGGTTTGCCCTGGCGGGAGCTGCAACCCTTGGCCATGCAGTTGCTGGATGCGCTGGCCTACACCCATCTGCAAAACATTCTGCATGGCGATGTGAAACCGGCCAATGTCATGGTCGGGGAAGAGGGGGTGTGTTTATTCGATTTTGGTCTGGGTTATGCGCCGGCGTGGGCGAAGGCGGGTTTGCCGACGGTGAATCGCGACCGTTTCAATGCCTGGACGCCCGCGTATGCGGCCCCTGAACTGTTGGCAGGCGGTGCGTTGACCGCCGCTGCCGACGTGTACGGTGTGGCGTGTGTGTTGTATGAATTGGCCCATGGCAAACGTCTTGGTGAGCGTCGTCCCATGGACAAACTGGCCCGCCCCAGGCAACTGCCTGGGTATTGCTGGCCCGCACTACGCTGCGCGTTGGCGGTAGACCCGGAACGCCGTACCGTAACGGCCGCCGAGTTGCGCGAGGTGATTGGCCGCAAGCGGCCTCGTTGGGGTCGGTAGCGTGGGTCAAACGGTCAAGCCATGCAGTTGGCAGTATTCAACCCAGCCCAGGCCGGCCATCTGCGCGACTTCCTTGTGCACTTCGAGGCGCTGGGCCTCGAAGGCTTCGGCGGATTCGGCCGTGAGCTTGAGGGTCAATTCCCAGGCGAACAGGTTCAGGCGCTCAGCCTCCGCTTCGAAGGCTTCATGCAGGCGTTCGGCACGATATTGCGCAAGGGTTTCTCCCCTGGCCTGGGCCGCCAGCGGGTTGAGGCTGTCCAACTGAGTGACCAGTTGTGGCTGTTCGCGCAGGAATCGATCCAGGGCGAGTTGATGCTTATCGCCGGGGGCTGACAAGATGTGCACCTTAATGAGAACGACGCGGCTCGGTATCGGAGGCGTTACGGTTCAGATGACGTCGAGCGCGTTTGTGGGCCTTGCGCTGAATCCAGCTCTGCAATGGCGCCAGCAGGAAAAACATCAGGTAAGCCGCCAGAACCAGGGTCAGGTCTATCCAGGTTTCAGCGACTGGCCCGGTATACAGTTCAATCACGTTCTTGATGATGAACAACAGCGCAACGCTGCACAGCCACAGCACAATGGTGACGAAGATGGGACGCATAGTGTTTGGTGAGCGTTTGTCTTGCATAGTTAAGCCTTCTCCTGAGTACCTGCTTCCGTTCTAGACCGCATCCCTGAGTGGGTAGCCCGGGTTTCACCCTGGCTGCAGCATCCATCAATGCGCAGAAAGCCGCGGATGATACCGACTCAGATCAGCTTAGGGGGCAGGTTACGTCGGAAAGTTCCTATTATTCATCTGCCGATTAGCGTAGCAAGGGGATATCTGCCGCCCAAACCCCCCTGGAAAGTGGCAAAAAGCTTTCGCTCCCGCTATCAGGACGTGTAGCGTTGCAGCGAGTGACAGGCAGAGGGACAGGTCATGGCGCAAACGCTGTTCAAGCTTTTCCTAACTCAGCGCCTGGCGGCCCTGGCCAGTACGGAGTCGTTGCGGGCGATCCGTGAGGGATTGTTGTGGATCCTGCCGTGCCTGTTGGTGTCTGCCGGCTTCCTGATCCTGTCCGAATGCGCCAGTGTGCTGGGGCTCGACCCACAGGTCGTGGGCTTTCTGGCGGGGTTGCATAACCAGATCAGCGCGGTCATCCCACTGCTGGTCGCCGCGTCCATCGGGTATATGCTGGCGATTCAGTATCGCCTACCCCAATTGCCGGTCGCTTTCCTGTGCCTTGCCCACGTGGTCGTGGCCACCTTCGTCCTGCGCGATTATCCCCGGGCTTCGGCCACCTTCGTGCTGTTCATTGCCATTGCGTCACCCTTGATCAACGTGCCCGCCATCGCCTGGTTGCACCGCTTTCGTTGGACGCGCCTGGTCAACGAGGACCTGGTCGGGCACAACCTCAAAGGGACTATCAACATGGTGGTGCCTGGCGCGATCACTGCGCTGTCACTGGTGTTGGTGTTGTCGTCGCTGCTGCAGATTCCCTATGTTATGCAGCTTCAGGGGCCTCAGGTGCTCGATGTGCTGCAGACCCCCTACGGCAGCGGATTGTTCGTGACCTTGATGAATTCGTTGTTGTGGTTTTTCGGCATACACGGTGTCTATGCCATGCAGCCGCTGTTCGATGTACTCGACCAGGCCGTGGTGCTCAACGGCGCATCGCTGGCGGCGGGTGAGCCGAGCCGATACCTGCTCAACAGTGGTTTGCTGGGGTGTTTCGCGTTTATCGGCGGCTCGGGCGCGGCGTTGTGCCTGTTGTTTGCGATCCTGCTGTTTTCCAAGAGCCACACCATGCGGTTGCTGGCGATTGCCAGCTTACCGCTGTCGTTATTCAACGTCAGCGAGGTGCTGTTGTTTGGGTTGCCGATCATCCTCAACCCACGTCTGTTCATCCCGTTCCTGCTGGTGCCGGCGCTCAATGCCATGGTGGCCTTGGCGGTGGTACAGGTGGGCTGGGTGGCGCCGGCGGTGGCCAGCGTGCCGCTTACCGCACCGGTATTGCTCAATGCCTACCTGAGTACCCATGGCGACATAGCCGCGGTGGTGTTGCAACTGGCACTTCTGGGGCTCGGGACCCTGGTGTACGCGCCCTATGTGCGCGCACTGCATCGCCAGTCCAGCGAGAGCGGTACGGTGTACCTCAAGTCCCTGGACATGACCTTTCGCGGTCTCGAAGAAAAAGGCCGCTTGCTGGAACTCGACCCGGTGCTGGCATCCCATCGCAGCGCGGCACGCCAGGCCGTCGAGTTCAGCCGGATTCAGCAGATCAGCGATTACGAGTTCTACCTGGAGTTCCAGCCCCAAATCTCCATCCGTACCGGCCTGTGCACCGGTTGCGAAGCCTTGATGCGCGCCCGGGACAGCCAAGGCACGGTGCATTCACCCTGGGAGTTCCTGCAATGGCTGGCGCAGGCACGGCTCATGCCGGATGTGGATGTATGGGTGGCATCCCTGGCCGTGCGCCAGTACCAGCAGTGGAAGAGGGTTGGCTTTGAATTGCCGATGACCATTAACGTTTCCAGCTCGACCCTGACACACGCCGCCTATGGTGATCGCCTGGTGCAAATCCTTGCACAGGCCCATGGGCGAGTGTCGGTGGAAATTACTGAGGACGCGTTGGTCGGTGATATCCAGGCTACGCGCCAGACCATCCAGAAGCTGCAATCGATCGGAGCCAAGGTCTATCTCGATGACTTTGGCACCGGGTTTTCGGCGTTGAGTTATCTGCACCAGTTTCCCGTGGATTTCATCAAGATCGATCGCAGTTTTGTGGTCGCCCAAAGCGACCCCAAGGGCGCTCAGGTGCTGACCGGTATGTTGCGCTTCTGCGAGGCGCTGAGCCTGGGCGTGGTGGTCGAGGGCGTGGAGACCGCCGAGCAGTTGGCTTTTTTGAATACCGGCACCGAGCTGTTTATCCAGGGCTGGTATTTCAGTAAAGCGCTGCCCGGCGACCGGGTGCCGTACTTCGTGCGCGAACGCGAAGCCTTGGCGCAGGCCTAGGCCGACTCGTAACCGCGCCGGGTGCGATCTATCTCATCGAGCAGGTTATCGATGCCCGCCAGGCGCGCACGATTGTCGTGGTCCCAGGGATGAAAGCCAGGTTTGAAATAATGCAGCCATGGTCGCACCATGCGCGGGAACACCCCTTTGGGGCCATACAGAAACTTGAGCATGCGCCAGAAACCCTTCAGATGCCCGCCCGATGTGCGATCGGCCAGTAGCAGGCGCAGGTGAAAATCAAACACCACCAGCCAGAACAGCGCGGTGGTGGTGAGCATGGTGCCGGTGCGTAGCAGGTAACGCAGCGGGCCGGGCTTGATCACCGTGTTCCACACGTCGAACGCCACCGCCTTGTGTTCGGTTTCCTCAAGGGCATGCCAGTACCACATCTGCTGGTAGCCCTGGAGCGAGTCGCCAAAACGCGACGGGTCGCTCAGCAGAATCTCGGCGAGCATCGCGGTGTAGTGCTCAAGGGCAATGGTCACCGCCAGGTTGAACGAGGGCGGCATGTGTTTTTTTTGCAGATCCAGGATGAACTTGAGACGGCGGTCGAGGGTGTGTGCCGGCAACCCGGCCGCTTGCAGCAGATCGTTGTAGGCCACGTGTTCGCGGCTGTGCATCGCCTCCTGGCCGATAAACCCTTGAATCTCGGCCTTCAGGGCAGGATCGTCAATCTGTGAGCGGTAGTGGCGCACACTGTCCATGAAAAACAGTTCACCCTGGGGAAACAGCAGTGACAAGGCGTTGAAGAAGTGGGTGATGAACGGGCCTTGTTCATGCCAGTTCTTGATGCGCTCGGCGGGCAAGGCAAAGCGGATGTCGCGACGGATCGGCAGCATGGTGCGTTCTCCTGTTCAGTGACGAGGCTCGTCGTTGGTTTCAAATACCGGCGCGCGTGGTTTGGGCGCCATGCGTTTACTGGCAAACACCACCAGCGCTTGATAGGCCGCCGGCAGGCAGCGGGCGAGCAGGTCGAGGAAATAGGCGTCGCGGCCGATCAGCACGCGGCGCTTGTTTTTGCGCACGCCTTGCAGAATCACTTTTGCCGCCTGGTCGGCGTCGGTGATGAACAACTTTTCGAAGTCGGCGCGGGCCTGCTGTTCGCTGTGGATGAGAAACCCGGTCATGTTGGCGTCGATGCGGCTGCTGCGGCAGATATCGGTACGAATGCCGCCGGGGTGTACGCAGGTGGCCGAGACGCCGCAACGCTGCAGGTCGAGTTCCTGGCGCAAGGCTTCGGTGAAGCCGCGCACGGCGAACTTGGAGGCGTTGTAGCCGCTCATGCCGGGCTGGGCGAACAAGCCGAACACGCTGGACGTGTTGATCACATGCCCGTCACCGCTGGCTTTGAGGTGTGGCAGGAACGCCTTGGTGCCGTACACCACGCCCCAGAAGTTGATGTTGAGGATCCATTCCAGGTCGGCGTAATCCACGCCTTCCACGGTGCTCGACAATGCCACTCCGGCATTATTGAAGATCAGGTTGACCTGGGCGTGGTCGGCGACGCAGCGTGCGGCCCATTCCTCCACCGCCTGACGGTCGGATACGTCCAGCACCTGGGTCGTGATCGTTACCGGCGACGAGATCGAGGTCTGGATCAGCGCCAGCGTCTGTTCCAGGCCCTGGCTGTTTTTATCCGCAAGCGCCAAGTGACAGCCTTCCCGCGCCAGGGCCAGGGCCAATGCGCGGCCCATGCCGGATGCCGCACCGGTAATTGCCGCCACGCGGCCGTTGAATGACTTCATGACAAGCTGCCTTCTGCGCTGGAATGGGGCGCCGGAACCGGGGTGGGTGACTGGCTGACCGGCATTGGATGGATGGCGTAATCCTTGAGGGCGAACTGCCGGGTCACCTGTCTGAAACGCCAGGTCGAACCGGGCCACAAGGTGGTGTTCTTGCCGGTGCGCGGGTCGAGGTACCAGCTCTGGCAGCCACCGGTGTTCCAGATGGTGCGCTTGAGCTTGTCCTGCAACTGACGGTTGTAGGCTTCTTCCACGGCGGGTTGGATGTCCACCGTGGCGATGCGATGACGCTGCATCTGTTTGAGCGCATCGAGGATGTAGGTGACCTGGGCCTCGATCATCAGAATCATCGAATTGTGGCCCAGCCCGGTATTGGGGCCGACGATCAGGAACAGGTTCGGGTAGCCCGGCACGGTGGTGCCCTTGTAGGCATGGGCACCGTCACGCCAGGTGTCCATCAGGTCGATCCCGTTGCGGCCGATGATGCAGTCCCGTGGCAACGGATCGGTGGCCTGGAAACCGGTGCCGAAGATCAGGCAATCGGCCGGGTGCTTGATGCCGTCGCTGGTGACGACGCCGTCGGCTTCGATCCGCAGCACGCTGTGGGTCACCACCTCGACATTGCTGCGCGAGAGCGCCGGGTAATAGTCATTGGAGATCAGTACGCGCTTGCAACCGATGGTGTAATCCGGCGTCAGGATTTTGCGCAGGGAAGGGCGGGTGACTTGTTTGTGCAGGTGGCGCAGGGCAATTTTCTGCACCATTTTCATCAGGCGCGGGTGCTGGGCGAAGCCGACCACGCGTCCTTCCAGCGCCCAGTAAAACGCGCCGCGCACCAGCCGCTGAGTGAACGGCAGATGCTTGAACGCCCAGCGCTCAACACGCGAAATGTCGCGGTCCGGTTTGGGCATGATCCACGGTGGCGTGCGTTGGAACAGATCCAGATGAGCCACCTGCGACGCGATCTGCGGAACGAACTGAATGGCACTGGCGCCGGTGCCGATCACCGCCACGCGTTTGCCCCGCAATGAATACTCGTGGTCCCACTGCTGCGAGTGGAAGCGCGTGCCCTTGAAGCTCTCCAGTCCTGGAATATCCGGCAGCGCCGGGCGCGACAAGCCGCCCATGCCCGATATCAGCACCCGTGCGCTGATGTGTCGGCCATTGCTGAAACTGAGCTGCCAGCGTTGCTGCTGTTCATCGAACTCCGCGCGTTGCAGGCCCATGCCAAAACGCAGGAATGGCGCCAGCTCGAAACGCCGGGCGCACTGTTCCAGGTAGGCACGGATCTCCGGCTGCGGGGCGAACTGCCGCGTCCAGTCCGGGTTGGGTGCAAAGGAAAATGAGTACACGTGGGACTGCACGTCGCAGGCGCAGCCGGGGTAATGGTTGTCACGCCAGGTACCGCCGAGGGTCTCGGCTTGCTCGGCAACCAGGAAGTCGGTGATCCCGGCCTCCTTGAGTTTGATCGCCATGCACAGCCCAGCGAAACCTGAGCCGATGATGGCGATGTCGATAGTGTCGCTGCAGGCATTCATAGCTTGTCCTTCGTGGGCATTGGTTGTGCTCCTGTTTTTGTTGTGTGTTTTGGATAGAACACCATTGCAAAGGAAAATTGAATTAATTATTTTAAAAAAGATTTTAAATAATCTACCTGAAAAAATCGCCTACGCTAGGCTCTTGTTGCGCATAGACGACTTGTCTGACGGACGAGTACGGTCTGCATGAAGTCTAGGTCCAGGGTGTGGACGATGGCTGAGGCCTTGACCAATTCCGGTCGGGTCGCCAGCAGCAGGGAAGCAGAGGACCGAGCTATGGCTGTCGAATGGGTTGTCGCTGCGGGTGTGTTTGTAGGTGCAAGTGCGGTGCTATGGGGCTTCAGCGCCTGGATGACGCGGCGTATTGAAGCGGCTGTTCCGATCAACGGGCGCTTCGTGGAGGTCGATGGCGAGCGCTTTCATTATGTAGAGGAAGGCAAAGGCCCACCGCTGGTGATGATCCACGGGCTGATGGGCAGCAGTCGTAACCTGACCTACGCCTTATCCGGCCAGTTGCGCGAGCGTTTTCGGGTGATCACGGTGGATCGTCCGGGATCGGGCTATTCCACCCGACACAGCGGCACTGCGTCGGACCTGCCGGCCCAGGCTCGACAAATCGCCGCGTTCATCAAGACGCTGGACCTGGATAAACCGCTGGTGCTCGGGCACTCCCTGGGCGGTGCGATCTCCCTGGCGCTGGCGCTCGATCATCCCCATGCGGTCTCCGGCCTGATCCTGGTGGCACCGCTGACCCATCCTCAACGTATGTTGCCTCCGGTGTTTCTGTCATTGGCGGTGCGCCCTGCCTGGTTGCGTCGTTGGATGGCGCACACCCTGACCCTGCCCATCGGGCTGCTGACCAAGGGCGCGGTGGTGAAGGGCGTGTTCGCCCCGGACGCCCCGCCGGCGGACTTCGCCACGCGCGGAGGTGGGTTGCTCGGTATGCGTCCCGACAACTTCTACGCCGCCTCCACCGAGATCGGCCGGGTCAACGATGACCTGCCGGAAATGGTCAAGCGCTACCCGCAATTGAGCCTGCCCATTGGGCTGATCTATGGCGCCCGGGACAAGGTGCTCGACTTCCAGAAGCATGGCCAGGCCCTGGCCAGCAAGGTGCCCGGGCTGAAACTGCAGGTGGTGGAAGGGCGTGGCCATATGTTGCCGATCACCGCTACCGAGCGTGTGGTGGCGGTGGTGGAGCAGGTTGCCAAGCGTGTCCGGCCACCGGAAAGCGCCACGGTGCTGCATCCGCCGTTTGCCCTGGCGAGTAAATAATTTTGCAATCGAACCCGCGGTACAGCGGCGTCAATGCCTGCCCTAGACACCTGACCATAGAGCCGAAAAACAGACTGTCCGGTCACGTCGGAAAGGCGCCTAGAAACTAGTTGACGACCTAACGATTCCGCGCTATTTATTTAAAAAAATTATTTCAATGTGTAATTTGAAACAATTTTTGAAATGCCTAAGAGCGAATAAAATAATGAAAAAAACGCCTTTTAACGCATGGTTGGTTTCCCGGAGCTGTCAGCGCCCGGTGAGCCTGTTGGCCGCTGAATTTATCTCCCGGACCTCCGGTCTTGTGCGGAGGTTGCCATGAATCAGTCCCTGGCTGCTCCGAGCGTCTGGACCGATGGCAAGCGCCACCTGTGGTGGCTCGGCATCATGCCGTTGGCAACCCCATTGCTGTCCGGCGCACTGGCCATTACCACTGGCGTACAGCAACTGTGGTGGGTTGGTGTGCTGGTGATCTTCGGCCTGATCCCGTTGATCGACGGTCTGCTCGGTGAAGATGTCAGCAACCCGCCCGAGTCCGCCGTCAGCCACCTTGAATCCCAAAGCTACTACCGCTGGATTGTCTACACCGGTGTGCTGTTCGTCATTGCTTCGGTGGTGATCACCGGTTGGTTGGCCGCGGGGGGCATTGACTGGATCATCCGGGGTGGCCTGTTGCAGGCCGTCGGTAACCTGGACCCGGCGAGTGGGTTGTCCCATGCGGCCAGCTACATCACTGCACGTACACAACTGCATGGCGAGGTCAGCTGGTTCACTTACCTGGGCATGGCCATGTCCACCGGCGCCGCGACCGGGATCGCGATCAACACCGCCCACGAACTGGGGCACAAACCCAACGCCCTGGAAGTCTTCCTCGCCAAAGTCACTCTGGCACCGACGTTCTACGGTCACTTCTACACCGAGCACAACCGTGGCCACCACGTGCGTGTCGCCACGCCTGAAGACCCGGCCAGCTCGCGCCTGGGTGAGAGTTTCTGGGCTTTCCTGCCGCGCTCGGTGTGGTTCAGTGCCCGTTCGGCCTGGAACCTGGAGCGTGAACGCCTGCGTAAACTCGGCCTGCCGGCCTTGCACTGGAAGAACGCGGTACTCAGCGCGTGGATGTACAGCGTGGTGTTGTGGGGGGCGATGATCGTGTGGCTGGGTGCGGCGGTCATTCCATTCCTGATCATCCAGGCCATCTACGGATTCTCGTTGCTCGAAGTGGTGAACTACGTCGAACACTATGGGCTTAAACGCCAGAAGTTGCCCAATGGCCGTTATGAGCGTTGCTCGCCTCGGCACTCGTGGAACAGTAATCGGATTGTCACCAATATCTTTCTGTTCCAATTGCAGCGGCACTCCGATCACCATGCCAACCCGACGCGTAGTTACCAATCGCTGCGTCACTTTGATGAGTCACCGCAACTTCCTTATGGATACGCGAGCATGATTGTCTGGGCCTATGTGCCGTACTTGTGGCGACGTCGCATGGACCATCGGGTATTAAAACATTATGCCGGGGACATCAGCCTGAGCAATCTTCAACCGTCGCAACGCCTGAAGTACCTGGAAAAGTACGGTAACGGTACAACGCCGTTTTGATGTGAATGAATCTGTTGTCGGGTGTACTCGGGATCTGTGTATCGCGCAGGTTCCGATTACCCAAGGTTTGCCGATTGAATGCAAGTGAGTGGTTTGACCCTACAAAAATAAATTCAAGGGAAGGACGTACACCATGCAAGCACCTGCCAAGTTTACCAGCCATATCATTCTGGCCGCCCTGGGCCTGATCGTTTATCACCAGGCCCAGGCTGCCCGTATCGAGCCTGCGGGCAGCGCCTTTACCGCCCAAGGCCCCATCAGTTTTTCCAAGGGCGCCTTGATCAGCGCCGACTGTACCATCAAGGTGGCCGGCAAGGTCGCGGCCGATGGCACTTCCGTGAATGTCGATAAAGTTGAATTCGATGGTGGCCTTAAATGCAGCCGTGTCGAAGCTATCAACTTGCCCTGGATCTTAGTCGCCAAAGACACCCAAAGCGGTTCCATGTCGAAGATTGCCGTGGATGTCCACGCCTTCGGCCTGGGCGGAAAGTGCGGTCCATCGACAGCCGACGGTACTTGGGACAACGCCACCGGTAAGTTGGAAGCGGCCAATGTGCCGATTGGCGAAGACTGCAAGATCAAGGCGGTGTCGATCAAGATGCCGCCCAACTTCAAAGTTGTCGAATAAACAAACCGAAAAAAGATGCAGCGGTAATCGAATTGAAATTTGGCTGGAAAGGGAAGTTCTGCAGTTTCACCGTGACCTCTCGTTCATGGCCATTACCCCTGGCGAACTGACTCGCCATAACATGTGAGGAAAAACAATGAAAAGCTTGAAAACCCTCGTTTGTGCAACTTCTTTTGCAATGTGCTTTGGCGCGGCTTCGATGGCGAGTGCGGCTTCGGTTGCTCCGGACGGTCCGTTCTCCACCAATGCCGGCACCATCGTAGTTAAATCGCCATCTTCCTTCGGGGCTGCGGTGACCTGTGGGATTACCTTTACCGGTAACGTCAGCGGCGGCGTGGCTTCGATCAATGGCGCCACCTTGACCGGCGGCGGCCTCTGCGCCTTGCCGACACTGACCAACCTGCCATGGGTGCTGACTGCTGCAACGGGTACCACCGGCACCGTGACCAACGTTGGCTACAAGATCTCCTCGATCCCTGCCACCAACTGCGGCCCGACCACCATTGCGGTGGCGTGGAACCCAAGCAGCAAGACCCTGTCGGCGGCCAACCAGTCGCTTTCCGG
This sequence comes from Pseudomonas sp. MWU13-2517, assembly GCF_023242545.1. Lineage (NCBI taxonomy): Bacteria > Pseudomonadati > Pseudomonadota > Gammaproteobacteria > Pseudomonadales > Pseudomonadaceae > Pseudomonas > Pseudomonas sp. MWU13-2517. The sequence goes on along the minus strand of NZ_JALMFA010000001.1, from coordinate 413,483 downwards.
CAACTGCACCGTGGTTTCCCTGAGCGTGGTGGCACCTACGCTGACGGTTAACCCGTAAGTCGTAACTCCTGAGGGCTGATCACCCCGGTACACACGGGCGCCTCGTCAGAGGCGCCTGTTCGGGTATCGATTACCGGCAGGGGCCGGGCGTAGATAATAATAAGGAGTAATGCATGAATAATAAGAAACCACACGCTCAGACGTTACTGGGACTGGCCCTTCTAGGCGGCTTGATGACCACCGCGCCAGTCCAGGCCGGCGGGTTTTCCACGCCTACCTACGGGGCACCTGGTTGGGGGCGTGCATTCGGGGGCGGTTCACTGTTCAAGAACGATCCGAGTGCGGCGTACAACAACCCGGCTGCAATGGCGTTCATCGACTCCACCATTGCGCAGCAGACGGTCGATTACGCGCGGGTCAAGATCAAATACTCCGGCCAGGCTTTTGACCACAACGGCAACCCGGTGACCAATACCCCGGTTTTGGATGATCAAGGTACTTTGGGTGATCCTACCCTCAATACCAACAATGGCGGGCAAGGCGGCTTCACCGCCTGGCTGCCGACCGGTTTCCTGGTCGTTCCCATCGGCGACCGTTTCGCCTTTGGCTTGAGCCAGGTTGTACCCCAGGGGATGAAAACCACCTGGAATGAAAACTCAAAGTTCCGAGATTTCGCGGTCGACACCAAAATCGAAACGGTCGGCCTCACAGGCTCCCTCTCGTTCAAAGTCAATGACGAGTTTTCGGTCGGTGCCGGTGTCATCTATCAGCGCAGCCAAGGCTTCGTGAGCCAGAACGTTGACTTGCTGGCGGCAGCGGATGTCTCTCCCGGGTTGGGAGGCACTGGTTTTCCAACCGGTGTAGGGCATTCATTGATGCGCGTGAAAGTCGATAACAGTTCTGTAGGATGGTTCACCGGCATTGTCTGGAAGCCGACGCTGCAAGACACACTGGGCTTGAACTATCACGCCAAAATCAAAAACAAGATGACCGGTAAATACAACATTTACACGGATGCCATCGGGCGTAACGCGATGACCAACCCGATTGGCCCGAACGGCGAAACACTGGTTGAAATGGCTTATCCGGGCCTCAAGTTGTTCCCGGATGGCGCGAATGCCAGTACTCAACTGGACATTCCGGCGACCGCAGCGGTGGACTGGGTCCACCAATTCAACGACCGCTGGACCATGGGCGTGAGTGTTATGTGGACGGAATGGTCTTCGTTCCAGAACCTGACGCTCAAGTCTGAGGGCTCGACGATTGTCGCCATTCCCTACAACTACAAAAACGCCTGGATGACGTCGATTGGCGGCGACTTCAAAGCCACCGACGAACTCACCCTGCGCGCAGGCGTGGCTTACGACCAGACACCGACACGCAACTCCACGCGTGACCCGCGGATTCCCGACGGTGATCGCTACTTCCTGTCGTTCGGTGCAGGTTATGACATCAAGGCCGTCCCTGGCCTGTCGGTGGACGCCGCGTATTCGCACCAGTTTGTGGAAAAGGTCAACCTGAGAACCAAGAACGTGGATCGCCTCGGCGCGGCCCAGCTGGACGGCCAGGCCGAGTCTTCGGGAGATGTGGTCAGCTTGTCGGCGACTTACAAGTTCTAAGCCGCCCGCAAGACAGCGGTGGAGCAGGGTAGCCAGCGCATCTGGTTACCTGGCTCCACACGGCCATACGTTGCTGACGCGTGCGTTGTACCCCGTTTCACCTTCATATCCCTTTGATCGTTAAGGCTGACTCGCTCAGCCGTGGTTTTTTGCGGCAACGCATTAAATAAAAATTTCAAAACAAAATTTGAATTTATCTTTTCAAGTTTGTAGTGTGGCTTTACGCCGCAGCTCATTTCGATCTGCCAGCGCAACAGCCGTGCCCTGAATCAAGTAGAGGTATCCCCATGGTTATCTGGTTATTGGTGGGTGTCGCAGCAGCGATTGCCCTGGCATATCGACAAGCCGCCGCCGTTCTGTGGCTTGGCGCTGGCCTCGTCTGGCTGGCAATTGGTTACCTGTTCAACGTGGTGGCAGGGTTTGGGGCCACCGTTGCGGCGGTGCTGGTGGTGTTGCCCGCCTTGCTGATGGCCATCAAGCCGCTGCGCCGCAGCTTATTGTCGAGCAAGGCCCTGGAGCTGTTCCGTACGATCATGCCGGCGATGTCCGACACCGAGCGCGCAGCCATCGAGTCCGGCACCGTGTGGTGGGACGCCGAGTTGTTCAGCGGCAAGCCCAATTGGGCGCGCCTGCTCAAAGCCGCGCCGGCCCGGCTCAGTGCCGAAGAACAAGCTTTCCTCGACAACGAGGTCGAAACCCTGTGCGACATCGCCAACGACTGGGAAACCACCCAGATCTGGCAGGACATGTCCCCGGAAGGCTGGCAGTACACCAAGGATGCCGGGTTCCTCGGCATGATCATTCCCAAGCAGTACGGCGGCAAAGGCTTCTCCCACTACGCCCACTCCCAAGTGGTGATGAAGCTATCGACGCGTTGCTCGGCGGCGGCGATTTCGGTGATGGTGCCCAATTCCCTCGGCCCGGCGGAATTGCTGCTGCACTACGGCACCGACGCCCAGCGTAATTACTACTTGCCACGGCTGGCGCGGGGCGAAGACATCCCCTGCTTTGCGCTGACCAGCCCGTATGCGGGCTCCGACGCCGGGGCGATTCCGGATCTGGGGATCGTCTGCAAAGGCGTGCATGAAGGCGAGGAAGTGCTGGGTTTCAAGGTGACCTGGGACAAGCGCTACATCACCCTCGGCCCTATCGCTACAGTGCTCGGCCTGGCGTTTCGCGCCGAAGACCCGGACGGGCTGCTCGGCAAACCGGGTTCGCTGGGCATTACCTGCGCACTGATTCCTACCTCCCATCCGGGCGTGAACAGCGGTCGACGCCACTGGCCACTCAACGCCGTATTCCAGAACGGTCCTACCACCGGCAAGGATGTGTTCATTCCCCTGGAGTGGGTTATCGGCGGGCGCGAGCAGGTCGGCAACGGCTGGCGCATGCTGATGGAATGCCTGGCCGCCGGCCGCGCGATTTCCTTGCCATCGGCCAACGTGGGCTTGGGCAAGGTCGCGGTGCGCGGCACCACCGCCTATGCAGCGATGCGCAAGCAGTTCGGCCTGCCCATCGGCAAGTTCGAAGGCGTGCAGGCACCGTTGGCGCGGATGGCCGGGCATTTGTATGCCTGTGATGCCGTGCGCAAGGTCTCGGTCGCGTCCCTGGATGCCGGCGAGAAGCCGTCGGTCATTTCCGCCATCGCCAAATACCACGTCACCGAACGTGCGCGGATGATTGTCAACGATGGCATGGACATCGTCGCCGGCAAGGGCATCTGCATGGGGCCGAACAACTTCCTGGCCCGCGCCTACCAGCAAAGCCCGATTGCGATCACGGTGGAGGGCGCGAACATCATGACCCGCTGCCTGATCATCTTCGGCCAGGGCCTGATCCGCTGCCATCCCTACGTGTTCCGCGAGATGGAAGCGGCGCACAACCCGGACCGGCGCAAGGCGCTGGAAGACTTCGACAGCGCGATGTTCGGCCATGTGAGCTTTGTACTGGCCAACACCGTACGCGCCGCGGTGCATGCGCTGACGGGTGGGCGACTGATTTCGGCACCGGCCCGGACCGAGCCGGCGCTTGCGTCTTACTACCGTCAGGCCAATCGGCTGTCGGTGGTGCTGGCGTTGATTTCGGACATTTCCATGGGGGTGCTGGGCGGGGCACTCAAGCGCAAGGAAAGCATCACCGGGCGCCTGGGGGATATTCTGTCGCAGCTGTACATCCTGTCCTGCGTGCTCAAGCGCTTCGAGGATGATGACCGGCCCCAGGCCGACCTGCCATTGGTGCATTGGGCGGCCCAGGATGCGTTGCTGCGCGCTCACGAAGCCTTGGCCGAAGTGCTCGATAACTACCCGTCCAAAGTCGCCGCCAGCGTGGTGCGGGGTTTGAGTTTCCCGTTCGGTATCCCCCTGCGTAAACCGTCGGACCGTTTGCTCGCCCAGGTCGCTGACGTGGTGCAGACCCCCGGCGAAACCCGTGACCGCCTGCTGGCTAATTCCTACATTCCTCGGCCGGAAATCGACAAGCTGGCTTATGGCGAGTTGGGCTTCCGTTTGCTGCCGCAGGTCGAGCTGATCGACGCCCGGCTCAAGTCTGCCGTCAAGCAGGGCTTGATCGAGCCGATGCCGATTTCTACCACGGCGTTTACCGGCTGGCGCGTCAAGGCGCGGGCACTGGACCTGATCAGCGACGATGAAGACGCCTTGCTGGGGCGTTATGTGGAGTACGCCGACCACGGCATCCAGGTCGACGACTTCCCGCAGGACTTTGGTTTGCTGGAGGCATTGCAGCAGCGCCAGCAAGCGCTGGAACCCAAGACCAAGCGCCGCACCACCCAAAACGAAGACGCCTCGGTCAACTAGGCGAAGCACGGTCGATGTGGGAGGGGGCAAGCCCCTCCCACAAGGGGCCGGGTTTACAGGGCATGTGAGTGAGTACCTTTATGAGTGACAGCTACCTTTCGTTCGTCAATTCTTCCTGGGGACGGCGTCTGGCCCAGGCCGTCGGCCTGCCGCAACCGTTGCCGCTGCAACGCCATCGCAGCGGCCAGGCAGGCCTGGCCAACCCGGTGATCATCGCCGGGGCAGGGCGCCTGGCCTCACAGGTGCAACAGATCTTCAGCGCCACCGACACGGTCGCCGCCACCCCGGCGACCCTCAAGGCGCCGTCCACACTCAAGGTGCAAGGTGCGGTGTTCGACGCCAGTGGCGTGGTGGATGTTCAGCAACTCGATGAGCTTTACCTGTTCTTCCACGCTAACGCCAAGCGCCTCGGCCAGCACGGTCGCGTCGTGGTGCTCGGCACCGCGCCGGAATATTGCAGCGATTTGCCCCAAGCCATCGCCCAACGTGCCCTGGAAGGGTTGGTGCGTTCACTGGCCAAGGAACTGCGGCGGGCGATCACCGTGCAATTGATTTACGTGGCGCCGGGGGCCGAAGAGGCACTGGACAGCAGCCTGCGTTTCTTCCTCTCGCGCCGCTCGGCCTATGTGTCGGGGCAAGTGGTACGCCTTGAAAAGCCGGTGGAAGGGCACGTCAGCGTCAACTGGGAAACACCTTTCGCCGGTCGCCGTGCCTTGGTCACCGGCGCTTCCCGGGGTATCGGCCTGGCGATTGCCCAAGTGCTGGCCCGCGATGGCGCCCATGTGGTGTGTGTCGACGTGCCCCAGGCCCAGGAAGCACTGCAACAGGCGGCCGCCCGTGTCAACGGATCGGCCTTGCCGCTGGACATTACCGCCACCGATGCCGCCGCGTTACTGCAGGCCCATGCCAGCCAATACGGTGCCTTTGACGTGGTGGTGCACAACGCCGGGATCACCCGCGACAAGACCATCGCCAAGATGACCGAAGCCGCCTGGCGCGAGGTGCTGGCGGTCAATCTGCAAGCCCCGCTGCAACTCAGTGAAGCATTGCTGCAAAGCCAGGGCCTGAACCCGGGCGGGCGGATCGTGTGCGTTTCATCGATATCCGGGATTGCCGGCAACCTGGGGCAAAGCAATTACGCCACCTCCAAGGCAGGAGTCATCGGCCTGGTGCAAGGCCTGGCGGCACGGGCGGCCGCGCAGCAGATCACGGTCAACGCAGTCGCACCCGGGTTCATCGAAACCCAGATGACGGCGAAGATCCCACTGATGATTCGCGAAGCCGGGCGACGCATGAACTCGCTGTCCCAGGGCGGCCAGCCGATTGATGTCGCCGAGACCATCGCCTGGCTGGCACACCCGGCGTCCGGTGGAGTCAACGGCCAAGTCGTACGTGTGTGCGGGCAAAGCCTGCTGGGAGCTTGAGCCATGGACTACGTGACGCAGATCATCGACCCACCGCCGACGCGCACCCAATTGTTGCTGGACGGCGTGCGCGCCCTGCGCAAACCCAAGCTTGATGGCGCCCCGTTGCTGCCCAAGGCACGCTTGGTGCGCTCGGCCGTGGAGCTGTCGGCCAACGGCATTGCCGCCTACGGTCGCGCCTGTGGTTTTCGCCGCGAGCAGGGCGTGCCGCTGTCTTATCCCCACGTGCTGGCGTTTCCCTTGCATTTGATGCTGCTGACTCGGCCGAGCTTCCCGTACCCGGCCAGCGGCATGGTGCACCTGGCTAATCGCATTCGTCAGCATCAGCGGTTGGAGGAAGGCCAGGCCCTGCGCCTGGAAGTGTACTGCGAGCGCTGGGTCGCCCACGCCAAGGGCCAGGCGCTGAGCATCGCCACCCGCGCCTACAGTGCGGGCACCCTGGTGTGGGAGAGCGACAGCCTGTACCTGCGCCGCGACGTGAGCAACCCCGTTGGCGAGCCGTGGGACGACGTGTTGCCGTTGCAGGAAGACGGCCTGTTGCGTACTCAGCGCTGGGTGCTGCCCGCCGACCTGGGCCGACGCTTTGCCAAGGTATCGGGGGACTTCAACCCGATTCACACCTCGGTGATCGGTGCCAGGCTGTTCGGCTTCCGACGCGCCATCGCCCATGGCATGTGGACCCTGGGTCGAGCACTGGCCGCCCAGCAACCTCCCGGTGGCGTGGATCAGGCGCAAGCCCATTGCGATTTCAAGCTGCCGATCTTCCTGCCCGGCCAGGTCGCCCTGTGGAGCCGCCCCGTGACCGGCCCACGCCGTGAGTTCGAAGTGCGCAATTTCGCGGGTGATAAACCCCATATGCGTGGCTTGTTTATCTGGAATGAGACCTGTCGATGAGTGATTACAGCTTCAACCCGGCCCCGACCCGCCGCGTGGCGATTATCGGCGGCAACCGCATTCCGTTCGCCCGCTCCAACACGGTGTATGCCCACGACAGCAATCAGGATCTGCTGGTGGCGGCCCTGCAAGGCCTGGTCGACCGCTATAACCTGCATGGCCGGCGTCTGGGCGAATTCGCCGCGGGGGCGGTGATCAAGCATTCGCGGGACTTCAACCTGGCGCGTGAGTCGCTGCTCTCCACCACGCTTTCGCCTGAAACACCTGCGTACGATGTGCAGCAAGCGTGCGGCACCGGCCTGGAAGCCGCCTTGCTGGTGGCCAATAAAATCGCCCTGGGCCAGATCGAAGCAGGCATTGCCGGGGGCTCCGACACCACCTCCGACGCGCCCATCGGCATCAATGAGTCGTTGCGTCATACCCTGCTCGCGGCCAACCGTGCCAAAAGCATGGGCAACAAGGTCAAGGCGTTGCTGAAGGTACGCCCGTCGATGTTCTTCAAGCCGTTGCTGCCGCGCAATGGTGAGCCGCGCACCGGTTTGTCGATGGGCGAGCACTGCGAAGAAATGGCCAAGCGCTGGCAGATCAAGCGCCTGGCCCAGGATGAGCTGACCCTCACCAGCCATCAGCGGTTGGACGCGGCTTACAAACGTGGCTTTTTCGACGATTTGATCAGCCCCCACCGAGGCCTCACGCGGGACAACAACCTGCGCGCCGACACCAGCCTGGAAAAACTCGCCGGCCTGGCCCCGGCGTATGACCGCCAGAACGGCACCCTCACGGCAGGCAACTCCACGCCATTGACGGACGGTGCTTCGGTGGTGCTGCTGGCCAGTGAAGCCTGGGCGGCCGAGCATGGCCTGCCGGTGCTGGCTTACCTGCGCACCGGCGAGACCGCCGCGGTGGACTTCGTCGATGGCACCGAAGGCTTGTTGATGGCGCCGGCCTATGCCGTGCCACGCATGCTCCAGCGTGAGGGGCTGAGCTTTGCCGACTTTGACTTCTTTGAGATCCACGAAGCCTTTGCCGCCCAGGTGTTGTGCACCCTGAAAGCCTGGGAAGACGCCGATTACTGCCGTGAGCGTCTAGGCTTGGCGGCGCCCCTGGGGCCTATTGATCGCGCCAGGATGAACGTCAACGGCGGCTCGCTGGGCTGCGGCCACCCGTTTGCCGCCACGGGCGGCAGGCAGTTGGCGGCATTGGCCAAAATGATCGATCAGAACGGCGGCGGGCGCGGTTTGATTTCGATTTGCGCGGCGGGCGGGCTGGGCATTACTGCCATCGTCGAAAAGTAGTGCTGTCAAAAACAACAACAAGGAGACTGCCATGAACGCTGTAAGCCTGGAACAAACCGAACGGGTCTGGTTGAACGCTTACCTGCCCGGCGTGCCGGCAGACATCGACGCGGGTATTGAGGACTACCCGTCGCTGCGCGAGGTGTTCCTGGAGCACCTGGAAAAATTCCGCGAACGGGTCGCCTACGTCAGCATCGGCACCGAGATGACCTACGCCGACTGGCAGGTGCAAGGCATCGCGTTTGCCGCGTGGCTGCAGGGCCAGGGCGTGAAGAAGGGCGACCGCGTGGCGTTGATGATGCCCAACTGCCTGCAATATCCGATCTGTCTGTTGGGCACGATCCTGGCCGGTGCGGTGGTGGTCAACGTCAACCCGTTGTACACCTCCCATGAGCTCAAGCATCTGCTCAAGGACAGCGAGGCCGAAACCGTAGTGATCTTCGAAAATTTCGCCCACACCCTGGAAAAGGTCATCGACGGCAGTCGCGTCAAACGCGTGGTGGTGGCGGCCATCGGCGACTTGCTCGGTACTTTTAAGGGCGCGGCGATGAACTTCATCCTGCGCAGCGTGCAGAAGCAGGTGCCGGCCTTCAAGCTGCCGGGGGCGCTGCGTTTCAATCAGGTGCTGCGGCAGGGGCGGGCACAGCAGCATTTTCCGGTGGCGATGGCCCTCGACGACCTGGCCTTCCTGCAGTACACCGGCGGCACGACCGGCGACGCCAAGGGCGTGATGCTCAGCCATCGCAATATCATCGCCAACCTGTTGCAAGCCAAGGCCTGGGTCGGTGACCAGTTGGACCAGAGTCGGCAGGAAACCAACGTCACTTTGCTGCCGCTGTACCACATCTTTTCCCTGACGGTGAACTGCTTGATGTTCATGTGCCTGGGCGGGCGCAACATCCTGATCGCCAACCCGCGGGATGTGAAGCGGGTGCAGATGATTCTGCGCAAAGAGCGTTTCAACGGGATTGCCGGGGTCAACACGCTGTTCAATGGCTTGCTGGAGAACAAGGAGTTCTGCGCACGGGATTTCTCCGCGTTGCGCATGGTGATCGCCGGCGGCATGGCCACTCACACGGCCGTGGCCAAGCGCTGGAAGGAAGTCACCGGGTTGCCGATCATTGAAGGCTACGGCCTCACCGAATGTTCGCCGGTGGTCAGCATCAGCCCCATCGACATTGCGCACATGCGCGAAATGGAGTTCACCGGCAGCATCGGCGTGCCGCTGCCATCGACCTGGGTGCGCTTTATTCGCGAGGACGGCGAGCTCGCCGAGATCGGCGAACAAGGCGAACTGCAAGTGCGTGGCCCGCAGGTGATGCAGGGTTACTGGAAGCGGCCCAAGGAGACCGCCGAGGTGCTGGATGACGAAGGCTGGCTGTCCACCGGCGATATCGGTGTGATGGATGCGCGTGGCTATATCCGCTTGGTCGACCGCAAGAAAGACATGATTCTGGTATCGGGCTTCAACGTATATCCCAATGAAATCGAAGACGTGGTGGCGCTGCACCCGGGCGTAGCCGAGGTAGCGGCCATCGGCGTGGAAGACCCGGTGACAGGGGAAAAGGTGAAGATCATCGTGGTGCGCAAAGACCCGAACCTGACCCAGGAACAGATCCTTGCCCATTGCCGCGAATACCTGACGGGGTACAAGGTGCCAAGGTACGTGGAGTTCCGCAGCATCGAGTTGCCCAAGACCACGGTGGGTAAAGTGCTGCGCCGGGCCTTGCGCTGACTCGAGACCGGCGGTGAGCTGAAAGTGCGAGGGAGCCTGCTCCCTCTACCTTTCAGACCGCGTTCACGCTGACCCAGCGTTCTTCTTTCGCCGCGATACGGATTGCCGTCGCCAGCCGCTCCACCGCCCATGCCGCTTCAAAGTCAGTGCCATCTGCGCCTTGGCCGGCCACGGCCATGATCAACTCTTGCACTTCCAGTGTCTTCAACTCGTTGTAGCCCAACTGGTGACCAGGCGCCGGGCTGAACGCCGCGTAGCCGGGCAGGGCAGGGCCGGCCAGCAAGCGTTGGAAACCGTCCTGGCCGACGCGGAACAGGCGCAGCTCGTTCAAGCGCTCCTGGTCGAATGCCAGGGTACCGAGCGTGCCGCTGATCTCGACACTCAGGTGGTTCTTGTAGCCATGTTTGAGCCAACTGCTGCTGACTGTGCCGCGCGCGCCATTGGCAAACCGCAGCAGTGCATGCACCTGGTCATCCACCGCAATGCCCCTCTGCTCGCCGCTGCCGGAGGCGACAGGGCGCCGGGCGTGCACGGTATGGGTATCGGCACACACGCTGACCACATCGCCCACCAGGTAATGCGCCATTGACAGCAGATGGCTGCCCAGGTCCGCCAGCGCGCCGCCGGCATGGGCGACTTCGCAGCGCCATGACCAGGGGGATGCGGGGTCAGCCATGAAGTCTTCACTGAACTCGCCCTGGAAGCTGATGATGTCGCCGAGCTCGCCCCTGGCGATCATCTGCCGCGCCAGAACGATCATTGGGTTGTGCTGGTAGTTGTAGCCGACCCGTGTCACCACTCCGGCGGTGTTGGCGGCGAGGCGCATGGCGTCGGCTTGTTCCAGGCTGACCGCCAGGGGTTTTTCGCAATACACCGCTTTGCCCGCGGCAATTGCCGCCATGGCCATGGGGTAGTGCAGATGGTTGGGGGTGGTGATGGCCACCACGTCGACCTTGGGATCGTTGATCAACGCTTGCCAGTCACCATGGGCCTGGGCAAACCCCCAGGCGGTGGCGCAGGCCTGGGCGCGTTCGGTGTCGGCGTCGGCCAGGGCGGCCAGCTTGAGGGTGACGGGCAATTCGAAGACCGCCCGGGCATTATTGAATGCCAATGCATGGGCGCGGCCCATGAAACCTGTGCCAATCAAGCCGATTCCGAGTTCACGCATAGCCGTGGTCCTTTGAATTATTGTTTTCGGGAACGGTATTAATGGAATAAAAATTCCTAAAACTCAATATGTGGAATAAAAATTCATTCTCGGACTATTCCTGTGCAGGGTGTAGGACCAATCAACGGAAATGATGGGGCTATATTCAGCGCACGGCCAAATGCTGCCAGTTAACAAAAGATAACGTAGCGCCGATTGTCAGACGATTCGAAAGCCCGATAGGATGGCCCCTGCTTCCTCCAGGCGCTCTAGATTGCAGGTTTCAGCGCCTGGGAAAGCCCCTAACAATAATAAATGGGAGAAGGTCTATGAGTGAGCCTGTCAGGGGTTGGGTTGTTTGCCGCCCACGCGCCGCACGCAAGGTTGCGATGCTGGCCACAGCGCTCTCGTTGCTGGCCGGTGTTGCGTTGTCGGTACCGGTGCTGGCAGCCAGTGACGCCGCCGCACCGCCGGCGTTCGCGATTGAATCCCCCAAGGCCGCCAAGGGCCTGATGATCGATGTGGTCCATGCCGGTTCGCGCCTGGTGGCGGTCGGTGACCGTGGGCACATCCTCTATTCCGATGACCAGGGCAGCACCTGGACTCAAGCCAGAGTTCCCACCCGGCAGTTGCTCACGGCGGTGTTTTTCGTCGATGACAAACATGGCTGGGCGGTGGGCCATGATGCGCAGATTCTTGCCAGTACCGATGGCGGCGCCACCTGGACCCAGCAATACCAGGACCTCAAGCGCGAAGCGCCGCTGCTCGATGTCTGGTTCAAGGATGCCAACCACGGCCTGGCCGTCGGCGCCTACGGGGCGTTGATCGAAACCACCGACGGCGGCAAGACCTGGGAGGACGTCAGCGACCGCCTCGACAACGAAGACCAATATCACCTCAACGCCATCGCCCGGATCAAGGACGCCGGGCTGTTCATTGTTGGCGAGCAGGGCAGCATGTTCCGCTCCAGCGACGACGGCCAGACCTGGGAAAAACTCGAAGGCCCCTATGAGGGCTCGCTGTTTGGCGTGATCGGTACCGCCCAGCCGCAGACTCTGCTGGCCTACGGCCTGCGTGGCAACCTTTACCGTTCCACCGACTTCGGCAGCACCTGGGAGCAGGTGGAGTTGAACGCAACGCGTGGGGCGTTGGAGTTTGGCCTGTCGGGCGCCACGTTGCTCGAGGACGGCACCCTTGTCGTCGTCGGCAACGGCGGCAGCGTGGTGGTCAGCCATGACGACGGCGTGACGTTCAGTGTGTTCAATCGTCCGGACCGCATTTCGCTGTCGTCCGTCACGGCGGCGGGCAATGGCAACCTGATTCTAGCCGGGCAGGGTGGCGTTCGTGTTGCCACGCCGACTGGCGCAGAACTCGTAAAACAATAATAAGGGCGGGTAAAGAATGAGCAGTCATCACAACGATAAAGCGACCCTCCTTGAGCGCCTGATCTTCAACAACCGCCCGGCAGTGATTGTCATCTGCCTGCTGGTGAGTATTTTCCTGTTCTGGCAGGCGACCTTGATTCGCCCCTCCACCAGTTTTGAAAAGATGATTCCCCTCAAGCACCCCTTCATCGAAAAAATGATGGAGCACCGCAATGACCTGGCCAACCTGGGCAACACGGTGCGCATCTCGGTGGAGGCCAAGGACGGTGACATCTTCACCCAGGCCTACATGGAGACCCTGCGCCAGATCAACGACGAGGTGTTCTATATCTCCGGTGTCGACCGTTCGGGCCTCAAGTCGTTATGGAGCCCCAGCGTCCGCTGGACCGAAGTGACCGAAGAAGGCTTCGCCGGTGGTGAGGTGATCCCGCAGAGCTATAACGGCTCGCCGGAGAGCCTCGACCAGTTGCGCAACAACGTGCTCAAGTCCGGCCAGGTCGGACGCCTGGTGGCGAATGATTTCAAGTCGAGCATCGTCGATATTCCGCTGCTGGAGTCCTACCCGGATCCACAGGACCAGGGCAAGTTACTGGCCCTGGACTACCGCAAGTTCTCCCATGAACTCGAAGACAAGATCCGCGACAAGTTCGAAGCGCAGAACCCCAACGTCAAGATCCACATTGTCGGTTTTGCCAAGAAGGTCGGCGACCTGATCGACGGGCTGGTGATGGTCGTGATGTTCTTCGGGATCGCGTTCGTCATCACACTGATTCTGCTGCTGTGGTTCACCCATTGCCTGCGCAGCACCATCGCGGTGTTGAGCACGACACTGGTGGCGGTGGTCTGGCAACTGGGGCTGATGCACTTTTTCGGCTTTGGTCTCGATCCGTACTCGATGCTCGTGCCGTTCCTGATTTTCGCCATTGGTATTTCCCACGGTGTGCAAAAAATCAACGGTATCGCGCTGCAATCCAGTGAGGCCGATAACGCGCTGACGGCAGCACGCCGCACGTTCCGCCAACTGTTCCTGCCGGGGATGATCGCAATTCTCGCTGATGCGGTGGGTTTCATCACGCTGCTGATCATCGACATCGGCGTCATCCGCGAGTTGGCGATCGGCGCTTCGATCGGTGTGGCGGTGATCGTGTTTACCAACCTGATCCTGCTGCCGGTGGCGATCTCCTACGTCGGCATCAGCCAGCGGGCGATCGCCAAGAGCAAGAAAGATGCGCACCGCGAGCATCCGTTCTGGCGCCTGCTGTCCAGATTCGCCAGCGCCAAAGTGGCGCCGGTATCGATTCTGCTTGCATTGATCGCCTTCGGTGGCGGGCTCTGGTACAGCCAGAACCTCAAGATCGGCGACCTCGACCAAGGCGCGCCGGAACTGCGCCCGGATTCGCGCTACAACAAGGACAACAACTTCATCATCAGCAACTACTCCACCAGCTCCGATGTGTTGGTGGTGATGGTCAAGACCAAGGCAGAGGGTTGCTCGCGTTATGAAGCCATGGCGCCCATCGACCAGTTGATGTGGAAGATGCAGAACACCGAGGGTGTGCAGTCGGCGATCTCGCTGGTGACGGTATCCAAGCAGATGATCAAGGGCATGAACGAGGGCAACCTGAAATGGGAAACCCTGTCGCGTAATCCCGACGTGTTGAACAATTCCATCGCCCGGGCTGATGGCCTGTACAACAACAATTGCTCCCTGGCGCCGGTGCTGGTGTTCCTCAACGACCACAAGGCCGAAACCCTCGACCGCGCGGTACATGCGGTGCAGGACTTCGCCAAGGAAAACAACAAGGAGGGTCTGGAGTTCATCCTCGCCGCCGGTAACGCCGGGATCGAGGCGGCCACCAACGAGGTGATCAAGCAGTCGGAACTGACCATCCTGATCCTGGTGTACCTGTGCGTGGCCACCATGTGCATGATCACCTTCCGCTCCTGGGCAGCGACCTTGTGCATCGTGCTGCCGCTGGTGCTGACCTCGGTGCTGGGCAACGCGCTGATGGCGTTCATGGGCATTGGCGTCAAGGTCGCGACCTTGCCCGTGGTGGCGTTGGGCGTGGGGATCGGTGTCGACTACGGCATCTACATCTACAGCCGCCTGGAAAGCTTCCTGCGTGCTGGCTTGCCGCTGCAGGAAGCGTACTACCAGACCCTTAAATCTACCGGCAAAGCCGTCCTGTTCACCGGCCTGTGCCTGGCAATCGGCGTATGCACCTGGATTTTCTCGGCCATCAAGTTCCAGGCCGACATGGGCCTGATGCTCACCTTCATGCTGCTGTGGAACATGTTTGGTGCGCTGTGGCTGCTGCCGGCGCTGGCGCGGTTCCTGATCAAGCCCGAGAAACTGGCGGGCCAGAAGGGCAATTCGTTATTTGCCCACTGAGGTATGGGCGGGTGGGGGTTTGCCTGCCAACCAATCAGGATTGTTTACGCCTGTGGCGAGGGAGCTTGCTCCCGTGGCGGCCTATGAGCCGACCGGAATGTTGGAGTAGACCGAGTACATATCCATTGAAGTGGTAACGGCGGCTTAAGGTTCCGCTCTTACAGCGGCTCACTTTTGGAAAGGCCCAAAAGTAAGCAAAAGGCCTTTGCCCCACCACTCGGCACCTCGCTCAGGCTCGGTGTTCCCGCACACAGGCTTGAATCCGTGGGCCGCCGCCACGCGCCATCCATGGCGCGGGGCGGCTAACCCGGCGTCCTGCCGGGTTACCCACGGATTCAAGCCTGCGTTCGGCCAGCGTGGTTTAATGGGGCGCTTGAGATCAAGATCAAAAGCAGATCAAAAGCAGATCAAAAGCCCAGCAGGCGGTGAGCAGGGCTGCCATGTGTGCAGGCAACTCAGAGCGTGAGAAACAGCTTCTGGTCCAGCGGTGGTTCGATTTTGGCCCGCACGATGCTATTGAAAGGTTGGTTGTTGCGCCCGGCATTCTCCACCAGATCCTTTTGGGTCATGTAGCGCTGCTCGGGCAGTTTCAGGTGCGCGGCACTGTAGGCATTTTGCGCGGTGGTCGTGTTGGGGTAGTGGAAGTGTGCATACCAGAGCACATTGACACTGTTCTTCTCACGGATAGCGTACTCCGTGAGGAAGTCTGCGCCCTTGAGCTTTTTGCCGCGCTTGACGAGGCTGATGTCGACACGCCCATGGGTCCATAAGTAGTCGATGTTTTCCGCTCGGGGTAGCTGGCGCAGGTAGCCGTCACAACGGTGCGTGATCGCGCGCTCGCGCATGGCCTTGGCGGCACTTTTCCATGTTTCGACCAGTGCCTTGGTTTCACTGGCTGCTCCATGGTTGGCCTGAGCGTCCTGTGCGACTTGCTCAAGTTGGTCGGCCTGGGCTTCGAGCATGTCGCTCCAATCGCGAGGGTTGACGGTATCGCGGCGAGCCGGATCATCGAGCTTCTTTTTCTGGAACTGAATGGAGCGCTCGATGCCTGCCTGCTCTGCCATCAGCTTGCGGGCCGTGCCGATGGACGCCGACAGGGGCTTGGGGGACGGCACGGGGGCGGGGCTGACCGGCCTTGCATTGACGATCTGGACCCAGTCGCCCTCAGTCGAGTGCCAGCTGTAACTGGTCAGGGGTTGGCCAGTACGGGAGTCGAGCACATCGATAATCGGGATATCCTGGCCGGGTTGTGCCTCACGTAGCGTGCCCACCAGGGTCTGTTTGTCGCGGGTCTTGAAGACCTTCTTGTTGAGCGATTTGCGCGCCCTGTCGTCACGGCGGGGGGCCACTGGCGGCAAATGCTGTTCTTCGCGCATCAGGTCCGCCAGCTCGACCTGCGCCTGGGCGATCACTTCCTGCAGGCACTCAAGATAGCGCTTGCCGTAGAACGCGCGAACGCTGTCGGGGCCGGTCTCTTGCAAGGCATGCGCATTGTTGAATTCGGCCTGATATTTCTCGATCAGGTTGCTCAACACCGCAATACGCTCCTCGCCGGTGTAGCCCTCGTGTTGCTGCAGCTCGATGTGGGAGTTCGCGGCGGCGTTCAGGTCGGTCTGGTTGAAGCGTTCGCGGAAAAACGCTTCCTCGGGGGAGCGTGGTTCGGTGGTGCGGTCCAGGCTCAACTCCCGAAGGGCGCTGAGGCGTTCCATGGTGGCGGTGAACACCTGATTGGCCGACGGCTGCGGGAATTCCTTGATGAACGCCTCGGCGCGTTTTTTATTGGCCGGGCTGTCGTTCTTCCATTCGTTCAGCAGTTGGTTATACGCGTCGACAGCCTGAATCTGGCGCCCGAGGCGTTCGACGTGGTCAGCCATGTTTTCGATCAGATCGTTATAGGCGTCCGGCTCGTTACGGTGGGTGCGTTCAATCAGCTTTGCGAGCGGCTCACCGGCCTTTGAGTGGGTGAACTGGTCGTTGACGTACAGGTGATCGATTGCACGTGAAAGCAGGGTCGCTGCGATCGCTTTGTACTGGTCCCCACGCTTTTCCCTGAAAAGATTGAAATTCATCGCCGGGTTATCGCTGCTCAATGCCTGAATCGCACGGCGCCTGTGGGCGAGCATCGTGTTGGCGTTTTTCTGATCGTCCTCAAAGCGCATGCGCATCAAGGTCGCCAGGTCTCTGTTCTGCCTCAACTCGCGTTGGTACTGCTCCACGAAGCTGGCCCCGCGATCACCACTGTTTACCAACCCCCACAGGGTCCTCAGGGCTTTGTTCGACTTGCGCAGGGACTCATCGGTTTCGTTCAAGCGTTTGTCACTGGTTTCGATGGTTCCCACCAGCGGTTGCATGAGCGCGACTTGTTCGGCGTACTGTCTGAGCATCGCATCGCTGAGTTCGATATTGCGATCCAGGGTGGCTTTCACCCGTTCGCCAACCCTGGGCATGCCGCCACGGAGTTTGGGGCGCGTATCGAACCGCCATTGCCCCTTGGCGTCGCGAGTCAATGGCGGGCCTGTGAGGGTTTTGTTCTGCTCGTTGATCACAAACGGCCCGTCCAGATCCCTGGCTACGCGAAACCACTGGTTTTCGATGAACGCGTGAAGTTTGTCATCGACGAGGTAAAGGCCCGCCCAGGCGCCACTGCGGATGGCGGTGCTGGCCCCGGCCGGCTTGGGTACGCTGAAAGATTGGAGGTAGGCACGTTGTGAAGGGGTCAAGTCGCGCGGGCTGGAAAAGGAAAAGTCAAAGGTGTGATCGTTTGTGAGCATGCCTTTGACAACCGCTGCGGTGTCTTGCTCGACCAGTGCCTGAGGCACCTGGGATGTATCCCCGGCGGCTCGGCGCAACGGGGATGACACTTCCGGTCGTTGGTTGAAGGGTATATTGCCTACGGGGCGTTCTGGTGGTCGTACAGGCGTGGCATGGCTTAACAACGTGGCCACATTCACCAGCAGGCTCACCATCGCTTTTGCGGGGTCGGGGTTGTCCGGGGCGCTGGCTTGCTTGATGTCGTCCTCGACGCTGGCCATTTGCAGCAGCCAGCCCGCCATGGCGCCGGGGCCGCGCAACACCGGCAGCAGGGTGTTGAACAGCAGCCAGCCCAATTCCTTGTAGGACGCCCAACGACTCTGCGCGTCAGAGGTGGACTGGCTTTGAGCGAGCGTGATGAGGCTTTGGGCATTGGAGTTGAAGAGGTACTGCATCAACTTGCCGTCCCGAAAATCCTTGCGCAGTTTCTCGGCCGCGCCATACCCATCGATTGCCAGGGCCGTCGGAGCGGGTGTGGCAGGCGCATCGAATTCATTGAAGAGGCCGTAGCGCGCAATATGGGGCGTCTTGAATCCGCCGTTGCCATACACCGCCCGTACCTTGCCGCTGGGCAGCCAGGCCAGGATGCTCTGCTGCAGCGGGCCCGGTGCCTGGATCGCGGCGAGCAGCGCATCGCGGCTGGCAAACTCCTGCAAGACCGGCGACAACTGCGGACGGTAGAGCAGGTGGGGGCCGTGTGCGGGGTTTTGCGGTTCTATCAGGAACATATTGGCGACGACGTCCGGTGTTGCGCCGGGTTTGCGCACGAATGCCAAAGGGCGCAGGGTGATCGCTTGACCGTCGACCTCCCGTGGTCCGGTGCCGGGCCGGGTCACGGCCTCCACAAAACGATAACCCGTATGGGTGATGCCGGCTTCGCCCTTTAACTTGAGTTCAAGCGCCTGCATGGTCAGTTGCAGTGGCACTTGCTCAATGAACAGGTGCGCGCGTGCCCTGGCCTCGTCGGTGTCGCTGAGCAGATGTTGATCAAGCAGTGCGGGGTAGTGTTTGCCGATATCGATGGTGGTGATCAGGTCCTTGAGCATCTGCGGCAGTTGGGGGTCTTTGATCAGTTGCCCGCGTACACGGACGTCCATGGCGCCAGAGGGCAGGCCCGCAAGATTTTGCAGGGCCATGTCCACCAGGCTCATCTTCACCGGTTCGATGTAACCGCTGCCCATATTCCCGACCGGGACCTTGAAGGTGACTTCCAGGTCCTTGGCGACGTAGCCCTTGGCTGCCAGATGGGCATTGAGCTGTTGTTCGGCGTAAGTGCGGATATCGGGGATACCCGTGAGGAAGGTGCGACCCTGGTTACGTTGCACGCTGCCGGCCAGCGCCAGGGCCTGGCGTTGGTAGGCGAAGCGTTCGGCGTCGCTGGCCCGGGTGAGCCACGCCGGCAGGTTGCCGCGCTGGGATGACGCTGTGGTACTGAACCAGTAGGCCGTATCGCTGGCCTGGGAAAACAGCTGCTCCAGGTCGGGTGCATGGCTGTTGGCCGGCAGTTGTATCGCGTCCAGGTTTTGCAATTGCCGGTCGAGCATCACGGCTGCCTGGGTGTCGAAAATATTCCCGTCGGGTTCCCTGCGCTTCCAGGTGAGGTGGTCGAACTTGAAGGATTGGTTGAGCTGGCGTCCCCACGCCTGTGCGAAATCCGCCAGGGAGGCGTACGGCGTGACCTTGCCTGCTGCGGTGGTATGCAGCACCAGCGTCTGGCCGCCGACCTCGCGGGTGATCAGCAGGTCCGGGCTCGCCTGGGTGGCCGTTACCCCGGACTGCCGGAGGGTCGTGTCCACGATGAACACGCGTGCGGCCGACTCACCGTAGCGGCGGCTGCGTTCGTTGGCGTCGGGATAGCGGGTGACCTGATCCAGGGTTTCACGCTGGATCGCGCTGAGGCCGGGTTGCTGGAGGCCCGCGATGCGCAGCGTGTCGTTGAGCGTGTCACTGAGCCAGCGCCAGCGGCTGGTGCCCGTGAAGGCCTCTTGCCCCCAGTAATGGCTCAAGGCATCGGCGTAGGCGGCCTTCAGGTTGGGGCGCAGGCTGCGGATCGCCAGTTCCAGGGAATAGCTGTCCAGCGGCGCGGCGCGGTTGCCGGTGGCGTCGACGACTTTCAGGCTGGCCGCTGTGTCGGACTTCACCCATTTGGCGTTTTCGGGGAACAGCAGTTCGCTGCCGTTGGCCATATGTTCAAGCGCCAGGTCCAGCAACGGCGTCAATGTGTATTGCAAGGAATCCGTTGCGATAGGCACGGCCAGAGACGTGTTGGCACTGTCGAAGTTCAACGTGGGGTAGTGCCGGTTCAAGAGCGCGTCCAACTGCCCGGCAACCACCGCGCGTAGCGTAGGGCGCGTGGCAAATTGGTTGGCGACGGCACTTGCCGGCGTGTCGGCAGCCGGGGTGCTCTGTGCATGATTTAGCGACCGGCCTTGCAGGCCCGATGGCGGTCGGATTGAACGCATCGGCCTTGAAGGTGGGGAGGGCGGTGTTACTGTCACAGCCGCTGTCGGCTCATCGGCAGAGGGCAGCGGAGCCCTCGGCAGTGAAACGGAGAAATGATGAGGGCGGGTGTTGATCGACGGCATGCATGCTTCCTTGGCTGGGTGAAAAATAAACCAGAGCCGCGAAAGTACTGTTCTGTCGGCCAGTGAACGGCATAAATGCGTTATTAACTGTTTCCACTGCCCTGCGAGACCGTTGCCAACGCCCCGGTTGGCGTGGGGCGGGCGCGATTGTGTCGACGTATTTGTAGCCTTGCTGCCAGCAAAATCGGCACTGCCCCTGAAACCCTGGGCTATCATTGGCGCTTTCCCGTAAATGATTGACTGCCATGACTGCCGAAACCCTGACCACCGCCCTTGAACATGCCGACATGCTGGAAATTGACGGCTTGCACGCTTTTGATTTCGTGCTGGACGACAACCACCTGCTGATTACCGCGATGGACGGCCGTGCGCAAAAACGCTGGAGCTTCAGCCTGGAGCAGGTACAGGCCGCGACCTTCGATGGCACCTTGCAAAGCTGGACGCTCACGGGTGAGTCGGGCGAACACCGCCTGGTCTGCCTGAGCGCGTTTACCGGCAACAACAACGATGAGGATGAAGCGGATGATGATGCGTAAATTCTGGCCACTGCTGATGGCGGGCAGTGTGGGGGCGATGTCGGTGCAGGCCGCACCGGCCGATACCTATGAACTGTTGGTGGGCAGCTACACCGCCGGTACCAGCGAAGGTATCTATCGGCTGCAATTCGACAGCCGCACCGGCCGGTTCAGCGGCAAGCCGGAACTGGCGGCCAAGACGGCCAACCCGTCCTGGCTGACGATCTCCAAGGACCAGAAGTATCTGTTCGTGGTCAATGAGAACGGTCCTGGTCAGAAAGATCCGGTCGGTCGCGTGAGCAGCTACAGCATCGCCCCGCAGAATCATCAGCTCACCCTGATCAACCAGGTGCAGAGCCTGGGCAATGAGCCGACCCACTCCAGCGTGGCGGCCGATGGACGCTACCTGTTCATCGCCAACTATTCGGTGCTGGCAGACCCGGGCGGCAGCTTGGCGATCCTGCCGGTGGACGCCGCCGGCAAGTTGTCGGCACCGGTGCAATTGAGCGCGCACCCGGCCAGCCGCGTGAACCCCGAGCGCCAGGCGTCCAACCACGTGCATTCGGTGGTGTCGTCGCCGGATGGCAAGTACGTGTTTGTCCAGGACCTGGGGGCGGACCAGGTGTTTGCCTACCGTTACGACCCCAAGGCCAATCACGAACCGCCCCTGACCCCGGCGAACCCGGCATCGGTGCAACTGCCACCGGGCAGTGGTCCACGTCATTTGCTGTTCAGCCCCGATGGCAAGCATGCCTGGTTGACCACGGAAATGAGCGCACAGGTGGCTGTTTTCGATTACAACGATGGCAAGCTCAGCCAGACCCAACTGGTGGATTTCGCCGCCGGGCAACCGGTATCCGACAAGGCCGGTGCTGCGCTGCATGCGTCCAGTGATGGCAAGTTCCTGTACGTGAGCAACCGTGGTACCGCCAACCAGATGCTGGTGTTCAGCGTGGACCCGACTACTGCGCACCTCAAGGAGATCCAGCGCCGTTCGGTGGAAGGCGATCACCCGCGCGAGTTCAGCCTGGACCCGAGCGGCAAGTTCCTGCTGATCGCCAACCAGAAAAGCAACGAGATCGTGGTGGTCGAACGCGACCCCCACACCGGTTTATTGGGCAAAACCGTGCAGAAATTGCCGATCGATGCCCCCAGCGACCTCAAGTTCCTGGTGCGTCAATAAGCCACAGGCCCCGTACGACGGGGCCTGAGCCTTTCTATTAATTCTATTGATAGCGGCTACTGTTTCAAAGCATTTCTAAGGTTCAACCCTCGGGCGTAAGTTTGATTCCAAGGCCTTCCCAGGCCACTCAATCAAACGAACACGAGGGTTACCGCCATGAACTTCAATCTCTTCTCGATCATCGCCGCTTCCGCTGTTTCCGCCACCGTAGCCCTGCCGGCTGCTGCCAGTGTGGAATTGACCGGTAAAAAATCCAGCACCAGTGCCTACACCCAGAAATACCTGCAACAAAGCGCCAACTTCTACGCTGCCCTGGACCACAAGACCTAGCAATAAGCGCGAACTTGCTGTGGCGAGGCAGTTTGCTCCCGCACGACTGCATAGCCGGCACCGGCTTTCAGGGGCGCTTCGCACCCTGTGCAATCAAGCTTGCTCGCCACAGGAAGCCCGCTCCAGGTGATGCGTCAGTGTTTTGCCATCACCGCGATAAACAGCGGTGATTCCAGAAAACGTTGCAACCATTTCTGAAGTCGCTGATACGGCGACCCGGCAAACCACTCCGGGTCCACATGCGCAAACTGGCGCACAAACGGCGCCAGTGCCACGTCGGCCAGGCTCAAATGCTCGGCCAGCAAGTACTCATGCTCCGCCAGCAAGCCTTCCAGCTTGTGCAAAAACACTTCTCCCTCGGCCCGATAATATTCCATCGGGTGCTCCGGATAGCGGTCGGCGTACTTGTATCGATTCAGATGATGTTTGAACAATTGGTCATTCTCGGCAATCAATGCCAGCACCGCGCCGTCGCCTTGCAGCAGCCAGTCATCAGGGTCGCGTTGCGCCAGCGCCCATTGCATGATTTCCAGACTCTCGTCGATCACCTGGCCAGCCACACTCAATACCGGCACCGTGCCCTTGGGTGACAACGCCAGCATCTCGGCTGGTTTGGCCTTGAGGCTCACCTCGATAATCCGCACGTCTACACCGCAATAACGCAGGGCCAGACGCGCCCGCATCGCGTACGGGCAGCGCCGGAACGAATACAACAGCGCCTCGCTCACTTGACCTCCAGGGTGCTCAACCCGTTGCCCTGGCGCTTGACCTGGATCTGCACCGGGATGCGCTCATGCATTTCCTGTACGTGGGAGATCACCGCCACCTTGCGGCCCTGGGCCTGCAAACCGTCCAATGCGTCCATTGCCAATTGCAGCGACTCGGGGTCGAGGCTGCCGAAGCCTTCGTCGATGAACAGCGACTCAATCTTCAAGGTGCTGGATGCCATCGAGGCCAGGCCCAAAGCCAGCGCCAACGACACCAGGAATGTCTCGCCACCGGACAACGAGTGCACCGAGCGCAGTTCATCGCCCATTTCCGTATCCATCACCAACAGCCCCAGCATGCTGCCGCCGCGTTTGAGGCGGTAACGGCGCACCAGCTGGCGCAACTGCACGTTGGCGTGGTGCACCAGCAGGTCGAGGTTGTAGGCCTGGGCGATCTTGCGGAAAGTGTCACCGGTGGCCGAGCCGATCAGCGCATTCAGACGTGCCCAGCGCTGCCATTCGTCGTAGGCCTTGGTAATGTGTTCGGCCAGCGCCTGGTTGGCATCCTGACGTCGCTGGTCTTCGACTTGCCGTGCGCGCAGCGCGTCGCAGTGTTTCTCATCCTCGGCCAGTTGCTGATTGAGGGTCGCCAGGGCGTTGTCCAGTTGCTCGGCTTCCAGGTTACCGTTGTGCTGGGCCTGGTGTTCGGCGAGGCGTTGTTCGCGCTCCTGCAACAGCACCTTGGCCTGCTCGACGGCTTTTTCGCTGTCTTGCAATTGCTGGCGCAGCGCGCTGATTGCGTGGTCGTCAAATGCGAGCAGGCGGGCCAGGCCGTCATCATCCAGTTCGGGATGCCGGGCGCGCCATTCGTCCAGGCGTATGCCGAGGGTGTGTTGCTCGGCGGTCAGTGCCTGTTCGCGTTCCTGCTGGGCCTTGAGGTCGGCGTCCAGCTGGACCAGCGCGTTGCGGATGTCTTGCAACTGCTGGTTGGCATCGGTCTCGTGTTGGCGTGATTGCGCCACCGCCTGATCCAATTGTTGTTGCCATTGTTCGGCGCTTGGGTGCTCGCCCAACAACGCGCTGAGTTTTTCCTGGGCCGCTTGCTGCTGAGCGGCCAGCTCCGTGACCTGCTGATGCAGCATCTGCAGTTGTTGCTCGCGATGCTGCTGATAGGTCTGTTCTTTCTCGATGGCTTGCCGGCGTTCCTGCTGCTCGGCGTGTTCGTCACGCTGATGGCCCAGTTGCTCGAGGCGCTGGCTGACCTGCTGGTCCAACTGCATAAAGGTCGCGGCCGGCTCGCGGCGCAGGTCCTCCAGGGTGGCGGCGGGCAGCAGGTTGGCGAAGGCACTGAGTTCTTCTTCAAGGCGGTCGCGGTCATTGGACAGCTCGCGTTGCTGGTCCGCCAGCAACTGGCGGGCTTGCTGGCTGGCGTCCTGCGCGGCCTGCAGCTGTTGCTGCAGGCGCCCGGCATTCTGTTGCAGGTTGAGCAGGGCGCCCTGGCGTTGTTCATCCTGGCTGATGTTTTGCGTCAGCTGGTTGAGTTGCTGCGCCAGCCAGGTGCTGCGCTGGGCGGCGTCCTGATTGAACAGCGACGCGGACAATGGATGTGCTTCCAGGCTGGATTTCAGCGCGAGTTGTTGCGCCGCCAACTGTTCCTGCTGTTCCAGGAATGCCTTTTGCTGGGCAATCAAGCCGCCCACTTCGCCGCGTAGCTCGGTCAGGGTTTCCTTGAGGCTGTCGACCGCTTTCTGCGCCGTGGCCTCTTCATTTTCGTCATGGCGGCCCAGACTTTGCAGCAGCGCCTCGGGCTGGTGGTACGGATGCTCATGACTGCCGCACACCGGGCACGGCTGATCGTCCTGTAACTGCTCACGCAACTCTTCGACGCTGGCACTGCGGGCCAGGCGCTGGCGTTCCAGCAATTGCTTGGTCACCGTCAGGGTTTGCTCGGCCACCGCCAGTTCAGCCTTGGCTTGCAGGCCGGCCTGGTTCAGCTTTTCTCGCTGCTGTTGGGCCTGGGCAAGCTTCTGCGTCAGCGCATCGCTCTGTTGCTGCAACTGTTGTTGGTTGTCCCACAGGCGCGTGAGGTCTTCGAAGGCGCGCTGCTGCTTGCGATTGTCCTGCAGCAGGCTGGCGAGCAACTGGATCTGTTCGGCCACGGCGTGGGGTTCGGCACCGGCCTCCTGGTACAGCAACGCCAACGCCTCGCGCTGCCGGGTGAACTGCTCGTCGGCGGCGGTGGCGCGCTGCTCCAATTGCGGCAGCTCGGCCTGGCCCTTGTTCAGGCGGTTGCCGATCAGCACCAGTTGCTGCAGGCGGTCGCGGTAAGCGCCCCAGGCATCACTCAGCGGTGCGAGGGCTGTGCTGCTCTCTAGCTCGGTGGCCAGATGTTGCAGGCGCGCGCCCACTTGGGCTTGTTTCTCCAACAAGTCATTGAGTGTGGCCTGGCCCTCGGTGCAGGCGGTTTCCTGCAAGTGCCGGTCTTCGGTGCGCTTGGCCAGGTCTGTGTTCAGGCGGGCGAGGGTGCTCTGCTCTTCGAAGGCCTGGCGCAACAACGGTACAGCGTCGGCCTGGTGTTTCAGGGCGTCGGCCGATGCCGACTGAGCGGCGGCCTGCTGTGTGTGTGCCTGCTCCTGACGGTCACGCAACGCGCTTTGCTGCTCGATGTGCTGCAGAATCTGCGCGGCGAGGGGCGCCAGCAAGGTGCCGAGTTCGGCCTGTCGGGCAAAATGATGGCGCTGCGCTGCCAACTGATCCAGGCGGCTCAAATCCTGGCGTTGCTGGCCCTGCGCATGCCATTGCTGCTCGGCGTGCTGCAACTGTTCGACAGCGGCCTGCCGGCGCTCCTGCCATTCGCGCAGTTCCTTGAGCCAAGTGTGCTGCAACTCCAACTGCTTGAGCTGAGCCTGCCGGGTCTTGAATTGCTGCTGGGCCTCGGCCAGTTGTTCATCGAGTTCCGCCCGCGCTTCGGGGGCCAGCGGCACCACGCCGGTGGCTTGATCCTGCAACTGCTTGTGGGCTTCCCTGGCGTCCTTGGCCTTGTCGAACGCGCGGCGGCCCAGTTGGGTATAGAGCGCGGTGTCGGTGAGCTTTTCCAACAGCTCGCTGCGCTCGTTATCGTTGGCCTTGAGGAACGCACTGAATTCGCTTTGCGCCAGCAACACCGCGCGGGTGAACTGTTCAAAGTTCAGACCGAGGGCTTGTTCCAACTGGGTTTTGTATTCGGTTTTCTGGCTGGCCAGCAGTTGGTCGCTGTCCAGGTCGATCAGGCTCTGCCGACTGTTCTGCAATTTACCGTTGGCCTTGTCGCGGGCGCGATTGGCTTCCCAGCGCGCACGGTAGCGACGGCCGCTGACGCCGACAAAATCCACCTCGGCATAACCACCCCCAGTGCCGCGACGCAGCAGGGTGCGCGGGTCACCGATGGAGATGTCGCTGTCGGCGTCCGGCATCTTGGCCTGGCCGGTGTCACCCAGCCGCGGCACAGCGCCAAACAGCGCCAGGCACAACGCATCGAGCAGCGTGCTTTTACCTGCACCGGTCGGCCCGGTGATCGCGAATAGCCCGGCACTGGCCAGGGGCTCGGCGGTGAAGTCGATTTCAAACGGGCCGGCCAGGGAAGCGAGGTTTTTCAGGCGGATGGCGAGGATCTTCATGGCTGTTCATCCTCCTGTTGCACTTCCTGGAGCAGCACGGCGAAATCCTTCAAGGTCTGTTCATCCACTTCGCTGCCGTAACTGTCCTGCCAGGCGCGGCTGAACAGTTCCTGGGGCGTGAGCTGGTCGAGTTCGACCAGGCGATCCGTATCGCTGTCTTCGCGATTGCCCAGGCCTGCGTATTCGGCGGCGATGCGTACCAGGCGCACGGCTTTGCCCTGCAGGGCGGTTTCGATTTGCTGGCGCAGGTCCGGCTGTGGCTCGTCGAGGCGCACACGTACTTCCAGCCAGGGTTGGCGCTGGGTTTCGGCGAGCAGGTCAATGTCGGGCAAGTCGCTCAGTTGCTTGAGGATATCGGCCAGCGGCGCGGCCTCCAGGCGGTGCAGATCGACCGCGCGGGGGATCAGGCGCGGTTCGACGTTCACCAGTCTTTCACCCTGGAACGTCACGTCGAGAATCTGATGTTTGTAGCCGATTTCGGAAAACGACAGCGGAATCGGCGAGCCGCAATAACGAATGCGCTCCTCGCCATTCACCTGCTGTGGCTTGTGCAGATGACCGAGGGCAACATAACCCACACTGGTATCGAACAGGCTGGCAGGCAGCGCCTCGGCATTGCCGATGATCAGGCTGCGCTCGGAGTCTTCCGACACCGACCCGCCGGCCATATGCGCGTGGCTGATGGCGATCAGCGCCTGGCCCTTTTTGCGTTTGGCCTTGGCCGCAGCGATCAGCCAGTCATGCACTTGGCCGATGCCGCGCAGGTAATCATCACCCAGGTGGGCACCGGTGACTTCCGCGGGACGCAAAAACGGCAGCGCCAGGCACCACGCGGCGATCTTGCCCTTGGCATCCGGCAGGGGAATCAGCAGGCGTTCGGCGTCGAGTTGCCCATCGTCCAGCCACAGCACCCGGCCCAACGCATGGGTGCGCAAGCGGCGCATCAACGGTGCAGGTAATTCGATGCGCGAACCGGAATCGTGGTTGCCGGCAATCATCACTATGGTGAGCCTGGGGTTTTGCTCGTGGGCACTGATGATGAAGTCATACAAGCGCTCCTGGGCTTTGAGCGGCGGGTTGACCGTGTCGAAGATATCGCCGGCGATCAGCAATGCATCCGGCTCATGGGCTTTCAGTTGGCCCAGCAGCCATTCGAGGAAACAGGCGTGTTCGAAGTCGCGTTCCTGGCCGTGGAGGTTCTGGCCCAGGTGCCAGTCGGAGGTATGAAACAGACGCAAGGCGAACTCCGTTGAAAAGATGAAGAGATGAAAAGATGAAAAGGAGGGGGAGTTTACCTGTAAAGCTGTGGGAGGGGGCTGGCTCAAATGCACAGTCAGTAAGGCGCAACGCTGTCACTGTGGCGAGGGAGCTTGCTCCCGTCGGGCAGCGAAGCGGCCCCAGCTTCTGGTTTGAAAAGACTGGGCCTGCTACGCAGTCCAACGGGAGCAAGCTCCCTCGCCACAGGTTACCCGTTACCTGCTCTATCGCTTAACTGACTGACATTAGGGTTTGCTCCCGATCAGTGTGTTTGTGACTGAGACACCGCCATCGGGAGCAAGCTCCCTCGCCACAGGTTACCCGTTGCCTGCTCTATCACTTAACTGACTGATATTAGGGTTTGCTCCCGATCAGCGTGTTTGTGACTGATACACCGTCATCGGGAGCAAGCCTCCCCCACAGGATTACGCGGCGTGCAGGCACTCCAGCGCTCTGTCGGCCAGGGTTTTGGCGTTATCGATCAGGTGCTCGGTGGCGCCCGCCATGTGAGGCTGATCGCTGCTCAGTGCCTGGCGGGTAGCGGCTGCAGTGGCGGCGGCGCAGCGCAACAGGTCGCAGATCTGGACGAGGGCGTCTTCGAAGCTGAGGTCGTGATGGACGGTGAAGGCTGGCGGCAAAGCAGGTTGGAGATAGTGGCTAAGCGCACGTTCAAAGGTTTTGCGGTTGGGGTGGAAGCGGGGTGGGTCGGGGACGATTTTGCTCATGGGTGTAGCTCCTACTAATAAGTGGGGGAGCCATTCTGTTGTCGTTTCCACACGACAGATTGGGTGGCAGCCATACGCGGGGTGGAAATCCGAGTAGTAGGACTCGGCCAGACCGAAGCCTGCCCGCGTACAGCCGCCATTGAGCGTGTTCATACGATCATGACGCCTACTAGTTTCCAGGTTTCCACACCCGATCGCTGATATGCAGCGACGGAGCGAAGGCTAGCCAGTGGAGTGAGCAGGCGCAAGGCCGTGGGATTGTCTAGGAAACGTCCTGCAAATTAAAGGGATATGACTTGCTGGCCTTTGACAACGCGTGTCACTCAGGCGGCGCAGATCGAGTTGCAATAGTCATGTCTATCGACACGTGTGAGAGGGGGCTTGCTCCCGATAGCGCCCTGTCAGTCGGCGTGTTTGTGACTGATACACCGCCATCGGGAGCAAGCCCCCGCCCTAAGCTATTTGGGGTACAGCGGCGGCAAGCTGGTGGTGTCGGTGGCCGGGTCTTGCGTGCGCTCGGTCATCGGGATGGCTTTTACGGCACGCCACAGGTCCTCGCCCAGCCAATACTGGCCGCTTTCGCTGTACAGCGCGCCGTTGAGGCCGTCGAGGGCATCGGACAGCGGAACGAACCGCGCCGCCATGTCGGCCAGGGTTTCCGGCTGTTGCCGCGCCCAGGCATCCAGCGCCTGGCGCGTGGCTTGAGGGTCGTTGGCCTGGGTGGCGCGTTTGAGGTCGTCGAGCAGGGTGCGGGGGCTCGGGCCGGCCTGTGCGGTGCGCTGTACGGCGGGTTGCCGGCGCGCGCGCCACCACAGGCCGAAGCCCAGCAGGGTGGTGCAGGCGAAGAGGAGTGTGCTCAGTTGCCACAGCCACAGGCGGTCATCGTCCGGGGCGGTGATGACGGTTGGCGTGGCGGGTGCGTCCACCACCAGGCTTGGGTTGATCGCCACTTGGAGCGTGCGGGGGGGCAGGCTGGTACGTTCGAGGTGGTCTTCGTGGGTGTTCCACCACACCACTTCCACTGCCGGCAGCTCCAGGGCGCCGGCGCGGGTCGGCACCAGTGCTTCGCGGTCTTCCCGGCTGCCGATCAGGCCGCGGTCGTTGCTCTGGTTGCCGAGTATCGGTTGATCCGGGTAGCGGCGCAGGGCATTGACGTCGGTGCTCGGCAGGGCCGGCAGTTGCGCGCTGGAGAGGCCTTCGGCCTTGATCGTGAGGCTGCGGGTCAGGGAGTCGCCGACTTGCACGTGATCCGGCTCGGGGTTCCAGGCTTCGGTCAGGGTGAGGCTGCGGGCAGGTATCCATGGCGCATCGGCCGGGTACAGCGCCGGCTTGGGCTTGACGGTAAGGGGCAGTTCGGCCGAGCTGACGTGGATCAACTTGCCCGGCTTGGTGCCCTGCAGCGTGTTTTCCTGGGGTGGGCGCGATTCCACCAACGTAGCGCTGAAGGTTTGCGTCGGAATCAGCATGGCACCGCTGTGCTGCGGATAGATCGCGTAACGGGTTTCGATCACGCCATGGCGGATGCTGTTGATGACTTTTTCGTAGGTTCGCGATTCGCCCAGTTGCTCGATACGGGCATCGGGAATCTGCAACGGCGTCAGGCTGCTGTCGTCATACAGCGACACCGAGTGGTACACGCGCACCGTCAACAATACCTGGGCCTGCACGTATACGCTGTTCTGGTCGAGGTTGGCTTCGATGAACACGGGCGCCAGTTCGGCGCTGGTGTTCTGGCTGGCGGTTTCCACCACCTGCAGGCTGATCGGTTGGGTCTTGAGCTCGCCCACTTGCAGGGGGGGAATCACCACCGTGCCGTTTTCCCTGGGCAGCAGGGTAATGATCCAGCGCGTGGTGGCGTGGTTGTCGCCGCCCAGGGTGGTGAGCTGGTTGATCTGGCGCGTGCCGCTGACTTCGAACTGTGCGTCGAGGGACGAAAGGTCGGGTTTGCCGAATTGGGTGACGTCGCTGGACTCCACCGTCAGCTCCACCGTTTCACCGGAATTGACACGGCTGCGATCAACGCTGGCGACCAGGTTCGCCGCCTGGGCGTGGCCTGCCGATAACGCGAGCAGGAGCAGAAGGGTGGTGCGGCGGCTCATCGAGTCTTGTCCTGATGTTGTTGCTGTTCGTACCAGAATTTGCGGCGCAGCAGCTCACCGGGGTTGTCCGGGATCTCGCGCAACCATTGTTCCAAGGCCTGGCGATGTTCGCCGTCAAGGCTGGCATCGGTGGGGCGCAAAGGCGGCGTGGTGGTTTGCTCATCGCCCAGTTCGCTGCCCGGCACCTCGTTGCCGCCGGCTTTCGGTGAAGCGTTCGCCTGGCTATCCGTATTGCCGGCTTCGCCCAGACCCTGGGCGGACTGTTCGCCACCGGTGTTGCTCTGCCCGCTGGCGCCCGGTTGCGCAGTTTGGCCGGGTTGGGTGGTTTCGTCATCCTCGTTTTTGACAGGCTGCGCCGGTTCGGGTTGCGCCTGTTCCTGGATCAGCCGTTCCACCAGTGCCTTGTTTTGCAAGGCCGGTTGCAGGTCGGGCTGCGCCTCAAGGGCCTGTTCGTAGGCGTCGATTGCGGCTTCCAGGGCGCCGGACTTGGCCAGCGCATTACCGCGATTGTAATGAGAGTAGGCGTCATTGCCCTCGGCAAAGCGCTTGATCGCTTCGGCATAGTTGCCGGCTTCGTAAAGCGCCACACCTTGCCACTGCGGGTCTTCAAAGCGCTCGGCGGCTTCGGCCGGGCGTTTTTGCTTGAGCAGGTATTGGCCCTGCTGGTCGGGGCGCAGCCACAGGTCCTGGAGTTCAAAGGCATAGCTTGGTTGCGGGACACCCAGCCACAACAGGGGTAAGCAGAACAACCAGCCGCGACGTCCGGCGCAGGCGGCCAGCAGCAGTAACGGCAGGAGCAGCCAGTAACCCTGGTCGGCCCAGGTGTCGAGGTGCAGCAGTTGGCCGTCGTTGCGCAGGGCCTGTGGGCCATCGAGCAGGCCGAGTTGACGCAGGTCTTTGTCATCCAGGCGCGCGGCGCGGTAGTGGCCACCCATTTCACTGGCGAAGGCCTTGAGGGTCGGGCTGTCGAGGCGCGGCACCAGGATTGCGCCCTGATCGTCCTTGAGGAATTCGCCGCTCTCCTGGGTGACCGGCGTACCTTCGCGGCTGCCGACGCCGAGGATCGACAAGGTCGGCGCCTGTGCACCTTGCAGCAAGAGGCGGATGCCCTGGCGTTCCTGTTTTGAAAGGGATGAGCCCACCAGCAGCAGGCGGCCCTGGCCGAGGCCGGCTTGCTTGAGCAGGACCAGGGCTTTTTCCACCGCCAGATCGGCGCGATGGCCGGGCTCGGGCATGATCGAAGGGCGCAAGGCTTCCAGCAGGTTGCGGCTGGTGCCCAGGTCATCCGACAGCGGCACCAGGGTGTGCGCGCTGCCGGCGTACACCACGATGGCAGTCGGTGCGTTGTCACGCGCCTGCAGTAAGTCATACAGCTTGCGGCGTGCTTGTTCCAGGCGGTTGGGCGGGCTGTCGGTGGCGAGCATCTCCGGGGTCAATTCCAGCAGCACCACCAGCGGGTCGGCCGGTTTCTGGCTGGATTGCTCGACTCTTTGCCAGCTTGGGCCGAGCAAGGCCACTACCGCCAACAGCCAGGCGATGCCCAATACGACCCAGGGCGATTTGCTCTCGCGCCCGCTGCCGCCACTGAGCAACACCGCGTGGAAGGCCGGCGGCAGGATCATCTGCCAGCGCCCGGCGCGCTTTTGCCGGTGCCACAGCTGCCACAGCAACCAGCCGAGCAGCGGCAGCAGCAACAGCCACCAGGGGCGGAACCAGTGCGGCCACAGATCGATCATCGACGCCTCCGCAAACGCAGGCGTTTGAGGCGTTGGCGCCATTCAGGGTGCTGTTGCAGGAAAATGCCTCGGGTCGAGAGTTTATTGAAGGCCCGTTGCAAGGCGTTGTTGGGCCAACGTTCCTGGATCACCAGCAACATGCTCAGGACCAATGCCAGCGCTAATGGCGCGCTGTACAGCGCCTGGGCCGGGCGGGCCTGAGTGGGTTGTTGCGCCACGGGCTCGAGCTGGTCCAGGGTTTGCTTGATCTTCTGCAGCTCCTCGCCGTCGCGGGCGCGGAAGTAGCGACCACCGGTGGCACTGGCGATGGCCTTCAACGCGGGCTCATCCAGGTCCAGGCTCGGGTTGACGCCGAGGACGCCCAGGGAGCCGGTTTGCTCGGGGTCGGCGCCAATGCCGATCGGGTAGATTTTCACGCCTTCTTCGGCCGCCAGGCGTGCGGCGGTCAACGGGTCAATCTGCCCGGCGTTGTTGGCACCGTCGGTGACCAGGATCAGCACACGGCTTTGCGCCGGGCGTTGGCGCAGGCGTTTGAGGGCCAGGCCGATGGCATCACCGATGGCGGTGTTCTTGCCGGCGATGCCGATACGCGCTTCATCCAGCCAGACGCGCACGGTGCGCCGGTCAAAGGTCAGCGGCGCTTGCAGGTAGGCTTGGCTGCCGAACAGGATCAGGCCCACGCGGTCGCCTTCGCGGCTTTCGAGAAAGTCCCCGAGCAAGTGTTGCACCAGGCTCAGGCGGCTGACGTCGTCGTCCTGCCAGTGCATGTCGGGGAAATCCATGGAGCCGGAAACGTCCACCGCCACCAGCAGGTCGCGGCCGCTGGCGGCAATCGGCAATGGTTCACCGAGCCATTCCGGGCGGGCGGCGGCGGTCAACAGCAGTAGCCATAGCACCACGAATGGCGCTTGCTGGCGCCAGCCCGGCAGGTTGACGCGGGCGCGACGTCGGGCCAGGCCTTCAAGATCGGCGAGATAACTGACCTTCAAGGCGGGCTCGCCGCTGTCGGCCACGGGCAGGATAAAGCGCATCACCCACGGCAATGGCAACAGGGCGAAGATCCACGGCCAGGCGAACTCAAACATGTTTGCGAATCCAGGTGTCGACGGCTTGGGTCAGGCCGGCGATGGCCTTGTCGTCGAGTTTGCATTCGGGCTTGTAGGCGCCTTCCACTAATACCATCCAGCGGGTCAGGCCGGCAGCGGGGCAGCGGTTGTCAAGAAATGCCAGCCATTTGCGGCCGTTGAGCGTGTGGCTTTGGCTGTAGGGGTAATCGTTGCGGCACAGGCGTTTGAGCAGCCCGTTGAGCTGCTGCAGCCAGGCCCCGGCCGGGGCGCCATCATAGGGTTTGGGCATCAGGGCCAGTTCTGCGAGCGCGGCAATGCGCAACGGGTCCAGTGGTTGCTCGGCACGGGCCACGGGGCGCTTTGCAGGCAAGAAGCGGCGCAGCCACCACACGCCCCAACCGAGCAGTGGGATCAGCACCAGCAACAGCCACCAACCTGGCGCGGGCGGCCAGAAACCGATGGCTGGCGGTGCGATCAGCGGTTGCAGTTGGTCGAGGCTGCTCATTGCTTTTTAACCGGGCGTTGCGGGTTGAGGTATTCGCGCAGCTGCTCGACCATTTCGCTTTGGGTGCTCAAGGGCATCAGCAACACCCGCAGCTTTTGCGCGAGCAGTTCCCAGCGTGCGATGCGGCTTTCGGCCTGGGCCTTGTAGGCTTGGCGCAGGTCGAAGTTCAGCGTGTCCAGTTCCAGCTGGGCGCCGCGTTCGGCGAAACGCAGCAGCCCGGCGGCGGGCAGGGCATGGTCCAGTGGGTCGGAGATGGGCAGCAGCAGCAGGTCGCAATGGCGTGACAGCAGGCTCAACTGTTGTTCGGCGCCTTCGGTGAGCGCGCGTTCATCGCAGACCACGATCACCAGGCTGCCGGGGCGCAGCACTTCGCGGCCACGGCGTAGCGCCATGCCGAGGGCGTCGGCTTCCGGGCGGCTTTCGGTATTCAGGCTCTGGTTGACCCGTACCAGGCGGTTGAGCAGTTGCAGCAAGCTTTGTTTGCTGCGTCGCGGTTTGATTTCGTAGTGCTCGCTGTCGCCGAAGACCAGCCCGCCCACCCGGTCGTTATGCCCCAGCGCGGCCCAGCCGATCAGACTGGCCGCCTGCGCCGCCAGCACCGACTTGAACATCTGCCCCGAGCCGAAAAACAGCCGGCAGCTTTGCTCCACCATGATAAAGATCGGCCGTTCACGTTCTTCATGGAACAGCTTGGTGTGCGGCTCCTGGGTGCGTGCCGTCACGCGCCAGTCGATGGTGCGCACATCGTCCCCGGCCTGGTACACGCGCACTTGGTCGAAATCGACCCCACGCCCACGCAGCTTGGAGTGGTGCAGGCCGATCAACGGGCTGCGCTGGCTCGGGGTGGAAAACAACTGCACTTCCCGCACGCGATGGCGCATTTCGATCAATTCGCTGAGGGTGACGCGGATGCCATCGCCTGCGTTCATGGGGTTCAAGCGACGGCAACGACGTCGAGAATGCGTTGCACCACACGGTCTTGGTCGACGCCGGCCGCTTCGGCCTCGAACGACAGAATGATGCGATGGCGCAGCACGTCGAACAGCACCGCCTGGATATCTTCCGGGCTCACGAAATCACGGCCGGCCAGCCAAGCGTGGGCACGGGCGCAGCGGTCGAGGGCGATGGAGCCGCGCGGGCTGGCGCCGTAGGCGATCCACTCGGCCATTTCCGGGTCGAACTTGGCCGGCGTGCGTGTGGCCATGACCAGTTGCACCAGGTATTCCTCTACCGCGTCGGCCATGTACAGGCCGAGGATTTCCTTGCGCGCGGCGAAGATCGCTTGCTGGCTGACCCGGCGTTCAGGCTTGGTTTCGCCGTTCAGCGCTTCGCCACGCGCCTGTTGCAGGATACGGCGTTCCACGGCGGCATCCGGGAAGCCGATCTTCACATGCATCAGGAAGCGGTCGAGCTGGGCTTCGGGCAGCGGGTAGGTGCCTTCCTGCTCGATGGGGTTTTGCGTGGCCATCACCAGGAACAGCGGTGACAGGTCGTAGGTGCTGCGCCCGACGCTGACCTGGCGCTCGGCCATGGCCTCGAGCAAGGCGGATTGCACCTTGGCCGGGGCACGGTTGATTTCGTCCGCCAGCACCAGGTTGTGGAAAATCGGCCCTTGCTGGAACACAAAGCTGCCGGTTTCCGGGCGATAGATTTCGGTGCCGGTGATGTCGGCGGGCAACAGGTCGGGCGTGAACTGGATGCGATGGAACTGCGCTTCGATGCCTTCGGCCAGCTCTTTGATCGCTTTGGTCTTGGCCAGGCCCGGCGCACCTTCCACCAGCATATGGCCGTCGGCGAGCAGGGCTATCAGCAAGCGATCAATGAGTTTTTCCTGGCCGAGAATCTGCGTAGAAAGAAAGGTTCGCAGCGCGAGCAGCGCTTCACGATGTTCCATCGATGACGGTTCCTGGAAAGATGAGCCCGGGCGTCGCACAACCACACCGGGGCTTGGGACGCTTACTTTAATGCATCGCGGGGTGCGGCGACTAACGGCGTGACGGGTATTTTTGGCAAAACTTGTAGGATTTTTGTGTTGGTACGCCGTCAATGTGGAGGGAGCTTGCTGGCGATAGCGGTGTGTCAGTCCGTGGGTCATTAACTGACTTGTCATCCTCGCGGGCAAGCACCCCTTCACATTTGAGCGCTGGTGTTCTCAAGCCCGAATGAACGTGCCGGTGCCCTTGAGGATGTTCTGCAGGGTTTCCTCCACCTCGGCCAAGTCCGCTGCGGCGGTGCTGTGGCTGATCTCCAGCTGATCCTTGCCGCCCAGCGCGTCGGCGTCTCCGGCAGCCAGTTCGATCAGCAGCCGGGTGTCGCTCAGCGTGACCTTCAACCCGTCCAGGCTCGAGGGTTCGTAGTCCCAGGTCAGTTCAACTTCTTCCTCGTCCGGGTAGCGCGCGAGCATGAACATTTCGCCATTCTTGCCGTGGCAGCAGAGCATGGCCATGTTGTCTTCTTCTTCGTCGCACGGGGTGGCCATCAAGGCGTCGGTTTTCAGTTGCAGCATGAGGAATCCTGTCTGGGGGAGGACGTAATGCGGGCAATTGTGCCATTGCCGCGAATTTTGTGCTGCATCCTGCGTCAGAGTTAGTGCATGACCTGATGGGCAATATCAGTCACTTTCGGCACTTGCTGTCGGTGAGGCAGCCGGTTTTTTCACGGGATTTTACCGGTTGCCCAAGTTGCAACCGCGAGCCTGCTTACCGATGACCGAATATGTCGCAGCGCTGCAAGCACCGGTCTTCCTACACTCGTTAAGCTGCGCAACGGATGTGCATGAGCCAGGCGCCTGACCTGCCCGTCGTACCGTCACCCGGCAAGGTGCGCATCTTATGGAAGTTGTATGTGACCTGATTGTCTTGTCCAGCTTCACCCACCTGTCACTCTGATTCGTTTATGGTGCTTATATGTAGACCTGCGAACAGAGTCGACGGTCTCCCCGCAAGGGGATAACACGCGACGCTTCCATCAATAACAAGCCCAAGCGGAGTACCACAGATGGCGTTCTTCACCGCAGCCAGCAAGGCCGACTTCCAGCATCAACTGCAAGCGGCACTGGCGCAGCACATCAGTGAACAGGCACTGCCACAAGTGGCGCTGTTCGCTGAACAATTTTTCGGCATCATTTCTCTCGACGAACTGACCCAACGTCGTCTTTCCGACCTGGCCGGTTGCACCCTGTCTGCCTGGCGCCTGCTTGAGCGCTTTGACCATACCCAACCGCAAGTGCGGGTCTACAACCCCGATTACGAGCGTCATGGCTGGCAGTCGACCCACACCGCGGTCGAAGTGCTGCACCATGACCTGCCATTCCTGGTGGACTCGGTCCGTACCGAACTGAACCGCCGTGGCTACAGCATCCACACCCTGCAGACCACCGTGCTCAGTGTGCGCCGTGGTGGCAAGGGCGAGTTGCTGGAAATCCTGCCAAAAGGCACCCAGGGCGAAGGCATCCAGCAAGAATCGCTGATGTACCTAGAAATCGACCGTTGCGCCAATGCTGCCGAACTGAACGTGCTGAGCAAAGAGCTTGAGCAAGTGCTGGGTGAAGTACGCGTGGCCGTGGCCGATTTCGAACCGATGAAAGCCAAGGTCCAGGACCTGCTGGCCGGTATCGACGCCAGCCAATTCAGCATCGACGGCGAAGAGAAAGCCGAGATCAAGAACTTCCTGGAGTGGCTGGTGGGCAACCACTTCACCTTCCTGGGCTATGAAGAATTCGTGGTACGTGACGACAAGGATGGCGGTCATATCGAATATGACGCCAACTCCTTCCTCGGCTTGACCAAGTTGCTGCGCGCCGGCCTGACCGCCGACGACCTGCGCATCGAAGACTATGCCGTGTCTTACCTGCGTGAACCGACCGTGCTGTCGTTCGCCAAGGCCGCACACCCGAGCCGCGTGCACCGCCCGGCCTACCCGGACTACGTGTCGATCCGCGAGATCGACGCGAGCGGCAAGGTCATCAAGGAACACCGCTTCATGGGCCTGTACACCTCTTCGGTGTATGGCGAAAGCGTACGCGTCATCCCTTACATCCGCCGCAAGGTCGCGGAAATCGAACGTCGTTCGGGCTTCCAGGCCAAGGCGCACTTGGGCAAGGAGCTTGCCCAGGTCGTTGAAGTGCTGCCCCGTGATGACCTGTTCCAGACCCCGGTCGACGAACTGTTCAACACCGTGATGTCCATCGTGCAGATCCAGGAACGCAACAAGATCCGCGTGTTCCTGCGCAAAGACCCGTACGGTCGTTTCTGCTACTGCCTGGCTTATGTGCCGCGCGATATCTATTCCACCGAAGTGCGCCAGAAGATCCAGCAAGTGCTGATGGATCGCCTGAAGGCTTCGGACTGCGAGTTCTGGACCTTCTTCTCCGAGTCCGTGCTGGCCCGCGTGCAGTTGATCCTGCGCGTAGACCCGAAAAACCGCATCGACATCGACCCGCTGCAGTTGGAAAAAGAAGTGGTGCAGGCCTGCCGCAGCTGGCAGGACGACTACGCAAGCCTCGTCGTCGAAAGCTTCGGCGAAGCCCACGGCACCAATGTGCTGGCCGACTTCCCGAAAGGCTTCCCGGCCGGTTACCGCGAGCGTTTTGCCGCGCATTCGGCGGTGGTCGACATGCAGCACCTGCTCAGTCTCACCGAAGCCAACCCGCTGGTGATGAGCTTCTACCAGCCGCTGGGCCAGGTCTCCGGCCAGCGCGAGTTGCACTGCAAGCTCTACCACGCCGACACGCCGCTGGCACTGTCCGACGTGCTGCCGATCCTGGAAAACCTCGGCCTGCGCGTGCTGGGTGAATTCCCGTACCGTCTGCGTCACGCCAATGGCCGTGAGTTCTGGATCCATGACTTCGCGTTCATCGCCGCCGAAGGCGTGAACCTGGATATCCAGCAGCTCAACGACACCCTGCAGGACGCGTTCGTGCACATCGTGCATGGCGACGCCGAGAACGATGCGTTCAACCGCCTGGTACTCACCGCCGGCCTGCCATGGCGCGATGTGGCGTTGCTGCGTGCCTACGCCCGTTACCTGAAGCAGATCCGCCTGGGCTTTGACCTGGGTTACATCGCCAGCACCCTGAACAACCACACCGACATCGCCCGCGAGTTGACCCGGTTGTTCAAGACGCGCTTCTACCTGGCGCGCAAGCTCACCGCCGACGACCTGGAAGACAAGCAGCAACGCCTGGAACAAGCGATCCTCACGGCCCTGGACGACGTTCAGGTGCTCAACGAAGACCGTATCCTGCGTCGCTACCTGGACCTGATCAAGGCGACCCTGCGTACCAACTTCTACCAGACCGACGCCAACGGCCAGAACAAGTCGTACTTCAGCTTCAAGTTCGACCCGCGCGCCATTCCCGAGCTGCCAAAGCCGGTGCCGAAGTTTGAAATCTTCGTGTACTCGCCGCGTGTCGAAGGCGTGCACCTGCGCTTCGGCAACGTCGCGCGCGGTGGCCTGCGCTGGTCGGACCGTGAAGAAGACTACCGGACCGAAGTGCTCGGCCTGGTAAAAGCCCAGCAAGTGAAGAACTCGGTGATCGTGCCGGTGGGCGCCAAGGGCGGCTTCCTGCCGCGCCGCCTGCCGTTGGGCGGCACCCGGGACGAGATCGCGGCCGAAGGCATCGCCTGCTACCGCATCTTCATTTCCGGCCTGCTGGACATCACCGACAACCTGAAGGACGGTGCCCTGGTGCCGCCGGTCAACGTCGTGCGTCATGACGACGATGACCCGTACCTGGTAGTTGCTGCGGACAAGGGCACTGCGACCTTCTCCGACATCGCCAACGGTATCGCCATCGACTACGGCTTCTGGCTGGGTGACGCATTCGCCTCCGGTGGTTCGGCCGGTTATGACCACAAGAAAATGGGCATCACCGCCAAGGGCGCGTGGGTCGGCGTACAGCGCCACTTCCGCGAGCGCGGCATCAATGTGCAGGAAGACAGCATCACTGTAGTCGGCGTGGGTGACATGGCCGGTGACGTGTTCGGTAACGGCCTGTTGATGTCCGACAAGCTGCAACTGGTCGCGGCCTTCAACCACCTGCATATCTTCATCGACCCGAACCCGAACCCGGCGACCAGCTTTGTCGAGCGCAAGCGCATGTTCGAGCTGCCGCGTTCGGCCTGGACTGACTACGACACCAGCATCATGTCCGAAGGCGGCGGTATCTTCTCGCGCAGCGCGAAGAGCATCACCATCTCGC
This sequence comes from Pseudomonas sp. MWU13-2517, assembly GCF_023242545.1. Classification (NCBI taxonomy): domain Bacteria; kingdom Pseudomonadati; phylum Pseudomonadota; class Gammaproteobacteria; order Pseudomonadales; family Pseudomonadaceae; genus Pseudomonas; species Pseudomonas sp. MWU13-2517. The sequence continues at coordinate 373,401 of NZ_JALMFA010000001.1, read as the reverse complement.
CACAGATGAAAGAACGCTTCGATATCTCGGCCGACAAGCTGACCCCGACCGAACTGCTGAACGCCTTGCTCAAGGCACCGGTGGACCTGTTGTGGAACGGCGGTATCGGTACCTACGTCAAGGCCAGCACCGAAAGCCATGCCGATGTAGGCGACAAGGCCAACGACGCGCTGCGTGTGAACGGCAACGAGCTGCGCTGCAAGGTAGTGGGCGAGGGCGGTAACCTCGGCATGACCCAGCTGGGTCGTGTGGAATTCGGCCTCAATGGCGGCGGTTCCAACACTGACTTCATCGACAACGCCGGTGGTGTGGACTGCTCCGACCACGAAGTGAACATCAAGATCCTGCTCAACGAAGTGGTGCAGGCCGGTGACATGACCGACAAGCAACGCAACCAGTTGCTGGCGAGCATGACCGACGAAGTCGGCAACCTGGTGTTGGGCAACAACTACAAGCAGACCCAGGCCCTGTCCCTGGCTGCGCGCCGTGCCTACGAGCGTGCCGCCGAGTACAAGCGCCTGATGAGCGACCTGGAAGGCCGTGGCAAGCTGGACCGCGCCATCGAGTACCTGCCGACCGAGGAGCAGCTCACCGAGCGCGCCGCGAATGGCAAGGGCCTGACCCGTCCGGAACTGTCGGTGCTGATCTCGTACAGCAAGATCGACCTCAAGGAAGCGCTGCTCAAGTCGCTGGTACCGGATGACGAGTACCTGACCCGTGACATGGAGACCGCGTTCCCGCCGAGCCTGGTGGCCAAGTTCTCCGAGGCCATGCGTCGTCACCGTCTGAAGCGCGAGATCGTCAGCACCCAGATCGCCAACGATCTGGTCAACCACATGGGCATCACCTTCGTCCAGCGGCTCAAAGAGTCGACCGGCATGAGCCCGGCGAACGTGGCGGGCGCTTATGTGATCGTGCGTGACATCTTCCACCTCCCGCACTGGTTCCGTCAGATCGAAGCCCTGGACCACCAGGTTTCCGCTGATGTGCAACTGGAGCTGATGGACGAGCTGATGCGCCTGGGCCGTCGCGCTACGCGCTGGTTCCTGCGCAGCCGTCGCAACGAGCAGGACGCCGGCCGCGATACCGCACACTTCGGTCCGCACCTGGCCGCGCTCGGTCTCAAGCTCGACGAACTGCTCGAAGGTCCGACCCGCGAAGGCTGGCAGTCCCGCTACCAGGCTTACACCGACGCCGGCGTACCGGAGCTGTTGGCACGCATGGTTGCAGGCACGACTCACCTGTACACCTTGCTGCCGATCATCGAAGCCGCCGACGTCACTGGGCACGACGCCGCCGAAGTGGCCAAGGCTTACTTTGCCGTCGGCAGCGCCCTGGACTTGCCGTGGTACCTGCAGCAGATCAGCGATCTGCCGGTGGCCAACAACTGGCAGGCCCAGGCTCGCGAAGCCTTCCGCGATGATGTGGACTGGCAGCAACGGGCGATCACCATCTCCGTCCTGCAAATGGCGGATGCGCCTCAAGACATGGAAGCCCGCGTGGCCCTGTGGCTTGAACAGCACAAGGACATGGCTGATCGTTGGGTCGCGATGATGCTGGAAATCCGTGCTGCGGTCGGCACGGACTACGCGATGTACGCCGTGGCCAACCGTGAGTTGCTGGATTTGGCGCTGAGTGGTCAATCGCCGCTTTAAACCTTGATCCGTAACTGAAAACCAAAAATCCCCGCATGGAAACATGCGGGGATTTTTTTGTGGAGCCAACAAACGCTGTGCCCATCGACGACAACCCGACCGAGAACGTATTCCGGTCGTGCGCCTCACTGGGCAGGCTCCGTATGCATACCCAAAGGATGTGCTGACGCGTCGGTCGACCCTAGCTAAGGCGCAGGTTTGCTTGCGCCCATTGTTCTGCGCTGGTCACCGGTAATCCATGTATCGCGTTGTATGTCCTCGCTACCTCCCACGCCACACCTCGGCCCATAGCGAAAACTGCCCGGTATTTTCGTAGGTTGTCGTCAGGTTTTTCTGCAAGGTCTGCCAGCAACTGCTGCACGCTAAGCGCTCGGCGCTCGACTTTCCGTCCGATGACTCGGTCAACCAGGTCCGCCAGGGCACCGTAGGTGAGGGTATCTCCAGCGGTGTAGACGACCTGATTGATAAGGCGCGGACTGTGCAGGACGATGTCGGCGGTGAGCGTGCCGATGTCTTGCGGTGTTGTCACCGTAACCGTATTTCCAAAGCTGCCCAATGCGTTGACTTGTCCGTGGGTCAGGTCAACGACCCCGAAAGTTGGATCGAACAGGAAGCTGGTGAACATGCCGGTGGAAATAATCACCCATTCAGTTCGAGATTGGGCACGTAACAGGTCGCGAACATCCAGTTGCTCGTCGAACAGGTCTTGAGGGCTGCCACGGCCAATCAAGTCGTAGTCAACGCCGAACTGCCATGGAATGTAGCGTTTTACACCCGCCGTGAGCGCGGCTTCAGTCAGCTTGCGCTGAGTGCCACGGCCCGCCGCAAACCCGACGCAACTGATCACCGTATCAAAGCGTCCCAGCACCGCAGCAAGCTCTTCCACGGAGGCATCGGCGATGTCGGCTGTCTCAATGGATACACCCAGTTTCCTGATGGTGTCGATTTCCTGTTGTTTTTCGATGGACGAGCTCTGCACAGTGGCTCGACGCAGCAGTACGCAAATGCTCGCCGATTCGGTTGATCGGGCGGCCAGCCCTTGCAGTACGGCAAGCCCCAGTTCGCCGGCGCCTAATACCAGAATACGTTGTTTGACGTTTGAAATAGCAGCCTGCATGGTAAGCCTCTGTATGACGTACTCAACTTGAAGCCAGGAATCTTGTCATGGACATCGATGCGCAAAAAGTAGGTACATCGGTGATCCCGAGCGGTCTGGATGCTCAGGAGATCGTGCGGCTTTCGCAGGACGCCTGCCGCGCGCTTACCGATGACGAGGATGGTCTCAAGCGCGATATCCTCAGCCATTCCGGTAACCGATGGTCACTGGGTGTGGTGCATGCGCTGGGCGTGACCAGCCCGCTGCGCCACGCACAGATACGTCGCCGATTGCACGGCGTCACTCAGCGCATGCTTACTCGCACGCTGCGTCAGCTGGAGCGCGACGGACTGATCTCGCGCCACGATTTCGGTGAGAAACCCTTGCGTGTCGAATATGCGCTGACCGAACTTGGAATGGGGTTATTGGTGCAGATGATCCCGCTGTGGACGTGGGTGATCGCACAGTCGGAGGGGTTCAATGAGGCGCGCAAGCGTTATGACAACCCGTAGAGGTCGGTTAATGCACCGCATCGCTACGGCGCCCGTCAGTGCGCCAGACGATGAGCCAGATGGTTCAGGTGCTGGGTCAGCAGGTTCACGGCGTGGTCTGCATCGCGTCTTTCAATCGCGTCGGTGATTGCCATGTGTTCCTGCCAGGTGCAGCAGCTGTACGCTTGGCTTTCGTACTGAGCAATGATCAACGAAGTCAACGGCACCAGGCTGTTGAGGAATTGTGCCAACGGAGCATTGCCCGCGATTGCCGCCAATTGCAGGTGAAATTCCCCGGAGAGCCGAATGGCCGGTGCGCGTTGATCACGCTCGATGCATTCGCGCTCCCTGGCAATCAGCTCACGTAATTGGCGCACCTGAGTGGGTGTGGCTTCGGCGCAGGCCAGTTGCACCACCATGCTCTCCGTCATGCGCCGCGCTTCAAGGATTTGCCGGGTTTGTCGGGCATCTGGCGTTGCCACTTGGGCGCGCTGGTTGGGGCGCAGAATGATCACCTGTTGGTGGGACAGTTTTGCCAGGACTCTGCGAATCACACTACGACTCACACCGAAGATCTCGCCCAAACCCTCTTCGGTAAAACGGCTGGCCGGCGCGATGCGTTGTTCCAGGATCGCGTCGAACAGCCGTGGGTAGATATCGTCCGCCGAAGGTTTCTTGCCCGCCACCAGGCGCATGGCGGGCAGGGCGGTGCTGACTGCGTGACGTTGTAATGCGTGAGCGCTCATGGCCTGTCTCCAATAATCAGCTGCCCAGATGGTCGTCCGGGATATTCAGGCGTATGCCCATACGCAGGCCTTCCTGCAGGATGTGCCGGCGCATCTCGGCACTGGCCAGGGCGCTGTTCTTGTTGCGGATGGCGCGCACCACGGCTTCATTTTCCTGCAGGCGCTCGGCCAGATGCTCGGGGGAGTTGCGCAGTACCTGGGCACTCTGCTTGAGGGCATTGCTGGTTTGTTGCACCACGTTCTGGAAGATCGGGTTGGAGGTCAGGGCGAAGAGTTCCTCGTGGAAGTTGAGGTAGGCGTTCATCCCCGCTTCTGCGTCACCGGCGTCGAGGGCTTCGCGCATATCCATCAGGGTCAGTCGCAATTGGCCGACTTCCTTGCTGCTGATGGACTGAGCCACCAGGCCGACAATGAAGGGTTCGAGGGTGTAGCGCAGTTGCAGGATGTCTTCGAGGCTGGCATCGGCCACGGCGTCACTGGCTTGGGGCTCGTTCACGCTGGTTTCGAGCACCACCACGCCCTTGCCCGGCATGGAGCGCACCAGGCCGAGGGTTTCGAGCACAATCACCGCTTCGCGCAGGCTGGGGCGGCTGATGCCCATCTGTTCGGCCAGTTCGCGTTGGCCGGGGAGCATTTCGCCCTGACGCCACTGGCCGCGCTTGAGGGCGGCGCGCAATTTTTCTACCACTGAATTGACGACGGTTGAGGTGCTGATCACGTCGTACGCTCCTTTAAAGGTTGGTGGGGCCGGTCATCCGGCCGGCCCAAAAAATCAGAACTCCTGGTGCGTCGGCAGCACCGGTTTCTTGGTCTGGAAGGCATAACCTTGCTGGCCGTCGAGCACCTTGTTGGCACGCTGGATATCGATGTCTTTTTCCCAGCGGGCGATGGCCACGGTCGCCACGCAGTTGCCGATCAGGTTGGTCAGCGCACGGCCGATGCCCATGAACCAGTCCACCGCCAGTACCAGCACCAGGCCGACCACCGGAATCGCCGGGATGGCGGTAAGCGTCGCGGCCAGAATCACCAGTGCAGACCCCGGAATGCCGTGGGCGCCTTTGGAGGTGATCAACGACACCAGCAGGATGGTCAGCAAGTCGGTCATCGACAGCGGTGTGCCGGTGGCATTGGCGATGAACACAATGGCCAGGGTCAGGTAGATCGAGAAGCCATCAAGGTTGAACGAGTACCCGGTCGGAATCACCAGGCCGACGGTGGAGCTGCCGATGCCCAGGTGTTCGAGTTTACGCATGACCTGTGGCAACACGGCGTCGGAGGAGGCGGTGCCCATCACGATCAGCAGTTCTTCACGCAGGTACTTGAGCAACGGCAGCATGCGCAGGCCGGACAGGCGCATTACCAGGCCAAGCACCACTGCGACAAAGGCGAAGCAGGTCAGGTAGAACAAACCCACCAGGCTGCCCAGGTGTTGCAGCGAATCCAGGCCGTAGGTGCTGGTGGTGAAGGCGATCGCGCCGAACACGCCGATCGGTGCCAGGCGCACGATCATGCCCATGATGCGGAAAATCACATGGCTCAGTTCATTGATCAGCCGTGTGATGCCCGAGGCCGCTTCGCCCACCAGGTTCAGCGCACTGCCGAAGAGCACCGAGAACAGCAGCACTTGCAGCACGTTATTGTCGGCGAAGGCACCGATCACCGAATTGGGGATCAGCTCCATCAAGAACTGGCTGGTACCACGGATGTGCTGGCCTTTGTCGGCCAGTTCATTCAGGCCGGCAGAGGACAGTTGCTCCAAGTGGATATTGGCGCCTTGGCCGATTCCGGTACTGAACGCCATGACCAAGCCGATGACCAAGGCCACGGTGGTGAGCACTTCAAAGTAGATCACCGACTTGAGACCGATTCGCCCGACCTTCTTCAAGTCGCCGGCGCCGGAAATACCGCTGACCACCACGCAGAACACGATCAGGCCGATCAGCATCTTGATCAGCTTGATAAAGCCGTCACCCAAGGGTTTGAGTTGCGAGGAGAATTCGGGAAGGGCCAGGCCACAGATGATGCCGAGCATCAGACCGATCACGACTTGCAGGAAAATCGAACGCGAGCACCATCTGAGCATGGGAGGGATCTCTATTCGGTGCCCTGGTGATTCCAGGGCTTAATTGTTGTGGTATTACCGGTAAGTCCAGTGCGGGGCCAGTCTACGCCGGGTTTTTTTGAAATCACAAGTAAAAATTCGAGGGTTGTCTGGTCCCGGTCTGACCAGTTGGTCGGTGAGGGTGATGCTTGAGCGGTTGGCGGGCTGGAAAATTTTTCGCTTATCATCCGTGCCTCGATTGGAGAGGTGATGGATGGACGAGCCAGGGCTGACCACGGACGCAACAGGGCTGAGCTACTGCACTTGGCGCACCTCGGCGCCGGAGTATCGCCGTTATCATGACCACGAGTGGGGCGTGCCGGTGGCGGATGATATCCAGCTGTACGAGAAAATCTGCCTGGAAGGTTTTCAGGCGGGCATGGCCTGGATCACCATTTTGCGCAAGCGCGAGCAGTTCCGCGCGGCATTCGACGGGTTTGATTTCCGTCGCGTGGCCCAGTATGGCGAAGCCGATATAGAGCGGCTGATGAATGATCCGGGCATCGTGCGTAATCGGGCGAAGATCGTCTCCACGATCAACAATGCACGCCGGGCGTGTGAGCTGGTGGATGAGACCGGCTCGCTGGCGCAATGGTTGTGGGCGTTCGAGCCTTGCCCTGAAGAGCGCCCGGCAGTGGTGGACCTGGCCTACTGGACGGGCAACCCGACCTCGCCGGCTTCGGTGCGATTGTCCAAAGCCCTGAAGAAGCGCGGCTGGACCTTCGTTGGCCCGACCACGATGTATGCGTTGATGCAGGCCATGGGGATGGTCAATGATCACTTGGAAGGCTGTGCCTGCCGACCACAGGTTGAAGACCTGCGCCGTCACTTCAAACGCCCGTGAGTCGCTGATCTGCACCTGTAGGAGCGAGCTTGCTCACGAAAAACCTCAACGATAACGCGTGTTGCCTGAATCAACGCGGCGTGTGTGAGCGCTTCGCGAGCAAGCTCGCTCGTACAGTGAAGGTACGGCGGGGACCTCTAGCTCATTTGGCGCAGAATATCGCGCACGCGGTCCAGCGCAGGGTCGATGTCCAGCAGTTCGATCGCGCCGAACCCGATGGTCAGGCCCTGGCGCATCGGTGCGGTGTGGAAGAACACATCCAAGGGGTATAAACCGACTTCCGCCTCCCGTGCCAGGCGCCTCAGCAACGCGATATCCAGCGGAACCTTGCACAACGCCGCCATATGAAACCCGATCACGCTGGGCACCGCTTCGAACCACGGCGACAGATCCCCCGCCAGGCGCTGCAGGATGCGCTCGCGGCGCCCGGCGTACACCGCGTGGCAGCGACGAATATGCTTGAGCAAATAACCTTCGTTGATGAACTTGGCCAATGCCCATTGCGGCAAGGTTGAGCTGTGCTGGTCGGTCAGTTGCTTGGCCTTGAGCACTGCGCTATGAATCGCCGGCGGCAGCACGGCATAGCCCAGGCGCAGCTCCGGCAGCAGGGATTTCGAGAAGGTCCCGACGTAGGCCACCAATCCTCGCGTGTCCATGCTTTGCAGGGAGTTGGCGGGGCGACCTTCGTAGCGAAAATCGCTGTCGTAGTCGTCTTCGATGATGATCGCGCCCAGCGCGAAGGCGCGAGCCAGCAACGCTTCGCGGCGCGCCAGGCTCATGGGCATGCCCAGGGGAAACTGGTGGGAGGGTGTCACATAGATCAGTCGCGTGCCGTCGGGGATCTTGTCGACCTCGATGCCCTGTGAGTCCACCGGCACGTCGGCAACGCGCGCGCCCATGGCCATGAACAGCTGGCGGGCGGGGCTGTAGCCGGGGTCTTCCATGGCCACGAGTGTGCCGGGTTCCACTACCACGCGGGTGATCAAGTCCAGCGCCTGTTGCGCGCCGTTGGTGACCACGATGTCATCGGCGTGGCATTTCACCCCGCGGGAAAAGGCGATATGCCCTGCGATGGCCTCGCGCAAGGCCGGCAAACCTTCCGGCTGGCTGTAAAAACCGTTGTGTTGTGCGATACGGCGCAATGCATCCTGGGTGCAACGCCGCCATTCATCCTGGGGGAATTGATTGCGTGTGGTCGCACCGCCGATAAATTCATAGCGCAGGGTTCTGTCCGGGGTGGGGTGGTGCATGGGCGAGGGCAACGCAGCCCATTTGCCCAGGTTGGCGGCGCAGGCCAGGTCGGCGGCGGTCTGCACGCGGTCGGGCTGATGCGCCCAGGCGTTGACGAAGGTGCCCCGGCCAATCCTGCCGACCAGCAAACCCTCGTACGTCAACGTGGCGTAGGTGTCGGATACGGTCTTGCGCGATACGCCTAATTGCTCGGCGAGCAGGCGGCTGGGGGGCAGTTGCGCGCCCGCCGAAAGCCGCCCGGCGGCGATGGCTTCGCGCAACTGTTGGTAAAGCTGGGCAGCCAAGTCCTTGCGGCCATTGATGACGAGGTGTAATTCCATGTTTCATCCTGGGACAGATCGATCTGCGCCAAGGTTACTCGCAAATCGATCTGAGCAAACCCAGGCGATGTCAGGACAGAAAGCCACCGTCAACATTCAGCGACACACCCGTGGTGTAGCTCGATGCATCACTGGCCAGGAACAGTACCGCGCCGGCCATCTCGCTGGGATCGGCCACGCGCTTGAGCGGGATCTGCGCCAGGGCCATCTTCAGGATCGAGTCGTTCTTCACCAGCGCCGAGGCGAACTTGGTGTCGGTCAGGCCGGGTAGCAGCGCGTTGCAACGAATGCCGAACGCCGCACATTCCTTGGCGAACACCTTGGTCATGTTGATCACGGCCGCCTTGGTCACCGAGTAGATGCCCTGGAACACGCCGGGGGAAATGCCGTTGATCGAGGCCACGTTGATGATGCTGCCGCCGCCGTTCTCGCGCATCAGCTTGCCGGCTTCCACCGACATGAAGAAATAGCCGCGGATGTTCACGTCGACGGTCTTCTGGAACGCGCCGAGGTCGGTGTCCAGCACGTTGCAGAACTGCGGATTGGTGGCGGCGTTGTTGACCAGGATGTCCAGGCGGCCGAACTGCTCGCGGATGCCGGCGAACACCTGGGTGATCTGCTCCATTTCACCGATATGGCAGGCCACGGCGGTGGCCTTGCCGCCGTCGGCGATGATCGCATCGGCAACGTGCTGGCAGCCTTCCAGCTTACGGCTGGACACGATCACATGGGCACCTTGCTGGGCCAGCAACTTGGCAATGGCCTCGCCGATACCGCGGCTGGCACCGGAAACAAATGCGATTTTGCCATCGAGGTCGAACAGGTTGGTCTTGGACATGGGGTTTCCTTGTTCTAGTAATCAGAGTGCGGATCTGGCGATGACATTCAGGCTCATCTGCTCCAGCAGCGTGTTCATCTGGATGAACTGCGCAAAGCGTTTGTCCTGGGTCTGGCCATGGAAGAAGCGGTAGTAGATCTGCTGCACGATCCCGGCCAGACGGAACAGGCCGTAGGTGTAGTAAAAGTCGAAGTTGTCGATCCGGATGCCGGAACGTTCAGCGTAGTAATCGACAAACTGACGGCGGGTGAGCATGCCGGGGGCGTTGCTCGGCTGGCGGCGCATCAGTTGCACCGGTGCAGGGTCGGCGGCTTCGATCCAGTAGGCGAGGGTGTTGCCCAAGTCCATCAACGGGTCGCCGAGGGTGGTCAGTTCCCAGTCCAGCACGCCGATTATCTGCATGGGGTTGCGCGGGTCCAGGATCACGTTGTCGAAGCGGTAGTCATTGTGGACGATGCTGGACGTCGGGTGGTCGGCCGGCATCTTGTCGTTGAGCCACTGGCGCACCTTCTCCCAGCGGGGGGCGTCCGGGGTCAGGGCTTTTTCGTAGCGCTCGCTCCAGCCGCGAATCTGCCGCGCTACATAGCCCTCGGGCTTGCCCAGGTCGGCCAGGCCACAAGCGGCGTAATCCACTTGATGCAGCTCGACGAACTTGTCGATGAAGCTCTTGCACAAGGCTTCGGTCGTGGTTGCATCCAGGTCCAGTTCGGCCGGCAGGTCGGAGCGCAGGATGATGCCTTTGACCCGCTCCATCACGTAGAACTCGGCGCCTATCACCGATTCATCCGTGCAGTGCACGTAGGCTTTCGGGCAATACGGGAAACCATCTTTCAACTGGTTGAGAATGCGGTACTCGCGGCCCATGTCGTGGGCGGACTTGGCCTTGTGGCCAAACGGCGGGCGGCGCAGTACGAACTCCTGGCCCGGGTATTCCAGCAGGTAAGTCAGGTTGGACGCACCACCGGGGAACTGGCTGATCTTGACCGTGCCGCTCAGCCCCGGAATGTGGGCCTTGAGGTAAGGGTCGATCAGGTTGGCATCCAGTTCTTCGCCTGGGCGGATCTGAGTCGATTGGTCGTTAAGCGCCATGCTTATCCCTTCTGCTTATTTTAAAGGCCGTGGACTATTGGCTAATCTAATGCGCACCGCCGCCCAGCGACAAGGTCGGGGCGGCTTAATAGGTTAGCGTGTTGGATGATGATCAGCGGGCCTGATGTGCTCAAATCACCAGCACTGCACGGCCGCCGGGAGTACAGGACAGGTTGGCACCGATTTCGACTTTTGCCAGGTCGATGCCCAGGCCGGCGAGCAGGTTGTTGACCAGTGGGTCGAGCAATGGGCTGAGCAGGCCGGAAATGACCCCGCTGAGCAGGTTCAGCACGCCGGTCAGCACATCGACTACCAGGCCCAGCACCAGGCCCAGAAGCCCGGTGAGCGTCGGTGTATGGCTGGTCAACCGGATACCCTTGAGGGTGTCGCTCAGGCTGCCGACGACGTTGTTGGCGCTGAAGCTGAAATAGCTCGGCGGTAGCTTGACCTCAGGCGGCGACACATAAACATGCGCGCGGGTGGTCTTGGCGACACTGCTGTCGACCCGCAGGCTCAGGCCGCCGACTGCGTAGGGTTGCCGTGGGTCGCACACGCCTTTGCTGCAGGTCCTGACGCCAAGGTCGAGCAGCGGGAAGTCGTCGACTTTCAGGGTCTCAGTGGACGAGAACAGGTTCTTCGGATCGATCCGGCCCACCATCAGCCTGACTGCCGAAGTGGTGCCTGACACGGAGAGAGACGTGTCGGCAGGCCCGTTGCAGCGATAGTCGGTGACATAACTGCTGCCGCTGGCGGCTTCCAGGGCGATATCGATTTGCGTGCCGGGCACGACGTCCAGTGAGCTGCCCAACAGCAAGCCCACCAGGTCGGTGACGACACCGATCACCTTGGTGAGGCCGTCGATCACCGGCAGCTTCAAGGAAATCCAGGTTCTGACTTGCGCCGTCCGCACGGAAATCGGCTGGGTTGCGATCAGTTGAGGGTTACCGATAGCGGAGATCTGTGCCGGCTCGATGACCCGGGTCTTGACCGTGACATTCAGCAAGCCCAGCACATCCACCGGCAGCTCGACGGCCACTGCGCTGGCCTTGTTCGACAGCTGCACAAACCCCTGGATCAGATTGAACAGTTGCAGGTCCACATTCAGCGCGCTTTTGTCGGTGCCGTTCTGGATCTTGACCAGGTCACCCAGGTGCAGGATTTCCGTACCGGGAGCGATCAGCTTGATGGTTTCCAGGTTATTGATCACCACCTTGACCGCATCGCCGCCCAGCTTGAGCACATCGATGGCCGCCTGGATCAACTGACCGACGGTGGCGTCGGTGTTGAGCAGTTGGTCGTAGTTGCCGGCGCTGACATTCAGGCGTATGGCCAGGGCGTCCAGGTAGCTGAGCAAGCTGATATCGGTGTTTATCAAGCCGTTCCAACCCACCGCGTCGAGCTGCAGCTTGCCGCCCAGCAGGCCGCCGATCAGGCCGTTGAGGGCGGCGGACTGGGTGCTGTCTATCGTCAGCAAGGTGCTGCGCACGGTGAGTGTCGCGACCGGTGGTGAAGGGGCGGCGGCCACGGCGGTAGCGCTCAGCAGTGTGGTCAGGCTAATGGGTTGTGTCGAAAACAGCGTGTGCAGGGCGTGGGCGATGCTGGTGGCGACGCGATGGGTGGCGATCACCTGGATGGCGTCGGCCTTGGTCGGGTCGGCGCTGAAGGTGCGCATAAAGTCCGCGCCGGTGGCCAGGGTACCGCAGGCGGTGGCCAGCGTACGGTCGGCATCGACCGGGAAGTTATTGCGCAGGGCGCTTTGGGTTGCGAATTGCGCGGCGTTGTCATTGGGGGCCAGGCATTTGCCGCCGCGGCTGACGGCTTCCAGCGCCGCGGTGTCGACCACGCGTTGCAGCTTGCGTTTTTCCAGGTACAGGCGGCCGCTGTCGACCACCAATAGCAGAAACAACAGCGCGATCCCCAGCGTGACCGCGCCGATCAAACCGATGGCACCGCGTTGACGGGCCGGGCCGGGTCCGTGGCCAAACATTGTGCGTTCCTTCGCCGGCCATGCACCGACGCCTTGAGCATCCCCGTCAGCAGTGTAGACGGGTTTTACGGCGTGGCTGGCTAATCGCTATTAGTTGCGTGGCGGCAGTGTCACCGGGGTCAGCACGGGGCGACCGGCGAAATATTCCACCAGGTTGTCGGCCACGCGTTGCACGGTGTCATGGGCGGCTTCCGGCGACAGGCCGGCGACATGCGAGGTCAGTACGGTATTGCTCAGGCGCTTGAGGGCGTCGGGCACTTTGGGCTCATCGTCGAACACATCCAGTGCCGCGCCGCCGATACGCCGTTGTTCAAGGGCCGCGACGAGGTCGGCGGTGACTACCACGCTGCCGCGCCCGATGTTCACCAGGTAGCCATTCGGCCCCAGGGCGTCCAGTGCATGGCGATCGATCAGGTGGCGGGTGCTCGCGCCGCCCGGTGTGGCCAGGATCAGGAAGTCCGAGGTGCGCGCCAGTTCCACGGCGGTTGCGCAGTAGGTGTAGTCCACATCATCGCGGGGCTGGCGGTTGTGATAACTCACCTCCATGCCGAAGCCGAGTGAGGCGCGCTTGGCGATCTCCATGCCAACTGCACCCAGCCCGAGAATGCCCAATTGCTTCCCACCCAGGGAAGGGCGCATGACCTTCGGCCATTCGCTGCGCCTTACCGCCGCATCGGTCTGGGGAATGCCGCGCACCAGCGACAGCAGCAACGCCATCGCATGGTCGGCCACCGACGGCGCGTTCACCCCGGCGCCGTTGGTCACCACGATCCCGCGATTGCTCGCCGCCTGCAGGTCCACATGCTCGTAGCCGGCACCGATCACGCAGATGATCTCCAGCAGTGGCAACGCAGCGATTTCCTCGGCGTACAGGCCCAGTGGGCCACGGGTCAGCACTGCCTTGATCTGCCCACCGTGGGTCTTGATCGCCTGGGCGCGTTCGGTGGGCGTCGGCGCCAGGATCACATGGAACTCGCTGTCCTCGATGATGGATAGGTAGTCGTTGATGGTTTCAACCAGGACCAGAACAGTGGTGGACATCGCAAGGCTCTTCCTGAAGGGTTTGAGGGGGCAGTATGCGGGATTTGCACGACAGAACAATTTGTCCGATCAGAAAATCCCGCAGGTGAGGCTTCTAGAACACCACATCCTGTGCCTTGACGCGCTTCACAAACGCGCCCGCCAACGTCGCATTGTGATGCTCAATGATCGCCTCGGCCTTCAATGCCGGGGTGTCCATGCAAGTATGCGCATCCTCCGGCAGCACCACCGAGAAGCCCAGCTCCCCAGCCACCCGGCACGTGGTATCGACACAGAACTGGGTTTTCATGCCCACGATCACCAATTCATTGATCTGCGCCGCTGCAAGGCGCTGCGCCAGGTCGGTGCCGAGAAAGCAGCTCGGGCGGGTTTTATCGAACAGGCAGTCGCGGGCCTGGTCGACATCCAGGCCCGGCCAGAGCTGCCAGAGCGGGCTGCCGGCTGCGATCGGTGAGCCCGCAGGGCCGGTGTGGCGGGCAACGAAGATCGCTGCATTGGCGTTGCGAGCGCGCTGAATCAAGCGGTTGATGGTATCCAGCACACGTTCGCGCTCGAAAGGGCGTTCCGGCCCGTCGTATAAACCGGTTTGCATATCGATGATCAACAGGGCGTTTGCCATGGTCTTGCTCCTTGCAGTTGCCAGATGCCGGGGCAATAAAAAGGCCCCGTCCATTGCTGGCGGGGCCTTGGGTTGTGTTCGGGGGGCTCTACTCGCTCACGCACCCACGGCAACCGCACGCCCCGCCAAAGGCGGTCGTGGTGGTGGTGCGGGTGAGGTGCAACTGGATAACGTTCATTGCTCGATCATGCTGGGAAGGCTGGTTGGCTGTCAATGGAACAATCGAACGCTCTTGCGACTGCCCGCATCGTGCTGCAACCCGCTGAAACCGCCGCTTATGGCTGCATTTGAGCCTCTGCACCGCAACACCGTTCCTCAGCTAAGTCTTTGCTTATTCGAAAGAATCCCGGAGAATCGCGCGCTTGTTATGGCTGGGGCGCTGCCTGTCAGGTATTTCTGACTCGTCTTGGCCGTGTAAATGCGGAGATCCGACCGGATGAATGATCAGGCCAATAGCGTCGATGAACGCTATGCAACGACACCTGCAACCCTCACAAGCTGGAGCCGCCAGGACACCACCTGGATGCTCGGCCTGTTCGGTACCGCCATTGGCGCCGGTACTTTGTTTTTGCCGATCAACGCGGGTCTGGGGGGCTTCTGGCCGCTGGTGATCCTCGCGCTGCTGGCATTCCCGATGACATTCTTTGCCCATCGTGGCCTGACCCGTTTCGTCCTGTCCGGCCGCGACGGCTCCGACATTACCGACGTCGTCGAAGAGCATTTCGGTCTCAAGGCCGGCGCATTGATCACCCTGTTGTACTTCTTCGCAATCTTCCCGATCCTGCTGATCTACAGCGTGGCGCTGACCAATACCGTCAGCAGCTTCATGGAGCATCAGTTGCACATTATGCCGCCGCCTCGGGCGATCCTGGCCTTCGTGCTGATCCTTGGCCTGCTCGCTGTGGTGCGTTGCGGCGAACAAGTGATCGTCAAGGCCATGAGCCTGATGGTTTATCCGTTCATCGTGGCCTTGCTGTTCCTGGCGGTGTACCTGGTCCCGCACTGGACCGGCGGCATCCTGAGTACCGCCAGTGAAGTGCCGGCACCGTCGGCGCTGCTCAACACGCTGTGGTTGGCAATTCCGGTGATGGTGTTCTCGTTCAACCATTCGCCGATCATCTCGGCGTTCGCGGTCGATCAGAAGCGCCAGTACGGCGCCCACGCCGATGAGCGCAGTTCGCAGATCCTGTCCCGCGCGCACCTGTTGATGGTGGCGATGGTGCTGTTCTTCGTGTTCAGCTGCGTGCTGACCTTGTCGCCGGCGCAACTGGCGGAAGCGAAAGCACAGAACCTGTCGATCCTGTCGTACCTGGCCAACCACTTCGATAACCCGACCATCGCCTTCGCTGCGCCGTTGATTGCATTCGTGGCGATTGCCAAGTCGTTCCTGGGCCACTACATCGGTGCCAGCGAAGGTCTCAAGGGCCTGGTGCTCAAGACCGGTCGTCGCCCTGCAGCCAAGTCCCTGGACCGCATGACCGCAGCTTTCATGCTGGTGGTGTGCTGGATCGTCGCCACGCTGAACCCGAGCATTCTCGGCATGATCGAAACGTTGGGTGGGCCGGTGATTGCGTCGATCCTGTTCCTGATGCCGATGTACGCCATTCGCAAGGTGCCGGCCATGGCCAAGTACCGCGGCCAGGCGTCCAATGTATTTGTCACGGCCGTTGGCCTGGTGGCGATTACTGCGTTGATTTACTCGCTGCTGTCCTGACGCCAGGCAGCACCGAACCGAAGCCGATTCGCACAGCGCGAATCGGCTTTTTTTTGCGCTGAATAAACTGGGCAACCAATGAGGGCTAAGCTGTCGGCTTATCGCTTCCTTTTTGGAGTTCTCCATGGCTCGACCGCGTCCGCAACTGGTTACAGGCAAGCTGGAAAAGCTGCACCCCACTCAATTGACGGTCGGCATGGCTGAAGTGGCCACCAAGCGCGAGGCCTGGACCAAGCTCAAGCGTAAAGAGCGCGCTGCCGCTCTCGACAAGCACTGGTTTCCTTGCGTATTGGGGCCGGATGAGCGCTATTACATTACCGACCATCACCACTTCGGGCTGGCCCTGTTGCTGGAAGAGGTCAAGAGCGTGTCGCTGTTGTTGCTCAAGGACTTGTCCTTCGTGGAGCGCAGCACCTTCTGGAATGTCATGGCGTTCAATCAATGGGTACATCCCTACGATGCGCGCGGCCTGCGCCGAAGTTACGAAGCGATTCCCCGCAAGATCACCGACCTTCAGGATGATCCTTACCGCAGCCTGGCGGGCATGTTGCGCACGGCCGGTGGTTACGCCAAAGACGCGACGCCGTTCAGTGAGTTCCTGTGGGCGGACTTCTTTCGCAGCCGCATCGGCAGCGACGTGGTGGCCCAACCGAGCGCCAAGCTGTTGAATAAGGCGATGACCCTGGCACGCACCCAGGAAGCACGTTACCTGCCAGGATGGGTTGGGCCGATTGAAAACTGAAACCGATAGCCTTATTGCTGCCCAGCCCAACCGTACCCAAGACATACTCGCCGGGTTATCCATTGCCGGCCTGCTGCTGCCGGAGGCCGTGGCCTATTCGAGTATCGCCGCGCTGCCACCCCAGACGGGTGTCATTGCCTTGTTTGCCGGGCTGGTGTGCTACGGCTTGTTCGGCACCAACCGTTTCGCGATTGTGTCGGCCACGTCGTCTTCGGCGGCAGTATTAGCCGCAGCCACTGCCAGCCTGGCGGGCGGCGATCCGGCATTGCGGCTGTCCCTGGCGTTCGGTTTGGTGTTGATCGTCGGCGTACTGTTCCTGCTGGCCGGGTTATTCAAGCTGGGCGGCGTGACCTCGTTTATTGCCAAGCCGGTGCTGCGCGGCTTTGCCTTCGGCCTGGCGCTGACCATCATCCTCAAGCAATTGGCCAGTGTGGTGGGCGTGCACCTGAGCGATAACAACCTGATCCGCTTCCTGCCGCAGTTGCTGGAGCAGTTGCCGAGTTGGAACTGGCCGGCTGCGATAGTCGCGGCGCTGGCATTGGCCGTGTTGTGGCTGTGTGCACGAATCCCGCGCCTGCCCGGCGGCTTGTTGGTGGTGGTTCTGGGCATTTTTGCCGGGCAGTTTCTGGACATGCAAGCGCATGGCGTGGCGCTGATCGGTTTGATCGATTTGCGCCTGGAGCTGGGGCATTTCCCGGTCTTGCCGTTCGCCGACTGGCTGCGCCTGGGGGAACTGGCGTTTGCCTTGGTCATGATCCTGTACGCGGAATCCTATGGCTCCATCAGCTCATTCGCCCTTAAGCACGGTGACCGTGTGTACTCCAACCGCGACCTGCTGGCACTGGGGGCGGCCAACCTGGTGTCCGGGTTGTTCCACGGTATGCCGGCCGGTGCCGGGTATTCGGCGACGTCGGCCAATGAGGCGGCGGGTGCCGGCTCACGGCTGGCAGGGATCGTTGCGGCGCTGGTGGTGTTGGTCATCGTGTTGACGGTGCTGCCCTATGTCGCGCTGACGCCCGAGCCGGTGTTGGCCGCTATCGTCATCTACGCGCTGGGGCGTGGCTTGAGCTTGCAGCCCTTGGGGCGTTACTTCCTATGGCGGCGCGACCGTTTGCTGGTGATCTGTGCCGTGGCAGCGGTGCTGGTGCTGGGCGTGCTGGATGGGTTGCTGGTGGCGGTGGCGATCAGCGTGGTGTTGATGCTGCGTCAGATGTCGGCGGCAGATATCCAGGTGCTTGGGCGGTTGGGCGACAGTCATGACTTTGTCGATCGTCAACATCATGCCGATGCCGTAGCCGTGCCGGGCTTGTTGATCGTGCGGCCCGGCGAGGCGCTGTTTTTCGCCAATGCCGAGCGCATCCTGGGGGCGGCTTTGCGCTTGACGCGCCAGTCGCCTGTCGACGCGGTGGTGCTGAGCCTGGAAGAGTCTCCCGACCTTGATGGCACCAGTATCGAAGCGCTGGCAGCGTTTTTCGCGCAGATGCAGGGGGAGGGCAAGCGCCTGGTGCTAGCCCGGGTACGTCATGGGGCCCTGGAAGTATTGCAAGCCTTGCCCGAAGCGTCCCCACCTGGCGTGTTGCTCACGGCCTTGAGCGTGGACGAAGCTGTACGACTGGCACTACAAGCCAAATCCCAGGCATAAAAAAACGCCGCGTACCTTGCGATACGCGGCGTTTTTTATGTCAACACACCTTAGGCTTGAATCACCGGGATGTTGGCGCTTGCTGCGATTTTACGGAACTCGGCGATCTGGTCGAAGTTCAGGTAGCGGTAGACATCACTGGCCATGGTGTCCAGTTTTGCTGCGTAGCCCATGTACTCTTCGACGGTCGGCAGGCGACCCAGGGTAGAGGCCACTGCCGCCAGCTCGGCCGAAGCCAGGTAGACGTTGGCGCCGTCACCCAGACGGTTCGGGAAGTTACGGGTCGACGTCGACACCACGGTCGAATTCGGCTCTACGCGTGCCTGGTTACCCATGCACAGCGAGCAGCCTGGCATTTCCATGCGTGCGCCAGCCTTGCCGTAGATGCCGTAGTAGCCTTCTTCGGTCAGTTGGTGAGCGTCCATCTTGGTCGGCGGCGACAGCCACAGACGGGTTGGCAGCTGACCCTTGACCTGTTCCAGCAGCTTGCCGGCAGCGCGGAAGTGACCGATGTTGGTCATGCACGAACCGATGAACACTTCGTCGATCTTCTCACCGGCAACGCTCGACAGCAGACGGGCATCGTCCGGGTCGTTCGGAGCGCAGAGGATAGGCTCGTTGATGTCGTTCAGGTCGATTTCGATGATCTCGGCGTATTCCGCGTCGGCATCGGCTTCCATCAGCTCAGGGTTGGCAACCCAGGCTTCCATCGCTTGGGCGCGACGTTCCAGGGTGCGAGCATCGCCGTAGCCTTCACCGATCATCCAGCGCAGCAGGGTGATGTTGGAGTTCAGGTACTCGGTGATGGACTCTTTCGACAGCTTGATGGTGCAACCGGCAGCCGAACGTTCGGCCGAGGCGTCGGACAGCTCGAACGCCTGTTCCAGCGTCAGGTCGTTCAGGCCTTCGATCTCCAGGATGCGGCCGGAGAAGGCGTTCTTCTTGCCTTTCTTCTCGACCGTCAGCAAGCCGGACTGGATCGCGTAGTAAGGAATGGCATGAACCAGGTCACGCAGGGTGATGCCAGGTTTCATTTTGCCTTTGAAACGCACCAGGATCGATTCCGGCATGTCCAGCGGCATGACGCCGGTGGCCGCGGCGAACGCAACCAGGCCGGAACCGGCCGGGAACGAGATGCCCATCGGGAAGCGGGTGTGGGAGTCACCACCGGTACCGACGGTGTCCGGCAGCAGCATACGGTTCAGCCAGCTGTGGATGATGCCGTCGCCAGGACGCAGCGACACACCGCCACGGGTCATGATGAAGTCAGGCAGGGTGTGGTGGGTGGTCACGTCGATCGGCTTTGGATAGGCCGCGGTGTGGCAGAAGGACTGCATCACCAGATCGGTCGAGAAGCCCAGGCACGCCAGGTCTTTCAGTTCGTCACGGGTCATAGGACCGGTGGTGTCCTGAGAGCCCACGGTGGTCATCTTCGGCTCGCAGTAGGTGCCGGGACGAACGCCTTTGCCTTCCGGCAGGCCGCAGGCCTTGCCGACCATCTTCTGTGCCAGGGTGAAACCTTTGCCGGTGTCGACAGGTGCTTCAGGCAGCTTGAACAGGTCGGTAGGGCCAAGACCCAGCTCAGCGCGAGCCTTGTCGGTCAGGCCACGGCCGATGATCAGCGGGATACGGCCGCCGGCGCGGACTTCGTCCAACAGCACCGGGGTCTTCATTTCGAAGGTGGCCAGGACTTCGTCGGTACCGTGCTTGCAGACTTTGCCGGCATGCGGGTACAGGTCGATCACGTCGCCCATGTTCATGTTGGACACGTCGAACTCGATCGGCAATGCGCCAGCATCTTCCATGGTGTTGTAGAAGATCGGGGCGATCTTGCTGCCGAAGCAGAAGCCGCCGGCACGCTTGTTCGGTACGTAAGGCACGTCGTCGCCGAAGAACCACAGTACGGAGTTGGTTGCCGACTTACGCGACGAACCGGTGCCGACCACGTCGCCCACATAGGCAATCGGGAAGCCTTGGCCGCGCATTTCTTCGATCTGCTTCATCGGGCCGGTCTTGCCTTGCTCGTCCGGTACGATGCCTTCGCGAGCCATTTTCAGCATGGCCAGGGCGTGCAGCGGGATATCAGGACGGGACCAGGCGTCAGGCGCAGGCGACAGGTCGTCGGTGTTGGTTTCGCCGGTCACCTTGAATACGCGCAGGCTGATCTTGTCGGCCAGGGTAGGGCGGTTGCGGAACCACTCGCCGTCGGCCCAGGACTGGATCACGGCTTTGGCATGTTCGTTGCCGTTCCGGGCTTTCTCGGCCACGTCGTGGAACGCATCGAACATCAGCAGGGTGTGCTTGAGTTGGGCGGCGGCGACAGGAGCCAGTTCGGCGTCGTCCAGCAGCTCAACCAGGGTCACGATGTTGTAGCCGCCTTGCATGGTGCCAAGCAGTTCAACGGCGCGTTTCTTGTCGATCAGGGGAGAAGTGGCTTCGCCCTTGGCCAGGGCGGACAGGAAGCCGGCCTTGACGTAGGCAGCTTCGTCAACACCTGGTGGAATGCGGTTGGTGATCAGGTCAACGAGGAAGGCTTCTTCGCCAGCCGGGGGATTTTTCAGCAGCTCGACCAGGCCTGCGGTTTGTTCGGCGTTAAGCGGCTGGGGAACGATACCCAGTGCTGCACGCTCTTCGATATGTTTGCGGTAGGCTTCAAGCACAGTTATTACCCTCATCAGTGGTCCCACGGGACGCTCATCCAGAAATGGACGGCACGCATGCGCTCGGGGGCTTTTTGAGCCGCAAAGCCAGCGCTGCCGGCATTCCTCACAGAAGCTGCTTTCAAAGTTTTACGCCTGCAGAACGGAGCTGATGAGGGTTGGCGAGGGTTTTGACCTACCGAGTCATTGACCATCGCCAACACCGTTCTGAAGGAACGACTGTGCTCGTGACGCTTTGAAAACAGCTTCCAGCGGATTATTGGCGCCTTACAAGGCCGGATGATTCTACGGTAAAAAAAATCTAAAGGTAAGTTGCCTGGCCAAGTTTGCGGGGTGATCAACCTTAGACAAAGGGCTAACATGGCCCATTGTTTCGCTGAGCTGTGTGCATTGCCCATGTCCAACCCAACCATCAAGACCCCTTGCGTCGGCCTGTGCTCCACGGTCTACGGCGACCTTGTGTGCCGTGGCTGCAAGCGCTTCCACCATGAAGTGATCCAGTGGAATGGCTATGACGAAGAAGAAAAACGTGCGGTCTGGCTCCGGCTTGAACAACTGTTGGTGCAGGTGATGGCCGGTAAAGTGGAGGTCTTCGACCCCAAGACGCTGCGTTGGCAGTTGGAGCAGCGCAAGATTCGCTTCGTGCCGCACCAGTCCGCGTACTGCTGGGCCTACCAGTTGATCGCCCGGGGCGCACGGGTGATTTCCAACCTGGAAGCTTACGGCATGGTGCTGCTGCCGGAATTTCGCGATTGGGCGTTACCGGCGCTGCGTGATGCCATCGATCGTGAGTTCTTTATCCTGTCCGAGGCCCATTACCAGCGCTACATCGCCCCCGGTTTCCTCAGGGATGGCTTTTCTGACTGACAACGGATAACCAAGCCGCTCCCTGTATTGATCTGCATCGTTCAGAAGCTCGGATCAGGGTTTGCTGGCCAGTTCCTGCAACTGATCCATCAGGGTGTCGGGCTTGAGCACCAGCACATCGCTCTCCACCGCATCCAGTATCACCTCGGCCGTATTGCCGATCAGCGCCCCGGAAATCCCGGTGCGCGCCACCGTGCCGATGATCGTCACCGCCGCTTGCCATTTATGGGCCGCAAAGGGGATCAGCACATCCGCCGGGCCTTCTTCGATATGCAGGTGAGAGTCGTCCACATCGAACTCGGCCTGAAACGCCTTGCATTGCTCGCGATAACGCGCCTCGATGGTTTCCTTGAGCTGGAAAGTCGGGTCTGCCGCCGACAACATCGGTGACGGATGGGCGCTGATCACGTGCAATTGCGCCTTGGCCAGGCTGGCGATATCAAAACCATGGTCGATGATCGAATTGTGCAATGAGCGGTGCTCGCCGTCGGTATTGCCGACATCGATTGCCGCCAGGATCACGCCGCCCGTCCACGGCGTAGCCGTCTTGACCAGCAGGACTGCCGTCGGGCAGTAACGCAGCAGCTTCCAGTCGGCGGGCGTCAGCAGGGCTTTTTTCAGCGGGCTGTCGGGGAAATGTTGCTTGATCACCAGCCCACAGCCCTCGGCCTGCTGCACGTCGATGATGGTTTCATGCAGGCTGTCATTCCATGCCTGCTCGGTGGTCACGTTGTAGCCATCCTCCTGTAAACCGGATTTGAGCAGGCTCAGCAGCGCCGAGTGCTCGTGTTTCTTGTCGCACACGAGCAGGTGCAGGTGTGCGCCGGTGACCCCGGCAATCAGCTTGGCACGCTTGAGGGCCAGGCTTTCCGAATGCTCGGGCTCGATGACCACCAGAATGCTGCGGATGGCTTGCATAATCGGGATCTCCAGTAAGAGGGGGCATGAGACAACTATAGTTGCTGCCCGCCAGGCGTCATGTTGATGCACATCAAGCCCCGCGACTGGTGGTCTGCGGCGCGGTCGGTATAATCGGCGGCCTTTTGTGATCCTTTTGCCCGTGAGCCCGATGAACCTGCCCGAAATCCACGAATTCCTCGGCTGCCGCACCCCCGACGCCTGGGTCCAGGCTGCATTGGCCGATCAGGAAACCCTGCTGATCGACCACAAGAACTGCGAATTCAAAGCCGCCAGTACCGCCCTGAGCCTGATCGCCAAGTACCACGGCCACGTTGACTTGATCAATATGATGTCGCGCCTGGCCCGCGAAGAACTGGTGCACCACGAACAAGTCATGCGCCTGATGAAAAAGCGCAAGGTCGAGTTGCGCCAGCTGCACGCCGGCCGTTATGCCTCGGGATTGCGAAAGGTGGTGCGCAGCCATGAGCCGGTCAAACTGGTGGACACCCTGGTGGTCGGTGCCTTTATCGAAGCGCGCAGTTGCGAGCGTTTCGAAGCACTGGTGCCGCATTTGGACGAAGAACTCGGAAAGTTCTACTTCGGCTTGCTGAAAAGCGAAGCGCGGCACTTCCAGGGTTACTTGAAGCTGGCGTATCAGTACGGCGACGCCAAGGATATCGCCCAAGTGATCGAGCGGGTGAGGGCGGCCGAGCAGGAACTGATCGAATCACCCGACGTCGAGTTCCGCTTTCACAGTGGCGTGCCAGCCTGAGGCGATCGCCACGCCGATCAGCGCGGTGATGCCTGCCAATAGCAGGATCACCGTTTGCGTGCCCAAAGGTGCGGCCAGCAGCGCAATCGCCAGCCCTGCCAAGGGTTGCGCCAGGTTGTTGAGCAGCGTGATCACGCCCACCGTCTTGCCGAAGTCCTGTACCGGAATGACCCGCTGGCGGGTGCTGCGCAGGTACACGTTGAACATCTTGTCGAAACCGCTGACCAGCAGGAAACCCACGGCGTACAGCCACACGCTTGGGCTGACGGCCATGATCAGCGCACCGACGCCGATCATCGAATAGGACAGCCCGCCCAGTACCTTCAGCGGCAGCCCGGCCCGTGCCAGGTAAAACAGAATGCCGATCGTCACCAGTGCCCCCAGCGCTTGCAGCAATGCATAAGCATCCTTGCCGGCGGCAAACTGGCCGGTGACCAGTGCCGCGGACGTGGCGAGTGTCACGCCGACGATCAGGTTCACGCCCACCGCCAGGGTGATGATCCGCCTCAATTCCACCCGACTGCGGATATGCCCGAAAGCGATGCGCAACGGTTGCAGCCAGATATCCGCATGTTGTTCGAAGGTTTGCAGGCTTACGGTGCTGGTGCGTTGCCAGACCCGCATGGCCAGGTCCGCCAGCAAAAACAGCCCCGCAACGCCCAGCACCACCCAATGCCAGGTCAGGACCTCTAGAAGCAGCGCCGCCGCCAGTGGGCCCAGCACCAAACCACTCTGGTCGGCGATCTGTGAATAGGAGAGGGTCTTGGTGTAGGTGTAGTGTTTGAAGATATGCGGCATCAGCACTTCCCGCGCCATGATGCCCTGGGTGGTCAACACCCCGCACACCGCCGACAGCAGTACGATCCAGTAGATGCCGTCAAATATGCCATACAGTGTCACTGCCGCCCCGCAGGCCAGTGCCCGGTAAACCTGGCTGATATGCAGGACGCGCACCGCAGGAAACTTGTCGCATACCGCCCCGCACACCGGAAAGGCCAGGTAACGCGGCAATGACTCGACAAAAAATGCGAAACCCGCCCAGGCCACGCTCTGGGTGGTCTGAAACACGATCAAGGGCACGATAAACAACAGGATCTGGTCTGCCAGCCGCGACAGGAACAGTGAAACGAAGAACGCCAGGTAATCCCTGCGCATACAACTCCCTGTGAATGGCGTTAAAGATTGCAGGCTATTTGTTAAAAACTCTTAAAAGCATGAAGCTTCGTTGGGCGGTAATGGCCAGATGCTTCAGTCCAACAGCTTGCCACCTATAATGGCGGCACTTCAATCGGCGTTTGCGCACTGAGAATTTATGGAAAACCTGGGGCTGGGCAAAGTTCTGCTCGTTGAGGACGACGAAAAGCTGGCGGGGCTGATCGCGCATTTTCTGGCGCAGCACGGCTTCGAGGTGCGGGTGGTGCATCGGGGCGATAAGGCCTTGGCGGCATTCCTGGACTTCAAGCCGAAGATCGTCGTGCTCGACCTGATGCTGCCGGGCCAGAGCGGCCTGCATGTGTGTCGCGAGATTCGCAACGTGTCTGACACGCCCATCGTGATCCTCACCGCCAAGGAAGATGACCTGGACCATATTCTGGGCCTGGAGTCCGGTGCGGATGACTATGTGATCAAGCCCATCAAGCCGCCGGTGTTGCTCGCACGTTTGCGTGCCCTGCAGCGCCGACAAGTGCCTGAACCCACCGTACGTGGTTCTCTGGAGTTTGGTCGGCTGTCGATTGACCGCAGTTGCCGGGTGGTCAGCCTGGGGGGTGAGGCCATCGACCTGACGACCATGGAGTTCGAATTGCTGTGGTTGCTGGCCAGCAGTTCGGGAAAGATTCTCTCCCGCGACGACATCCTCAACCGCATGCGTGGCATTGCCTTCGATGGCCTCAACCGCAGCGTCGATGTCTACATCAGCAAACTACGCAGCAAACTCAATGACAACCCCCGGGAACCGGTGTGTATCAAGACCATCTGGGGCAAAGGGTACCTGTTCAACCCTTTCGCGTGGGAGGTTTAGATGCTGCGGTTGTTTCTGCGCCTGTATGTGATCCTGGCGCTCGGTCTGGCGGGGGCGATCTGGCTGGTCAACTACACCCTTGACGAGCTGATGCCTGAAACTAACGAGGTCTATAACCGCGAAGCATTGCGCGGCCCGGCTTATGCTTTGGTGGAACAGCTGCGGACGTTGCAAGGGCCTGCGCGTGAAGCCCGGTTGGCCGAGTTGCAACCGCATTACGGATTGCGCCTGAAGCTGGTCCAGAACGATGCACTGGCATTGAGCGAGCGCGAACAACACCTGCTCGACGCAGGCCAGCTTGTGGTGCGCGGGGACTTTATGGAGTTCATCGCCAGCATCGACGGCGGTCCGCAACTGCTGGAAATCAAGCTGCCGGAAGAACCCAAGTGGCTGTACCTGTGGGCCTATGGTTTTCTGGGCGTCTGCCTGGCCGTGGTCCTGTATTTCTGGGTACGCCCGCACTGGCGTGACCTGGAACATATCCGCTTGGCCGCGCAACGTTTTGGCGATAACCAGCTCGGCTCGCGCATCCTGCTGCCGCGCCGTTCCACCGTGCGCGAATTGGCCGGGCACTTCAACCAGATGGCTGAGCGCATCGAAAGCCTGATCGCCAACCAGCGCGAACTGACCAACGCGGTGTCCCACGAATTGCGTACACCGATTGCACGGTTATCGTTCGAGCTCGATCAACTCAAACAGCAGGCCGACCCGCGCCAGAGCCGTGAGTTGATCAATGACATGTATGCCGACCTGGGCGAGCTGGAGGAAATGGTCTCCGAATTGCTCACCTACGCCAGCCTGGAACGCGGCGCCACACAGGTCACCCGCGAAAGTATCGAGGCCCACAGCTGGCTCGACAGTGTTATTGGCAGCGTAGCCCTCGAAGCTGAAGCGGCAGGCGTGCAGCTGTCGTTGCGTACCTGTGAAGTGGATGTTATCCAGATCGAGCCGCGCTTTATGGCGCGGGCGGTGATCAACCTGCTGCGCAACGCCATTCGTTATGCCGAGCGCCGCGTGGAGGTGTCGCTGGTCAAGTTCGGCACGGGTTACGAAGTGCGGGTCAGTGATGATGGCCCCGGCGTACCGTTGGAGGGCCGGGCGAAGATCTTCGAACCTTTCATGCGCCTGGACTCCAGCCGTGACCGCCGCACCGGTGGCTTCGGCCTGGGCCTGGCGTTGGTGCAGCGGGTCAGCCAATGGCATGGCGGGCAGGTGGAAGTCCTGGATTCGGAATGGGGCGGGGCTTTGTTTCGGATGACGTGGGCGTATGCCGAGTAGCCGCCTTGTGTAGGAGCGAGCAAGCTCGCTCCTACATTTTAATTGGGGGGTCAGAAGGTGTATTCCACCCCAGCCATCACCGATGTCTGCAACCGCCGCTCCACAATCGGGCTCTTGCCTGCCTCATCCGTCAGGTACTGCACATCCAGCAAGGTCGAGAACCGGGTGTGCTCATTGATTGGCAGGCTCCACACCAGGTTCATGCCATTGCTGATATTGCCCGCTCCGGCGTTGTATTCCTTGAAGCGGCTTTGCGCTGCCTGGCCGGTGGTCACGCCGTACCAGGTCTGCAGGTAATGACGGTCGCCGAAGTGGCTGCTGAGGGTGGCGTCGACGGCGCCATAGTGGCCTTTGTAGAGGTTGGTGCCCAGGCTCAGCTCCAGGTGGGTAAAGGCTTTGCCGGTGTCTTTGTGGTCATTTTCCTTGAGGGCATGTTCCAGGGTCGCGCCCACAATCACGCCGCCAAGGTTATAGCTGGCACTCACCCCCAGTTGTGGGCGTGCCTTGATCTCGCCCATGCCTTCCAGGCGTTTGGAACCGGCATGCAAGGTCTGGTTTTTATCTTTACGTGAACCACTGGCACCGACATACGCGCTGAATTTCGCGGCGCTGCCTTCGTAAGGCCAGCCCAGGCCCTTGCCGGTGTCGAGGAAAATGCCCCATGGGCTGATGATCCTGCCGCCCAGGTCCGGTCCGGTCATGCGTTCTTCGCTGCCGCTGTAGCGGGGCTGTATTGCCAGTCTTCGGCAATCGCGCTGTTGGCGGCAGCGAGCAGGCACACCGAGGTAAGGGGCAGGTAGAGTTTGTTTGAGCGCATTGGAGCGTTCTTCCTTGGTTAGAAGCTGAGAGGGGGGCGAGCGGATTGGGTGCGTTTGAAGGAGTAACCCGAAGCGCTGAGTCCATTGACCTGGCGGCTGACCGTGTCGCCCAGGCCGTAGCCATTGCCGGCGAGTACCGCGTGGGCGTTATCGACGGGCAACAGGATGTAGTCGGTCAGCGGCTCGTCGTGCAGTTGGCCGCGAATCACCAGGAAGCCTTCTTCCAGGCGCACACTGATGCCGCTCAGCGGCGCGTTGGGCTCATGGGTGTTGAGCACATGATAGGTGCCAATGGTGTCGGCCCAGGCCAGGGGCAGTGGCGGCGGATCAACGCGTTCACCGATGGCAATGCGTTGCCCATGGCTGCGGGCGGTGAGCATCTGGCGGCCCTGTACTGTCACGACATCAAGCTGTACGCGGCCCAGTTCGCCGAGATCCTTGAGCCAGAAACCCAGCACTTTTTTCTGCGCGCGTAGCCAGCCGTGGTCGTCACGGACCAATTCAAAATCAAAGCCGGCCAGTTCGCCGGACAGGCGATTTTTGTCGTCCTTGATGCGCAGCACACCCCAGGCCGTCGCATAAAACCCGGCCAGACGTTTACGGTCTACGGCCGCCGGCACCTGGCGCAGCTTCAAGCCGTGATTGGGTGACCGGCAGTTGTCGGCGCACACCGGCACGCCGGATTGTGCCTGGAGCATCAGGCGCAGGGCGTCGGTGGACAGCGACACCACCATCTCTTCGGCATTGCTGTCGTTGGCCATGATGATCACCGCCAGTTGCTGGTCGGGCAGCACGGTCAACTGGGCGGCAAAATCGTCGCCGCCGCCGCTATGTTGGTAGGTGCGAATGCCGGGGCCGATCGGCTCGTCACCACACGGCGCCAGAAACCAGCCAAGGCCCATCTGGCAGTCGAAGTCCAGGGCGTTACCGGTGTTCTGCTGGGTGAACATCGTTTCGATGGACGCGCTCCCCAGCACCTGATTGTCTTTGTAGGTGCCTTTGGCGAATAACATCTGCACGTAGTGGCTGAGATCTTTCGGGCTGGTCCACAGCCCTGCGGCCGCCAGGTCACGCACCTGTGCGTCGGTGCTGGCCTGGCCGTCTTCGTAGCCCCTGGCGCGGTAACCCAACTGTGCGCCGGTGCCGACGAAACTGGACTGGTCCATCGCCAAGGGCTTGAGCACGCTGCTCTGGAGCCGTGCCTCGAAACTTTTGCCGGTGCTGCGCTCGATGGCCGCACCGACCAAGGCGTAGCCGAGATTGGAATAGGCCACCTGGGAGCCCGGCGGGTTGCTCAGCCAGACTCCCGACACGCGCATTGGCATCTGGCCCATGGCATAGGTACTGCGTAGGTCGCGCAGGTGTTCGCTGGGCAGGCCTGACTGGTGGCTGAGCAAGCGGCGCAGGGTGATAGCGCGGTCAGCCGCGGCCTGGTCATTGTGAAACCGCGAACGCACGTAAAACTCGCGCAGGGTGTGCTGGATCGGCGCATCCAGCGCCAGGCGCTGCTGCTCGACCAATTGCAAGGCCGCCGTGGCGGTCAGCAGTTTGGAAATGCCCCCGGCGCGAAACGCCGTGTTGGGCGTGACCGGTACACCCTGCGCCTTGTCCGCCATGCCAAAGCCACGGGTCCAGATCAGTTCCTGGCCATTGACCAGGGCAATCGACAATCCGGCCACGTTATCCCGAGCCATGTCCTGCGGAATGCGGGTTTGCAGGTATCGGATGATTGCACCGTAATCACCCTTTTGAATCGGCGGCGGCGCAGACGGCTGCCCATGGCAACCGATACTGCTCAGCAGGCAACCCAGCAAAGGAAGATTGCGCAACGTGCGAAACATGAAGAGCACCCGGATGATAGTTGGATGCTCGAATGGTAGGGCGGTGGTGGGCAACAATCTTTGACAGCTTTGTCGAGAAACTGTCAAAGAGTGTTAACGATCAGCGGCCAGGAAAACTCAAGGCAGAATCAGGGAAGTCCCTTGCTGAAAAAGGGAAGTTTTCCGGCATTTCCAGAGGATATTCAGACTTTAATCTCTGCGCTCTTGTGAAGTCAGGAGCGACACCCGTCATGGATGTTACAAACTGGAGCCATCCGTTCAAGGATCAAAGCCACCCATTGTCGCAGTTGACCCAACTGGCCCATGCCAGCGCCGGTTATTACCCCTTGGGGCGTAATGCCCTGTGGCATGGCGGCGTGCATTTTGACAGCGGCACCGCAGCCCTGCTTGATCAGTCGGCGGTCTATTGCGTGGCGGACGGTGAGGTAGTGGCTTACCGCATCGATGAGCATTTACCCACCACCCCTTACGTGGACGACGACCACTGCGTGGCGAAACCGTTTTCGCGCAACTTTGTGTTGGTTCGCCATCGTCTTCGGCCGCCAGATATCGAAGGCCGTTCACAGACGCCTCCCAGCCTGACCCTCTACAGCCTGTATATGCACCTGCAGGATTGGATGTTTTATCGCGACGACTCAACGCACGTTCGACCCGCCTTCTGGCCTGAAAAGGCAACGGATGGCGTTGTCGTGCTGCAAGCGCCTGTGGCAATCAAGGCTGCCGAGCTGATCGGGCATATCGGGCTGTATCAGTGCGGTGATGCAAAAGTCCCGGAGAAGAAACTGCACCTGGAAATCTTCAGCGGTGATGACGTCGAAGGTTTCATCGATGCCAGCCGGATTTGGGCAGAGCAGTTGCCGGCCAGCGAAAGGACGTGGCTCAAGCTGGTGGCGGGTACTGCCGTCATCCCGCATCAAGAGGGCTTTGGTGTCGCGCAAAGTCCTGTATCTGATGCTCCCGGCCCGGTCAGTGGCGCAGATTTACTCGTTCCCCAAGTGTTGCTCGACAGCTTGCCTGCCGAAAGAAAGATCACGAATGCCTCGGGCAAGGCCTGCAGGTGGTATCGCCTGGATGGGTTGCTCATGGACACCGACAACCATCCGCTCGACGGCTGGGTATGTGAACACGTGGGTGTTACACCCTGGGTCAGCGCCTGGTCGTGGGAGGGCTACGCGATTGTCTACAGTGTCGATTCTTCTCTTGGCGCGCTTGCCGCGTTTTGGCGTGACCTTGGGCGGTTCAGTGAGGCTCAACTTGTACGTTTTGGTCGCGTGGCGGACGAGGGTAACAAGGGCCGTATAAAGAGCCGTCTCTACGACATCATCGACCGCAACCGCGATGGAAAAATCACCGCCACCGAGTTGCAAGCGGCGATTCGCCGGCCGGCTCACGCACAGACGATTTCGCGGTTGATCATTCATACCGAAAGCGAATGGTCCCGGCCGATCAAGTGGGATGGGCTGGATGAGATGCTTGGCCACAGTGGCGCAACGCCGCATTTGAACTGGTTGGCGGAGAAGCAACGGATCAATGCGCTGTGTTGGTGGGAAGAGGTGGCACCGAAGGTTGGGCTGCCTGTGAATGGGGCGGTGTATCACTTTCATCCGGTGGGATTGGTGGGGCAGTTTTGCGCCGCTAATCCCTTGGCAATTACCCCAGCGCAGCTAAAGCAGATATTTCCTTTGGCGGACGACGCCGATATCGATGTTGTGCTCAATGAAATAAACGGTCGATTAGCGGAGTTCAAGTTAGATACCCGGCTTAGGCAGCGGCACTTTTTCGCCCAGATCAAGGGAGAGGTGGGAGCGTCTATGAAAGGGGTGACCGAAAGCTGGGAGTATTCTCCAGGCGTACTGAAGTCATTTAGTGCTTACTATCGCGCACGACCTTTGGAGGCGGAGCAGGATGGGCATTTGAAGGACGCCAGTGGGCGAATTGTTCGTAGGGCAAACCAGAAAGAAATAGGTCGGAAGCACTTTCAGCGATTGAACGGGAACCGAATAGGGCATCCAAGTGATGGGTATAACTTTCGTGGCAGGGGATTGATACAGATTACAGGCCATGAAAAGTATCAAGGGTATATGCGTGATTACAATAAATATTGGGGTGGCGACGCGCCTGATACCGTTAAATATCCGGAGCTCGTTAATTCATCCCTGAATTCAATCAGGAGTGCGATTTGGTTCTGGTTGTACAAAGCTCCCTACTCTGAAGATTATGGGCGTGGAATTCTCGACGTGAATGGTGTCACTCGCATTGTAAATGGGGGCTTAACGGGGCTGGTTGAAAGACAGACTGCGTATGCTCTTGTCGAGAGGGTGCTGAAGTGAATATCAGAAACGGCCTGAATGTTTTTTTGTTGGTTCTTTTGCATTGCTCATCTGTGGCTCAAGGCGAGGAGAGAGGCTTGTGTGCATTGACCGAAACGAAGGTTGCATCATGCGAGACGACAAAAGGAAAGTTGGTATCGATCTGCTCCAGTAAAAATAGGGGTGAGGCCTATTATCGATTTGGTACTCCGTCCGATGTGCAGCTTGAAGTGAAGTTTCATCTTGGGAGGGAGCTGTATCGGTGGTTTGACTTAAGTACATTTATTATGTTTTTTGGTTTTGAAGATAGTGGTTATTCATATGTTTTTGGCGTGCCGCAAGAAACCTTGGGGGCGAGGGCTTATTTGCATGTGAGGAAGGCTGCAAGTGTTTTTTCGTATGAAGATACCTTTATGTGCCACTCCAATTCTTTTGGTGATAAATCGCTTGCGAGTACGGCGATCACTGATGTTGCGGATGAGGTCGTCAGGACAAAAGACGGTCTCGTTTTTCCGCCTCATAGAGGTCACGGCGCAAGGACGTCAGCAACCAACACGCGTCACTCCTCCGTAGTCGCTACAACCCCAACCGCTCATGCCACTGCGCGATAGACTCCTCAGGATATTCATCAAACTGCAAATCCCCTTTGCGCACAGTCACTTCCACCCATGGTGCCTTGGACCCCAGCATCAAGTGCGTGTGTTCCGGTGGTACCGGCAGTGGCGTGTCGATGGCTGAGGCGAATGGGTGGATCAGCTCAGGCCATTCCGGGCTGAACAGCCACAGGGCGCTGCCGCATTGCGAACAGAAATGTCGCTCGGCGGTGCTGGCATGGGCGCGGCTGGCGCCCTCGGGCTTGAGCTTGGCGTGATAGATCGAAATCTGCTTGCGCCCATGTACCTTCAGGCTCCTGGCGTCGGCGCCGAGGTTGATCGCATAGCCACCGCCGCCCTGGGTCTTGCGGCAGATCGAGCAGTAGCAACGCTGGTAGGGATAGGGATGGGCGCTGTTCAAACTGAACGTGACAGCGCCGCAATGGCAGGATCCTTCTAACAGCATGGGAGTCTCCCTTGGCAAGGTGACTCTTGAGCTTAGGCGGTTTTCGGCATCAAGGTAGTGATCAGCGTCCGAATGGTGCCGGGCAGGGCGCCTAGCTCCCGTACCAGAAGGCTGCGTTCGCGAATCGCCCCACGGTTCGTCCGCCACCATTTGCAGGGTGCGGCTGTGCCGAACGGCAGCGGATTAGGGAGTGGCGCCTATACCTGCCTCCACCATCCGGCAGGTCGCTTCGAAGCTCGATACTTGAATGCGCAGCGAAAGTTGTTTACCCAGCCGCACTGGCTGGGAATGTAGCGCGGTCAAAATCGTGGAAGGGCGCACGCCCCTCCCACAGTGGGTTTTCGCCCGGCGTTATTGGTCCAGTGCGGTCAAGATTGCGTGGGCTACTTTTACCCGCTCGGCGTTCGGGTAGTTCTTGTTCGCCAGGATCACCACGCCCATGTCCTTGCTCGGTACATACGCCACGTAGGCACCGAAACCACTGGTGGAGCCGGTTTTATTGAACAGCACGTTGGCCGGCTGGGTCTGCGGCGAACTCAACCATTCAGCCTTGTGGGGCTCCATCGCCATCGGCGTGGAGTTGCCGTCAACCAGTGCCTGCAGTGTGATGGGGTAGGGGTAGTATTCCCAGCCCAGGGCCTGGGTCATGCCGTTCACTGTGTAGTAACCGGTATGAGTCGTGGCGATGGCCTGTTGCAGAGGCTCGCTCAAGGTTTCAGGGTGCATGTTCACCATCACGTAGTGCGCCAGGTCCTGGGTGCTGGTCTTGATGCCGTAGGCTTCGCTGTCCAGGGCGCCGGGACCGACGCGTACAGGTTTTTGCAGCTTGTCATAACCTTGCGCGTATTGGCCCGATTTGTCGGCGCGGACGTTGACGTGGGTGTTCTTCAAGCCCAGTTTGGGCAGCAGGGTTTTTTCCATGGCGACGTTGAAAGGCTGCCCCAGGCTTTGCGCCGTGAGGTAGCCGAACAGGCCGATGCTCGGATTGGAATACAGCCGCTGCGCACCGGGGGCGTAGGTGGGTTTCCAGTGTTGAAAGTAGTTGAGCATGGTTGCGCTGCTGTCGGCTGCATCAGGGAACTGCAGGGGCAAGCCGCCTGGCGTATACGTTGCCAGTTGCAGCAGGCTGATGCGCTCGAAGGCGGTGCCGGCCAGGGCGCTCAGGTGTTCACTGGCCTTGTCCGACAACTTGAGCTTGCCGGTGGCCTGGGCATATCCACCCAGGGTGGCGGTGAAGGTTTTACTCACCGAACCGATTTCAAACAGGGTGTCTTCGGTTACCGGTTTTTGGGTTTCCCTGGAGGCGACGCCGTAGTTGAAGTATTGCACCTGGCCCTTGCTGACGACCGCAACGGACAGCCCGGCGATGCCTTGCTGTTGCATCAGCGGCCCCACGCTGTTGTCGACTACCTTGCGCATGTCCGGCGCCGCCATGCAGGTACCAGCCCCCATCAATAAAGCTGAAATCAGGATTTTTTGTACATTACGATTCATGTTGTTTCGCTTCCTTGTAGATGATCGATACCTGCGCAGGCGTCGCAAATCTAGGTGGATTTTACCGGCCGGGCAAACGATCATATTTCGCACCAGCCATTAGAAAAATTCAGGGCTCAGCATGCTCCGTTCCCATTTGCCCCTTAACGCCCTGCGTGCCTTTGAGGCCTCCGCCCGCCATCTGAGCTTTACGCGCGCGGCCATCGAGCTGTGCGTGACCCAGGCAGCGGTCAGCCACCAGGTGAAAAGCCTGGAGGCGCAACTCAGTGTCACGTTGTTCAAACGCCTGCCACGGGGCCTGATGCTCACCAGCGAAGGCGAAACCCTGTTGCCGGTGCTGCGCGAGTCGTTTGATCGCATCGCTCACACCCTGGGCCAGTTCGAAGGCGGGCATTACCGCGAGGTGCTCACGGTCGGCGCCGTGGGCACCTTTGCGGTGGGGTGGTTGCTGCCGCGGTTGGCGGATTTTCAAAGCCGTTTTCCGTTCATTGATCTGCGCCTGTCCACCAACAACAATCGCGTCGACGTCGCCGCAGAAGGGTTGGACTATGCGATCCGTTTCGGTGCGGGCGCCTGGCATGGCACCGACGCCTGCGAACTGCTGGCGGCGCCGCTGAACGTGCTGTGTGTGCCGCACATTGCCGAGCAGTTGCACGTGCCCGCAGACTTGTTGAAGCACACCTTGTTGCGCTCCTACCGGGCCGATGAATGGACCCAATGGTTCCAGGCGGCCGGGTTGCCCGCCGATACCGTGGTGCCGCGCAGCATCATGTTCGATTCATCATTGGCCATGATGGAAGCGGCGCTGCAGGGCATTGGCGTAGCGCTTGCACCGGCGATGATGTTTTCGCGGCAGTTGGAAAGTGACGTGATCCGCAAGCCGTTCGAAACCGGTATCACCACCGGTAGCTATTGGCTGACGCGCCTGCAATCTCGGGCTGAAACCTCGGCGATGCTCGCGTTCAAGGGCTGGTTGAAAGAGGCGGCGCGGCTGGGCTGATATTTTTATTCTTGAAACAAAATGAAACATTTGTGACGGGCTACCCTCTACCGTATCCCGTACCGAGTGCCTCTATGAAAAGTCCGCGCCCCTCCGACCGTATTCCTCATCTCACGCAATTGCGCAACCTGAAGATGGCCCGTTCCGCCCACGCCTACGTACGTGGCAGTACGGTGCAGTTCTATGAGTGGCTGCACAGCCAGCCTGGTCGGCGCCTGCCTCACGGTCCGGCCATCTGGATCTGCGGCGATTGCCACGCGGGCAACCTGGGGCCCACCGCTGACAGCAAAGGGCGCATCGACATGCATATTCGCGACCTCGACCAGACCGTGGTGGGTAATCCAGCCCACGATATCGTTCGCCTGGCCTTGTCCCTGGCAACCGCCGCCCGTGGTTCGGACCTGCCGGGGGTGACCACCGCTCGCATGCTCGAAGAAATGATGGTGGGCTACGAACAAGCCTTCAAGGATAAACCCGACGAAGCCCCGCCGCGCCCGACCCAGGTCAAGGCAAGCATGCGCAGCGCGGTTGAGCGCACGTGGAAGCACCTGGCCCGTGAGCGTATCGAAAATGCGCGGCCGACTATTCCGTTGGGCAAACACTTCTGGTCGTTGTCGCGCGCGGAAAAGAATGCCCTGCAAACCGTCTGCGCCTCCGATGAAATCCAGCAATTGGTGACCTCACTCAAAGGTCGGCCCAAAGACGCCAAGGTGCAGCTGCTGGATTCGGCCTATTGGGTCAAGGGCTGCAGTTCCCTGGGCTTGTTGCGTTATGCGGCGTTGTTGGGTGTCGGTGACAAGGACGATCAGGAATATTGCCTGATCGATATCAAGGAAGCCGTCGGCGCCGCCGCCCCCCGTGCGTCGCGGGCAAAGATGCCAAGGGATAACGGGCGTCGCGTGGTGGAGGGGGCACGTCAGCTGTCACCCGGCCTGGGTGAGCGCATGGTGGCGACGCGGTTCCTGGATCACGGCTTCTTCATTCGCGAACTGCTGCCCCAGGACATGAAGCTGGAGCTCGACGAATTGAGCGAGACCGACGCCATGCACGCTGCCGGTTACCTGGCCCGCGTCGTCGGGATCGCCCATGCCCGGCAGATGGACCGCGACACACGCAAGGCGTGGATGTCGGTATTGCAGGAGAACCGCTCCAAACAGTTGGATGCACCGTCCTGGTTATGGACCAGCGTGGTGCAACTGGTGGGCAGCCATGAGCAGGGCTATCTCAACCATTGCCGCCGGTATGCGCTGGAGCACTGACCACGACAACGGTGACATTCAAATGCGACGCAGGGTCAGGTGTGGCGAGCAAGCTTGCTTGCGCTGGGGGGCGAAGCGCCCCCATAAAGCCGGAGACTGCTGCGCAGTCGACGGGAGCAAGCTCCCTCGCCACACAAGCCCGCCCACAGGACTCATCACATTCAGGCCAGATACTTGCGGAACCAGCCGAGGGTGCGTTCCCACGCCAGATTCGCCGCCGCGTCGTCGTACCGTGGCGTTGAATCATTGTGAAAGCCATGGTTGGCGCCTTTGTAGATATACGCCTCATAGGTCGTGCCCGCCGCCTTCAATGCCGTTTCATACGCCGGCCACCCTTCATTGATCCGCGTATCCAGCTCGGCGTAATGCAGCATGATCGGTGCCTTGATGCGCGGTACGTCCTTGGCTTCCGGTTGGCGCCCATAGAACGACACCGCCGCGCCCAACTCCGGATAGGCCACCGCTGCCGCATTGGTGACGCCACCGCCGTAACAGAAGCCGGTGATGCCTACCTTGCCGGTACTGGCGTCGTGGTGCATCAACCACTCGATCGCCGCGAAGAAGTCGTTCATCAGCTTTTCGGGGTCGACCTTCTGCTGCAGTTCCACGCCTTTTTCATCGTTGCCCGGGTAGCCGCCCACCGATGTCAGGCCATCCGGAGCCAGGGCGATAAAGCCGGCTTTGGCCAGGCGCCGTGCGACATCTTCGATATACGGGTTGAGGCCACGGTTTTCATGCACCACCACCACGGCCGGCACTTTGCCGCTGGCTTTGGCCGGGCGCACCAGGTAGCCACGCACCGTGCCGTTGCCTTTGGGCGAAGGGTAGGTGATGTAGTCGGCGACGATGTCCGGGTCGGTGAATTTCACCTGCTCGGCCAGCGCGTAGTTGGGACTCAAGGCCGCCAGCAGCGCGGACGCGGTGAGGCCGCCGAAGGTGAACAGCGCGGCGCGGTCGAGAAACTCACGACGGTTGAGCTTGCCATGGGCATAGCCGTCATAGAGTTCCAGCAGTTCAGGGGCGAAGTCTTTCGCGGTGAGACGCGTCATCGGAGCAGTCCTCGGGGAGCGGTGAGGTTCAATGTAGACCAGGATCAGCCTTCGCGGCCATGGGCGGCGGCGGCCAATTGCCCGGTGTCGACGCGCACGAACACCGAGTCGCCGATGGCCGTGAGTACCTCGCCTGCGTACACGTTGCAGACCACGCGGCTTTTACGCCCGACTTCGCCCTCGACCCGCGCGCGCAGAGTCAGTGTCACGCCCATGGGCGTCGGTTTGATGAATTTGATCCCCAGGTTGCCGGTCACGCAGTCGATGCGAGGCAAGGTGCCGGGCTCACGCTGCTCAGCGCGGTAGTGATAGGCCATGGCGGTCCAGTTCGAGTGGCAATCGACCAACATGGCGATCAGGCCGCCGTAGACCAGGTCCGGCCAGCCGGTGTATTGGGCCTGGGGTTGATGTTCGGCGATCAGGTGGATGCCATCGGCATCCCAGCGGCTCTTGATGTGCAGTCCATGCGGGTTGCTGCCACCGCAGCCATAGCAGATGCCTTCCGGCGCGGTGGTGTCCTGAAGAGAAGGGGTGAGCATGCAAAGTCCTTATTGTTCTGAAGGCGGCTACTCTGTTTAGCAGCACAGGGGCAGAATGGGAACCATGCGTCCTTACTTCTTGCGGAGCGTTGCATGAACTGTCGAACTTTCCCCGCCATCCTGCTCGCGCTTGCGCTCAGTGGGTTCTCCAGTGCCCAGGCCGTGGAGTACAGGGACGTCAACCGCACGGCGAGCCAGATCAGCTTCACCTTCCAGCAGTTCGGGCAGCGGGTGTATGGCACCTTCAGTGATTTCGAAGGGACGCTGACATTCGACACGCAAAGGCCCGAGGCGGCCCATGCGTTGCTCAAAATCCAGTTGGCCAGCATCGACGCCGGCAGCCAGGATGCCAACACCCAACTGCAGCAACCCGCCTGGTTCGATACCGCGACCTACCCGGTGGGCGTGTACGAATCCAGCGGTGCCGTTGCCTTGGGCGACAACCGCTACAAGATCAGCAGCCATCTGACGATCAAAGGCATCACGCAACCGGTGGTGATCGATGTATTACTCAAGGAGCAGGGCGGTATCGGCGTGTTCGACGGTGAGTTCGTGCTCAACCGCGCGGATTACAAGATCGGCGAGGGGGAGTGGGCGGGCAACAGCGTGGTGTCCAACGACATCCACATCAAATTCAAGATGGTCGCGCCGCAACGTTAACGCGCGAACCTCTTCGCCCCGGCCACACAGCCGATCACGGCCACCGTCACCAGCACCATGCCCAGGCTGACCTGCTCATGCAGCAAGCCCGCCGCCAGCGCCAGGCCGAAAAACGGTTGCAGCAATTGCAACTGGCCGACAGCGGCGATACCGCCCTGGGCCAGGCCGCGATACCAGAACACAAAACCGATCAACATGCTGAACAACGACACGTAACCCAGGCTCAGCCAGGCGGGCAGGCTGATCCCGTTGAAGCCACGCGGTGCGAGGATCATGCTCAACGGTGCCACCAGCGGCAACGACACCGCCAGCGCCCAGCAGATCACCTGCCAGCCGCCCAGGCTGCGCGACAACTTGGCGCCTTCGGCGTAACCCAGCCCGCACACCAGCACCGCCAGCAACATCAGCAAATCGCCCGCGGGTGCAGCGCTCAGGCCCTGGGCCAAGGCGTAGCCCATCACCAGCACACTGCCCAGAATTGAAAACAGCCAGAACACCGGGCGGGGCCGTTCACCGCCACGCAAGACCCCGAATACGGCGGTGGCCAATGGCAGCAGCCCGATAAACACAATGGAATGCGCGGAGGTGACGTATTGCAGCGCGAGGGCGGTCAGCAGGGGGAAACCGATGACCACGCCAAGCGCGACGATCACCAGCGGCATCCATTGATCGCGTGCAGGGCGTTTCGCCTTGAATAGCCGCAGTAAAAGCAGGCCGAGCAAGCCTGCCAGGGTGGCGCGGATCATGGTTAGAAACACTGGATCAAACGCCATCACCGCCAGGCGTGTAGCGGGCAATGAGCCGCTGAAAATCACCACGCCAATAAAGCCGTTGATCCAACCCTGGGTGCCGGTGTCGAGGGTGCTGAGCCGTGAAGTACGTTCCATGGGGAAATGCCTGAGAAAGAAAAGTTGCGTGCCCGGCATCCTAGAGTTGAAGATTAAGACAATCAAAGAATTGTCATGGATACATCGCCTATGCCGCGCGCCCGCTACAAATCGCTGGTCGACACCTTTGCCGCGCAAATCCGCAGCGGGAAAATGCCGCCTGGCAGCCGACTGCCGACCCACCGACAATTGGCTGCCGAGCATGGCCTGGCCTTGGTCACGGCCAGCCGCGTGTACGCTGAGCTGGAAGCCATGGGCCTGGTCAGCGGTGAAACCGGGCGTGGCACTTTCGTAAGGGAGATCGCGTTACCGCCAGGGCAGGGCAGTGGCCAGATGATCGTCGCCACGGGCATGCTCGACCTCAACTTCAATTACCCCTCGTTGCCTGGCCAGGCTGACCTGTTGCGCACGGCGTTGCGCCAACTGGCCCTGTCGGGCGACCTCGACGCCCTGTTGCGTTATCAGCCCCATGCCGGTCGCCTGCACGAGCGTGCAGCAGTGGCGCGGCATCTGTTGAGCCGAGGGCTGACCGTGGACGCTGAACAGGTGCTGGTGGTCAGCGGTGCCCAGCACGGCCTGGCGGTGAGCATGATGGCATTGCTCAAGCCCGGGGATGTGATCGCCGTGGACGCGCTCACGTATTCGGGATTCAAAGTGCTGGCCGAAACCCTGCACCTGGAAATCGTCGCGATTCCAGTTGGCACCGACGGGCCGGACCTGGCGTTTTTGCAGCGTCTGTGTCGCCAGCGACCGGTGCGCGCGGTGTACAGCATTCCGACGTTGCACAACCCATTGGGCTGGGTGCTGAGCCTGGCGCAGCGCGAGCAACTGATCGAGATCGCCCGTCAGCACAATCTGATGATTATCGAGGACGCGGCCTACGCCTTTCTCGCCGACGACGCGCCATTGCCTCTGGCCGCCCTGGCGCCGGAGCGCACGGTGTACGTCGGTGGTTTTTCCAAGAGTGTTGCCACGGGGCTACGAGTCGGCTTCATCGCTGCGCCGCCCGCCTGGGTAAAAGGACTGGAGCGCAGGATCATGGCCACGACCTGGAACGTACCGGGGGTGATGAGCGCGATTGCCGTGGCCTGGATCGAAGACGGCACCGTGGCGCAGTTGGAGGCGCAAAAACGCCGGGATGCCCGGGCGCGTCAGGCTTTGGCGGCTCAGGTGTTGAGTGGTGTGGACTACATCAGTCACCCATCGTCGTACTTTTTATGGCTACCGCTGGGGGAGGATGCACGCGCTGACCAGATCGCCATGACCTTGCAGCGCGAGCATATCTCAGTGTCCACCGCCGAGCCGTTTGCGGTCTCGGCCTATGTGCCCCACGCGTTGCGTCTGGCACTCGGCTCGGTGGCAATGCCGGCATTGCGCGAAGCCTTGATCAAGGTGCGCAAGGTGGTGGAGTGGTGACCTAGTACTTGTAGGCTTGGCGCCCGATCAGCAGCCACTTGCCGTGCTGTTTCTGCCAGACCTGGAAGTTGTCGATATCGGTTGGCACTTCGACGCCGCTGTTTACCGCCAGGGCATGGAAGTGGTTGCGCACCAGGGCGGTGTCGCCGTCGAGGATGATGGTCTGGTTCTGCATCTCCAGGGTCTTGAATGCGCTGGTGTGGGTTTCCAGGTCGGCGATGAATTGCGCCTTGTTTTGCACTTTGCCGCTGGAGTGGCCATAGGTGAGCTTGTCGGACGTCAGCGCGTGCAACTGCTTGAGGTCCAGGTGGAGCATGGCTTGGGTCAGTTGGTCGACGGCTTGAGCCACCTCTTTTTCAGCGGGGGCAGGCGCAGCTGAGACCGCACCGGAAAACAGGCACAGAAAACCGATCAGTACTTTGATGTTACGCATTGGTGTTTCCTTATTGTTGTGGGGGAGATGATGACTGATGTCGTCGTACAACCATGCCGTAATCAGGTGCTGTAAATAAAGTTAATTTTGTCTTGCTCCGTAAAATAAGCGCTTTATCAGCTTATACGACGTCTCATCATGTCGGCGTATCTTCCCGAAGAACGGGCAGATGGCTATGCTTGCGCGCCTTTTATCTCCCCAAGGAACCCACCCCTCCATGATCGCCGAAGGAATGGTGATGTTGACCCACTACGTAACCCGCCTGACACCCGGCGTGCTGTTATTTGGACTGTGGTTTGCGCTGACGCCCAGGGCGTTGCCCGCGATGCGCATCCTGATTCTGTTGGCGGCGTTCGTGTTGATGCGCGATGTGATGACGCCGTTGCATATGTGGTCGCTCGGCAGCGCAGCGCAGATCGCATTCACCGACAACGCCTTTGTATTGGCAGCGTTGGGTGGGCTTTCAGTGTTGCTGATCATGTGGCTGGCGCGGCTAGCCCCAGAGCTGTGGCGGCTGGTGCGCTGGTTCATCGGCCATCCTGCCATTGGCCTGGCCATTGGCTTGGCGGTGGGGTGTCTGATGGGGGTGCCGCTGCGGGTTTACCAAGGCATCGACGTGTCCGAGATCTACGGCTACTGGGTGTGGCTGCCGGGCATAGTGGTGCTGGCCTTTGGCGGCAATGCGCTGGAAGAGGTGTTGTTTCGTGGTTTCCTGCAGGGCTATCTGGAACAGCAGGTCACGCCGATGCGTGCGGCCTTGATCAGTGGCGTGGCCTTTGCCTTCTGTCATTCCTTTCTGGCCTTGAGCGTCACTGCGCTGGGCTGGCCGGTGTTGCTGTTCACCTTGATCGAAGGGCTGGCCTGCGCGTGGGTGCGTATGCGTTATGGCGTGTTGCCCGCCACGCTCACCCACGGCACGACCATTCTGCTGATAGCCGTGCCCTTGGTTTGAAACACAGTCGAACCTGGAGCGCACCTATGTGGCGAGCAAGCTTGCTCGCCACAACAAACCCTAAATTTTTGACTGTGTTCAGTCTGCCGGCAACGGCGGCGTGCGCGGGGGAATGACGCGGCGGTTGCCGGTGGCTTCAAACGCGCAGGCAAAGCGCAGCAGTTGCGAATCGTCATAAGCGCGCCCGGCAAAGGTCAACCCCACCGGCATGCCGATGTCCGCCATCACGCCCATCGGCACGGTTACGGTGGGCACGCCCAGGTGGCGAATGGCGAGGTTGCCGTTGGCTACCCAGACACCGTTGCTCCAGGCGATATCGGCGCTGGCCTCGTTCACGTCGGCATCTGCCGGGCCTACGTCAGCCACGGTGGGGAACAGCACGGCGTCGAGCCCCAGCTTGTCCATCCAGTCTTCCAGGTCAACCCGTCGGGTCTGCTCCAGGCCGCGCAGCCCGTCGGGCAAGGTGCTGATCTCATTCCACGGTTTGATGCCACGCTCGGCCATGCGCACGTATTCATCCATGCCGGCGGCCAGGTCGTCTTCACGGTTGGGCAGGGTGCCAGGGTCATGGGGGAAGATCTTCGGCCCGTCGACATCCGCCAGGCGATTGAGAGTCGGGTCACCGTTGGCGCGCAGGAAGTCATCGAAGGCCCAGGCCGACAGTTCCCACAATTCATCGTGCAGGAATTCCTTGGACACCAGGCCGCGGGTAAACACGGTCGGCGCACCGGGGCGGTCGCCTTCGCAGTTGGAGACCAGCGGGAAATCCACCTCGATCACCTCGGCACCAGCAGCTTCCAGCGCCTGGCGGGCCGCCTTCCACAGGTCGATCACGCTGGCACGGGTGTTGATCTTTTGCCCGGTCGGCCCGCCGATGCCAGGTTTTTCGCTGGTGCCGGCCTCGGGGTCGGCGTTGATGTACATGTGCGGTACGCCAAAGCGTTTGCCCGTGAGGGACTCGGAAGTCGCTGCCAATTCAGCGTAAGAAACCGGGCGCACCGAGGCCACGCTCGGGATCGGTACCCAGGGTTGCAGGCGCCACAGGTCGCCACGGGTATCGGGGTCTTCGGCGACTACCACATCGAGTACTTCCAACAGGTCGGCCATGATGCGTGCGTACGGCACCACCACGTCCATGGTCGGCGTCAACGGCCAGTTGCCGCGTACTGAAATCACCCCACGGGACGGCGTGTAGGCGCACAGGCCATTGTTGGATGCCGGGCCGCGCCCGCTCGACCAGGTTTCTTCGGCCAGGCCGAATGCGCTGAAGCTGGCAGCTGTCGCGGTGCCGGCGCCGTTGGACGAGCCGGAGGCAAAGGGCGCAGTGAGGTAATCGGCGTTGTAGGGGCTTTCTGCACGGCCATATACGCCGCGTTGCATCCCGCCATTGGCCATCGGCGGCATGTTGGTCTTGCCCAGGCAGATAGCGCCACCGGCCCGCAGGCGTTCGATGGTGAAGGCGTCGCGATGGGCCGTCAGTTCAGCGAAGGCCGGGCTGCCCGAGGCTGCCGTCAGGCCCTTGACCAGGTAGCTGTCCTTGGCGGTGTAGGGGATGCCATCCAATGG
The DNA here is from genome assembly GCF_023242545.1 of Pseudomonas sp. MWU13-2517. NCBI lineage: Bacteria > Pseudomonadati > Pseudomonadota > Gammaproteobacteria > Pseudomonadales > Pseudomonadaceae > Pseudomonas > Pseudomonas sp. MWU13-2517. Next base: position 329,446 of record NZ_JALMFA010000001.1, on the reverse strand, counting down.
CCCCAAGGTTTCGCCTCTCGCCCGGCGCGCATCGGACGCCTGGGCTTCTTCAAGGGCTGCGGGGTTGCGCACCACCACGGCATTCAAGGCCGTAGCGGTCTGCGGGCCGTCATAGGCGTCGATCCGCGCCAGATAAGCCTTGACCAGTTCAACGGCCGTGGTCTGGCCGCTTTCAAGCGCCGCGCGCAATTGGGCAATGGAGACTTCGGTAACTTGCATCACGTTTTTTCGCCGCCTTCAGATGGGAGGTATGGCGGCAGTCTACGGACAGATATTTCACAAGACCAGCGCCACATAATCCGCGTAGGCGCCACGCATCACTTGCCATGTAGCCTCGTCGGCGGGAATCAGATGCTCGATACGCAGCGAGGTCAGGGTGATGTCCTGAGGCATGCCGAAGGTGGTAAAGGTCGACAGGAAGTTCAGCGCGCCACGGGTCGAGCGGATGCGCGTCAGCACCAACGGCGGCATTGACGCGGGAAGTTCTGTGCCGGCCGGCGTTGGTAAGTCTGCCAATAATGTCGCCAAGGCAGGATTGCCCAGTGCTTCGCGGGTTGCCCGCTGCCAGGCCAGGCTGCGGATCTCTTCGGCGTTGATCAGGTGATCGCCCAGGCCGCCCGCTTGCAACAGCGTGGTTAGCAAGTTGATGCCATCGGCCGCATCCGGCTGGATGCCCACCAGTTCAAACAACACGGCGGTACTCGCGTTCGCCGCCAGCACTTCCCACTGGCTGCCCAGCAGAATCGCAGGTGCAGGGTTGTTGGCGTGCAGTACGTGGCTGACCGCTTCGCGAACCGCCGCCATGGCGGGCGATGCAAGTGGGGTGGCGATGTAGCGGGGGGCGTAGCCGGCGGCGAGGAACACGCGGTTGCACTGCTCGAGCGGGGCCTCCAATGCCGTCAGCACAGTATGCAACGTGCCCGGGCTCGGCTTGGCGCGGCCGGTTTCGATGCAACTGAGGTGACGCTGGGAGACGCCCGTGATCAAGGCCAGGTCCAGTTGGCTCAGGCGGGCGTGGCGGCGCAGTTGGCGTAGCAGTTCGCCGGCGGTAACAGTGATGTCCATGGCGTGGTCATGACCTCCGAGGTCATTGCGAGGGCAGTCACCTTATCACTAGGGTAGGCCTCGTTCATTGCAAGGAAGAAACCATGCCCACAAGACCCTATATCGCCCTGGCCACGTTGCTCGGGTTTTCGCTGTACAGCCTGGCGGTGATGTTCACGGCCGAGCAGTCGTTGCTTGCGTTCGGCTGGGAACTGATGACGCGGCCGGACACGGCGCAGGTCGTGATCGACCTGTATCTGATGGCCGTGCTGGCGTGTGTGTGGATGTATCGGGATGCGCGCAAGCGCGGGCGGTCAGTGCTCGGCGTACTGCCCTATTTCGTGCTGACGGCGGTGTTCGTTTCGGTGGGGCCGTTGTTGTATATCGTCGTGAAGGGCTACCAGGATGAGTGAGGTGCTCGCCTCCCGCACGCTAGCAAGCCCCGGTGCGATCCACCAATCGAATGCTGTCACGCCCACCTCGCTTGGTTTCGTAGAGTGCGGTATCACCCAGTTCTATCAATGCCGCGAGGCTGTCCGGCGGCTGGTCGAACAGGTTGGCGCCGATACTCAACGTGATCGGCGCGGGTGTTGTGAAGGACTGCGAGGCGAACTGGTGGAATTGGGCGCGCAGGTTGCTGCCGAGTTCCACGATACGGTCGGTCGAGGTGTCATTGAGCAGGATCACGAACTCATCGCCGCCCAGGCGGGCGGCCAGTGAGCCTTCGGGGCCCACCGTGCGAATCATCTCGCTCAAGGCGATCAGCAGTCGGTCTCCGGCGGTATGGCCGTAGAGGTCGTTGACCAGTTTGAAATTGTCGATATCAATCAGCAACAGAGCGCCCGGTTGCGCAGGTGAGGCCTGGGCAAGCAGGCGCGGCGCGCGCAGGTCGAGGGCGCGGCGGTTGTAGAGAGCGGTCAGTGGGTCGCGGGCGGCGAGGCTGGCGATCTGTTGTTCGCGGCGGTAGCGTTCGGAGCCGGTCATCGACAGCGCAATCAGCATGATCGCCATGGCGCCTTCCACCAGCGAGACCTGGATGATTTCGCCCTTGAAGGCCGTTAGGTCAATGATGGTACCGGGGATCAATACAGACAGCGCCTTGGCTACATAGAACGCGCCGTGGATCAGCAGCACATAACGCAGTTGCACGGCACCGATGCTCAGCGACTTGCCATGGGGGCGCAGCAACGCGCTGGCACACAGGGTGGGCAGCGCCACCAGCAGCGATTGCACGGCCAGCATGGCCTTGGACCAGGGCAGGTCGGCGGGGAGCGTCAGCATGCCGAACCAGACAATGGGCATCAGCAGCCATAACGCTGACAACTGTCGCTGGGTAAAGCGTGCGACGCCGAGCAAAAACAGAAAGTGTGCGGTGACCAGCAGGCCGTTGGCGAACCAGATACCAATCGTCAAGAAGCCGCTGACACGCAGCAGGGCCAGCGTGGAGCCGAGGCTGATGGTGGCGAAACCGGCGCTCCAGAACAACAACGAAGGTTCGCGCACGCTGCGCCATTCAACGGCCAGGTACAGGGCGGCAGCGGCTGCCAGGGCAACGGAGAGTGCCAGAATCGTAGGAGGGTCGAGCGTCATTTCGTGCCGGGTCTGCCTGGGTGTGCGCTAAAGACCGGGATTGTAAGCGCACACGCAGGTTTTTCAGAGCGTTCATCGTGCTGGCGTACTGCCAGCCGATGATCGGCGGGTCAGGCGCCTTTGGTCGACGGCAGCAGTACTGTCAGGATGCCCACCAGCGGCAGGAACGAACACAGTTTGTAGACGTACTCGATGCCGTGGCTGTCGGCGAGCAAGCCGAGCAATGCCGCGCCGATACCGCTGAAGCCGAACATCAGGCCGAAGAAAATCCCGGCGATCATGCCCACATTGCCGGGCACCAGTTCCTGGGCATACACCACGATGGCCGAGAAGGCCGAGGCAATGATAAACCCGATCACGACGCTCAAGACCGCCGTCCAGAACAGGTCGACATAGGGCAGGGCCAGGGTGAAGGGCGCCGCGCCGAGAATGGAGAACCAGATGACTTTCTTGCGCCCGATCTTGTCGCCGATCGGGCCGCCCGCGAAGGTGCCGACGGCCACCGCGCCGAGGAACAGGAACAGGTACATCTGGGAACTGGCGACCGACAGCTGGAATTTTTCGATCAGGTAGAACGTGAAGTAGCTGGTCAGGCTGGTCATGTACCAGTATTTGGAGAACACCAGTATGGCCAGCACCACCAGGGCAAAGGTCACGCGGCCTTTGGACAAACCGTGGGTCGCCTGGGTGCCTTGCTTGAGTTTGAACAGGTTGAGGTGGTGGCGGTACCAGCGGCTCAAGCCGTACAGCACGAGGATCGCGAAGACGGCGAACAGCCCGAACCAGGCGATGTGGGTTTGGCCGTAGGGGATGATGATTGCCGCCGCGAGCAACGGGCCGAAGGCGCTGCCGGTGTTGCCGCCGACCTGGAAGGTCGATTGCGCCAGGCCATAACGGCCGCCCGAGGCCAGGCGAGCGACGCGCGAGGTCTCCGGGTGGAAGGTCGACGAACCGACGCCGACCAGCGCCGCCGCCAGCAGGATCGCCGGGAAGGAGCCGACGAATGCCAGCATCAGAATACCGATCAAGGTGCACACCATGCCCGCCGGCAAGAGCCACGGCTTGGGATGACGGTCGGTGTGATAACCGATCCAGGGTTGCAGCAAGGACGCGGTCAATTGAAAGGTCAGGGTGATCAGGCCCACCTGGGTGAAGCTCAGCCCATAGTTGGCCTTGAGCATCGGGTAGATCGACGGCAGCACGGCCTGGATCAGGTCATTGATCAGGTGCGCGAGGGCGCAGGCACCGAGGACGCGCATGACCAAGGGGCTTATCTGTGGCGCAGTGGTTGCAGCGGCGGGTGACGCGGTCAGTGTCGACATGCAGGCATTCCATACAAGGCAGCGATCCAGGGCTGCCAGTACTTGAGCTGGCTGCCCATTTCAAATTGTTTCGGCGTTTATGCTAGATTCGGCGCAAATGCCTGTCTCGCGAAAATCGGGAGGCAACTATCGCAAAAAGGGCGAAATGATCAAACCATTGGATGAATTTTTGCAGGAGATCGATGAGGGCGACTGGGCTGTCATCAGTTCCGCCACGGATTACCCCGAAAACTGGGTGATCCCCGACCACAGTCACGAAAAGCACCAACTACTCTACGCCATTGAAGGGGTGATGGTGGTGCACTCGGCGCAGAACCAATGGACGGTGCCGTCCAATCGCGGTTTCTGGATGCCCAGCGGGCAAGTGCATTCGCTGCGTTGCGTGGGGACGTTGAAGATGCGCAGCGTATTCGTGCGCCCGGACGCCTTCCCGAATCTGCCCACCGAAACCAAGGCCGTGAGCATTTCACCGCTGCTCAGTGAGCTGATCAAGGCGTCGGTGAGTTTGAAGCCACCTTATGCCGAGGACTCCCGCGATGCGCGGATCATGCACCTGATCCTCGACGAGCTGGCGATTCTGCCGGCGCTGCCGCTGTCGTTGCCGCAGCCCGCCGATGCGCGCATCAATCGCATCTGCCAGGCGTTGCAACAGGACGCGGGCGATGCCTCGACGGTGGCGGATTGGAGTGACCGACTGGACCTCGACCAGAAGACCATCCAGCGCCTGTTCCGCAAGGAAACCGGCCTGACCTTCGGCCAGTGGCGCCAGCAGGCGCGGTTGTTATTGGCGTTGGAGCGCATTGCGGTGGGGGAGAAGATCATTGATGTGGCGATCGAGCTGGGCTACGAAAGCCCGAGCGCCTTTACCAATATGTTCAAGAAACAGTTCGGCAAGACGCCGAGTCAGTTTTTCCGCTAGGGCAGTCGTCCACGGCTGTCAACGAGGCGCGCCGTGCGGCCAGGCAAGCGAGCAGTGCGGCGATACCCAAAGATGCCGCGCTCAGCGCAAAGGTCGCCTGATAGCCCCAGTGATCGAACGCCAGGCCACCGACCGTGGCACCGGCAGTAATCGCCAATTGAATGATTGCGACCATCAAGCCGCCGCCGGCCTCAGCGTCATCGGGCAGCTCGCGCGACAGCCAGGTCCACCAACCCACCGGCGCGGCAGTGGCCACCAGGCCCCAGAAACCCAGCAATACCGTGGTGCCGATGGGGGAACTGCCAAATGCCACCAGCGCCACGGCGATCACGGCCATCAACAGTGGGATGGCGATAAGCGCAGGGTAAAGAGCGTTTTTCAAGAACCGTTCGATCAGGAACGTCCCCGCAAGACCGGCCAGGCCGAGCACCAGCAGCATCAATGACAGGGTGGACACACTCACTTGAGTCACGCTTTCCAAAAACGGACGCAGGTAAGTGAACAGCATGAACTGGCCCATGAAAAATACACTGACAGCGAGCATGCCCAGAGCCACCGAAGCATTTTTGAGTAAGCGCAGCACATTGCCGGAGTGGGTTGCGGCGGGCGTCTTTATCGACGGCAGGCTCACCAGCAGCCATACGCAAGCCACCACGGCAACCGGAACGACACAAAAGAATGCGCCACGCCAACCCATCAGTCCGCCGAGAAAACTGCCCAGTGGTGCCGCGATCACTGTTGCCAATGCGTTACCGCCATTGACGATAGCCAAGGCGCGCGGCACCTGGGCCGATGGCACCAGGCGCATCGCAGTGGCGGCCGACAGCGACCAGAAACCGCCTATGGCCACGCCAATCAGCGCGCGGCCGAACATGAACGCCAGGTAATTTGGCGCCAGCGCAACCACGGTTCCCGACAGGGCCATCAGCAAGGTCAACCCCAGCAACAGGCGTTTGCGATCAACCCGTGCCGCGACAGCCGCGATGACCAGGCTGGTGAGCAAGGCAAACAGCCCGGATACCGAGATGCCCTGGCCGGCCTGACCCTCGGAGATCTGCAGGTCAGCCGCCAACGGGGTCAGCAAGCTCACGGGCATGAATTCAGAGGCCACCAGGGCGAACGCCGCCAGGGACATCGCGAACACCGCAGCCCAACCGTGCGTATGAGTATTATCGGCGGTCACTTCAAGTTGCCTTTGAAGAATGCGGTGAGCTTGGTGAACGGGATCAGATTGACTCGGTCGTACAGATCCACATGGCCGGCACCAGGGATGATCACCAGCTCCTTGGGTTCGGCGGCACGCTGATAGGCATCCTCGCTGAATTCGCGGGAGTGGGCATCAGCGCCGGCGATCAATAACAGTGGGCGCGGAGAGATCGTCTCAATGTCGTTGAACGGGTAGAAGTTCATGAACTTCACGTTGCTGGTCAGCGTCGGCTGCGTCGTGGTTTGCGCCGACGCGCCGGCCGGGGTGAATGCGCCGCGCGGGGTGCGGTAGAAATCGTAGAACTCATCGCCCACCGCATCGCCGCTGAGGGCGTGCGGGGTGCCACCGGTGTAGAGGCTGTCGCCACCCTGGAATTCCACGTAGCGCTGGTTGGCCGCCTGGCGCAGCTGTTGCCGGCGTTGCTCCAGCGTTACGCCGTGTTTGAGGCCATTACGGTTGGCCGCCCCCATGTCGTACATGCTCACGGTGGCGATGGCCTTGAAGCGTGGGTCGATTTTCGCCGCGGCAATGGCGAAGCTGCCACTGCCGCAGATGCCGATCACACCGATGCGTTCACGATCAACCATTGGGCGTGTGCCGAGGAAATCCACCGCGGCGCTGAAGTCTTCAACGTAGAGGTCAGGCAGCACCGCGTTACGTGGCGAGCCTGCGCTTTCACCCCAGAACGACAGGTCCAGAGACAGGGTGACGAAGCCTTGTTCGGCCATTTTGGTCGCGTAGAGATTCGCGCTCTGTTCTTTGACGGCGCCCATTGGGTGACCGACGACAATTGCCGCATTTTTGGAGGCCGGCGCAAGGTTTTTCGGCACGAACAGATTAGCCACGACCGGCATGCCATATTGGTTGTTGAAGGTGACTTTTTCGACGGTCACCTTGTCGCTTTTGTAGAAGTTGTCAGCACCGTTGGACATATCGGCTCCCAGTGAAGAAAAAGACGTCAGCAGCACACTCAGGGCGAGCAAGAGGCTTTTCATGGCGTGTTCCGTGAGAAGGTTTGTCCGGGCATTTTCCCGGTGTCGCCTGTGGTTCTGTAGTGCGTTCCACTGGATTACTTGCCTGATCCTCTGAGTCTTGACGTTTGCCGGGGACGTTCATGAACTGTCCGGGGTAAAGTTCCATGACGAGAGAAAAGAGCCCTTTATGAAGATCAATCAAACGTCTCTGGATAGCTTGATCCACACCATCGCTTCGCAGGTTTCAGCACCGGGTGACTGCCCAACGCCTATCCCGGGCCTGGGCTTTTATCGGCGTGAGCAGCCGGCGCCGCCGGTGGTATGCATGGTCGAGCCAAGCATTGTGCTGGTCGCCCAAGGCGCAAAGCAGTTGTGGGTCGGCGGCGTGGGTTACCCCTACGACACCTCGCGATTTCTGCTGACCTCGCTGGACATTCCGGCCAACTCCGAGGTGCTGGCCGCCAGTGCAGCCCTGCCTTGCCTGGGCCTGACCTTCAAGCTGGACGTGCGGATCCTGGCCGAATTGATCGCTCAGGGTGAGTTGCCGTCGCCCCGAGAAAGGGCAGTGATGAAGGGGGTAGGAATCGGCACTGTCACCGAGGGCCTGCTGATGGCGTTTGCGCGGTTGGTTGCGTTGCTGGATGAGCCCGAGGCGATACCGGTGCTCGCCCCGTTGATTCAACGCGAAATCCACTACCGATTGCTCAAGAGCGATCAGGCCGGGCGTCTGCGCCAGATTTGTTCCGTGGACGGTCAGGGCTATCGCATCGCCAAGGCGATCGACTGGTTGAAGCTCAATTACGACGAACCCTTACGGGTGGATGAATTGGCGGCTCGCGTGCAAATGAGCGCGGCCACGTTTCATCATCATTTCCGCCAGCTCACCGCAATGAGCCCGTTGCAGTATCAGAAGTGGCTGCGCTTGAACGAAGCGCGGCGCTTGATGTTGAACGAGCACCAGGACGTGTCCAGTGCCGCCTTCAAAGTGGGGTATGAAAGCCCTTCACAATTCAGTCGTGAGTACAGCCGACTGTTCGGCGTGCCCCCAAAGCGCGATATGGCCGCGCTACGGGGCAAGCAGGGTGTTACTGTTCGGCCGCCGTTAAGTTAGCGAAGAAAATGCACCCGATCAGCCGCGCAAACAGGCTCAGGGTTTCCGGCAGGTTGGGGTCGTCAAACAGCATCGCCCGCGAGTCCAGGGCACACAGCGCGCCGAACAGGCGGCCGTCCGGCAGGAAAATAGGCGCGCCGGCGTAGCTTTCAATCGCGAATTGCTTGACCACCGGGCGTGCGGCAAAGCGGCCATTCTGGCTGATCTGCGGGATGAACAGCGCCTGGGGGTCGACGCAGAACTCACTGCACAGGGTGGTTTCCAGGTCGAGCACATCATTGACGTGGATACCCATGTCGGCGGTGTCATACGCGGAACAGACCACCCATTCCAGGTCGGCGAATTTAGCGATGCCGGCAAAGCGCATGCCGGTCAGGCGGGTCACCAATTGCAGGATGCTGGTGGTGGCTTCGATCTCGGCAATGGCGGCACGCTCATCGGCGCTGAGTAAGGCGTGTGGTGAGGTGATGCTTGGAATCATGGTTCGGCACTCTGGTTGCGTGGCGGCCAGCGCCGCCACGCCTGTAGCTTAGTTGATACGTGGATGTTGCTCTACCAGGCTCTTGCGCTTGGCTTCCAGTTCGGCGATTTCGGCATCGATGTCTTCGATTTTCTGCTCGATGTTATCGTGATGTTCGCGCAGCAACTCCTTGGCTTCCTCCATGTCCGAGGCTGCCGGCGCGGCGCCGCGCAGTGGACGATTGGCGGTTTCCTTCATGGTCAGGCCGGTGATCAGGCCGACCACGGCAAACAGCATCAGGTAGTAGGCGGGCATGTACAGGTTATCGGTGCTTTCTACCAGCCAGGCCGTGGCGGTAGGGGTGAGGCCGGCGATCAGCACCGAGACGTTGAAGGCACTGGCCAACGCGCTGTAGCGGATATGAGTAGGGAACATGGCGGGCAGGGTCGACGCCATCACGCCGATGTAAAAGTTCAGCACAATGGCCAGGATCAACAGGCCGCCGAAGATCAGGCCGATCTTGCCGCTGGTGATCAGCATGAATGCGGGGATCGCCAGCAACAGCAGGCCGACGCTACCGGCAATGATGAAAGGCTTGCGGCCGATCTTGTCGCTGATAAACCCAATGAACGGCTGTACGAACAGCATGCCGACCATGATCGCGATGATGATCAGCACGCCGCTGTTTTCTTTGTAGTGCAGGTTGTGCGACAGGTAGCTGGGCATGTAGGTGAGCAGCATGTAGTAGGTCACGTTGGTGGCCGCGACGATACCGATGCAGGTCAGCAGGCTGCGCCAGTGTTTGGTCGCGACTTCCTTGAACGACACTTTGGGACCGTGAGTCAGGCCCTGGCGATCGCCTTGCTCGAGTTTGTCCATGTGCTGCTGGAAAGCCGGGGTTTCTTCCAGCGCGTGACGCAGGTACAGGCCGATGATGCCCAGGGGCAGGGCGAGGAAGAACGGCAGGCGCCATCCCCAGGCTTCAAATTGTTCTTCGCCCAACACGCTGGAAATCAACACCACCACACCTGCGCCCAGCACGAAGCCGGCAATCGAACCGAAGTCCAGCCAACTGCCGAGGAACCCGCGTTTGCGGTCGGGGGCGTATTCGGCGACGAAGATCGAGGCACCGGTGTATTCGCCGCCGACCGAGAAGCCCTGGGCCATCTTGCACAGCAGCAACAGGATCGGTGCCCAGATGCCGATGGAGGCGTAACCGGGGATCAGGCCGATGGCAAAAGTACTCAAGGACATGATCACGATGGTTGCGGCGAGCACTTTCTGCCGCCCATATTTGTCGCCCAGCGCACCGAAGAACAGGCCGCCCAGGGGCCGAATCAGGAAGGGCACGGAGAAAGTGGCCAGTGCGGCGATCATTTGTACGCTGGGCGAAGCGTCGGGGAAGAACACTTTACCCAGCACATAGGCGACGAAACCGTAGACGCCGAAGTCGAACCATTCCATGGCGTTGCCCAGGGCAGCGGCGGTGATTGCCTTGCGGACCTTGGTGTCGTCGACGATGGTGATGTCTTTCAATCCGATGGGTTTGACGCTTTTCTTACGTAATTTCATGCGGGCCACTCTAAATCTGAACAGGGGAGGTGCCATCGTTGCGATGGCACCGCTCTGTCAGTTCAGATACAAGCGCATGCGAAATAATTCACCACTGTTTGCGTTTTTTTGCAGATGGATTGAACTTCGTCAGCCTTCAAAGGAGTTATTCAAATGCCTGCCACGCCGTCGCGCCTTATCTACCGTCAGCCACAGCCTGCCGACCTGCAGCGATTATTCGCGATCTTCGGCGACCCGCAGACCAACCTGTTCAATCCGGCGGGCCCGCTGGCCAGCCCGGATGCTGCGCGACGGCTTCTGGATCAATGGCTGGAACAGTGGGCGACGCAAGGCTATGGCTGGTGGGCGATCGCAGAGCGTGCGGCGCCGGACCACATCATCGGCTTTGGCGGAATAGCGCCGCTCAATTACCTGCACGAGCGGCGTATCAACCTGGGTTATCGATTTGCCGTGGAGGCCTGGGGGCAGGGCTATGCCACCGAGGTAGGGCGTGACGCGTTGGCGCTGGCATTTGACAGCCTTGGCCTGAGCGAGGTGTTCGGCCTGGTACGGCCGGATCACGCGGCATCGATTCGAGTGCTGGAAAAGCTCGGGATGCAGCCTTTCGGCCTGCTTGATGATGTGCCGGGTAAGGCCCCGAGCCTGGTGCTACGGGTTTGTCATCCTACAACTGCTGTTGCCTCATAGTTCGGACACCGTCAAACACCCTCGATAAATAGCTGTTCTGACGATTGACAGCGATCAGGCAGCTCGATATAAAAGTCGAGGTTGTACGACGACATATGACGTTACGTGTGTCTTACCTAAAAACAATAAAAAGTGATGCCATGAACTTGAACGAGCCCCTCAACGCCCAGCGCGTTGGCCAGGCGGTAGGCAACTATCGCTGGACCATCTGCGCGATGTTGTTCTTCGCGACTACCGTCAACTACCTCGACCGCCAGGTGCTCAGCTTGCTGGCGCCACAACTGTCGACGCAATTTGGCTGGAGCAACACCGACTACGCCAACATCGCCGCGGTGTTCCAGTTCGTTTATGCGATTTCCATGTTGTTCGCCGGGCGGTTTGTCGACAGGATCGGCACCAAGGCCGCGTATGTCGTGGCGATCGGTATCTGGTCCACCGGCGCGATCATGCACGCGTTCTCATTGCCGATTGGCGCGGGTATCGCAGCGGTCAGCGGTGCTGTAGGCCTGGCGGTGATCCCGGTGTCAATTGCCGGCTTCATGCTGTCACGTGCCGTGTTGGCGATTGGCGAGGCGGGTAATTTCCCGATTGCGATCAAGGCCACCGCCGAGTACTTCCCGAAGAAAGAACGCTCTCTGGCCACCGGTATTTTCAACTCGGGTGCCAATGTGGGGGCGATCCTGGCGCCCATCTGTGTGCCATTGATCGCGGGCTTATGGGGCTGGGAAGCTGCGTTCATCGTGATTGGTGCATTGGGGTTCGTGTGGGTCGCGGCATGGATCGCGCTTTACCAGAAACCCGAGGATCAGAAGCGCCTTTCAGCCGAAGAGTTGGCCTACATCCGCAGTGATCAGACCCTACAGCCCTTCACACCTGTGCCTGCCGGTACAGCGGAGAAAAAAGTCTCCTGGTTCAAGTTGCTGACCTATCGCCAGACCTGGGCGTTCGCCTTCGGTAAATTCATGACCGATGGCGTGTGGTGGTTCTTTCTGTTCTGGCTGCCCACCTACCTGTCGGCGCAGTACGGCATGAAAGGCGCGGACATCGTGATGCCGCTGGCCGTGCTGTACAGCATGACCATGGTCGGCAGTATCGGCGGTGGCTGGTTCCCCAGTTACTTCATGGCGCGTGGCGATGCACCCTACGACGGCCGCATGAAAGCCATGCTGGTGATCGCGCTGTTCCCACTGGTGGTTTTGCTGGCGCAGCCTTTGGGTTACCTGAGTTTCTGGGTGCCGGTGCTGCTGATCGGCGTGGGCGCGTCGGCGCACCAGGCCTGGTCGTGCAATATCTTCACCACCGTGTCCGACATGTTCCCGCAAAAAACCGTGGCGTCCGTGGTGGGTATCGGCGGCATGGCGGGCGGCTTGGGCGGCGTGGTCATGACCAAGATCGGCGGCTGGGTGTTCGACTACTACAAGTCCGTCAATGACATTCACACCGGTTACATGATCATGTTTGCGATCTGTGCGCTGGCGTACCTGGTGGCGTGGAGCGTGATGAAAGCGCTGGTGCCGCGCCACAAGGAAATCACCGACCTGTAAGCGGTGCGGGGCTTGGGTGACCAGGCCCCGGCCTACAGCTCACGCGCCCAGGTCTGGCTGACCAGGGATTTGCCGAAGCTGTGGGTAGGTTCTTCTTCAATCAACGTGAAACCGGCTTTGCGATAGAGCTTGCATGCATCGGTCAGCGCACTCATGGTCCAGAGCACCATGCGCTGGTAGCCGACGTGCCGGGCAAAGCGCAGGCATTCGTCCACCAGGCGCTGGCCGATGCCCATGCCCCGCGCACTGGCGTCCACGTAGAGCATGCGCAGTTTGGCCGTGGTCGCGTCATGGCGTATTACGAACACCGAGCCCACGACCTCACCGTCCTTTTCGGCGATCCAGCAGCGTTCGCACGTCGGATCAAATTCGCGCAAGTACTTTGCGACAATCTCCGCCACCAATGCTTCGAACTCCCAGTTCCAGTTGTATTCGCGGGCATACAGCGCCGCTTGCTGTTGTACCAACCGCCCCATGTCGCCGGGTTGCGGGTCGCGCAGCAGATAGCTTGGCGCACGGCCTTGCAGCAGGGTCTGGATGCGCAGCATGGAGGCGGTCAGTTGCTGTTGTTGCGGTTCGGGCAGGGCTTGCAGCAAGGCGATGACTTCTTGCTGGGTTTTCTGTTCCAGGGGAGCGAGTACGCGACGGCCGAGGTCGCTGAGATGCAGCTGCACTGCGCGCGCATCGGTGGCTGAGCGGACCTTCTGGACCAGCCCTTTTTTTTCCAACCCGGTGATCAGGCGGCTGAGGTAACCGGCGTCCAGGCCAAGCATCTGGCACAGGTCGGCACTGGTCAGGTCGCCTCGGGAGGACAACTCGTACATCACGCGTATTTCAGTAAGGGAGAAGTCGCTTTGCAGCAGGTGTTCCTGCAGCACACCGATCTGGTGCGTATAGAAGCGGTTGAAAGCACGGATGATGCCGGCGCGTTCGCTCAGGATGGTAGACATGATGGCGCTCGAATGGTTGCCTGAGGCAATTATATTGTTGCCTCAGGCAAACATGTCAAAGCCTTTGTCTAGCGGTTGCGGGTCACCCGCCAAACGGTGTTGGCGAGGTCATCGGCGATAATCAGCGCGCCTTTCGGGTCCACGGTCACGCCCACCGGGCGCCCGCGGGTCTTGCCATCGGCGTCGCGAAAGCCTGTCGCGAAGTCGACGGGCTCACCGGAGGGCTTGCCGTTGCTGAACGGAACGAAGATCACCTTGTAGCCCACCGGGTTGTCACGGTTCCAACTGCCATGCTCACCGACAAACACGCCGTCGGCGAATTTCGCACCCATTTCGGGTATCGAGAAATCCACGCCGAGTGCCGCCACGTGCGAACCCAAGCTGTAATCGGGCTTGATCGCCGCGGCGACTTTCGCCGGGTTCTGCGGTTGTGCGCGGTTGTCGACGTTCTGGCCCCAATAACTGTAGGGCCAACCGTAGAAGGCACCTTCGCGCACAGCGGTCAGATAATCCGGCACCAAGTCAGGGCCGAGTTCATCGCGTTCGTTGACCACCGTCCACAATTGCCCCGAGCCCGGCTGGATCGTCAGGGCTGTCGGGTTGCGCAGGCCGGTGGCATACGGCCTGTGCGCGCCGGTGGCGGCATCGATCTGCCAGACCATCGCCCGGTCAATTTCCACTTCCATGCCGCGTTCGGTGATGTTGCTGTTGGAGCCAATGCCGACATAGAGCTGACGGCCGTCGGCACTCACCGCCAGGGATTTGGTCCAGTGGTGGTTGATCTGCGCCGGCAGGTTGATGACGGTGGCGGGCGGGCCACTGGCTTTAGTCTGGCCGTCGACATAGTCGAAGCGCACCAGCGCGTCCTGGTTGGCCACGTAGAGTTTGCCGTCGGCGAAGGCCAGGCCGTAGGGCGCGTTGAGATTGTCGGCGAACACGGTTTTCAGCTCATACGTACCATCACCGTCGGCATCGCGCAGTAGGGTGAGGCGGTTACCCCCCTTGACCTGGGTGTTGCCCTGGGCCTTGATCACGCCGGCGATGACGTCCTTGGGCTTGAGCTTGGCCGCACTGCCGCCACGGCCTTCGGCTACCAGGATGTCGCCGTTGGGCAGCACTAGGGTTTGACGCGGGATGGCGAGATCGGTGGCGATGGCGGTGACGCTGTAGCCTTCGGGCACCTTGGGTTTTTCTGCGCCCCAAGGCGCGGGTTCGGCGATTTTCATGCTGGGCAGCAGGCTGCTTTGCTGTTCCGGCAATTTGGGGTCGGGGCCGTGGGCCTGGGTCTTTTCACCTTCGCCACCGCAGGCGGTCAGCAATAGGGCAGCGCTCAATAGCGTCAGGGTGCTGGAGGTCTTCATTTGGCATCTCCCGAACGCAGATCGGTGAGGCCGACCCAGGTTGCAACCACCGCCAGAAGCGTCACGATGCTCGACAGCACCAGACCGGCGGGCATCATGGCATATGCGTCCTTGGCATGCTGGAAGGCGTTGATCAGGCCCAGTACCCAGGCGGCCAGCAACAACAGGAAGTAAACAGTCGGTCGCCCGGATTTACGCTCCGCCCGAAGCAGGTTGACCAGCGCGAACAACAGCGCAAACCCACTGAATACCAACGCACCGGCAATCAGCCATGAGGCGAAGTTGGCCCACTGAATCTGGTAGGTCTGCCCGTAGGCTATATCGCTGAGCAAAGCGCCCAGAAATAACGGAACGCTGCCGGCAAGCAAGATCGCATGCAGCGGCCCTGGCCTTGTCGCGTAGTGGGCGGGGAGGGTAGTCATGGGGCAGTTGCTCCTTATCGTTCAGCGTTCCTGGATTCAGGGCGCGGTGGCTTTGCCTGAAGGGTTTGCATAGGAAAGGAGCGCAGCGTTTGTAAGAAAGTTCATTGGGGTTTCATGTCGAGATGTTTTCGTACCACTCGGCATACGGCGTATTGGCCACCTGATAACGATTGAAGTCGGGGCTGCCGTCATCCCACCAGACGGGGCCGCGCTCGCCGAGCGCGACTTTGGCGCATTGCACCTGCTGCCGCGCCGCACTCAACTGTTGCGGATCACTCGAGGCCTTGGCCGCTTTGACTGCACGGCGCGCTTCCATCAGCGCGTGGACCAGACGCTGGCGGGTGGCTTCATCCAGCGCCGGGTTGGTGCAGCGCCACAGTTGACCCTTGACCACAAAATAACGTCCGTCCGGCGTGCTAATCATGATGCCAGCGCAACACCCGCAGAACGCCCCACATCATCGACATCACAATCGCCATCCAACCGGCGAACAGACTGAAGAGTGTCATTGCAAGGTTCATAATCACCTCCATTTTGTGTCGTTCCGGTATAGATGACCCCCGACAAAATCGAGGATTCAACTTAATTTGTCGGATGAACCCTTGGCAGGGTTGACCACCTGAGCCCCTATAACCTCTCAGATCATTTACCATCAGGCCGTTCGATGCCCCTCGCATCGGCCATGTCAGTATCCGCTATGAGCATTCAATCGACGTTCAACCTGGAAGAAGGATCTCTACCCATGCCAACCTTGCATTTGCTGTGCGGCAAGATCGCCTCGGGCAAATCAACACTCGCCAAGACCCTGGCCACCCAGCACGCTGCCATTGTGCTCAGCGAAGACCATTGGCTGGCCACGCTCTACCCGGGTGAAATCAGCTCCATTGCCGATTACCTCCGCTGCGCCCAGCGTATTCGCGGCGTGCTGGGGCCATTGGTGATCAATGTGCTGCAGTCAGGCGTCAACGTGGTACTGGACTTCCCTGCCAACACATTGGCCAACCGCGAATGGTTGCTGGGGCTGGCACGCGCAGCCCAGGTCCCGCACTGCCTGCATTACCTGGAACTGGACGATGCCACCTGCCGCGCCCGGCTGCATGCGCGCAACGCCCAGGGTGAACATGACTTCGCCGCCACGGATGCCGAGTTTGACCTGATTACCCGCCACTTCTGTGTGCCGAGTGAGGCTGAAGGGCTGGTGATCGAGAAGCATCACGCATGAGCGAATCTCGGTCCACGGGCGTGGACGCCGAAGGCTTTATCTTTACCGTTTCCCGAGCCCCCGTGCAGCTTGAGTTTCAGCCACTGCTTGAGGATGTCTGCAATGTGCTCTCGCAGCCAGACTTGGGGGTTGATGGGATTTACCTCTATGGGAGTGTCGCGCGCGGCGAGGCGCTCCCAGGTATTTCCGATCTTGATCTCACATTAGTGCTGCGTGAGTCGCCGACTATAGCGATCTTGGAAAGGTTGGAAAGGGTCCGGTGTGACCTGGAACTGCGGCACCCGCAAGTGACCAAGGTAGATTTCGATATCGGCAGTCGCGCAGAGGTACTGGCCGCCGAAAACAGGAATAGCTGGGGCTTCTGGCTCAAGCATCATTGTCGGTGCGTCTGGGGTAATGATCTGGGCGTGCGGTTTGAGCGATTTCGGCCGTCAATGGACGTCGCCCTGGCCATGAATGGAGACTTTGAAGCGGTGCTGACAGCCTACCTTCGACGCATCGCGCGTGCCGACACCGAGCAAGAACGACTTCGCCTGCAACGTGCAGCGTCACGCAAGCTGATCAGAGCCACCCAGATACTGTGTGCAGAAGAGGCATCGGCATGGCCACAAACACTTGAAGAACATGTTGCGCTGTTCGCACGTCAGTATCCGACGATGGTTGTCCAGGTGGCATTCTTCTTGTTTGAAGCCCGGAACCCGAGTGCCGACAGCGAAAAGTTCTCGGCTCGACTTCAAGCTTTTGTAGCCTGGATGGCTTCACAGCAATAGGAAGCAGCAGCTCCCACAGTCAATCTTCGTCGCGGCTAAAAAAGCATCACGCCAGATAGTGCCCTCCGCCGGCTGATCGTCGACCACCCGGCAGAGGAACCCGATAGACGAATGTTCAGGACTTGAATCGCCCCACCAAGCTATTGAGCTCATCCGACAAATTCGACAGGCGCCCGGAATCGTCCTGTGCCGAGTTGGCCAGGCTTTCCACCAGTCGCGCCTCGTCGTAGATCTGCTGGATATGCCGGTTGATCTCCTCGGCCACGCTGTGTTGCTCCTCGGCGGCGGCGGAAATCTGCAGGTTCTGGTCGCGGATCTCGTTCACCGATGTCTGGATACCCTCGAAACTGTCCCGCGCGCTTTCGATGGACGACACGCTGGCCCGTGACAGGTCCAGGCAACTGCTCATTTTCTGTGTGACTTCTTCGGTCTTGCTGCCGAGGGCGCCGAGCAAGTGTTCGATCTCGCCGGTGGAGTCGGACGTGCGCTTGGCCAAGGCACGCACTTCATCCGCCACCACCGCGAATCCTCGGCCTTGATCGCCGGCGCGGGCGGCTTCGATGGCCGCGTTGAGGGCGAGCAGGTTGGTCTGTTCGGCGATGGCGCGAATGGTGCCGAGGATCTGGTTGATGCTGCGGCTGCCGGCTTCCAGTTCGACCATCGCCTGGGAGGACTCGGTCAAGCGGCGACCCAGGCGGTTGACGTTATCAGTGGTCACTTCGATCTGCTGCTTGCCCTCGGCCACCCGCCGATGACCGTTCTCGGCAGATTCCGCCGCGCCGCTGCATGAGCGCGCAACCTCGTTGGCGGTGGCGACCATTTCGTTGAACGCGGTGGACACCAATTCCACCGCTTCACGCTGGCGCCCGGCCGCTTCGTTCATGTTATGCGCCACTTCGCTGTTGACCTTGGAGGCGTCGTGCAAGTTGGTCGAGGCCGCGCCGATATGCTGGATCAACTGACGGATCGCGGCGAGAAACTTGTTGAACCAGCCGGCCAGTTCGGCGGTTTCATCCTTGCCCTGCACCTGCAACTCGTGGCGCAGGTCGCCTTCGCCTTGGGCGATCGACTGCAAGCCGCTGCTGACCTGGCCAATCGGCTTGACGATCACCTTGGAAAACGCCGCGGCGATCAGCCCGAAGATCAGCACCAGCACCGCTACGATCACGGCGGTCAGGTAGGTCATGCGTGTGGCGGCCGCCATCACTTCGTTGTATTCGATCAGCCCTACATAGCGCCAGCCGAGGCCGGGGGAGGTCCAGACGTTGGCCATATAACGCACGCCGTCGATCACCACTTCGGTCGAACCCTGGGGAGTGTCGGCCAGTTGCGCATAGGGTGCGCCGAGGTCCTTGAGCGGCTTGAAGTTGTGCGCTGCATTGCGCGGGTCGACCAGTACCACGCCGTCCTCGATCAGCATCACATAGCCGCTTTCACCCAGCTTGATGCTCTTGAGCAATTCGGTGAGGTTCTTCAGCGACACGCTGACCACGAACACCCCCTTGGCCTTGCCGGCGTTATCCAGCAACGCCCGTGCGGTGCCGACCAGGGCCACGTCATCTTTGTCGTAATAGTAAGCCGGGGTGCGCACGGTCTTGCCGGGGCTGGCCATGGCCGCCTTGTACCAGGGGCGAGTGCGCGGATCGTACTTGGCCAATTGCGGATCATCGGGCCATTTGGCGTAGGTGCCGTCTTCCAGGCCGATGGACAGGATCGCCGCCGCCGGGTGCGTGGCACCAAAGCGCGCGAAGCGGTCGATCACCGCTTGCGCTTCCGCCGGCAGCGGCTGGCTGGGCGCATCGGCGGGCTGGTAATTCTTCAGCGTGTTGACCGATGTGTATACAGGGTCGGCGGCCATTTGATCGACGTTTTGCAGCGTGCCATCGAAGAACTGGCGGATGTTGCCATCGATCTGGCGGATTTCCCGGGTGCTGCCATCGATGAACTGATCCACCGCCTGGGTGCGTGTGTTCATGACTGAAATCACGGCCACCAGACTCACCGGGATGAACGCAACGGAGACGAATGCCAGTACCAGCTTATTTTTTATTTTCATCGAGACGACCATCAGCGGAGAGGGCGGCGCAAATCATCGCGCACCTGACAGGCTTGCGGCGAATTGCTATCACTGTTGTCTCGGCTTGGCGTCGGGAAATCTTTAGGGTTTTTTGTACACAATACAAATGGCTGATTGTTCTGTATCCAATCGGTGCTCATCACACAGCGACGCTCCTGCTCGCTGAACTCCTGCCCGTACTCCATGGCGCGAAGCAGCGCCAACCCCGCCGAGGGTCGGCGTGGCCGGTGCGGCTCTGCAGTGGGGGAGTGAAACTTCATTCAATCAAGGTGCGCGGACTTCAAGCCAAGCCGGTTGAATATGAGCCCTGCCGAGCTTCAGCCAGGCTGCGATGCTCGCATTGACTCAATGCCATCGACTCCGGCTGCGAATCTGTCGGCGCTTACTCCTCCTTGCTGCAATCACGCGGCGTGATGCCTTTCTCTTTCGCGTACTGGGCCGCGGAGACTTCGATGATCGGGCGCAGCAGCGCGCGGTCAGCCTGCACCCAGTCACTGATCAGGTTCCAGCGTTGGCCGTCCCACTGCTGAAAGCGCACGGCGCCGCCGCCTTCGTGGTCGGCGCAGGACAGTTTCAGCGGTTGCACCAAGCCCTCGGCACCCAGCGCCTGCAAACGTGCATCGTCGAGGTTCAGGTGTTCGAAGCCCCAACGCACTTGCTCACCGGTCAGCGGTTTCTGGCCGTATTTTTCCTGGGCCAGGCGCAACGCTTCGACGTTCAGAATGCCGTTGACCACACCCAGGTTGTAATACACGGTGCCAAAGCGTTTGGGGTCGGCCAGGTTGCCCTTGCCGGCGTCGACCACGCTTGCCTTGATGCCTTGCAGCACCGGGAAATCGGTGCCCGAAGGGTGGGTGGTGATCGAGATAAAGCCCTTGGC
Organism: Pseudomonas sp. MWU13-2517; assembly: GCF_023242545.1. Taxonomy (NCBI): domain Bacteria; kingdom Pseudomonadati; phylum Pseudomonadota; class Gammaproteobacteria; order Pseudomonadales; family Pseudomonadaceae; genus Pseudomonas; species Pseudomonas sp. MWU13-2517. The sequence continues at coordinate 309,334 of NZ_JALMFA010000001.1, read as the reverse complement.
CGCAGCGCCGGCCGGCACCACGTCTTCTTCTGAGTTGCTCCAGATATTGCCGATAATGTGATCCGCCGGGTAACCGACTTTTTGCGCGGATTTGAGCGCCACCGGGTTCATCACGCCCCAGCCCCGCAGGATCACCCAATCCGGCTTGAGCCGACGAATGTTCAGCCACTGCGATTGTTGTTCGTTGCCGGGATGCGGCACTTCAAGCAAGGTCAGTTCGAAGCCGGCGTTTTTCGCCAGGGTTTCGAGTACGCCGTTGGTTTCCTTACCGTAGGGCGAGCCGTGGTAGAGCACGGCGATTTTCTTGCCCTTGAGCTTGTCGGCGCCGCCTTCGCGTTGGCCGATGTAGTTGATGATCGCCGACACTTCCGAGTAAGGGTTGAGCTGCAGCGGGAACACGTAGGGGAACACACTGCCGTCGGTGGAGTCGGTGCGCCCGTGGTTGATGGTGATCAGTGGCAGCTTATCGGCGGTAGAGCGTTCCAGCGTGGCGTAGGCGATGCCCACCGACAGCGGGTTGGTAGCAGCGGCCGGCGCGCCGTTGAGGCCGCCTTTGAGACGCTCATAGCATTCGACGCCTTTTTCTACCACGTACTCGGTCTCGCATTCGCTCCAGGTCAGCTTGACGCCGTTCACGCCACCCTTTGAGTTGATGTATTGCAGGTAGTCGATGAAACCCCCGAAGAAGCCTGTGCCGCCGGCGGCATAAGGTCCGACCCGATAGCTCTGCAAGGGGAAGTATTGTTCGTTGGCAGCCTGGGCGCCGGCGGCGAACCCGACGGTCATCAAGGCCAGGCCCAATGCCAGGCGGCGCAGCGATAAGCGGTGTGTCATGAAGGCAATTCCTCGGGGGGTTATTGAGTTCAGTAACGCAATGGCCAAACCCTGGCCCGTTGACGAAAGCGCTGCCATAAGCGGGCGAGCCCCTCCGGTTCCTTGATCAGAAAGGCGACGATCAGCGCGCCGAACAGCATTTTCTGGATGTTTTCCAACTGGCCGGCATCCATCAGTCCTGAGGGCAGCAGCCCGAAAAGATTGCCCAGCAGGATGGGGAACAGCACGATGAACGCAGCGCCCAGGAAGTTGCCGAGCACACTGCCGAGGCCGCCGATAATGATGATGAACAGCACCTGGAACGAACGGCTCAGGTCAAAGCCGTGGGGCTCCACGGTGCCAAGGTAGGCGAACGCCCACAGCGAGCCGGCGACACCGAGGTAGAAGCCGCTGATGGCAAACGCCAAGAGCTTGGCCTTCAACAGGCGAATGCCGATGACGGCGGCGGCAGTGTCCATGTCGCGTACCGCCATCCAGTTGCGACCCAGTTCGCTGCGCACCAGGTTTTTGCCGAGCCAGAACAGCGCCACCACTACCGTCAGGGTCAACAGGTAGCGACCCCGGGGGGAGCTGAAGTCCAGTCCGGCAATCAGTAGCGGTGGTGAGGTAATGACCCCGGAGGCGTTGCCGTTGGTAAACCAACTGAAGCGCGTGAGCACCCACTCCACCACGAATTGCGCCGCCAGCGTCGCCACCAGCAGGTAAAAACCCTTGATGCGCAGGCTGGGCAAACCGAACAGCACCGCCACGAGCGCGGCGATCACACCGCCCAGGGCAAAACTCACCAGCAGCGGCAGGCCGGGTACGCGCAGTTGCAGGTTGTAGGCGGCAAACGCTCCCACCGCCATGAACGCCGCCGAGCCCAGTGAGAGTTGCCCGGCATAACCGGTCAGCAGGTTAAGCCCCAGGCCCGCCAGGGATAACACCAGCAGCGGCACCAGGATCGCGCTGAACCAATAGTCGTTGCCCAGCCAGGGCACGGCTAAAAAGGCGAAGCCCAGCAGCAGCCGCAGCGCGACGCGATCCTGGCGCAAGCGAAAGGTGCGGCGCTCCGTCGCGTAGGAGGTACTGAATTGACCGGTTTCTTGATACAGCATGCAGGTTTCCTTAAAAGGCGATCAGACCCGTTCGATGGCGCCCTCGCCGAACAACCCGGCCGGGCGCACCAGCAAAAACAGCAAGGCAAGGACGTAGGGCACCCAGTTTTCAATGCCGCTGCCGATGACGGGGCCGAGGTAAATCTCGGCGATCTTCTCCACCGCGCCGATGATCAAACCGCCGACAATCGCACCGCCAATTGACGAGAACCCGCCGATGATCAGCACCGGCAACGCCTTGAGCACGATCAGCGACAGCGAGAACTGCACCCCCAATCGCGCGCCCCAGAGCAACCCCGCCACCAGCCCGACAAAGCCTGCCACCGCCCACACCAACGCCCAGATGCGCGGCAGGCGAGTACCTATCGCCATGGACGCCAGCGGGTCGTCGGCGACCGCGCGCAACGAAAGGCCCACCCGCGTCTTGTTGAACAGCAGCGACAGCACGATCACCAGCACGGCGGCGGTGCCGGCGGCAAACAGGTCGAATTGCGACAGCAGCATGCCGCGAATTTCCAGCGGCTCATCGGCGATGCCCAGATCCAGGCCATGCACCTGCGCGCCCCATAGGAACTGGGCGAAACCTTCGATCATGTAGGACAGCCCGAGGGTCGCCATGAACAGGATGATCGGCGGACGATTGACCAGCGGCCGCAACACCACTTTTTCGATCAACAACGCCAGCACCACCATGCTCGCCAGCGTTACCAAGAAGGCCACTGCGAAAGGGAAGCCGCGCTCCAGCAGGCTGACGAAGGTCAGCGCGGCGAACAGCACCATGGCGCCCTGGGCAAAATTGAACACGCCCGACGCCTTGTAGATCAGCACAAAACCAATCGCCACCAGGGAATACATCACGCCGGCCAGCAAGCCGCCGATCAGCACCTCAAAGAAAAATTCCATGTTCAGGTTCCCAGGTAGGCTGCGATGACATCGGGGTTGGCGCGTACTTGCGCCGGGGTGCCGTCGCCGATCTTGCGGCCGTAGTCGAGCACCACTACGTGGTCACACAAGCCCATGACCACGCCGATATCGTGCTCGATCAACACCACGGTGGTACCGAACTCACGGTTGATGTCGCGGATGAACTGGCTCATCTGCGCCTTCTCCTGGGCGTTCATGCCGGCCATGGGTTCGTCGAGCAGCAACAGGGTGGGTTCGGATGCCAGGGCGCGGGCCAGTTCGACACGCTTTTGCAAGCCATAGGGCAGGGTGCCTGCCGGCACATGGCGCCAGGGATGTATCTGTAAAAAGGCGATCACCTTTTCCGCATGCAGGCGGTGCGCGTCATCCTCGCTCGGTGCGCGACCCAGGCGTAGCATGTGCTCGAACCAACTGCCGCGGCGCTTGAGGTTGCGCCCGGTGAGTACGTTGTCGAGCACGCTCATGCCCTTGAACAGCGCGATGTTCTGGAAGGTGCGCGCGATACCGCCCTCGGCCGCCTGGTGCGCACGCATGCGCCGACGGGTCTGGCCGGCATAGTGGATGCTGCCGCTCTGGGGGTGATAGACCCCGTTGATTACGTTGAGCAATGAGCTTTTACCCGCGCCGTTGGGGCCGATCAGCCCACAGATGTCGCCAGCTCTTACGTCGAAGCTGATGGAGGTGATGGCCTTGATGCCCTTGAACGACAGGGAGATGTCATCGAGCCGCAGTAATACCGGTTCAGTGGGTGTGTGCATGGAGGGCTCGTCAGACCGATTGGGGCAGCAAGTGGTCGGTGGATGCCTGGCGGGAGGAAGGTTCCTGCCAGTTGCCGGGGTGAATGCCGAGCGCGCCAAAGAAGGCTGCGCTTTGCGGGCTCAGCGCCGGCCCGATCAGCAAGGGCACACGCAGGCGGCTCATGCCCAGCACATCAAGCAAGGGCCGACGTATCAGCCAGTGCCCCAGCCAGCGGCGCACGCGCGACGGCGTGGGCTGCATGCCCCAGTGGTACAAGCGGTGCGCGAATGTGCCTGGCAGCGGCAGGCGCTCGCGTATTGATTGCTCCAGGCGCGCATACGATTCACGAGTGCCCAGCACCAGGGTCGGGCCGAGTTCTCGGCGGTCGGTGTCGCGGGTGGCCAGCGTCTCTGGGAAGTTCAGGCGAAAGCCTGCATGCAGCCAGGGTGCAAGCAGGTAACGCGCTTGACCGCTCGCGGCGAACACCCGTGCCGCGAGGGCTTCTTCGTCGCCGCTCAATTGTTCTCGAGTCACCAGCGTGCGTGCGCCGGTCAGCAATTGAGCATGGCTCAACTGCACGGTGGTTTCGGCGTGGAACACGAAGGCGGGGGCGGTGGTTTCAAGGGCGCAAGCCGGCGCAGGGGTGTCGGTGCCCAAGTCAGCATAGGCGATCACGTCGGCAAATTGAGGGTGATTCAGGCCGCGTCCGTCCAGGTACAGCGCCACACCGCGTTCATGGAGTTGTTGCAGTGCTTCCAGGTTTTCCGCCAGCACGAAGCCTGGCTTGAGGTCCGCCAGCAGCGCGCGGTTGTCGCAGTGCGGATCCAGCAAGGTGACGCTGCCGCCCAACCACTGCGCGGCCAATGTCAGCGAGAGTGCTTCGGGACGCGCCTGGCTGATGGTCAGCAGGTTGTCGTGGCGGCCAAAGCCAAGCGAGTACAGGGCAGCGGCGAGGCCGCTGACGTCGTGCGCCAGTTCGCTCCAACTGCGCTCGTGCCAGATACCCAGGCGTTTGTAACGCAATGCGATCGCCGACCCACGGGTGTGGGCTTGGTGTAACAGCGCCTGGGGCAATGTCTGGGGCATGGGTGCATCCTTCGGAGGTATACGAAGGCGTTTGCACGCGCCATGCCATAAGAATAAAAGCTTCTATTTCAATGGGATACGGTTGCTCTGGCGGGAGAGGGCGAGTATTGATTCAGCACAAGCTGTCCAAGCACTGTTGTTGCGCGAACACCCCGGTCAGTCGTTATCTTGTATGGCACGTACCGAATCGTCCTTGATGTCCTCGGCAAACTTGCGCATCAGCCGCACCAGATTGTCGAAATCGCCTTCGTCCCACGTGGAAAAGATCGACATGCCAATCCTCTCCCGCGCCTCGTCCACGCGGTCGGTCATGACCTTGCCTTTCGCGGTGATGACCGACTCTCGCACCCGGCGATCAAGCTTGCTCTCCTGGCGCAAGATCAGGCCGAGGCTTTCCAGCTTCGCCACTTGACGACTGACCGTGGTGTAGTCGCGGCCTACACGGTCGGCCAGTTCGACCACGCCAATCGGACCCAGCCGCTCCACCAGCACCAGCAGCGGAAACAGGGCGCGATCCAGGGCAATACCGGCTTCACGGACCATCGCTTCATCGCGTTGCGGGCGATTCATCACCCCCACGATCTCAACCAGCGAGCCATGCAGATCGCGCAGTTGGGCGGATATATGTGCTTTTTGCACATTTTTAATTGACACGGTGTTGGCCTCTCTTAATATGTGCGTATTGCACATATAGGTGATCCAGTATGAAAACGCAATTCGCTGTCGATGTACTGATTTGTGGTGCCGGCGCCGCCGGCCTGACCTTGGCGATCGACCTGGCGAGAAGGGGTATCGACTTCCGCCTGATCGAAAAAAACCATCAGCCTTTCCACGGTTCGCGTGGCAAGGGTATCCAGCCCAGGTCCCAGGAAGTCTTCGAAGACCTGGGGATTCTCGACCGTTTGGTGGCTGTGGGTGGAGTCTATCCGACTGACCGACGCTATCGCGACGACGGCAGCTACAGCGATGCCGAATTCACCCCACCACAGACCCCGACGCCGGCCGAGCCCTATCAGCACCCGTTGATGGTGCCGCAGTTTTTGACGGAACAGGTGATGCGCGAGCGCCTGCTGGAACTGGGCCATCAGCCTGAGTTTGGCTGTGAGCTGATCGGGTTTGAACAGGACGCCGAGGGCGTCTGTGCGCGCTTGGTCGGCAAGGGTGGCGAAGAAAGTATCCGTGCACGTTGGCTGGTGGGGGCTGATGGCGGTCGCAGCTTTGTCCGGCATGCCCTGGATATCGGCTTCCCCGGCAAGACCCTCGGTGTACGCGCGCTGGTAGCGGATGTGATGCTTAGTGGCCTCACGCGTGATGCCTGGCACCGCTTTGGCGAAGGCGATATGCAACGCCAGATTGCGATATGCCCGCTGGCCGGTACCGACCTATTCCAGCTGCAGGGGCCGATCCCGCCTGATGTCGACATCGACTTCAGCGCCGAAGGGCTCACGGCCATCGTTGCCGAGCGCACCGGTCGTGCGGATATCCAGGTGAGTTCCGTGTCCTGGGCGTCGGCCTATACCATGAATGCCCGCTTGGCCGATCGATATCGCGCAGGGCGGGTGCTGCTGATGGGCGACGCCGCCCACATCCATCCGCCCACTGGTGGCCAGGGCCTGAACACCAGCGTGCAGGACGCCTATAACCTCGGCTGGAAGCTGGCGGCGGTGGTGCGGGGCGCGCCTGAGGGCTTGCTCGACACCTATGAGGAGGAGCGCCGGCCTGTCGCCGCCTCCGTGCTTGGCCTGTCGACGAAATTGCTCGGAGCGATGAAAAACGGCGACCTGCGCCGGGGCAGGGAAGTGCATCAACTGGATATCGGCTACCCGCAGTCCTCGCTGGCGTTGGAACACCCCGTGCGCAGCGGCGTTACGGCGGGCGACCGAGCGCCGGATGCGCCGATACGGGATGCGGATGGCCAGCGCCTGCGCCTGTTCAAGCTGTTTCAGGGGACGCACTGGACGTTGCTCGGCTATGGCGTGACGCGCGGGAGGGTAAAGCCAGGGCCCGGTATGCATGTGCATGTGTTTGGACCGGAGGGCGAGGTCAACGACGACCAGGACCATGTTCAACGTGCCTATGAACTGGCTAACGGCGATTGGGTGCTGGTGCGTCCTGACGGGTACATCGGGGCGATGGTTGCGTCAGAGCATCTGGAGAAGCTGGAGGCTTACCTGTTGCAGGTGGGCCTCCAGTCCGTCATGTCGGAATAAGCCCTGCGTCCTGATAGCTCTGAATGAGTTCATCGTACAAGCCAATATCAACGCGCGTGCGAGCAATCAATTGCGCGCCGGCGATGGCGGTGTAGATGGCACGGGCGCGTCGCTCGTTGTCCGCTGCGTCGCCGTTGCCGATTTCCGTGAGCACCTCGGTGAGCCAAGCCACGTTGACATCGGCAAACGCGAGTACCTCTTTCTTCACCTCTTCGGGCAGGTCCTGGTACTCGGCCGCCATGAAACTGGACAAGCACAAGCGATTGCCGCTTTCGAGCGATTGGCGAAAGATGCTCGGGTAGATCCGCATGCATTGCAGCGGGTCGGGGTTTTGCGCGCGTATGGCCTCGAGGGCGCCGGCAGTGTCTTGCCAATAACGCTTGGCCACGGCTGCGCCGAGGTCTGCCTTACTGGGGAAGTGGTAATAGATACTCGCGTTCTTGATGCCCACCGCTTCGCCGATGCTGCGGAAATTGATGCCGCTGTAACCGTAATGCTGGGCGGCGACTTTGGCCGCTTCCAGAATGGCTTCCCGCGCATTTTCGCTCACGTATAGGTTCCTCGGTTCGTAGGAAGAGGGGAGGATTCTACGCTGAAATTTTTTTACCTGCCAACTGGCAGGTAGAGGTTGACAGTTCGAAACAGAGCTTCTAATTTCTACCTACCACTTGACAGGTAGGCGAGCGAATCATGACCACTCAGCAGCACCATTCCGACGCATCCCACACGCCGATGATGAAAATTTATGATTGGTACAGCGGCCCCTATCCGGCGCGGGTGCGAATTGCACTGGCCGAGAAGGGCCTGCTGCCCAACGTAGAGTTCGTATCGGTCAACCTTTGGAACGGCGAGCACAAGCAGCCCGCGTTTCTCGCCCTCAACTACTCCGGGACCTTGCCCGTGCTGCAACTGGGCGACGGCACGCTCATCGCCGAATGCACGGCAATCACCCAATACCTGGATACCCTCGACGGCAACCCGGTGTTGACCGGCAGAACACCGACCGAGCAAGGTCTGATTCACATGATGACCAAGCGCGCGGAAATCGAGTTTATGGATGCCGTGAGTGTGTACTTCCACCACGCAACCCCAGGGCTCGGGCCGGACGTCGAGCTCTACCAGAATGCTGAATGGGGCCTGCGCATGCGCGACAAGGCTGTACGAGGCATGCGCTACTTCGACGGTGTGCTGAAAAATCGGCCCTATGTCGCGGGTAAGGAATTTTCCATGGCCGACATCGCTTTGCTCGGCGCAATGATCTTCGCCGCGCTGGTGGAACTGCCGGTACCGGCTGAATGTGAGGCACTCCACAGGTGGCACGCCAAGGTGAACGAGCGGGCCAGTGTCCAGGCATGGCGAGCGATGGTGGCGCAGGCGCGTTAGAGGCAATGGCTTGCAGAGCTGCGAGTGAAGGCGTCTCTGCAAGCGCAGGCTTTATCCGCGCCTGACGCATAACGACGCATAACGGTTCAGCTCAGCAACGAGCCAGGATTTCGTCGGTCTCCGTGACCCTTGCATAGTCCATCGCAAGGTTGCTCAGCGACAACGCGTGCACATCTTCGGCCGGCCACAGGCGCCCGGACAAATCGGTTTGGTCGAAGGTGTAGCAAGCGTCGGAAACCACCGTCACCTCAAAACCCAGGTTGCCGCCTGAGCGTGCCGTGGCCTCGACCGAGTTATTGGTGATCACGCCGACGATCACCAGTTGCCGGATCGAGCGCGCATGCAGCCAGCGCTCCAGGCCCGTGGCGGTGAAGGCATCCGGGACGTTCTTCTCCACCACATGTTCGTGCGCAAGGGGTTGCAGCGCGGGCTGGAACTCGCACCCCGGCTGGCCCGGCCAGAATACCGAGTCGGGCGCGCGGGAAATATGCCGGATGTGTACGACCGGGCGACTCGATTGCCGCCACGCCTTGAGCAATTGCTGCATCTGCACTTCAGCGCTTGGGTTATTGCGTCGCCCCAGCTTCGACTGGTTCATGCCTTGCTGCATATCGATGATCAGCAGTGCGGCGTTGGTGGCGATGGGGGGCATGGCACATTCCTTTGCTGGTGTGGGTTGAGACCTGTCAGCACAACCTGTGCGTCCAGACGGCGATTTATTTCTGGTACTTCTCAAAGCGGATATCACCTTCTGGTAAATCCTCCACGGGCAGCCAACCGAGGCTTCGATAGAAGCCACTCGCACGGCTGGCCCCCGCTGTTTCCAGCCAGATCGTCTGATGGTGTTGAAATAAGAAAGCCTCTGCTTTATCCATCAGCTTGCGCCCCAGTCCGTGCCCCTCGAATTCGGGTAGAACGAAAGCGGCAAACACACATCCGTCCTCGCTATCAGCCATCGAAAAACCTGCAGGGGTGCCATCGACCTCGGCGACCCAAGCGCATGGAGCTTCTAGAATTGCCTGCCGTACAGTTTCGGGAGTAATCCCCCTATCCGCCAGCTGATCACGGGATAAGTGATTTTCGTGAACGCTGGTTCGAATATCAAAAATGCTCTCGATGTCGGCCACATTGGCGAGCCTGATTGTTTTTTCCATGGCGTACTCCTTTATATGCCTAGCTCTCGATTGCCCCAGCGTCGATTCCCACAGACGCGCGTCCTTTCGCCCAGCGTTTATAATCGGCGGGCGTCATTCCCGTCAGCTGTATGAAGGCTCGGCGGAATGAGGTGTCCTCGTTGTAGCCACAGTTGAGCGCTACTTGTTTAACGCTGGCGCCGGGTACCTGTAGAAGAACACAGGCGGTTTCTATTCTCACGCGTGTGATCAGTTCCTTGGGCGACTCATTTGTCAGGTTCTTGAACCTTCGATGTAGCGTGCGCTCGCTCACGTTCAAGGCCTTGGCGAGGTCTACGGCGGTCAATCCAGGCTTGCCGTGTCGGATGATTTGCTCCGTTTCCAGCAGCAGTGGATCGGCATTGTTGATGAAGCCTCGAGGTGCGTACACCGACTGGGGCAATGGCAAGCTATCCGTCACTGACATATCAGCGGTTAATTTCGCGACGTCCCTCCCGGCGAGAGTGCCGATCACATACAGCGCCAGATCAACCCAGGATAAAGGTCCTCCGGTAGTCACGACGCGATCTTGAGCCTCCACCGCGGAACCCCATGTCGGCAGGGCCTTGGGGAATGCTGTTTGAACACATGGTGAAGCCACCACGTTGTCGTACAGCGCCGGCTGTTCAATAGGCCAGCCTCTCCCAGTACAAACGTACCTGCGCAAGCTGCTCCGACAAGTACACCCTGTTGATGATGGGCGTTGATCCACCGCGCGGCTGGCGCGAGGGATGCAGAGCTGGGCGGCAGTCGATCCGGCCCCAGTGCCATCCCCGTTACGAGCACCGCATCGCACGGATCTGCGTCGTCAAATGCGGCATCCACTGGGATCAGCCGGCCTTGAGCATCCCGCTGCGCCTTGCCATCCGCACTGACTATGACGGTTTCGAACTCAGTGAAGCCGCTGTGCTTCAAGACGGATGACAAGCCTGCCGGGGGCGATCTCAATGCCTGATTGGTCATCCAGAACAGATCAGCCAAGCCGGTGATGGCTGACATCAGGCTGCCTTCTACGGCAATGATCGCAATGCGCATGGTAAATCCTGCCTGATGATCGAGATGGCGAATTTTGCATGAAGTATGGCCGGTTTGGTACCTCACGGTTTTGGCAGGTCACGCCTAGACTGGCGGCACAAATTGCAGAGACGCTCAGCATGACGATGCCATCCCCCATCAATGTTCCCCGCGAAAATGCACGTCGGCGCAGCCCCCTCAGGTGGTTAGCTCGACTCACCGTCTTATTGGGGTTATCCGTGTTGGTCTCTGGAGGCAGCGCAATGGCGGCGGCACCCTTACATTCCGTACGCAACATTGTGCTGGTACATGGTGCGTTCGCCGATGGCTCGAGTTGGTCGCCGGTGATCGAGCGACTGACTGCGATGGGCTATCACGTGACTGCCGTGCAGAACCCGATGACCTCATTGAGCGATGATGTGCTCGCCACCGAACGGGTCCTTCGCCGGCAACACGGTGACGTGCTGTTGGTGGGGCATTCGTGGGCCGGCGCGGTGATCACACAGGCAGGCAACGCCAGTCATGTCAAAGGTCTGGTTTATCTGTCCGCGCTTGTGCCGGACAGCGGCGAGTCTGCGGCTGATCTGCTGGAACGGTTGAGGGCGCCGATGACGGGCCTCGCCCCTGACGCCGATGGGCTGGTCTGGTTGGACGATCCTGCGCAGTTTCATCACGTCATGGCGGCGGACCTGTCGGCGAAGAAGGCCCGCTTGCTGACCGCTGTGCAGCAACCGATTGCCGCCGCCTGTTTTGCCGGAAAGATCGAGCATGCGGCGTGGCACGACAAGCCAAGCTGGTACTTGCTGACCACTGACGACCATGCTTTGGCCCTGCCGGTACAACAGGCCATCGCGCATCAAATTGGCGCCACGACCGTCTCCATCCGCTCCAGCCACTTGTCGCTGGTTTCTCATCCCGATGTTGTCGCCAGACTTATCGATCGCGCGGCCCGCGAATCGGGACGATGACGCCCGCTTTATAGCGCTTTTGAACGCCATGATTTCTTATACCGAGGGCAGCAAGCATGAACGTACTGCATATAGATTCCAGCATCATGGGCAGCGACTCCATCACCCGTGACCTCAGCGCAGCCATCGTTGCGCGCATTCAGGCCATTCACCCCGATACCCAGGTGCAGTATCGCGACCTTGCCAATGATGAGGTGCGGCATCTGAGCGGTTCGATTGCCGCCGGATTCCGGCAAACCGGGATCAGTGATTTTCCGGCAGCCACTTTGCTCGAGCATCAACTGTCGGAGACCCTGGTCACCGAGTTCCTGGCGAGCGATGTGCTGATCATCGGTGCCCCCATGTACAACTTCAGTGTTTCAAGCCAATTAAAAGCCTGGCTGGACCGAATTGCGCAGGTGGGACGCACATTCAAATACACCGAACACGGGCCTGTCGGCTTGGCCGGCGGCAAGCGCGTGATCGTTGTTTCGGCGCGTGGAGGTTTCTACGCCGATGGTCCCTTTCAAAAAATGGATTTCCAGGAAAGCTATCTAAAGGCGTTCTTTGGCTTCCTGGGCATTACCGATATCGAGTTCGTTCGTGCCGAAGGTGCCTCCAAAGGCGAGCAGAGCCGCGATAAAGGCGTAGCGCTCGCCAGAAGTGCGATTCCGGATGCCGTGGCACGCCTGTCGGCAGCCGCTTTATAACCTTTGCCCCGAGGAAATGAACGTATGCTTTATGCAATCACGCTGACTTATAGCCGTCCCGCCGAACAGATTCGAGAGCATCTGGACGCGCACAAAGATTGGCTGGTGAAACACATCAAGTCCGCCAATGTACTCTGTGCCGGCCCGCTGACAGATGAGAGTGGTGGATTCATTCTTGCCCATGCCCAGCAGCTGGCGGACATCCAGGAAATGATGGCGCAAGACCCATTTGTTGCGCATCGACTGGTCACGCTCGACATCGTGGAATCAGATCCGGCGATTCGTTCGGCCGATTTCCCGGCCCATTGGGCTGTCGGTGCGAAGTCTGTATGAAACAGCCATGACGGTGTCGGGCCAAGGGTAGGGGGGGACAGTGCCGAGTGCGCCTCGGGCGATTCCACCTCAACAGGAATCAGCGGGGCGCATTGGCAGGGTCGAGCGCAATCACGTAGGCACGGAACATATCCGCCATGCCGTCAGCGTAAACCGCGATTTCTTCGTCAGTCCGGGGGCTGCCGGAAAAGTCCTTGCCCACCGACTTGAGCGTGGCCAGGATCAACTCGCACGCCAGCGTGCGTGTTTGCGTGCTTACCCGAGGCAATAATTCCAGCATGAACGCCTCGAAAGTCTGCTGGCCCGCTGCTCGCACCTCCTGGGCTTCCGGCGCATCGCGATAGAGCGGTGCCGCATCATTCAGCGCGATCCGCATCTGTGCTTCTTCGCACTCCGACTGGATGAAGGCATGCACTAGGGTGCGCAAGCGATCCAGCGGTGCCTCATCGTACCTTTGCAGAATGCCGCATAGCATCTGGGTGGTCTGCCGCCACTCATCACTTTGCAACCTGAACAGAATCGCCGCCTTGTTCGGGAAGTACTGGTACACCGAGCCCACACTTACGCCGGCCTTTTCCGCCACCCGCGCGGTGGTGAAACGGGTGACGCCTTCCTTGGCCAAAACCTGAATAGCAGCCTGCAGGATCGCCGCCACCAGTTCGGTGGAGCGCGCCTGTTGCGGTTGTTTGCGCGAGGAAATACGCGGGGTCTGGCGGGTGGTCATGGGGGGCTCCGGGCGCAGGGCCAATGCGAATAGCGAAGGCGATGAATCACTCGCATACTTTTAATGCGACGAATTAGTCGCATCCTAGTCCCAACCTGACGGAAAGCAACCATGACGATCCTGACCACCGCGCCCTTGGCGCCATTGATCGAACGCCTCTACACACAAGCCAATGCCGCTACCAGCCCTGTGGTCGACAGCGTCTCGCGCGAAGAGCGTGACCGACTGATGCACAGTAAAACCGAATACCTGGCGCTCTACACGATGCTCAAGGACCTGTGGCTGCCGGTCTCCCGCGACACCGGCAACCTGCTCTACATGCTCGCCCGAAGCAGCCGGGCGCGCGCCATTGTCGAGTTCGGGACCTCGTTCGGCCTGTCCACCCTGTTCCTGGCTGCCGCCTTACGTGACAACGGCGGCGGCGTGCTGATCGGCAGCGAGTTCGAACCGTCGAAGATCGCCCTGGCGCGGGAGCATTTCATTGAAGGCGGGGTGAGTGACCTGATCGAGATTCGCGAAGGCGATGCGCTGGTGACCCTGGCCACAGGCTTGCCGGAAAGCGTCGACCTGTTGCTGCTCGATGGCGCCAAGTCGTTGTATGGCGATGTGCTGGGCCTGGTGGAAAAACACTTGCGGCCAGGTGCCTTGGTGGTGGCCGACAACACCGACTATTGCCCGCAATACCTGGCGCACGTGCGCTCGCCGGATAACGGTTATCTGTCGGTGCCGTTTGCCGATGACATCGAACTGTCGATCCGCCTGCGCTGACCCTCAGCGCTTGCTGAATGCCAGGCGCGCGGCAAACAGCACAAAGATCAGTCCGGTGGTGCGGTCCATCCACCGGATCACCTTTTCCCGGCGCAGGAAACCGGACAATGGCTGAGTCGCGCCAATCAGCACCAGCGACCACACCAGGCCCAGTGCCACATGGATACTCACCAGGCCGAAGGTCCAGGCAACCAGTGAATGGCCCTGGGGGATGAACTGCGGCAGGAACGACACGTAGAAAATTCCTACTTTGGGGTTCAGGGCATTCCCCAGCATGCCCTTGAGAAACCAATTGCCACTGGCCTTGCGGTCGGCCTGTTCCGGCGCCAGGGAACGGCGCGGGCGCAGCAGCATGTTCATGCCCAGCCAGGCCAGATACGCGGCGCCGCAGTACTTGAGCAGGGTATAAGCCACTTCCGATACCGCAATCAACGCGCCCAGCCCAAACGCCACGGCCGCGCCCCACAGCAGGCAACCGGCATTGATGCCCAGGGTGGCCTGCAGCGCCTGGCGCTTACCTTCCACCGTGGCCGTGCGCAACACCAGTGCGGTATCAAGCCCGGGCGTGAGCGTGAGCAGGGTGGCGGCGAAGGTGAACGCAAGCAGGTTATCGGCGATGGACATGGGCGGATGCCTCGGCAGGAATTGGGTAGGACGTTAACCGATCGGCAGGCCATTGGGAAAACCCGGAGACTTCCCGGCGAAAATCCTCATAATAGCGGCCATTTTGTTTAGCTCGTTATTCTGGTGTGCCCCCATGGAAATTAAGGTCAACTTTCTCGACAACCTCCGGCTTGAAGCCAAGTTCGATGACTTCACGGTGATTGCCGACCAGCCGATTCGCTACAAAGGCGACGGTTCGGCACCGGGGCCATTCGATTATTTCCTGGCATCGTCGGCGTTGTGTGCGGCCTACTTCGTCAAGCTGTACTGCCAGACGCGCAACATTCCCACCGACAATATCCGCTTGTCGCAGAACAACATCGTCGACCCGGAAAACCGTTACAACCAGATCTTCAAGATCCAGGTCGAGTTGCCGGCGGATATTTCCGACAAGGACCGCCAGGGCATCCTGCGCTCCATCGACCGCTGCACCGTAAAAAAAGTGGTGCAGGCCGGCCCTGAGTTCGTTATCGAAGAAGTGGAAAACCTCGATGCCGACGCCCAGGCGCTGTTGATGCCCGGTTCCACTGGCGAGACCGGTACCTACATTGCCGGCAAAGACCTGCCGCTGGAACAGACCATCGCCAACATGTCCGGCATTCTGGCCGGCCTGGGCATGAAGATTGAAATCGCATCGTGGCGCAATATCGTGCCCAACGTGTGGTCGCTGCACATCCGCGATGCGCATTCGCCGATGTGCTTCACCAACGGCAAGGGCGCGACCAAAGAGGGCGCCTTGGCGTCGGCGTTGGGCGAGTTCATCGAGCGGCTCAACTGCAACTTCTTCTACAACGATCAGTTCTGGGGTGAGGAACTGGCCAACGCGCCATTCGTGCATTACCCGGATGAGCGCTGGTTCCAACCGGGCAGCAAGGATGAGCTGCCGCCGGAAATCCTCGACGCCTACTGCCTGAAGATCTACAACCGCGAGGGCGAGCTGCGTGGTTCGCATCTGTTCGACACCAACTCGGGCAATGAAGAACGCGGCATTGTTTCGCTGCCATTCGTGCGCCAGTCCGACGGTGAAGTGGTGTACTTCCCGTCCAACCTGATCGAAAACCTCTACCTCAGCAACGGCATGAGCGCGGGCAACACCTTGGCTGAAGCCCAGGTCCAGTGCCTGTCGGAAATCTTCGAACGCGCGGTGAAGCGCGAAATCATCGAAGGCGAGTTTGCCTTGCCGGACGTGCCTGCCGAGGTGCTGGCCAAATACCCAAGCATCCTGGCGGGTATTCAGGGGCTGGAAGCCCAGGGGTTCCCGGTGCTGGTCAAGGACGCTTCCCTGGGCGGTGAATTCCCGGTGATGTGCGTGACCCTGATGAACCCACGCACCGGCGGCGTATTCGCCTCCTTCGGCGCGCACCCAAGCCTGGAAGTGGCGCTGGAGCGCAGCCTGACCGAGCTGCTGCAAGGTCGCAGCTTCGAAGGCTTGAACGATCTGCCGCAGCCGACGTTCGAAGGCCAGGCGGTGACCGAGCCGAACAACTTCGTCGAGCACTTCATCGACTCCAGCGGCGTGGTGTCGTGGCGCTTCTTCAGCGCGCAGTCGGATTATGAATTCGTCGAATGGGACTTCTCGGGCCAAGGCGAAGACTCCAACGTCCAGGAAGCCGCGACCTTGTTCGGTATCCTCGAAGGTATGGGCAAAGAGTCGTATATGGCGGTGTACGAACATATCGGCGCCACCGCGTGCCGTATCCTCGTGCCGGACTACTCGGAAATCTACCCGGTGGACGATCTGATCTGGGACAACACCAACAAGGCGCTGTTCTTCCGCGCCGACATCCTCAACCTGCACAGCCTCAGCGAAGAAGAGTTGCGGGCGTTGCTCGAGCGCCTGATAGACAGCGAGCTGGACGACTACACTGACATCACCACCCTGATCGGCATCGAGTTCGATGACAACACCGTCTGGGGCCAACTGACCATCCTGGAGTTGAAGCTACTGATCTTCCTGGCCCTGCAGCAATATGAAGAGGCCAAGGAGTGCGTGGAAATGTTCCTCCAGTACAACGACAACACCGTCGAACGTGGCCTGTTTTACCAGGCGATGAATGCGGTGCTGGAGATGGAACTGGATGACGACCTGGACCTGGCCGATTACGAAGCCAACTTCCGCCGGATGTTCGGTAACGAGCGTATGGACGCGGTGATTGGCTCGGTCAACGGCACCGTACGGTTCCATGGCTTGACGCCGACCAGCATGAAGCTGGAAGGGTTGGACCGGCATCTGCGCTTGATCGACAGCTACAAGAAGTTGCATGCGGCACGGGCCAGCATCACGGCGGCGCGTTGATAGGCACCTGATGCACAAGGGGCAATGTGGGAGCGGGCTTGCCGCTCCCACATCAGCTCCCCCTCTGCGTCAGATACGGGCCAGGGCCTGAGCCAGATCCGCGCGTAAATCCTCTACATCTTCAACCCCCACCGATAGCCGCACCAACCCATCCCCAATCCCCAACTGCGCCCGCGTGGCGGCCGGAATACTCGCGTGGGTCATGATCGCCGGGTGTTCGATCAGGCTTTCCACACCCCCCAGGCTTTCCGCCAGGGCGAAGATACTGACGTTTTCCAGGAAGCGTGTGGCACCGGCCAGGTCGCTGTTAAGGTCCACTGAAATCATCCCGCCAAACCCGCGCATCTGCCGGCGGGCCAACTCGTGTTGTGGGTGAGACGCCAACCCCGGGTAATACACGCGTGACACTTGCGGCTGTTGCTCCAGCCAGGTGGCCAGTTCCAACGCATTGCTGCAATGGCGCTCCATGCGCAGCGCCAGGGTTTTCACGCCGCGCAGCGTCAGGAAGGCATCGAAGGGGCCGGCGATGGCGCCGACCGAGTTCTGCAGAAAGCCCAGGCGCTCCGCCAATTCGAGGTTATGGCCGACAACGGCGATGCCGCCGATAACGTCGGAGTGGCCATTGAGGTACTTGGTGGTGGAGTGCACCACGATGTCGAAACCCAGCTCCAGTGGGCGCTGGATCCATGGGCTGGCGAAGGTGTTATCGGCTACGCAGATGATCCCGCGGTCCCGGCAGATACGGGCGATCGCACTGAGATCGGTGAGGCTCAGCAACGGGTTGCTCGGCGTCTCGACCCACACCATGCGCGTGTTCGCCTGCAACGCTGCCTCAAAGGCCGACACATTGCTCAGGTCGACGTAGCTGAATGTGTGCCCGGCACTGCGCTGGCGCACTTTATCGAACAGGCGAAAGGTGCCGCCGTACAAGTCGTTCCCGGAGACGATATGCGCGCCGGCATCCAGCAATTCCAACACGGTCGAGATAGCCGCCAGCCCGGATGCAAAGGCAAATGCCTGACTGCCGCCTTCCAGGTCCGCGACGCAGCGCTCCAGGGCAAACCGCGTGGGGTTGTGGGAGCGCCCGTAATCGAAGCCTTTGTGCACGCCGGGGCTGCTTTGCAGGTACGTGGAGTTGGCGTAGATCGGCGGCATCAACGCGCCGGTAGTCGGGTCGGGGGATTGCCCGGCATGGATCACGCGGGTAGCGAAAGCGCTTCTATCGGACTGACTCATGCAAGGGATCTCCGTAGGTGGTTAAGCAGGTCGACGCGAGTGATCAGGCCGTGAAAGCCCGAATCGTCGGCAATAATGGCAACCAGGCCACGATCCAGCTCCGCCTGCAGTTCCGCCAGGCTGGCACTGGGGGCCAGGGTGTGCAACGTGGTGGTCATGGCGCTGGCGACGATCATTTTGAAATCCGCGGCGTCGTGGTGCAGCCCCAGCAGGATGTCGGACTCGTCGATCACCCCGACCAGTTCCTTGCCGTCCACCAGTACCGGCAGTTGCGATACATCGGCCAGGCGCATGCGCTGGAACGCGGTGAGCAAGGTGTCATCGGGGCTGACGCTGATCACCCGGCCGTCTTCGAAGCGGCGGGCGATCAGGTCGCGCAGGTCGCCGTAGTGCTTGTATTGCAACAAGCCTGCGTCCTTCATCCATTGGTCGTTGTAGATCTTCGACAGGTAGCGCGTGCCGGTGTCGCACACGAACGTGACCACACGCTTGGGCTGGGTCTGCTCGCGGCAATAGCGCAGGGCGGCGGCGAGCAGGGTGCCGGTCGAAGACCCACCGAGAATACCTTCAGCCTTGAGCAGTTGGCGGGCGTGGTCGAAGCTTTCTTCATCGCTGATGGAGTAGGCGTGGCGCACGCTGGAGAGGTCGGCGATCGACGGCACGAAGTCTTCGCCGATGCCTTCCACGGCCCAGGAACCGGGGGTTTCCAACTGGCCGCTGCGGCTGTACTCGGCCATCACCGAGCCCACGGGGTCGGCAAGCACCATCTCCAGTTCAGGCTGCACGCGCTGGAAGAAGCGGGTCAGGCCGGTGAGGGTACCGGCCGAGCCGACACCTACCACAATGGCGTCGACATCGTGTTGGGTCTGTGCCCAGATTTCCGGCGCGGTACTGGTTTCGTGGGCCAAGGGGTTGGCCGGGTTGTTGAACTGGTCGGCGAAAAACGAACCGGGAATGTCCTTGGCCAGGCGTGCGGCCACGTCCTGGTAATACTCGGGGTGGCCCTTGCCCACATCGGAGCGGGTGATGTGCACTTCGGCCCCCATGGCCTTCAGGTGCAAGACCTTTTCGGTGGACATCTTGTCGGGTACCACCAGCACCACGCGGTAACCCTTGGCCCGGCCCACCAGCGCGAGGCCCAGGCCGGTGTTGCCGGCCGTGGCTTCGACAATCGTGCCACCGGGGCGCAGGCGACCGTCGCGCTCGGCGGCGTCGATCATGGCCAGGCCGATACGGTCCTTGATCGAACCACCGGGGTTCTGCGATTCCAGTTTGAGAAACAGCGTGCACGGGCCAGTATCGAAGCGGCTGACCCGCACCAACGGCGTGTTGCCGATCAGTTCAAGTACGGCGGGGCGGGGTTGTATGGGCATGTGGTCACCTGGGTACTGAAGGAGCCTGGGGCGGAGCACAGCAAAATGCACAACATGGCATGGAACATAGGCCGGTATCGAGCGGGTCGCAACCGGCCGGTCGGATGGATGTCTTTTTTTGGCGCATGGGCAAATACTCGACCGTTCGATCAGCGCTGTAGCAGCGCCTGCCAGCGCGCCACCACCGCTTGGCTGGCCTGCTGCATCGGCGCGCGCAATTGGCTGCCGATCACGCCGTCCAACGCCAGCGCCGCCTTTACCGGCGCCGGGTTGGGTTCCATGAACATCGTCTCGATCAATGGTCGCAAGCGAAAAAACGTCGCCCGCGCTTCGGCCAGCCGGTTATCCCGTACCTGTTGCCACAGCGCGACAAACTGCTCTGTCTGCACATGCGCCGAGGCGGCAATCGCACCGCTGGCGCCCAGGCACAGCGCGTTGAATATCTGGATGTCCTCGCCGCACAACACGTCCACCTCGCCGCTGGCCAGCAGCGCCAGGGTGTTGCTCAGGTTGCCGCCACAGTCCTTGACTGCCTGGATACGCGCATGGGCGACGATATTCAGCAACGTGGCCTGCTCAAAGGTCGCCCCGGTGCGATAAGGAATGTCGTAGAGAATGACCGGCACGCTGGAGGCATCCGCCACCGTACGGAAAAAATCTTCAAGGCCCGCCTGGGAGGGGCGGATGTAGCTCGGCGCGGGCACCAGCAGGCCGGCCACCGGGCGCTTGAGGATTTCGCTCTGGAACTGCAGTAATTCGACCTGGTTATTCCCCGCCAGGCCCATCACCACGCGGTGCGGCGGGACCCACTGCAGCACGGCATCCAGCACGGCCAGTTGCTCGTGGCGGGACAGCGCTGCGGCTTCGCCGGTGGTGGTGCACACCATGATCCCGGCCACGTGTTTTTCCAGCAGGTGGCCGAGCAGTCGATGCAGGCCGATAAAGTCGATTGCGCCGTCCTGGAACGGCGTGACCACGGGAACCCAGATACCCTGAAACGCTGACATGCACTTTCTCCTGATGATTGACCGCTTGAGTCACCGTCAGAAGGGCATGGGGAATTGTGCAAAGGGGGAGTGGGTCCGCGCTCAAGTCCTGTCAGCTCATCTGACGGGACAGCGCGCCCCGGTCACATGAGCGACTGTTTCTTCGATTTGAGGGCGTGCGCTACGCAACCTTGCGCCTTGGCAATCAAGCCAATGACGGTGAGGTCAGCGGAAAACGTAGCAGACATGAGCAGGCACACCCTGGATAAGGCCTTCATCTTCAGGGGATGTGACGGAATGTGTCAACCCCGGCGCAAACGTCCCCTCTCACTCAGAGCGATCAACCCCGGCCACGGCGGCTTCGATGGTGGCCACGTCGATCTTGGTCATGGTCATCATGGCGTCAAAGGCGCGCTTGGCTGTAGCCGGGTCGGGATGGCTGATCGCCGCGCTCAACACACGAGGGGTGATCTGCCACGACACGCCCCACTTGTCCTTGCACCAGCCACAGGCACTGGCCTGACCGCCGTTATCGATAATGGCGTGCCAATAGCGGTCGGTTTCAGCCTGGTCGTCCGTCGCTACCTGAAAGGAAAACGCGTTCGTATGCGGGAATGCCGGGCCGCCATTGAGACCCAGGCAGGGGATGCCCATCACCGTGAATTCGACGGTCAACACATCGCCTTGTTTGCCCGAAGGGTAGTCGCCCGGCGCCAGGTGCACGGCATCGACGCGGCTGTCGGGAAAGGTCGCGGCGTAGAAGGTCGCCGCCTCCAAGGCGACGCCGTCGTACCAGAGGCATAGCGTGTTTTTGTTGTGCATGTCAGCTCTCCACCGGGTTGATAGGTGCGTGGAGTCTAGACGACGCGGGCCATCACACCTGCCGTTCGATCGCCGCCTTGTCGATCACTGACCAGACGTGCGCAAATTTCCCGTCGATGGCTTCGTAAAATACGTTTTCATCAAAGACAACCCGCTTGCCATTGATCGGTAACCCTAAAAACTCCCCACGGGGGCTGACGTCGAAATTCAGTCGGCTGGCAATCGTGGGCGGGTCGACCACCAGCAGTTGGATGCGAAACACCAGGTCGGGAATTTCGCGAAAGTCTCGCTCCAGCATCGCGCGATAACCTGCGAGCCCCACGAGGGTCGCGTTGTAGGTGACATCGGCGTGAACGAAATCACCAAGGTGTGCCCAATCCTGACGATTGAGGCAGTCGATATAGCCGTGGTAAAGATCGGCGAGTTCTGTTTGGGTCATCGAGTGTTTCCTCTTGAAGGTGTAGGCCCATCTCGATTGCACACGTCCTGAAGCCTGGCATCGGGTTCATTTTGTGGAGGTCTCGAGTTTTTACGAGACGTTGACTTTGCTCTTCCGAGCTACGACGGTAATTGGGACAACGCATGAATCACATCCTGCGCCATTTTTTCCGCACTGCTCAACCCATCCACTCTGACAACCGGGACGGTTCGCTTCGACAGCCACACCTCATGCAACGCCCTGTTGCGGCCCGAAAAGGTCGGGTCGTCATACCGCGAAGCCCATTCCTTGAAGGCCACATGGATCTCATGCATGTCGCCGCCTGGCGCGATCCGATCTCCATAGCGCTGTGTTTCACGTGCGACCAATCGTTCAAGGCGAACGGGGGTTGGCGTTGCAATAAATACAATCAGCTCGGCGTGGTTGATCAGTGAATCTCCCCACTCCATGCAAGAGCCGGTCAGTACCCAATTATCCTCACCGAAGCGTTGCTGGATCAGAACCACGCGCTCGTTGGGCGGGCGTTTGGTGGTAAACGGAGGGTCGGTGGGCAGCCAATAGAAGTCATCGACATCAAGATGGCGAAGGCTGAGCAAAGAGGCGAGGGTACGACCCAGTGTTGTCACGCCTGCACATGACGCGCCTGTGATATAGATCCGCAACTTTTTCCTCCATGAATAAAACGGGTTGCGCGCGATACGTCAGAGGGCCGGTATAGCGCTCGGGTGAGGTACAGGTTGTTGTCCTTTACCTCGCCCCGATTGTGAACTCCCGCACGTTGTCATGCCCTGCGTGCTGTCAACAACACCGTCGCCGCTGCCGACAACAACCCGGCGCAGCAACGATTGAAGATCCGCTTGCCCCGTGGCTCGGCGAACCAGCGGCGCATATGCAGGCCCATATAGGCGTATGTGCTGATGGCGATCCACTCCAACCCCAGGAACATGACACCCAGCAGCGCGAACTGTGGCGTGACAGGTTGGCCGGGCACCACGAACTGCGGTAGGAAGGCAGTGAAAATCAGGATGGCTTTCGGGTTCGCTGAGCGCTTCCTGATGCCTCGCTATGCGTCGTCTGCTGGCCTGTGCTAGGGCTGGGGAGGCCGCTTTCACCGAAAGCGGTCCTTCTTGAGTGAGTACTTCGCTACTCAGCTATCGAATGGGGTTGGTGGCACTTTATCAAAAACCGTTGATAAACGGCTTATACGAATCATCAGCGATTGGAGAGTTCAAGACCTTCGCCCAACTGTATAATTTCGTTCGTCCATGCAATAACAAGGCACAAGCCAAGATTTTCAATGCCCCATTTACGGCGTTCGTCCCCGGCATAGCCACCATAAATTTGGTTGATTCGCTCTTCATAGAAACTTTCAAAGTCTCCATAAGCTGTACTTTCTAGATGAATGCTTAGATCTATATCTGATCCGCACCTTTTTTTTATAAAGCGCAGAAGCCCTTTGTTTTCAATTGCTGTATGTACTTCGGAAATAGTGATGTCGTTATATTTTCCAGAATCAATCAGGCTGTTGATATGCAAGATTAGTAACGTCAGTGCTGTAACTTTCATATGATCTCCGTGATAAGTATGAGTTGTATAACTAGAGCGCGACCAACTCGGCGATTTTTTTCGCAACCACTGCCATTGAGTCTTCTAAAGTGTCCAGACCGCTTCGGGAGGCGAGTAAGGGGCTGACGTTGCGGAGAGCTTCATACGTTGTGTTGTGTACGATGGGAACGAGCTGATTACCCGCCAGGAGTGCCGAAAGCTCTTTGTCGGCCACGCTCTCTTTTGGGAGGCGGGCCAAAAGCGCGGGGGTCACCAATACAAGCCCAATTCGCGAATTCGCTAAGCCCTTGTCGATAGCACGCATCATTGGAACGCCAAGGCCTAGGTCTTTTTCGCTGAACCAAACTTTGACACCGGCTGCCACTAGCAGCTCGTGCAGCTCCTTGGCTGGACCCAGCCGATCGTCCCATGCATGGCACAGGAATACATCACGTAGATCGGGCTGAGCGGCTGCTCGTGTCTCAATGGTTTGGCGGATTGGCGTGAGGGACTGCACTTGGGCAGACGTGTAAAAAACGGACGAACCGGCTTTCGACCAGCGAGGCTTTGAACCGCCGTTAGATGTACTACCACTACTACCACCACTGTTGGCATGGCTACTTCCGCTTGTGCTCGGTGAGGAGTACGAGCGGAAGCTGCTGCGATAGCGGCATGCAGGGCATGCAGCGGCTGCTGCTGATGAGCTATGTCCGCGTACTGGTGCTGTGCATCTAGACATGTCGTGATCCTTCCATTGGTCATTCCCATTGCGACATACGGATGTAAGTCCGACCGAACGATAGCCTAGTGCCACGACTAAAGCGAAGAGCAAATCCAGGGCAAATTAATATGCCTTCAGAAGTGGAGCCAAAGCTCTGCCTGTGTAACGGACTAACTGAAAGCAGCCAATCAGAATATTTTACATTGCCCATCATGGGGGTTGCCGCTAGCCAGCTTGAGTCTCAGTCGCGAAGTGGCCGCTTTCGACCCGCCCTTCGCTACTGGCAGTCATCGGCTAGAAGCAGTCGTTCATAGGAGGAACACACAGCTTTCGCGAAATCAATCCAGCTTTAATCAGCCCAGCCCATTTGCAGATATGTACCGCATAGATCAGACTTGCTCGCCCATCCACTTTCCGCATTCCGAAATGTCTGACATATGGCCAAACCCCACCTTGCCCGGCGTCATGCTAAGACGGTGGCGTCAGTTACACCGGGTCAAACAGTCTGATGCGGCGGAGTTATTCAGCGTCACCCAATCGACCATCTCACGTTGGGAGAGTGGCGCACTGGCGTTGGATCCCCTCGCACACATAAAGCTTGAGAAATTATTGGCCGCTCGCCTTTCTACAGCCGCAGATCAAGCGCTGGGCCGAATGGTGCGTGAAAGCTCGCGTCCCGTTCATCTCATTTGCGATTTGACGCACCGTTTGCTTGCCTGCTCACCTTCGCGAGCAGCCCAGTTCGCGACTCCTGTCAGCGAGCTGTTGGGACGCTCACTATGGCGCTTCGCGACACCAAATATCCTTAGCAAGGAAGTTGCCCTAGATAAATTGGGTTGGCGGGAAGCTTTCGCACCACCTGCACTGGAATTTCTAACAGGTAACAATGATTCGCCCATCGTTCCGATTAGCCAAAGCCTATGTCGTTGGACACGTATCGCTCTTTCGGACGGAACAACGGCACGCCTGGTTGAGTCGCTCTGACTGCGTAGTCATGCATATTTTATGCGTGGACGCTGAGCGCCTTGAGATTTAGTCTGGTCTGAACAAGGTGAGCAATACTTTGCTCGCCGAATGAATCAGGGGTGTTCATGGACATCGGAAAAATCAAAGGGCGCCTTGAGTTTCTACGCGAGACGGAAAAGCTCAAGGATGTACTCAGAAGCGCACACACTTCTTCAGGGCGTACGGAAAGCACGGCAGAGCATAGCTGGCGTCTTTGCCTGATGGCCGTTGTCTTCAGCGATTATCTGACGGGACTCGATAAGCTGAAAATGCTCAAGATGTGTCTTATCCACGACTTGGGAGAGGCCATCAGCGGAGACATTCCCGCCGTCAATAAAAATTCGTTTCCCAATAAGAGCGAGCAAGAGAGACGCGATCTCGTGCTCTTGACCAGAGCCCTGGATGAATCTTTAAGAACCGAGATATTGGCACTTTGGGATGACTACGAAAGTGCTTTGTCGCCCGAGGCAGTAGCCGTCAAGGCGCTAGACAAGCTGGAAACAATGCTCCAGCACAATCAGGGCAAGAACCCACCTGACTTCGATTACGAATTCAATCTTGCCTATGGCAAAAAATACACAGATGCCGCCCCTCTCTTCGAGACGCTTCGTAATATCATTGACCAGGAAACCAAAGAGAACATGCGTGCAAAACCGAAGTGAATCAGCAGCAACCTTGCTGGGCATGCGTTTCAACTGACTTTGCACACCGAACACCGGGGACTCTTGCTAGGGTGTTCGTGGAGCGTCCGATTCTGGCCGAACGCTGCCAGTCAGGAATGGCAGCTAATCGCCGGAAGCAGCGCGTCAGAATAATTCATATTCCCCATCGTTCGGCTTGCCCGCGGCCACCAGAAACTCCTGCCGTGCCAACGCCCACAAACCCACCTTGGCCGTATTCGCCTGCGCGTGCACCTGTGGATTTGCCCGCCACAGTTGGAACGCCAGATAAAACAGATACGCCGCCCCTAGAATCTTGATGGCGTAGAACAACACCTCCGAGGTTTGCAGCACCACCGCCAGGCCGGCAGAGGCGAGGGCGATCATGCCGGCGAAGGCCAGCAGGCGGCCGATGCCGGCGAGGCAGGAGGTGCGGTAGCCGTAGCGCGTGGCGTTGCTGACGGAGAGCAGGTTGTTGGGGCCTGGGGCCATGTTCAAGGCAAAGCAGGCCGGGAGGAAGAGAGTGAGGGTGGCGAGGTCCATGTGAACTCCGGTGACTACTCGGGCAGGGGGGCTCACAAAGGTAAGAGATAGGCAGGCGCTACAGCAACTGGTGAGTTCAATCCTGCAGGACCGGCCTTGGTGAGGAGCCGCTGACCGATCCTCTTCGGACATTCGAATCAAGGGCTGGCTCTGGTAGGTCAATTTGCGCTTTCGTTCTGTTCGGCCTGCTGGGCGAACCATTGCATGATCAGCGAGCACGCTGGATGAGAGGCGGCGGAAGGTTGTGGGCAGAGCGAATAGACCCCTCGGGTCTTCAAGGGGTGGCCGAACGGGATGAGTAGCACGCCGCGTTCTATCGATTCTTCTGCCAGGGTTATGTCGGTCATGGCTACCCCCAGACCTCGCGCGGCGGCATCGAGCGCCAACTCATCGAGGTTGAAGGGGATATGTCTGTAGTCTTCCAGCGATTTACCATTATTGGCTGCCAGCCAGTCAATCCAGGCCTGCTTGTCGGCGGAACGATGGAGCAGAGGGTAGCGCACAAGATCGTCTACTGATTCCAGCGGATGGGTTGAGTTAGCCAGACCGGGGGCGCACACCGGAACCAGCGCTTCCTCGAACAAGGTCAAGCAGGATGGATCACCCGACGGCTCGGGCAGATAGAGGATGTAGGCGTCGCTGTCGCTGGCCGGCTCGACGACCTCGGTCGCGACGGTTTCGATCGATAGGGAAATGTCCGGGTGACGCCGGTAGAAGTCGCTCAACTTCGGCAGCAACCAGCGGACCGCCAGCGACACATGCATACGGATGCGGAACGGGCGCTTTTGTGGTGCGAGGCGGTCTTCGAGGGTTTTCAGCTGTACGAGGATATGCCGCGCACTGGCGAGCACCAGCTCGCCCTCCGGGGTCAGTCGTAGGCTGCGACTGTTGCGGACGAACATCGACGCGCCGAAGTGACTCTCCAATTGCTGAATCTTCCGGCTCACGGCGCTTTGGGTCAGGCAGAGCGTGTGCGCCGCTTGCGTGAAGCTGCCGCAGTCCGCAACTTCGACCAGCGCCTGCAAGCCTTGCAGCGAAGGCACGTGACGTATTTTATCCATGCGTTTTAAGAATACCTGGATGATTTAATAACGTTGGTTGTCACCATAAAGACCCATTAGATTCTAGCCATAGCTGCTGCCATCTGAAACTAATCATGCGAATTTTACATGCGCGTAGTGAGCAGGCGGGCTGGCGGAATGACAGTCGATGAGGTGATGCATGGAAAACGTATGTGGCTGGATTGCGCAGGCCGGGGAGTCACCGGTTCGCGATCCTCTGAGCGGGAAGCAGCAGGCCGATTGGCTGGTCATCGGCGCCGGCATAACCGGGCTGAGTGCCGCTCACTCAATCGCCGAACTGCATCCCCAGGCGCGCATCGTGGTGGTCGATCGGCAGCGGGCCGCGCAAGGGGCCTCGGCGCGCAATTCCGGGTTCGTCGTGGGCCATGAACATCCGACCACACCTGAATTGCAAGGCAACGATGGGTTTGCCGGTTTTCAGGTGGACACCACGATCTCCCGTGCCGCCAGCGACGAAGTCCGCAAGCGCATTGCCCGTCATGGCATCGAATGCGATTTGCGCGAGTCAGGCTATTTCTTTGCCGTCAGCGATCCGCGCAAGTTGACCGATGTCGAGGCCAAATTGCAGACGCTGCACGCTGTGGGGGCCTCCGCGCAATTTCTGCAAGGTAAGCAACTGATCGAGAAACTGGGAACCCCGCATTACCAGGCCGCGATCTGGTGCGGCAATGGCAACGCGCTGCTGCAACCGGCGAAATACGTGAAGGGTTTGCTCGATGCGCTGCCGGATACGGTGACGCTTTTCGAAAACACCGAGATCACTGGCCTGGAGCGTCTGGGCAACGGCCGCATTCGCGCCAACGGACGCGATGGCAACATTGAAGCCAAGCAGGTTCTGATCTGCCTGAACGCCTTCATCTCCCGCGCCGGTGTCAGCGACAGCGGCACTTTCGCGATGGAACTCAGCGCCAGTCTGACGCGACCACTCAGCGACGAGGAGTTTCAAGCCATCGGCGCGGTAGAGCCCTGGGGCGTGCTGTCCACCCGGCCACTGGGGGCCACGGTGCGATTGACCCCGGATCGTCGGGTGATGATCCGCAACACCGCGGAATATCGCTCGAACGACTTGTCCCGCGCTGAGTTGGCCGTGCGCCGTCAACACCATGTACTGGGTTTGCAACGACGTTTTCCGATGTTGGGCGAACAGGACATCCAATACACCTGGACCGGGCATCTCAGCGCTTCACGTTCCGGGCAACCGTATTTTGCCAAGGTCGAGGAGGGCGTGTTTGCCGTCGCCGGCTGCAATGGCTCCGGTGTGGCGCGCGGCACGTTGTGGGGCCGCCTGCTGGTGGAACTCGCATCCGGCGCCGATTCGCCAATTTTGCAATCAGTCATCGAACGGGCCCAGCCCGGCTGGCTCCCGCCCAAGCCGTTCCTCGACATCGGTGCCATGCTGCGCATGCGCGTGGAGGCGGCCCGAGCCCGATCAGAAGTCTGAAAACCAGCTAACAACCACAATAAAAGCACTTCATAACGAAGGTGATTGAACATGCGCGTCAATACAGTTTCCCTGGTAGCACTTCTCTCGACGTTTTGCGCGGGCGCTTACGCTGAAGAAACCGTCAATATTTCCAACTGGAACGGCTACATCGCCGACGACACCCTGGCCAACTTCACCCAGGAAACGGGGATCAAGGCGACTTACGACATCCACGACAGCAACGAAGTGCTGGAGTCGAAATTGATGACGGGCAACACTGGTTATGACGTGGTCAGCCCGTCGAACCATTTCCTGTCGCGCCTGATCAAGGCCGGGGCGATCCAGAAACTCGACAAGAGCCGATTGCCTAACTGGAAAAACCTCGACCCGGCGTTGATGAAAAAACTTGAAGTCAATGACCCCGGCAACCAGTACGGCTATCCGTATATGTGGGGCACCGCAGGCATCGGCTACAACGTCGAGAAAATCAAGGCGATCTTCGGCAGCACCGACGTCACCCATTCCTGGAGCCTGTTTTTCGACGAGAAAAACATCAAGAAACTCAGTGAATGCGGCGTGGCGATTATCGACAACCCGACGCAGGTCTTGCCGATTACCCTTAACTACCTCGGGCTGCCTCATCACAGCCATGAGCCGGAGGATTACAAGAAAGCCGAGCAGGCGCTGCTGAAGATCCGGCCGTACGTCCAGTACTTCCACGCCTCCAAGTACATCAGCGATTTGGCTAACGGCAACGTCTGCGCGGTGATCGGTTTCAACGGTGACATCGTGCAGGCCGCTTCCAGCGCCAAGGAAGCCAAGAACGGGATCGACATTGCCTATTCGATCCCGGACGAAGGCTCCACCCTGTGGTTTGACATGGTGGTGATGCCCAAGAGCGCACCCCACGAGAAGAACGGCTACACCTACATGAACTACCTGCTGACGCCGCAAGTGATTGCCAACATCAGCAACAGCATCCACTACGCCAACCCCAACGCCGCAGCGGATGCCTATGTGGTGCCGGCGGTGAAGCAGGACCTGGCGATTTACCCACCGAAGACGGTCATGGACAAGTTGTTCACCGTAGAGGATCTACCCGCGTCCATCGCGCGGTTGACCACTCGCCTGTGGACCAAGCTGAAAACCAATACATAACCACCTTTACTCCCTCTCTGGGTTGCGTCGCCTTGGCGCGACTCAAAGTCAGAGGGGGCGCTCTAAATACCTGCATTGGCCAGCAGGAAAGCACACACTTCGCTTAGAGCGACGGTTGTGCGAAGAGGCCCATCCGAACCTGGCGTATTAGTGTTTCTGCCGGTTAAGCCTTGAAGATGAAGTCCCGATCACTTCAGGCAATGCAGGCTAAGGTTTATACCGATGGTGCTTCTATCGTCGAGCGCTTTTGGCCGATGCTGTCATCTCTCCTTCCTGATGGGCGGGCATACTGAGGCTAATCACCACCTCAAGCACCCAGTGTCCGAACAAGGAGTTCATCAATGATTCGCAAGGCGTTACCGGCCGACGCAAAGGCCATTGCCCAGGTGCATATCAGCAGTTGGCAAGAGGCGTACCTCGACCTGATGCCTGCCGAATACTTGATCTCGTTGCAAGCCACGCTGGCTCAGCGTGAGGCGTCTTGGACCCGCTCGATTGAATCGGGCGAGTCGAACGTATGGGTTGCTGAGCAGGACAGGCAAATCGTCGGTTGGATATCGGTCGGTGCCAGCCGTGACGAAGATGCCGATCAGGAACATGTGGGTGAGGTCATGGCCATCTACGTGTTAGCGGAGTGTTGGCACACGGGCGTCGGGCTTGCCTTGTGGAAAGCCGGCCAGCAGTACTTGGTGGAGCAGGGTTATCAGCGTTTAACCCTTTGGGTCTTGGCCGGTAACGAAAGAGCCATCCGATTTTATCGACGGGCAGGATGTGTTGAGGAAACGGGGAGTGAGCGCAGTCTTCAGAGGGGCGGTACCGCGCTGGTAGAAGTGAGGTACAGGTTGTCCTTGCGCCCGTTGTGAGCGTTGGCTGCATCGTGCAGTGTCATCAGGGAGTGAATATGTTCGAAGGTTTCCAGCTCGAAATGATTGAGTTGCCGGAGACTACGTTACGCGTACGTTTCGGTGGCTCGGGCCCGCCATTATTATTGCTTCATGGCCACCCCCCGTACGCATACGACGTGGCATAAGGTTGCACCGCTGCTCGCAAGCTCCTTTACGGTGGTCTGCCCTGATTTAAGGGGGTTCGGCAAGTCCGCTAAGCCAGCGGATCCGCATGACTACGAGGCGTTTTCAAAGAGAGCAAAAGGGCGCGACTGCGTGGCTCTCATGGACACCCTTGGGTTTGATAAATTTTACTTGGCAGGACATGACCGCGGCAGTTATTCAGCCTTTCGCACAGCGCTCGATCATCCGTCACGTATCCTAAAGCTTGCGATCCTGGATGGCGTACCCATTCTCGATGCGCTTGAACGATGTGATGCGCGGTTCGCGTCGAAATGGTGGCACTGGTTTTTCTATGCCCAGCGCGACATGCCAGAAAGGGCAATCCTTTCAGACCCAAAAGCTTGGTATGGCGGCAGCGCAGAGGCTATGGGCCAGGAAAACTATGATGATTTTCAGGCCGCGATTCACGATCCCGACACAGTAGTTGGGATGCTCGGTGACTATCGGGCCGGCATTGCACTGGATCACTTACATGATAGAGAGGACCGCCAGTCTGGTCTCAAGCTTCAATGCCCACTCCACGTTCTCTGGTCGCTAAAGGATGATCTCGAGGCCCTTTACGGTGACGTACTTTCCGTTTGGGAGCCATGGGCCGAACAGAAGGTTACTGGCGAAGGAATTGACAGCGGCCATCACATGGCTGAAGAAGCCCCAATCGAGTTGGCTCGTGCACTTAAGGCTTTCTTCACCGAGGAAACATGATGCTTGTTTCTGGCCGAGGGTGTGTAAAAACGTTTTCAGCGCAGCATGCATCCGAAGCCAGACTGAGGTTGGCGTTTCTACGCACAATCTGTATCTGCTCACTTGCCCATAAATTTCAGATTTAACGTAGATGCGCCACTTCAATTTTAGCGAAGCGTTTTACACACTCTGGGCCAAAAGCAGTCATTAGATTGGGGCCTAATTGTTCTCACCCAATCGCATTTTGGCCTGTTTTAGCTTGACCTGTTCAGGCTCAAGTTCGTTGATGACCCACATTTCCAATGCCTCTCGAATCGATCCCCCCAGAACTCTGTTGCACTACCCCCATCAACTGCGGCGGAATGCATAGCATGGCGAACGGGTCTTCACGGCGACACTCAGGCCAGGCACCTGGCCCCTTCCTTGCCTGGGCCTATTCGTGGCTCTTCTGCAGTTGCGTCAAGGGGGAGACCGTACGGAAGGTACCATCGAGATCTTTGACACAGAAATCGCGGGGAAGGGGGCGCTCATTGGTAATACCGTCTTCGGCCTTTAGCTCTCGTGCGCCGATGATGCAGCCCCCACTGAAAGTGCTGGCTTGCACGTATTCAAGCTCTAGCTCGTAATTATGGCCTGCCTCAGGAATGAAGCGAATCGGCTTCGGCCAGCAGGAATACTGGCTTCCGCCTGCAGCAAAGAATGCCAAGAGGGGCGTGCCGGCGGGCACTACGACTTCGTCGTACTGTTTCAGCGTGCTGTTGATGGCGATCGACTTCTTGCTGCTGGGCATGCCAATAAGCATGTTGCGCTTGTCGGAATCCCGCCACGGATACAGCCCCGGCGTATCGACGTGGGGATTCTTCTGACCCAGTTGGTCTGCCGATTGGGTCTTAAGGGCTCCGTAGAAGCTTTCGCATGAATGGCCACTGATGTATGCGGCATGGGTTGTGTCGCCGGTGATGAAACGGATCCGTGCGGTTGTTGCCGGATCGTAGTTCGCGGCCTGGATGTGATCTTGGACGTTGGATTTGGAACTCGCGCAGCCTACGATGAGGAGCGCGAAGCAGAGTGGGGAGGTTACTTTCAAAACAGAAAAGCGGTGTTCAATTTTAATAAATCTCAAAAAATCCATATAAAAACTTCCTTAATACTTGCTACGCGAAGATTCTTTCTTACGCCGGCTGTTAGCTTGAATCCGCCCTTCACGCCAGTCTACTCCGTCCAGTTCCATTGTAGGTTGATGCCTTCCAAATGGCTTAGTCAACGGCGCCGTCAGCCATTGACCCGCGTCCGAATCAACCTCCTCAAGCATTACTTGAGCCCCATTCAAATCAAGGTATGCAAATCCATCTTCTGGGCGTTGATAAGCTACGTTGAAGCCCAAGCAAGAAACCCAAAAAGCTAAGCTGCTCTCCAGGTTGGTTACCATTAACTCCGGAACCAGTTGGTTACGTTGGATCATGAGATGACTTCCATTTCACACGGCACACTTTGCAGGTTGGCGGGCTCTGAACTTATGACTTCGAAGCCGAGACAGGGTCGTGGCGAACAGGATGATGCACGGTCGGGCGGGAATTATCGAGTCTGCCCCGCATCAGTCCATGACTGAACACGGGGCTCGATCTCGCAATCCGGCAGCTCAGTAGAGCCGATCTACTCCCTGACGATACGGCTACGCACTCAGGCGTGCCGTCACTTCATTCAACTGCCCTGACAGCCCGTGAAGGTTGAGGCTTGCCGCTTCGGTGCGCTGCATGTTGTCCAGGTTGGTGCTGGCAATTGAGGTGATTTCGGTGAGGTTGCGCGAGATGTCTTCGGCCACCGAGGTTTGCTCTTCGGCGGCGGTGGCAATCTGGCGGTTCATGTCGCGAATGGCTTCCACGGCATGGGTGATGCGCTCGAGCATGGCGCCGGCCTCATTCACTTGCGCGACACTTTCTTCACTGCGCGACTGGCCGCTTTCAATCGCCTGAGCTGCGTCCACCGCGCCGGTTTGCACGGTCTGGATGATCTGGTTGATCTCGATGATCGACGCCGCGGTACGCTGGGCCAGGCTGCGCACTTCGTCGGCCACGACCGCAAAGCCGCGTCCGGCTTCACCGGCACGGGCCGCTTCGATCGCCGCGTTCAGCGCCAGCAAATTGGTCTGCTCGGCGATGCCGCGAATCACCTCCAGCACCTTGCCGATGCGGCCACTGTCGGTTTCCAGGCGACGGATGACTGTAGCGGTGTTGGCGATCTCGCCACGCATTTGGGTGATGGTGTGAATAGTGCCCCGCATGACTTTTTCGCCCTGTTGCGCGGACTGGTCGGCATCATCGGCGGCGCGTGCGGCATCGGCTGCGTGACGAGCTACTTCCTGGGCAGTGGCGGACATTTCGTTCATCGCCGTAGCCACCTGATCGGTACGGTTGAACTGCTCGTTGGTACCGCTGGCCATGAGGCCGGCGATGGCGTTTAACTCACTACTGGCGCTGTCCAGATCCTTGGCGCTGCGCTGCAGGCGGTTGAAGGTTTCGGCGAGAAAGTCGCGCAAGGTGTTGGCGGCCATGGCCAGTTTGCCCAACTCATCTTCACGGCTGTTGGCCACGCGTTCGGCGAATTTGCCTTGGCTCAGTTGCGCCACGTAGTCGATCAGCTTGCGGATGGGGTCAACCAGGTTGCGGTTGATCAACCAAAGGCTGAACAGACCGATCAACAGACCCGAGGCGAGCATCACGATGATCCCCAGCATCACCGTGCGTTGGGCAGCAGCGCTGATCAGCGTCGACTGCTCGGTGCCCTGCTTGCGCAGTTCGCCGACCAGTTCGCTCATCTGATCGCTGGTGGCGCGATCCACTCCTTTGACGGCAGCGTCGCCGGCGGTAGGGTCTGCACCGGCGGCGATATAGGCATCGCGACCTTTCTGGTAAGCGCTGCCCAACTGACGGTGTTCTTCACGCAGGCGTTCAATACGGGTCTTGAGTTGACCGTCCAGGCCTTTCTGGCTGGCCAATTCGCCGAGGATCCCCTGTACGTCGCGCTGACGGTCTTCGAACTGCTTCCAATATTTATCCAGATCTGCCGGCTGCTTGCCCCGCAGCAATACGTTTTTCCATTCCTGAACCTGCACCTTGAATTGCAGGTTGGCCTCATCGATCAACTGCGACGTATGCAGCGGACCTTCGATCAGGTTGGCGTAGTTTTGTACGCCGCTGGACAGGAAATGAAAGCATGCCAAAGCAATCAGCAACATTGCCAACAGGCTGCCGCTCAGCAACGTGAGGATTTGGGTTCTCAGGGATTTTTGCAGCATCGGATGATACTCATGACAGGAATGAAATACGCCTGGTTTGGCGTGAAAGACGTCCAAACTTCCTTGTCTGCGGTTCTGGCTCGTGGCCGGAGCCGCGCAAGCTAACACCTGCGTCATCGGCGCGCCAGAGCGGTTCTTTAGGAGAGCCCGACCGTCGGTGTCTTATCAGCTCTCGGTTATCTTTCGTCCTATAGATATCCTGTGGTTTGAGTTGCAGTGAGCGCAGGTTCTGGCCGATTGCAGACCTTCGTGAGAGGCAGCAATCGGCCAAATGAGAACAGTCACTGGAGGCTGCACCCCACCGAGAGTGAGAGGCGCGTTTTCTTTTAAAACAAGAGGGTTCCGGTCGAGGTTCGGAGTGGTGCTGATTCGGTCTTACTCCGGTAGCCTGGCGATTACCTTGATCTCGAAGTCGAAGCCGGACAGCCAGGTCACGCCGATGGCCGTTGCTGTCGAGTAGGGCGCTTCGCCCCAGTATTCAGCCGCTACCGCCCAGATAGTTTCGAATTTCAAGTCGGGGTCGACCATGAAGATGGTCGTGTCGACCACATCGTCGAAACTGCTACCGGCCTCTGCCAGTATCGCGTTGAGGTTGGCGAAGGCCAGGCGAACCTGTGCCGCGAGGTCCGGCTCGGCCGAGCCATCCTTGCGGCTGCCGACCTGGCCGGACACGAACAGAAAGCCATTGGAGCGAATCGCCGGCGAGTAGCGGTGCAGTTCGTACAGTGCATGGCGGTCAGGCGGGGAAACGACATCACGTTTACGGGTCATGGCAGAGCTCCTTCAGGGCCATCGCGGCCCGCTATTTAAGATGGAGCCACTGTAAAAAGGCCGCCGGCCTGGATAAACGAGCAACTCTGGTCATGATTGTTTGTAGAATCCAAACTATCCCGACCTACTGAGGCGTGAAATGGACCGTTTCGATGCGATGCAGGCCTTCGTCCGAGTGGTGGAAACCGGCAGCTTCACCAAGGCGGCAGCCACCCTGCACATGAGCAAGACCAGCGTGACGCAACTGGTCCAGCAACTGGAGGCGAGGCTGCGCGTGCGCCTGCTCAACCGCACCACACGCAAGGTCAACATCACTGCCGATGGCGCGGCCTACTACGAGCGCGTCATCCGGCTGCTGGCCGATATGGACGATGCCGAGACCAGCTTGTCCAGCGCCTCGATTGCACCACGCGGCCGATTGCGGGTGGACGTGCCCAGCCCGCTGGCGCGCATGGTATTGATACCCGCTTTGCCAGGGTTCTACGCACGCTACCCGGAAATCCAGCTGACCATGGGCGTGAGCGATCGCATCATCGACATCATTGGCGAAAACATCGACTGCGTAGTACGTGGCGGCGAGATCACCGATCAGTCCCTGGTGGCAAGGCATGTGGGCGACCTCAAGGTCGGCATCTATGCCGCGCCGGACTACCTGCAGCGCTTCGGTAAGCCGGCGCATCCACGTGAGCTGGATGATGGCAGGCACAGTACTGTCGGCTTTCTCTGGTCGCGCACAGGCAAAGCCTTGCCCTACACGATGCAGCGGGGTGATGAGATCATCGAGGTCCAAGGCCGCCCGCTGTTGATTATCGACGATGGCAATGCATACCTTGCCGCAGGACTGGCCGGCCTGGGCGTGCTTTGGCTACCGCAGTACATGGCCAAACCGCACTTGGCCAGCGGCGAGCTGCTGCCGCTGTTTGAGGAATGGCACATGGAACCGATGCCGATGTATCTGGCATTCCCACCCAACCGTCATGTCAGCACCAAGGTGCGGGTATTTATCGACTGGGTAATAGAATTGATGGCTGAACATGCACCTGTGGTTGGGATAGGGTGATGCTGGAGGGGCTTTCGGCCAAGAGTTGCACCGATGCGTGCTTACACGAACGTTGGAATGTAAACCTTCGCCAATGACGGCCCAACGCATTTTGGATTCATTACAAAGCGCTCGGTTATTTGGCAGCGCTGAACTCGATTACGGATCTCTGCGTTGCGAGCCTATCCATGTGCGTGCCTCGACAGTCTGCTGCTGGCCGTAAGTGGCCCGTCACAAATGGCGGCTAATGGGTGTGAGTTTGATCTTTAAACGCAATAGAAGGTCTAGATCGGCCCGCCGGCTATCCGCGACCATTCCTGCGACAGTCGTTTCCGCATGAAGCCTATGTGGTGAGGCAGGACGTCACAATGTCTTCAAGCATGCCCACCAGTTCAGGATCCATGTAGCGGTAATCATCTGGAATATCGAGAGAGTGGAACCGTTTGTGTTCAAGAAGGCGGGCGTATTCAGCCTGAAGACGATTAAGGTGTTTGCGTTCCATGACAAAGATCACATCAGCCCAGCGAATATCCGCTGGGCTGATAGGTTTACGTGCATTTGGACTGGTTCCTGCTGAACGGGCATTAAAGCCGGGACGACGGCGCCAGATCGCTTCCGCAGTAGGACTACGCCATTGGTTACGGCTACAGACGAACAGGAGGTTAGTCACTCTTGATCCAGTAGTTGACGGGTTGTGCGAATGGGATAGCTCATCCCGAGTTGATGTGCTCTGTACAGTTTGGCTGCGCGGGTGTACATCAGTTTCCAATGCTTTTCTGGCTTGCACTCCAGCGGACGAACCGTATTGTCGCCTCTGCATTTAAGGGCCTGCATACGTCTCCAGGCGCGAGTTCTTTTCATCGTTATATCCTCGTGAGTACCGGGTTCAGCAGCCGCAGTAATACGAGTTGGAAATATAGTAAACGTGAATCGATGCAGGGGCTAGATAGGTTGAGCGCTTGATACTAGCAGCAGCTAATGACTGTAGGCAGTCTCAGCGCCAAACGGCCGACTTCTGCCGGTGCCGAAAGGCTGCTCTGGGTCGATAGCAGCGCTTCATTACAGGCTACTACCGGCCAAAAGCGGTCATTGCGGATGCGTATATGATACAGGGGCGATTCTAATAGCATTTATTGTATACGTCGAAAAAAGTGCTACTATTCAGCCATTATGGCAATGTCAGAAAATCAAGCTGTTAAGCAGATTGTTTTCAGGGTAAAAATGGATTCATCTAGCAAGATCCAGAAAAGTTTGATTTGTATGAGCAGAATTGTCGAATGGCAGCGCGAACACCTGAAGAGAATCTCTATTGGATCAGTTCTGTTAAATTCGTGAAATCAAATAATTTTCCACATTGATGGATGCGCACTCGTGAATGAAATAGTAGATTCTCTTGCTATAAATATAGAAGTTCAGACAGAAAGCTATCTTTTTAATGGTCATAAGCCTTCGGTTACTATTGCTTCCGGTTTAACGGTCTTAGTTGGGCCGAACGGTGCAGGTAAAACCCAAGTGCTTCGCGGGTTAAGATCTGAGCTTTCAAATCATCTTTCTAACTGTACTGCATCTAAGGTCCGTTATCTATCAGCTGGGCGGGCTAGCCCCCTAGAGCGATTCCGAGCCAAATCTGATAACCCTCATAACACCGATAATAGTCCAACCTATGTTGGGAATGCAGCTTACGGATCAATTTGGTACGACTTCGAAAGCCTTACAGGCGACTATTTAGTGCTCGAACAAAGAGCCGACCTCCGTCTTAAAGTTCAAGCTCGCCTACAAGCATTTCTGTCAAGGTCCATTCAGCTAACTTGGGGGCAAAGTGGATTAGAAATTCGTATTGTGCCAAATAGTGGAGCTACGTACCTGGCAAATAATGAAGCGAGTGGTATTCTTCAGCTTGCCCCCCTCTTGGCAGCCATCTATAACGAAGAAGTTGGCGCACTATTAATCGATGAGCCAGAAATCTCCTTGCATCCACAGTATCAGGCCTTTGTTATGCAGGAGCTACAATCCGTAGCAGGTAACCCGTTAACTGAGCCAGGTAAAAAACTCGTTATAATTGCCACGCACTCACCTAATATGCTGGCACTGCGCTCTGCCTCTGACCTTCCAAGCATGGTGTTCTTTAACGACCAAAATACGCCTCCAATACAAATCGCGATTGGCTCTGGCGTGCTAAATAATGTGAAGTTAAAAGCACTAATTTCACGACTGACCGCAACTCATCGCTTAGCTTTTTTTGCTAGAAATGTTCTGTTGGTCGAAGGACCTAGTGATGAAATAATTACCAGTCAATTAGCTAGAGCATTACAGCACCCTCTATTAGCGGCAAATACTCAGATAGTGCCTGTTATCGGGAAGCCTGAATTCGTCGATGCAATAAAATTGTTCGAGTTGATGGGGAAGCGTGTCTTTGTTTTAGCAGATTTGGACGCGCTAACGGATTCAAATGTTCTAGTAAACAAGTTTAGCACAAGGCCTGAGGCCAAAGATGCTGCACTAGCCGTAGGTCATAACACCCTCGTTGAGCTTGATTACGCAATCCGGTCGAAGTTTTCCGGTATAGTACAAAGTCATTGGAACGCTATACAAACACGAGTGAGCTCACATCCTTATTGGGTGCAGTTTGGAGAGGGTGAACGAACTGATCAAGTTCGCCGGCGGGTGACATTGGCATTTTTAATGAGTAATGGAGGTGAAGAGTTAGATGCCCTCATAGGCTCATCTGACTTTGTTGCTATAAAAAAACGCTTTGCAGTATTATTTGAAGCCTTGGAAGACGCAGGATGCTTCATTTTGCAAAAAGGTACAGTAGAAGATTATTACAGAAGCACAAACAAGAATATATCAAAAATTGATGCAGCAGCTTTGGAGGCCGAATCATTCGAGGAGGCATCATTCTGCAAGCTTAAAACAAATTATTCCGATATCGTAAGAGCGATAAAAGCCGCAGCACCAATCCAACCAGTTGATGAAAACCTATTTTTACGGGAGCGACTGGGTGGAGTACTAGGGGCGATTTTTCAATTCATGGAGACTGGTACACCTTCATCAGAATTGAACTCTCGGGCTAGAAGCTCCCACGCAGAAGTCAGCATCTTTAACTTGGAGAATTGTTCAAGCTTGGACGAGCTGAGGGTCCGTGTTTCTATAAATTCACCTTTATTTCAACGAGATACATTTCCATTTGAGGTCTCTATCAATGAAAACCTCACCAAGGTAATCAGAGCTAAACTACCAGCCTTATCGTAATCTGCAGTGATCTGCGCTTTTGTATTTTCATAAAAGAAGACTATCGAGGTAACCTCGGCGATAGTATTTGAAAAATAGACGTAGCACAGATCACTGGATTAATCATGACAAAGACAAAGTCCTACTATTTCCCTGTACTATTCTTGATGCCTGGTTTCGAAGAGTCTGAAATTAATATTGGTCATTTCACTTTGTCGACACGAAAGTGGAGAACATCGACCTTCGATCTAGCCACGCTGGCTACGAAACATAAACTGCACCTGCCTTACCAGGCAATGGATATATTTCTCGGACATTGTAATCTTGAAATTTGCATCTCAAATGTAGAAACAATTGAGGAGGCACAACAGAAATTTCGAGCAATACAGATTGCCTTATATAAGACTGGCATATCACCTTTTCTTTCACCCCTCATATCTACGCATTCGATAAACTCGTATTCCGGAATCAATACTCGTGATAGCGGGTTGAGCCTAGATATGCTCCCTGGTGCGTTGCGGACCGGACTTAAATCCAATCAAGATATTGTAGAAGTGTGGCCTTTAGAGCTTTCTTTCGACTGTCAGACGATCAACGAAAAGCGCAGTGTGTCGATTGAATCATTCTATGTGGCAGGAAAATTCGTTGCGGAATGGTTACGTATTACGGCGAGCACTCCCTCTTTACTCGCACTAGAGTCCGCAATGATTGAGGCGCCTAAGCTGTCATCAAGAGCGCAATCTATCTTGCACATTTGGACTGCTCTTGAATCTATTTTTCCATTAGTTACTACCGAAGTTTCGTTCCGGATGGCGCTTTACATGGCGCAATTGAATTCCATCGGGACAGACCGACGTGGATATCACAGTCGAGTGAAAAGGGCTTACAACATGCGTAGCAAGATAGCCCATGGGGCAAAATTCAATCCGGAATTTTCAGATTGGATGGAAGCTTGGCGCCTTGTCACAGATACGGTTACTGCCATCGTCAGACGTGGTCGATTGCCCAATGAGGAGCAGTTGCTTGACGAGTTGCTTGCTTGAGCCCTAAATAGTCTTTTTGCTGAATATTCGAGGCGCTAATGTCAAGCTGGTCAGGTATCTCACTCGATGGGATGGCGATTCTTGAGACTCAAAATTACTTCCACGAATGGTATTTTCGCAAATCCGAACGCGTAATTGAAAGTTTCGGAGCGCATGAGCTTGAGCATGAGTCTCACTTGCCTCCTGACGCAATACTAAGCACCTACAAGTACGAAATGCCAATAGAGACCCTTCGCAGAAGGCTGGATCTAGCAGGCTACAACTATGCAGCATTAGAGCAAGAGTTCAAAGAACAGCATATTCAGCTTATGTCAGACCTAGATGATATGTTAGAGCTTGCTCCGAGCCGAGTAGAGCCTTTTTATGATGCAGTCAAAAATTCTAACTTGAAAAAATGGCTCAGCTGCTTAAAAATAATAAAAGAAAATGGGCGAAGCTTAAAAAATATTGAGCTGATAAAGATTGACAAAGAATTACAAAAGCTTTTGCAATTCATGCTGGGGGCCGACTTGTACTTCACAAACTATCCAACATGTGGAGATTTTGATTTTCCTTGTAGGACAGAGGAAGGTTATGCAGTTGCGCTCTTAGAAATAACGCCGGAAAATACATATTGCGTCTTGGATGTAACAGAACTCGTTGAAGGAGGGTGGACTGAAGCATTTGATGACCTGATTGAATACCATCGAGATTTTACCCGATTCTATGATGTATTTTCTGGTTCATTAAACGACATCCAAAGCTTAAAAGCTCTTGCACCTCACAATGAAACATTGGCGAGACTTCTATATGCTGCAACCATAACAGCTATGGAAACCTATCTCTCTGACACGTTAAAAAAGCAAGTATTAAATAGAGAGGCCATTAAAAGGCGTTTCATAAAGAATCATGATTTCTTCAAAAAAGAAAAATTTACACTTTCTGAAATATATGAAAAATCGGCTTTGATAAATGAGATGATTGTTTCTGAGATAGACAAGATGAGCTTTCATAACTTGTCTCGTATCCCAGCGCTATACAGCTCTGTGCTTGCAACAAATTTCCCTAGCAGCCGTCTGTCAGAACTTAAAATGGCGATAGATAATCGTCACGATATTGTTCACAGAAATGGCAAGGATACAACGAACAAACCTCTAAAAATTCTTATGGACGATGTGAGTGCTTTGATTGTTCTGATTGATGAAACAGTAAGATACATTGATAAGCAAATTAAGGATGGATTACTTGATTATGACTAAATGAGCTTAACGGTTGATTGGCCGCTTCTGGCCGATTTCAGCCTCTGGCCAACGGCGGCATTGGGTGAGCCAGACCCAATTCACTACTGCACGCCAATATCCTGATTGTGGGTGGACGAGCTTCAGCGATGGCTTTGGCCGCCACTCCCTACA
The DNA here is from genome assembly GCF_023242545.1 of Pseudomonas sp. MWU13-2517. NCBI lineage: Bacteria > Pseudomonadati > Pseudomonadota > Gammaproteobacteria > Pseudomonadales > Pseudomonadaceae > Pseudomonas > Pseudomonas sp. MWU13-2517. Next base: position 266,925 of record NZ_JALMFA010000001.1, on the reverse strand, counting down.
CCAATTGACTATTGAGACGAGGCGTGATGGCATCTGGCCGCCCCCCCCCTGAGCCTGAACCATGCCTGAAGCCTTCTATAAGTACATGACCTACAGCACTGCTAACATTGTGCTAGAAAACCAGACTGTTCGTTGGAGTACTCCGGCGACCTTGAACGATCCCTACGATATTCAGTTTGACCTGCGTATCAATTTTGACCGAAACAAAGTACTTCGAGATACTTTAGAAAAACTTTGGAAGGTACATATCGGCGAACTTCGGGGAGATCCTGAAAATAAAATGTCAGCTGCATTTGACCTCATGCGACCATATCTTAAAGACATACCCAAGAAAGTATTTATGCACAACATGGAGCGTGGAGTGCGGGAGTCATTTGCAGTCATGGACAAAAATATTCATCAAACGTATCGCGCCACAAGAGACCAACTCTCCACGACTAAAATTTTATACTTAACTGATTCGCCTATTAACCAGCTAATGTGCGCATATTATGCCGACAGCAACAGAGGTGCGGTACTCCGCTTTCAAGATGAGCCTGGAGCAGACAGTCCATATAAAACAGCCAAGGAGATGTCTTACATGAAAGACATACCCATGCTCTTTGAAGAGGATGAGCTTTCTGACTTTTTATCAGGACTAATCACCTTCGACCAAGCTAAACGAATCAATACTTTAATCTATACAAAATCTGATGCATGGAAACATGAAAGCGAGTGGAGGATATTTTCAGGTGACGGACGAAATAAAAATGCTCCCCATGAAGATATAAAATTTGGAGCTAAAGAGCTTACAGGCGTTGTCCTGGGCTGCCGCATGCCGCTTGACCAACGAGCAGCTTTATCACTGTCAGTCAAGCGCCTCTACCCCCATGCAGAGATTCTTCAGGCGACTCCAGCTGACCACTCCTTTCAGCTTGAGATTTCTCCTTACATTGACGCGTAAGATGGCGCCATAGATAGGTATTCGAACCCATTCTAGGATCATTAGGGACCGCTTAAGGCCATAAAATACGGGCTACTTAGCTCAGTCATCTGATTCTTTGTGGCCAACAGAGGCCTTTGATCTGGCCTACATTTGCCCTGAACCGCGTCCAATACTCACTCGCACCCTTCCACTACCAATAAGATCCGCTTTCGGCCAAAAGCGAGCCTGATTTTAGCCATGGCTAAGGCACCATCTATTAGGGATAAAATACGTTATCGTTAATTTAGTAAGGAGCTGTCATGGGCACGACCAAACCGTTTGGAGTCCGCGATAACTGGGTCTTGGTCGATTCCATGGTGGACACCTATTGTGAAATCGCGGAGGAGGCATTCGGATCTTTTTTGTTCGATAAGGGCAATCCGGTCCCTAGGCAAGAATGGCCCAGCGATTCGACAGCCTACGACGACCAGATAATGTGGCAGCCATAAAAACTATCGTCTTCTCCGCGATGGCCTTGGAAGCTGCGGCGTTTGAATTTGCCACCCTCCAACTGGGAGAGCGCCTAGCAAAAGATTATCTGGATAAGCTGGATGTGGTGGGTAAATGGCTTGTCGTCCCACGCCTGGTCTGTGGTCGATCGCTGAATGAGGACGGCCCCGCCATCAACGGGCTGAAAGGCCTGGTTAAGGCACGTAACGCTTTGGTGCATCACAAATCCAAAGAATGGAACGGCAAGCATGCGCATATGGATGCGATGGATGCCCAGAGAAAACAGTTCGAACAAGTCCAGGTCCCTAACGCATTCAAAACGCTGATCCTGCTCTCGTTGGAGTTGAATGCGGTGCTTGAGACCGATGGGCCGCTCCCACCTTTTGAGGATGGTTGGGTCCACGCCACCCCACGCAATTCGCTGGTAGAGCAAGTGGTGCATCGGTGCCGCGAGGTTCATCGGAATAACTGGCGAGGGGGTTGAGGTGACGCGACTTATCACCCAGCAGGAGCGCCGCCTAACTGCGGCAGAGTTCCAGCAACTGGCCGAAGTACTGGTGGATATCGAGTGGTTCGTCAATTTCGAAATTAGGACCGACGGCTTTCGGCCAAGAGCAGACAACCAACTACACTTTATTGAAGATCTCGCTGCAGGCAATGTTTGACCCTAGCTCCGTATCTTGTTAAGCAGAATAAGTAGTTTCCTTTTTTGAATCAACGGACGGAATATTCATGACGCAAGAGAAGCACGGAATCCAAATCTTTGATCAGAAGGGAGGCCCTGTCCTAGAAATTGGACCGCATCTCGTTCGAGAGAGTTCTGAGTTTGCTGCGAAAATAGGCATAATCGCCGCATCATGGGCACAGGCAGAGGTTAATTTGAATTGCCTATTCGCAGTCCTACTAGATACAACTCCGGACGAGGCCGCGAATCAGCTCAAAAAATACAGAACCGCAGCGAGAGCGGCAGATGGAGCAAGGAAGCTCGCTGCGGAATACCTGACAGGAGCAGAGCTTGAGTCCATCACAAAAGCTCTGAACCAACTCGATTTGGTACGGTTACGACGTAATCGAGTGCAGCATGACGTATGGGCTAAGAAAGGTGACGACAATCAAACAATGTTTGCCATTCACTCGGATCAATACCTCGCTTTCACTACCAACGTAGTAGCGGCAACAGAGTTAGCGATCCCTGAAGGCGAAAAAAGTGAGAGGATCATAAATCTAGCGAACGAGTTCGCGGCAACAATAAAAAAAGGCCACACCATTAGAGACCTTCAAGAAATTGACCAAGAGTTGAACCTTGCAAGCAAGTCTCTCATGGAGGCGATGTTCTTTCGTATATCCCAGCGTTTGAAGGAAAAAGGTGCTGCGCTGAGTCAGCGTTAAATGCTCGACGACAGTCCGCTTCTGGCCGGTTGCGGCCTGTCATTAAGGGCAGCCACCGACCCATTGCAACCGTTCAGCATGTGGCTAAAATCGACCAAGAATAGACTGCCACCCATAAGTGAAAACTGATGTTTACCTGCCCATGCTGCGGATATGCAGTCTTCGAGGAACACCCAGGGTCATACGACATTTGCCCAATTTGCTTCTGGGAGGATGACGTGTTCCAACTCTATTACCCTCACCAGGTGGATGGACCGAATAGATGTAGTTTGATCGAGGCGCAGGTCAATTTCGTCCAATTCGGTGCCTGCGAGCGAACCATGTTGAAGAATGTGCGGATGGTTAGCGATAGCGATATGCGGGATGGTGAGTGGTTCCCACTCTGGACTCGCCGAGTCGCCATTCCAGATCCCGACTCCGACAACCAGCATCCTCAACACATGAAGTCGAAGTACGACCTCTACTATTGGCTGCGGACCTAGCAGCGCAAATTGGCGTACTAAGTCCAAATTGGTCAGAAGCAGTCTATTCCAAACGGCTGCTTTTGGCCGGTTAGCGACGGCCTGACTTCGACCGTCGCTATGCATGATCAAACCTCAGTCTGTTCCGCCATCTCCAGTGCGTCATCAACTTCAATCCCCAGATATCGAACAGTGCTCTCCAGCTTTGTATGGCCGAGCAGCAACTGAACAGCCCGTAGGTTATTCGTTCTGCGATAGATTAGTGATGCCTTCGTACGTCTCATTGTGTGAGTGCCATACATGGCTGGATCAAGGCCTACGGCTTTCACCCAGCCTTTGACGATACGAGCGTATTGACGAGTGGATAGATGGTCTGAGGTATGCAGCCGGCCAGGAAAAAGGCAGTCCTCGCTGCGTAGTTGTGCCTGATGTATCCAGGCCACGAGAGCTGACCGTGTTTGCTCAGTGATCTCAAACTGCACTGGCCGCTGCGTTTTCTGCTGCATAACCATGGCCCGTGATGATACGTGCTCGCCATGGGCGACATCGCGCACGCGGAGCTTGGTTAAGTCGCAGGCTCGAAGCTTACTGTCGATGGCCAGATCGAAGAGGGCCAGATCTCGGGTTCTTTCCGCAATTTGAAGTCTTACTCGGATGGCCCAGATATCTCTCAGTCGGAGTGGGGCTTTCTGCCCGACTAGTTTTCCTTTGTTCCAGGGCTGACAGCTGCGGGTAGCGATGATGTTCATGACAAGTCCTCCACGTGTGAAAAGACAAGGATGGCTAGTCAGAGCGACGGTCGCTCACCGGCCAAGAGTAGTCTCTTAGAGGGGGCTAAGAAGCCAGGGGGAAATTAAGTGTAGGAAATTTCTCACGCGCCCTTGAACTTTAATGAGCAACAGTTGTTCATAGGGGAGTTGCCTGTCAGAGGCAATTCTCGCAGATCACGTGCCGTTCTGGTGCATGCTGCACCCGCAGGAAGATTTCACAGGGATGCGAAATGAAAGTATGTCTTCGGCCTACGGAGTACTTGGCCCGTTTCGGTACGTTGTATTTGCCTGTTAGAAAACTGTCACCGTCTCCTCATTTGGTGGCCGTATTGTTGTTCGGTTTGATCAGCAGTTTCGGCGTGCAGGCCGCTGACCCTCCCGCACCTGCCCAACAGTTGCTATTGCAGCAGGACCGCGAGCGAGCTTTGCGCGAGCAACTTGAGCCGTCGCCGGATGCGCGCCTTGAGGCGCCGCCCTCATCCTCCGCCGGGGTTTTGCTCGAGAAGCGCGAATCCCCCTGTTTCCTGATTCGTCAGGTCGTCTTGAACGGCGAGTTGGCTGAAGATTTTCAATGGGCACTGCGCAGCGCCGATCCCAAAAATGATCCGGCCACCGGTCAATGTCTGGGTGCCCGAGGCATCAACCTGACGATGAAGCGAATCCAGAATGCAATCATCGAGCGCGGGTTTGTCACGACACGCGTGCTTGCACCGCCTCAGGATTTAAACAGCGGTGTGCTGCAACTGACCCTGATTCCGGGGCGCATTCATTCCATCCGCTTCGCCGAAGGCACCTCTCCCCGAGCCAATGCCTGGAACGCGGTGCCTGCCAAAACAGGTGACCTGCTGAACCTGCGTGATCTTGAGCAAGCGTTGGAAAACTTCAAACGCGTGCCCACGGCTGAGGCGGATATCCAAATCGCCGCGGCCCAGGGGATGGACGCAAAGCCGGGCGACAGTGACTTGGTTATCGCGTGGAAACAGGCACTTCCCGTGCGTTTGAGCGTGTCGGTAGATGATTCGGGAACCGACGCCACAGGTAAATACCTGGGTTCGGCTTCGGTGTCGTTGGACAACCTGCTGAGCCTGAACGATTTGTTCTACGCCAGCTTCAACCACGACTTGGGCGGGGGGGACGCGGGTAATCGTGGTTCCAAGGGCCATACCTTGCACTACTCTGTCCCCTACGGTTATTGGCTGTTTGGCGTCACGTCCAACGAGTATGACTATCACCAGACGGTCGCTGGGGCCAACCAGACTTACAAGTACACCGGAGAAAGCAAAAACAATGAGATCAGCGCGTCTCGCTTGCTGTATCGCGATGCCGTGCGCAAAACCACGCTCAAGCTCAGTGGCTGGACGCGCACTTCGCAAAACTATATCGACGATACCGAGATCGAAATTCAGCGCCGACGCATGGCAGGCTGGGCGCTGGGGCTGAGTCATCGGGAGTTCATCGGTACCGCCACGCTCGATCTGGGCACCAGCTATCGCCGGGGCACAGGTGCGCGCAACGCAATCGCTGCGCCTGAGGAGGCGTTTGACGAAGGGACCTCGCGTTCGCAGATCATCAACGCCGACGCGCAATTTTCCGTACCGTTTGGCCTTGCCACGCAGCGCTTGCGTTACACCGCGGCCTGGCGTGCGCAGTGGAACCGCACGGCGTTGGTGCCGCAGGATCGTTTCTCGATCGGCGGGCGCTACAGCGTGCGCGGGTTTGACGGTGAAAACATTTTGTCGGCCGACCGTGGTTGGCTGGTGCGTAACGACCTCGGCCTGGCGCTGGGCAACTCCGGGCAGGAAACCTACCTGGGTGTTGACTACGGCAAGGTGGGCGGGCCTTCAAGCCAATACCTCATTGGTGATCATCTGGCCGGGTACGTGGTGGGGTTGCGCGGTGGCTACCGGCAAGTGTCTTACGACGTGTTTGTCGGTCAACCGATCAGCAAACCCAAAGGCTTCGAGACTGCCAGTACCACGGCAGGTTTCAGCCTGACGTGGTCGATGTGAGGATTTGCCATGCAACTCGATAATCTTGAGCTGATCGCGCCGGCGTTCAGCGAAAAGCCATGGAACGAGGCCCAGGCACTGGGTGCCGCCGTATGGCTGTGGATGCACTCGGCGAGCCATCGCGATGTGCCGCTGCACGCCCTGAACGCGCTGCTGTTGCCAGCTATTGCCAACCGCCAGTTCATCATCGGCTACGAATCGGGGCGCCCGGTGTTTTACGCCGCCTGGTGTTGGTTCAGCGTCGAGGCCGAGCAGCGCTACCTGCAAAACCCGGCCATCAGCCTGCCCGCACCCGACTGGAACAGCGGCGAACGCTTGTGGTTCCTGGACTGGGTCGCGCCGTTTGGCCACAGCGCACGCCTCGCACGCTTGGTACAGCGCCATTTATTTGCCGACAGCCGCTTCAGCGCGCTTTACCACCGGGGCGATGAGCGCGGGTTGCGAATCAAGCGCTTTCAAGGTGCCGGCCTGGCGCGCACGTCGCCGCCTATTCCAGCGATTGCTCGCCATCCGTAGTGCTCGTCACGTTTTTACGCTTTTCAAGACACAGGGATCGTCATGAACAAAAACCTCTACAGGATCGTTTTCAATAAAGCCCGTGGCCTGCTGATGGTAGTGGCCGAAAACGTGTTGGGGAGCAAAAAAGCCTCAGGTCGTGGCGCAGCCGTTGCCCCAGTGGTCTTGAGCGCTGAATTGACCTTGCGCCCCCTGCGGTTTGCATTGATGGCGGCACTGGGCTTGATCACGCTGGCTTCACCCCTGGCCTGGGGCGACATCGTCGCCGACCGTGGCGCCCCCGTCGGCCAGCAGCCGGTGATCATCAATGCTGCCAATGGTGTGCCCCAAGTCAACATTCAGGCCCCGAGTGCGGCAGGGGTGTCACGTAACACCTACAGCCAGTTCGACGTTAATGCCCAAGGCGCGATCCTCAACAATGCGCGCACCAATACCCAAACTCAGCTGGGTGGCTGGATCGAGGGCAATGCGCATTTGGCCGGCGGTACGGCGCGGGTGATCCTTAATGAGGTCAACAGCAGCAACCCCAGCCAATTGCGTGGTTACATCGAAGTCGCCGGTGACCGAGCCCAGGTGGTGATCGCCAACCCGTCGGGCATCGCCTGTGATGGCTGTGGTTTTATCAACGCCAACCGTGCCACCTTGACCAGCGGCAGTGCGCAGATGCAGGACGGCCAATTGCAAGGCTACCGCGTTGAAAGCGGCAAGGTGGTTATCTCCGGCAAGGGCCTGGACGCATCGCAGACCGACTTTACCGATGTCATCGCACGCTCGGTCGAGGTCAATGCCGGTATCTGGGCCAAGGACCTGCGGGTGACCAGTGGCGCCAACCAGGTCAATGCCGACAATACCCAGGCGACGGCCATCAACGGTACCGGCGACAAGCCCCAGGTCGCGATCGATGTGGCGCAATTGGGCGGCATGTACGCCGGTAAAATCAAGCTGGTGGGCACCGAAGCCGGGCTGGGCGTGCGTAATGCCGGGCAAATCGGTTCAAGTGCCGGCGACGTGGTCATCAGCGCCGACGGCCGCCTGGGCAACAGCGGGCAAATCAGCAGCAGCCAGAACCTGCAGGTGCACAGCCAGTTGGGCATCGACAACAGCGGCTCGCTGTACAGCAAGGGCGCTGCGACGTTGACCAGTGGTGGCGATATCAACAACCAGGGTGTAGTCGCGGCGCAGCAGGACTTGGCGCTGACGGCACGTACCATTAACAACGCCAGCAAATCTGTGCTGGGGGCCGGCGTGGCGGCCGACGGCAAGGTCAGCGGCAATGGTGCGCTGCACGTCAGTGCCAGCCAGACCCTCAAGCATCAAGGTTCGGCCATTGCCGCTGGCGATCTGCGCCTGGACGCGGCGAGCCTCGACCTCAAGGCGAGTGAGACGGCCGGGCGCAATGTCACGCTCACTGCCCGCGCGGGTGGCGCTGACTTGAGCGGTGCGGCATTGGATGCCACGGCAACGTTGAACACGTCGGTACAGCAGGCGCTGACCACCGACAACGCCAAGGTCAATGCTGAAGGCATTCAACTGGCGGCCGGCAGCCTGTCCAACCATCAAGGTGAAATCGTACAGGTGGGCAAGGGCACCACCGTGATCGACGTAACCGGCAGCCTCGATAATGCCGGCGGGCGCATTGCCAGTAACGCGACCGACGTGAGCCTGTCGGGTGCGGCCCTGTCCAATGCCAAGGGCCGGATCGAACACGCCGGAGCGGGCACCTTGACCCTTCAGGGCCAGTCGCTCACGGGGGCCCAAGGCAGCCTGCAGAGCAATGGTCTACTGCAAGTCACCGTCGCCGACGCGGTACTGGACGGCGCCACCACTGTGGCCCGGCAGATTCAAATCGACGCCAACCAACTGTCCAACCGCCAGGGCAACATCCTGCAGACCGGCGCGGGCACGTTGCGCATCAACACCCAGGGCCTGCTGGACAACACCGGCGCCACAGTGGCCAGTGACAGTGATATCAGCCTGACGGCTGATCGCTTGCTCAATCAAGGCGGCACGGTTCAGGCGGCGGTGGCCGGTAACCTCAAGGTCGCCGCGCATACTCTGTTGGACAACAGTGCAGGCACCCTGGCCGCCGCCAAGGGCGCACAGTTGAGTACCGGGCAGTTGCTCAACGCGCAAGGCAAAATCACAGCAGGCGACAGCCTCACGCTGTCCGGCGCGCAGGTGAACAATGACCACGGCACGCTGGCGGCCATTGGTTCACTCAGTGTCAGCGCCAACGCACTGAGTAACCGGCAGGGCACCGTGGGTTCGGTCGGCGGGCCGCTGGTGCTGACGGTGAGCCAGGGCGCGTTTGATAACATCGGCGGTGTGGTGCAGGCCCAGCAAGGCGTGACGATTAGCAGCCTGGGCCTGAATAACGACGATGGGTTGATCAGTGGCGCGGCCCTGTTGCTCGACAGTGCCGGGCAAGGCCTGTCAAACCAGCGCGGCGCCATCATCGGCAGCGGCACCGTGGACCTGCGCAGTGGTGAGCTGAAGAACCAGGCCGGGCTTATCCAGGGTAACGGTGCGATCACACTCGACACCCATGGGCAAACGTTGACCAACACCGATTCGGGCAGTGCCAATGGCATCCTCGGGCAGGCCGATATCACGCTGCGCACCGGCAACCTGAATAACAGCGCCGGCTTTATCGGCAGCAAAGGCGACGTGGCGATCCATGCCGCGCAGGTCGATAACCTCGACGCCGGTGTACTCAGCAGTGAAAAGAGCCTGCTGTTGACGGCGGGCGGCCTGAGCAATCGCGGTGGACAGTTGCAGAGCCTGGGTAACGCGCGGCTGGACATCGGCAGCGGTCACCTCGATAACGTCGGCGGTCTGCTGCGTGCCGGGGGCACCTTGACGGTCGATGCAGGGCAGTTGGATAACCAGCAGACCCAAGGGAGCAACCAGGGCGTGGAGGGGCAGTCGCTGGCCCTGAACCTGGCGCAGTTGCTTAATCGCTCGGGCGCCCTGCGTGCCGACCAGTTGCTGAGCGTCAACACTACTGGGCAGTTGGATAACAGCGCGGGCCTGATCTCGTCGAGCAAGCAAGTGTCGATCCGCGCCGACCAGGCGCTGCTCAACAGTGCCGGCACAGTGATCGCCGGAGAGCGGCTCGGCCTGAACAGCGCCAGCCTCAGTGGCGATGGCCGCGTGTTGAGCCTGGGCGATATCAGCCTCAACCTGGCTTCGGGGTTGGTCAATACCGGCAAAGTGCAAGCCAACGGTAATCTTGAGCTGAGCCTGCAAGGCACGCTCGACAACCAGGGTGGCGTTCAGGCCGGCAAGCAGTTGCGGGTATCGAGCGATGGGGTTGAAAACCGCGCCAATGGCGAGATCAGTGCCGCGCAAGTGACCCTCGATGTGGGGGATACCCTGAACAACCGTGGCGTGATCGATGCCCAGATCAACCGGATCAATACCCAGGTGCTCAACAACCTTGGCAGCGGCCGTATTTATGGTGATCACGTATCCATTGCGGCGGTGCAATTGACCAATGATGTGGAAGATGCCCGCGCGGCCGTGATCGCCGCGCGCGAACGCCTGGACATTGGCGTCGGGACGCTGGTCAACCGGGAGCACGCCATGCTTTTCAGCGCCGGTGACCTGTTGATCGGCGGCGCGCTGGATGCCCAGGGCCAGGCCACCGGCCAGGCCGGGCTGGTGCGTAACGCCAGCGCAAGCATCGAAGCACTTGGTGGGCTGAGCCTCAACAGTGCCGAGTTGCGCAATACCAACGAGCACTTCAGCACGCAAGTGGTGGAGGTCAGCCGCGAAGGCGTTCAGGAGTTCCAGCACACCGGCTCTGCCAATCGCTATCGCCCGGATCAGATCTCACTCTACAACGACGAAGTCAGCCACTTGGTCAGCCCCGAGGGCGTGTCCGATAACTACAACCGCTACGACTACACCCGCACCACCACTCAAACCCAGATCCTCACCTCGGATCCGGGTGAAATCCTTTCCGGCGGCTCAATGCTGTTGACTGCCAATTCGGTGTTGAACGACAAGAGCCAAATCATCGCCGGCGGCACGTTGGTGGGCACTATCGGACAGCTCAACAACACCGAAGTCACCGGGCAGCAGACGGTGACGGACAGTGGCACGTTCAGCCATTTGTATCGTATCCATCGCAAGGGCCGTGACCGTCAGGGCCGTTCGACAGCCGCCTACAACCCGGCCGCCAGCGTCACGGATATTTTCCTGCGGCCAACCCAGTACCTGCAAAACACCACCCATACCGGCAGCGGTTTGCAACTTGGCACGCGCCTGACCAGCAGCGTCGATCAGGCTGCCGGCGGTGCCAGTGCGGCCAAGGTCAATGTGGGCGATGGCCGAGCGCCTGGCCCGGTGCTGGAAGTGGCGGCGTTGCAAGCGACGGCGGCGGGAGGCGTGGGTGAGTCAATCCGTACCGGCGGGCTTAATGTGCAGGTGCCGGACAACAGCCTGTTCCACCTCAACCCCCAGGCCAACCCCAACTATCTGGTGGAGAGCGACCCACGGTTCACCAGTTATCGTTCCTGGCTGTCTTCCAGCTACATGCTGGACCGGCTGCAACTGGATCCGGGCCTGACCCTTACGCGGCTGGGTGATGGTTTCTATGAGCAAAAACTGATCCGCGAACAGATTGCCCAACTCACCGGCAGACGCTTCCTCGACGGCTACGCCAATGATGAAACCCAGTACCGCGCGTTGCTCGACAGTGCGCTGACCTACGCCGGCAAGTGGAACCTGGTGCCGGGTGTGGCGCTCAGCCCTGAGCAAATGGCCCAGTTGACCAGCGATGTCGTCTGGCTGGTCAAGAAGGACGTGACCCTTGCCGACGGCAGCGTGACCCAGGCGTTGGTGCCGCAGGTGTATGTGCGGGTGCGCGACGGCGACCTGGACGGCTCCGGTGCACTGATGGCGGGCAACGTCGTCGACCTCAAGCTACAAGGCGACCTGGTTAACCGCGGCACGATCGCCGGGCGCAGTGTGCTGGCGATTTCCGCCGACAACCTGCAGAACTTGGGCGGGCGCCTGTCCGGTGGCGAGGTGGAGGTAAAAGCCCGCACTGACTTGAACAACCTCGGCGGGTTGATCGATGCCACCACGCGCTTGAGTACGGTTGCCGGTCGCGATATCAACCTGGTGTCCACCACGCGCAACACCGAAAGTGCCCAGGGCACCGCCACGGGTGTTTCGCGGGTTGCCGGGTTGTTTGTCTCCGATGCCAAGGGCGAACTGGTGGTGAACGCGGCGCGCGATATCAACCTGAGTGCGGCGCAGATCGTCAGTTCCGGCAAGGACGGCAAGACCACGGTGGTTGCTGGCCACGATATCAACCTGGGCACGGTGACCCAGAGCCGTGAACAAAGCGTGCAATGGAACGCCAGTAACTGGCGCAAGGACGCGAGCCGCACCGATGTCGGCAGCGTTATCCAGGGTGAGGGCGAGGTACGCCTGATCGCGGACAATGACCTCAATGCCCGAGGCGCCAAGGTCGTCAGCGAGCAGGGCGGGGTCACCGTTTCGACAGGCCGCGACGTCAATTTAAGCACCAGCCAGAGCTACAACTTTGTCGACGAGGCCCATAAGGTCACCGGCAGTAACAGCCTGTTCTCTAGCAAGACCACCACAACCCGCGACACCGTGAGTGAAACCCGCGCCCAGGCCACCACCCTCAGTGGCGAGACCGCGTGGGTCAAGGCCGACAATGACTTGAATGTGCGCGGCAGTAACGTGGTCTCCACCAGTGGCACCACCCTGGTGGCCGGGCACGATGTGAATGTGGTGGCCGCCACCGACCAGCTCAGCGAACAGCACTTCAAGCAGGTCAAGCAGAGCGGGCTGTTCAGCGGTGGCGCCATCGCGGTGACCATCGGCAGCCAGCAGCGCAGCGACCAAAACCGTACCGACAGTGAAACGGCGGCGGCCAGCACCATCGGCGCCACCGATGGCAACGTGAGTATCCTGGCCGGCAATGCCTACCGTCAGGTCGGCAGCCAAGTGACGGCGCCCAAGGGCGATGTGAACATTGCCGCGCGCTTGGTCGATATCCTTGAGGCTCGTGACCAGCAGCACATCACCCAGGAGACCAAGTTCAAGCAAGGCGGCCTCACGATTACCGTGACCAACCCGGTGATCGAAGCCGTGCAGACCGCCCAGCGCATGAAAACCGCGTCCGACCGCACCGATGATGGCCGCCTCAAAACCCTGGCGCTGGTCAATACCCTGATGGGGGCGGGCAACGGCTATATCCAGTATGACAAGGACCCGTCCATGGCCGGCGGCATCAATATCAGCATTTCGGCCGGCACCAGCAAGAAGGAAAGTAAAACCGAGCAGACCTCCAATTCGGCCGCCAGCTCGTCGGTGTTGGCCGGTGGTGATGTCAACATTACCGCGGCCGGCGCCGGCAAGAACAGCAATCTGACCGTACAGGGCAGCCAGATCACCGCCGGCCATGACGTTAACCTCAAGGCCGACGGCGCTATTGCCTTGCTGGCCGCGCAAAACACGGTGCAACAGCGCACGACCGAAAAGGGCAGCAACGCCAGCCTCGGGATCGGTATTGCCATCGGCAGCGAGACCACCGGCATCAGCTTTAACGCCGGGGCGTCCCAGAGCCGTGGCAAGGCCGATGGCGATGATGTGGTCTGGAGCAATACCCATGTGGACGCCGGTAATAAGGTCTCGCTCGATTCCGGTGGCGATACCCGACTCAAGGGCGCAGTGGTGAGCGGCAAGCAAGTCACGGCCGATGTGGGCGGTGATTTCAGCGTCGAAAGCCTGCAGGACACCAGTACCTACAAGGCCAAACAGACTAGCCTGGGCGTGGGCGTGAGTATTTGCGTGCCGCCATTCTGCATCGGCTCATCGAGCTTCACGTTGAGTCAGAACAAAGGCATTCAGAAATCCAACTTTGAAAGCGTCACTGAGCAGAGCGGCATTCGGGCCGGTGACGGTGGTTTTGATATCCGCGTCAAGGGCAACACCCACTTGGTGGGCGGCGTGATCGCCAGCAACGACAAGGCGATTGCCGATGGCAAGAACAGCTTGAGTACCGGCTCATTGACCACCGCTGACCTGCACAACAGCGCCAAAGCCAGCGCCGACAGCAGCGGGCTCACCCTCAGCAGCGACTTTGTCGGCCAGGGCATGTACGGCGCCAGCAAGGCCTTGTTCAGCAACTACCTGGATGCAGGCAAGGCTTCGGACTCGTCCGAGGGCAACACGCGGAGCGCGGTGAGTGCCGGCAATATTCTCATTACCGATGCTTACCGCCAGCAGCAATTGACCGGCCGTGATGCCAGCCAGACCGTGGCCAGCCTTAACCGTGACACCGCCCATTCCCATGTCGGCGCCGGGCGTCAGGACCTGGACAAACTGCAGCGTACCGCCGAGGCGGAGCAGTCGATCAAGAATGAGGCCTATCGCCAAGGGGTGCAGTTTACCGATGATGCGTACCAGACCATGTTTAGAAAACCCGACCAGATGTTTGTGCTGGACATGGATGAGCAAGGCAATGTCAAAGACGGCCCGGACGATAAACCCTTATTCCGAGAGGTGGTGGGCGCCGAGCGGGATAACCTGCAAGCCGACGCTAACAACGTCGTTAACGTGGCCCTCAATGGTATTTTCAACGACGCAAAAGCCGCGGCGAAATACGCCGCTCAACACCGAGACCCCGATGCTACCGGGCCCCAATATTTCCTATGGTTTCCGACGGCGGGTAATGCCATGTCGGAACTGCTGGTGGCCGGCTATCAGAAGGCAATGGACAACGACTTCTGGGGCTTGACCAATTACACCGCCGCCACCCGGGAGCTACAGATAAAGTACGGTGCCACCGGTTTGCACCTGACCGAGCACAGTCGCGGCACCATGACCGGCGGCAACTCGCGAGATTCCATTGCCAATCTACCGGATGCCCAAGGCATGCTTAGAAAAACCACGGTGTATGACTTTGGCGGTGCATTCAATGTCTATCGCGCCGATGAACAGCTGGCCTATTTGCAAAATCGCGCAGCCGTCACCGACCCCGTCGAACGGGCGAACCTGGTCCTCAAGTACGAGGTCCATAACTACGACCCGGTAGGTACGTGGTTCATCATGGGCAATAACCCAGGCACCGGCGGGGTGATACCCCAGGGCAGTAGCCTGTTCAAAGAGCTTATCAACGTATTGAAGGGCGAGACGACAATGCACAGCTGTTACGCCTATGGCCCAAATGCCTGCACACGATACTGGCCCGAGGGTCGGCCCGTGCTGGTGCCGGTGAGCCCGCGCAAATAAGGAAATTCAGGATGCAGCTTAAACGTCTGGCGTTAATTGTTTTGATTGCACCTTTTGTCAGCGCTTGCTTTAGCAAGCCCTTCCAGCCCCCCACGGCCGATGCCGACTTGTGGGAGAAGCCCGGCGCCAGCCACCAGGATGTGGTTGCGTCCATGTTGGCGTGTGGTGAAAAGAATGGTTCCGGCATTGATCCCAAGGCCAGCTTCCAGGAGATGGCCCAGCGATTTGTGTGCATGAAGCGCGCGGGCTACACCCGGCGTGACGGTTTCGATATCTGTGCATTGCACCCCAAGGAGCCGTTGAAGGCCTGCGAGTCGGCGCAATGAAACCACAAAAAAACCGCCTTCTTTTTGAGGGCTCGTCACTCAACACGATAGGGACATCACCTGTGAAATATGCAATCTGCGCCACCTTGGCGCTGTTACTGAGCGGCTGTCTGACCATGTCGGGTGAATACACCGTGACGGCTCAGGACGCCTCCGGCGCCCCGTTAACCAAGCTTGGCACCTTCACCGCCGAGGGCCATAACATCTACCCCATACGCAATGCGTTCTGCCTCAATGCGCCGGGGGCGACGGTAATCATTCGCGATGCCCGCACCGGCGAGGAACTGCGCAGCGAAAGCCCTTATCACTGCCGTTAAGCCTCAAAAAAAGGATTTCCATGAGAGCGTTTCTGATCGCAGGCCTGGCCCTGGCCGTGAGTGGCTGCGGCAATATTTCCAATATCCGTGCTTACAATACGGCCTATGTTGAACCCACATCCGGGGATACCGCACGCTTGCGTGTGATCACCAATGGCATGGCGCGCGGCGTGCCGGGCCGTGACTGCATCGACTGGCGTGTGCCTGGCGCCGGGGTGATGGCCGTGTCCGAGTCCGGCTTTGCGGGGCAGAATAATGGTCGCAGCCTGGGCATGCCCGAGAGCAACCGCCGGGTGGAGGCGCAAGGCTCCGCGCGTAGCGAACTGAAGGTGCCGGCGAACAAGCCTTTTGCCATGAACTTCCAGAGTGAGGGTTATGTTTCTGGCGGCAATTCCTATAGCTGCAGGCAAAGCTTTCACTTCACCCCCAAGGCCGGGCAAGATTACGAACTGATCCTGCTGGACGGTGGCCAGTGCCTGGTCGCGTTGCAGCGCTTAAACCCAGCTGGAAAACCTGAAAACGAGCCTGTTGAGAAGGCAGGGCTGTGTAGAGCATTGGATGCCTTTTAGCTTAGCGTATTCAGAATTCCAGCGATAGGTGGCTATCCGGACATTGCGGATAGTTCAAACCTAAACGTGAGCCGAATCAATGCGCATCGGGGGCGTGGCCTTTAGCCGACTTGACATACCAGGCGTATCCAAGAGGCAGAGAAGTGAGCCAGCTTGCACTTGCGTAGGAGGCAAGCTGGGCGAAACCAGAACCGAGTTGGTCGTCCGCTTTTGGCCGACTGCCGCCCTTCGCCAAGGGCAGCAATTCTATCAATTGCCTCGACGCATCAATGGTAACGCCCCCTCATATTCGTCATACCACTGCTGCTTCAATCGTTCTGGAACGCCAGGCAGAGGCCAACACCATCAGCAACCCGAGAGCAGCCATCGCCGCTCCGGCCAGAGAAATCGCCGGATAACCCAGGCCAGCTTTGATCACCGCTCCGCCCAGCGCTGCGCCAATCGCGTTGCCAAAATTGAAGGCGCCAATGTTCACCGCAGAGGCAAGATTGGGCGCGTCCTTCGCTGCTTCCATGACGCGCATCTGCAGCGGCGGCACCAGTGCGAAACTGGCTATACCCCATACCAGGATGGTCAGAGCAGCCGGCACCGGCCAACGCATCAGCAGGGCGAACGCCAGCAAGACGAGAATCAGAACACTTAGCGAGACGATCAAGGTGCGATCTATCGAGCGGTCGGCGGCCTTGCCGCCCCACACATTGCCCAGCGTCAACCCCACACCAAAAAGTACCAGCATCGCGGTGATGTAGGCGGTGGAACTATGGGTCTCGCTGCTGAGGATCGGCGCGATGTAAGTGAACACTGTAAACATTGCGCTAGATCCGACTACGGTCAGGGCCAACGCACTCAGCACTGGACCACGCCCCAGTACCCGAATTTCAGCCATTACACCGGCGCTTTGCGGCGTCTTCAGGTTAGGCAAGGCGAACCACAACGCGGCCATGGTCACCACGCCGAGGCCGGTAATTCCCCAGAAAGCTGTGCGCCAACCTAACAGTTCACCAAACCAGGCGGCCAGCGGTACACCGCCAATGGTCGCCAGGGTCAGGCCCATGAACATCGCCGCAACCGCTCCGGCACGTTTCTCCGGGGCAACCACGCTAGCGGCGACGATGGAGCCAACGCCAAAAAATGCACCATGGTTCAGTGAGGTCACCACCCTGGCGACCATGAGGCTGTAGTAATCGGTGGCCAGGGCTGACATCAGATTTCCCAGGGTGAAAATTGCCATGAGCCCGATCAGCAGATAGCGCCGTGGAATCCTGCCAGTGGTCAGGGTCATCAGAGGTGCGCCGAGCAATACGCCCAGCGCGTAAGCACTGACCAGCAGACCGGCTGCGGGAATGGAAACGCCCAGATCCGCAGCTATACCCGGCAACATGCCCATGGGGGCGAATTCTGTAACGCCGATACCGAAGGCACCGATGGCGAGCGCGACAAGTGGTGGATTGATACGCATGAGAGGCTCCTTATCTGTGCCGCTAATGCTACGATCCAGTCGTATCAGGCAGTAGATAGCGTTTTTGGCAATCACCTTTGCGTAAGGGGCACAAGTGGATTTCAACGGAAGGTCAGGTGAAATGAGCGTGTTCACCACCGTGGCGCAGGAAGGCAGCCTGTCGGCCGCCGCGCGTGCACTGGGGCTGACACCCTCGGCGGTCAGCCGGATCATCGCGCGTACGGAGCAACGTCTTGGCACCCGCCTGCTGTTGCGCACCACTCGGGCGATCACCTTCACTGCCGAGGGAGAAGCGTTCCTCCGAGGCGCTCGGCGTATCCTGGCCGACATGGACGAGGTCGAAGAAGCCATCGCTGACCAAGGTGTACCCAGGGGGCGATTGCGGGTCAGTGCCGCCCTTGGCCATGGACGGCTGGCCATCGTTCCGTTGGTCGCAGCATTCAGCGCCCGTTACCCGAACATTGTCATCGACCTCACCCTCAGCGATGAAGTGGTCGACATTCTCGGCGGGCAGGCCGACGTTGCGGTCCGCTTTGGCCATCTGCCCGACAGCCCGCTGACCGCACGCAGGATCGGCGACACCGGCCAGGTAGTACTGGCATCGCCCGAGTATCTGCAGCGGCACGGCACCCCCCAGGAACCGGAAGACCTGTTACAGCACAACTGCCTGCGCTTCAACTTCCGGCGCGCCGAACCCAACTGGCCGTTCATCCGGGATGGAAAAAAGTTTTCCCTAAAGGTTAGCGGCAACATCGAATGCAGCAGTGGCGAAGCGCTGGCACAACTCGCGCGAGAAGGTGCCGGCATTGCACGTATCGGTGAGTTCAGCGTGAGCGCGGATCTGCAGCGCGGCTTGCTGATTCCGCTATTGGAAGCCTGCAACCCCGGGGATCGGGAACCGATTCATGCGGTGTTCGTCGGTGGCGCAACAATGCCGGTGCGGGTGCGATTGTTCGTGGATTTCTTGCTGGAACACCACCAGATGTTAGGAGGCGTAAGCTAATATTTCCGGATATTCGTGATGTTGAAATGACCAAAACATTTTCGGGTGCACTATCAATAGGTGGTTTGTCTGCTGGAACAATCTTGAGCTCTGGCATTGATCGGGCATCCGCACGTTTTAAATGGGCATCGTGAAAGACCGGTAGCGACCTGTCAGAACGTCATATATTCCCCCTCATCAGAGACAAACAGCCGCGCGTGGGCTTCATGGACTACACAGGGTTGCCTCGGTCGCCAGCCCACACTAGCTTTAAAGCCAACTTCAAGGTCAACCGTGCTGTGGGAGTGGGACATGAGAATAGGTGAACTGGCGAAACTCACCGGCTTGGCGCCTTCACGCATCCGCTTTTATGAAGCGAGCGGCCTGATCACGTCGGTCGGGCGCAAAGCCAACGGTTACCGGGATTATGCCCCTGATACCGAGTGGGTATTGCAACTCATCACCGGCGCACAGGGCGCCGGATTTTCACTGGAGGAAATCCGCAAATTGCTGCCGTCGAATGCCGGCGGTTGGCAGCATGACGAGTTGTTGACCGGGCTCAAGCGCAAGGTTGAAGAAATCGAAGTGCTGCAGCAGCGGTTGGCCCAGAACAAAGCACAACTGTTGCTGGTGATCGCGGGCGTCGAGGGCAAGCCAGAGGGCGTGGCCTGTGCCGAGAACACCCAGTTGCTCCTGCATCGTCTGCGCGAAGAGGGTGGGGCGGCGGTTTCAGCTCGCACGGAGAAATAACACCTCAAAAAACGGTTGACCTTAAAGTTGACTTCAATCTTATGGTGGTTCCACCCCAACTGAGGACCATCCCCATGAACTTGTTCCACCCCCTGATACTGCCCAACGGTTCGACCCTCAAGAACCGCATTGCCAAAGCGGCCATGGAAGAAAACATGGCGGACGCCCACCAGGCGCCTTCCGCAGACCTGATGCGTCTCTACCAGGCATGGGCTGATGGCGGTGCGGGGCTGATCATTACCGGCAATGTGATGGTCGACGGTCGCGCCATGACCGGCCCAGGTGGTGTGGTGCTGCAGGATGACCTGCAATTGGCCAAGTTCAAGCGCTGGGCACAGGTGAGCCGTTCCGGCGGCGCTCAGGTCTGGTTGCAGATCAACCATCCCGGCCGGCAGATGCAGGCCAACCTTGGGCAAAAGACCTGGGCGCCCTCGGCCGTTGCGTTGAGCCTGGGCAACCTGTCCAAGCGTTTCGCCACGCCTTACGCCATGACGCCCAGCGTGATCCAGGACGTGATTCAACGCTTCGCGCGCTCCGCTCGCCTGGGCGAGCAGGCCGGTTTCACGGGCGTGGAAATCCATGCCGCCCATGGTTATCTGCTGAGCCAGTTTTTGTCGCCGCTGACTAACCAGCGCACGGACGAGTGGGGCGGTTCCCTGGAAAATCGCGCGCGTCTGCTTGTGGAAGTCGTCAAGGCAGTCAGGGCCGTGGTGTCGAAGGACTTCGCGGTCGCCGTCAAACTGAACTCGGCTGACTTCCAGCGCGGCGGCTTTACCGCCGATGACGCCAAACGTGTGGTGACACTGCTCAACGACCTGGGCGTGGACATGGTGGAATTGTCCGGCGGCAGTTACGAAGCCCCCGCCATGCAAGGCCAGGCGCGTGATGGCCGGACCCTGGCGCGTGAGGCCTATTTCCTCGAATTTGCCCGTGATATCCAAACGGTTGCCAAGATGCCCGTGATGGTCACCGGTGGCGTGCGTCGGCGCCCTGTCGCTGAAAGCGTGGTGCAAAGCGGAGTGGACATGGTGGGCATGGGCACCGCGTTGGCCATCGATCCGCATCTGCCCCGTGACTGGCTGCAAGGCAAAGACAATGCCCCGCAATTACCGCCGATTACATGGAAAAACAAAACCATCGCGTCCCTGGCTAACATGGCGGTGGTCAAGTTCCAACTGCGCAAACTCAGCCTCGATAAGCGGCCCGACCCGAGCGTGTCACCGCTGCGTGCGTTGCTCCAGCAACAACTCGGGGAAGCCTGTCGTACCCGCCAGTATCGGCGCTGGATCAGTAAGCAAACGGCCTGAGTCGATCCAGGGGAGGGTGATTGAGGCGTGTGCCGACCACCTCAACCTGCGGCCATTGCATCACAGATGATCAGCGTCGATCACTGCCTTGGCGAAAGCCTGCGGCGCTTCCTGAGGTAAGTTGTGACCGATGCCACCATTGACCTGGCGGAACTGGTATTTGCCGGTGAAGCGCTTGGCGTAGTCCTCCGGTTGCGGATGCGGTGCGCCGTTGGCGTCGCCTTCCAAGGTGATGGTCGGTACGCCAATGGACGGTGACTGGGCGAGTTGCTGCTCCAGCGCGCTGTATTGCGCCTCTCCCTGCACCAACCCCAGGCGCCAGCGGTAGTTGAACACGGTGATGGCGACGTGGTCGGGGTTGTCCAGGCCCTTGGCACTGCGGTTGAAGGTGGCGTCGTCGAACTGCCATTGGGGTGAGGCGGTTTGCCAGATCAGCTTGGCGAAGTCGTGGGTGTTTTTCTGATAGCCCGCGCTGCCGCGTTCGGTGGCGAAGTAGAACTGGTACCACCATTGCAACTCGGCCTTGGGCGGCAGTGGGTTCTTGCCGCTGGCCTGGTTGCCGATCAGGTAACCACTGACCGACACCAGTGCCTTGACCCGCTCCGGCCACAGCGCCGAGACGATATCCGCCGAACGTGCGCCCCAGTCATAACCCCCAAGCACCGCTTGCTGGATTTTCAACGCATCCATGAAGTCGATCACATCCTGGGCCAGCGCGGCAGGTTCGCCGTTGCGCAAGGTTTTATCCGACAGAAAACGCGTGTCGCCATAACCACGGGCGTAGGGGATCAACACGCGATAACCCTTGGCTGCAAGCAGCGGGGCGACATTGGCGTAGCTGTCGATATCGTAGGGCCAGCCATGCAGCAGAATCACCACCTTGCCGTTGGCCGGGCCGACTTCGGCGTAAGCCACATCCAGCAGGCCGGCCTTGATGTGTTTGAGCGCGCCAAAGCTGCTGTGGCTGATGGCGGGCGGGGTGTTTATTTCCGGCATTTCGGCGTTGGCCACGCCAATGGCTCCGAGTGGCGACAGCGCTAAGGCCAGGAACAGTGAGCGGCGGTTCAACTGAGTGTGCATGGCGAGCCTCCTACGGCTTGATGGTTGCCTGGCTCTCAGTTGAACGCGTGGCTGTATCGGGCCTGTGTCCTGAATGCGCCGCAAGTCGAGGGTTATGTATCGCAGTGGCTGGCGTACACACTGCGATACAAAGCCGCAGCTAACGATCAACCGGGCTCGGGGGCATTCCCGAATGGCGGCTGCGGTATAGCCGAGTGGCTCACTAGACAAACACAATCTCGTACGGCTCGCGCATCCGCTCCAGCAGCTCTTGGGCCAGCATTGGTGCCAGGCCAATTTGCGGGTCGCCGGCCAACTGGCTGGCGTAGGCGTGGGCGGCGTGCAGTTTGCGCGCCACGCTCCAGCTGTCCAGGCGCACCTTGCGCGCGCGCTGCCAGGGAATCACCGCGCCCTCACGCGCCGGGCAATGCCAGGCCCAGATGGGCAGTTCATACAACTGCGCGCCCACCAGGCTGCACGCTTTGGCGCTGGCACGGCCGACGGCGTCGTGGTCCGCGTTGCCGTCGTTGCACCAAGTGGTCAATACCACGTCGCCGGGTTGCAGGTAGCGGGCGATGAATTGGCTCATCGGCTGTTCGCGTGCAGGCAGCGCATTATCGAGGAAGCCGCCGCGAATCCATTTCAGGCTGTGCAACGGCATGCCCAGGCGGCGCAGGGCTTCGACGCTTTCCTGGGGCCGCACCACACTCAGGCGCTTGGCCGGCCATACGTTGGAGCCGGGATGGCTGGCGCTGCCATCGGTGATGGAGATCAATTGCAGAGGGTGTTCGCGGGTGCTGAGCAGTTGCAGCAAACCACCACAGGCCAGGACTTCATCGCCGGGGTGAGGCGCAATCACCACCACGCGTGCGCCGGGCGGCACCAGTGAGGTCAGAGCGATGATGGGGATTTGCGCCAGCTGCGGCGCGCTGTTCCAGATTTGTGCGGGGCCGCGGCGGCCTTCGCTTAGGGAGGCAGGCTTCATTGGGGAAGTACGTCCTTGTCGGTTGATGCGGGGTCGTGCCCTGTCGATGGGACGACTCTCTTTTATTCATCTCAGGCTCCTGCGCTGAGTGCGCAGCGTTCCAACCCTGGAACGCTGTGCAAGGCGTTATGAGCATAGACAAGGATTTATCGCTTTCACATTTTGAAATGTCGTTTTTTTACGAAAACTGCAGCAGGCTTTTCAAATAGTCACCGAACCCGCCCTGGGCACGACAATCCAGGCGTGCGCTGGTGATCACCTGCGGCGAATGGCTCCAGGCGATGGAGGCGCCGCAGCGTTCGAGGTTGCGCACCAGTTGTACATCCTCATGGCACGCCAGCGGTTCGAAGCCGCCGGCTCGTACATAGGCATCGGCACTCACGCCCAGGTTGGCACCGTGGATATGCCGATGGCCGTCCCGGGCTTCGTACGCCTGGTGATAGCGAATCTGCGCCGCCGGGTCGAACCCTTCACTCCAGGCGTCCACGGTGACCGTACCGCACACCGCATCGACCCCCAGCGCCAACTGCGCCACCAACCAATCGGGGGCGACGCGGCTGTCGGCGTCCGTGCAGGATATCCACCGTGCACCTTGATTGAGCAAGTGCCGTGCACCTACGCGGCGTACCTGCCCGACATTGCGCGCCTGCACTTCCAGGCTCTGCACCTGATACGCCTGGGCAATCGCCGCGCTGGCGTCGGTGCAACTGTCGAGCACCACCAGGATCTGTACCGCTTCGCCGAGCAAGCCCGGGTGACTGGCCGCAATCATCGCCGCCTTCAAGCATTCGCCCAACAGCGCTTCTTCGTTATGTACCGGGATCAAAATGCCAATCATCGCAGGCCCTCTTGGCTTGCTACCGAGGTGCCATCGCGGCTCCACAGGTCGAGTAGAAAATCATCTTCGTGATGCTGTACCACGTGGTGCATGCCCAGTCGCTGCTGGAGCAGGGCGTGCACTTGTTCGGCGGTCTGCGGGCATTCGTCGATACGGGGTCGCCAGTGGCAGGCAAGCAGTTGGCCGTTGGGTGCCAGTGAAGCGAGGGCGCAGTCGATCAGGCGGCCGAGATCATCCGCGTCCAGGTAGTAGCCCAACTCGCTCAGCACGACCAATTCGAACTGGCCGGTCGGCCATTGTTCGGGCAGGCGACTTTGCTGCACCTGGGCATGGGCAAACGCCGACAGGCGCGTTTTGGCCAGGGCCACGGCCATCGCTGAGGTGTCGCAACACAACAGCTGATCGCAGCGTGTTGCCAGCTCGGCGCTCAATTCGCCGTTGGCGCAGCCGGGCTCGAAGATTGAGGTGTAGTGTGCCCGTGTGAGCACGGCCAGGGTCAGGGCCCGCTTGCGCTGCTCATACCAGCGTTGGCGAAAAGCCCACGGATCGTCGTTATCGGCAAACAACTGGTCGAAATACGGGGTTGCCACGCTCATACAAACACCACCTCAAAAGGCTGCAGCAGGCGCTCCACCACATACGGCGCCAGCACCGGGCCGAGGCCGATCTGCGGGTCGCCCTCCAATTGGCTGGCGAAGGCGTGGATAGCGTGCCGCTTGCGCGCCACGGTTTCGGGGCTCAAGAGCACTTTGCGGGCACGCTCCCAGGGTACTTGACTGTCTTCAGGCGTTGCCCAGTGCCAGGTCCACACCGGCAACTCGAACAGGCTTGCACCGACGGCCTGGGCCGCTTGCGCGCTGGCACGGCCGACCGCTTCATGATCGCAATGGCCGTCTTCGCGCCAGGTGGTAAACACCACATCGGTGGGCTTGAGGTAGCGCTGGATGAACGTCGCCAATTGCGCTTCACGCGCCGCGACCTGGCTGTCGGCAAACCCTGCGCGCAGCCATTTCAAACTGTGCAATGGCAGGCCAAGGCGGTGCAGGGCCTGGGCCGATTCCTGCGGGCGCACCACGCTCAGGCGTTCCACCGGCCAGCGGCGCGAGCCAGGATGACTGGCGCTGCCGTCGGTGACGGAGATCAGTTGAATGGGCCGGCCCAATTTGGCCAGTCCCTGCATCAGGCCGCCACACCCCAGCACTTCATCGTCAGGGTGAGGCGCGATAATCACGGCGCGATGGCCTTCAGGCACCAACTGCTCGACGCTGATAACCGGCAACTCAGCCAGCCGCGTCGATGCCTGCCAGTGATGCAATGGCGTGCCTTGGCCGACAATTGGATTGGGCTTCATAACCGCCACCTCCCTGAGGGTTCGCCTGCGACTTGCGCACCCAGGGCGGCCAGGTCGCGTTCGGCATGACTTTGACGCACGTACACCGGCAGATCTGCGATCAGCTGGGCGAAGTGCGGGTCCTTGCAATAAGGCCCGGCACCCACGGCCCGGCCCACATGGTGGATCACCTGTTCAACAGTGTCCTCGATGCAGGCTCGCGTCTGCTGAGCCAGCAGTCGCGCATCGGCGGTCGGCTGGCGGTCGATCTGTTCGGCACTGGCGCGCAGTACACAAGCGGCGCTGTTCAAGGCGCTGTCGACTGCACCGAGATGGGCGAGGGCATGGGGCTCCGGATGTTTTGCGCACTGCTCACGCAGCACCTCGCCCAGGCGCTGTGCGGCGCCATACCAACAGGCGGCGATGCCGATCCCGCCTTGCCAGAAGCCCGGGCGCGAGAGGTAATCGCCGGGGCCACCGACCGGGAGGCCCCGGGCTTCGCTGAAAACGATTTCGACACTGCCGGTGGCGGCCATACCCACCGCGTTCCAACCTTCATCAGTCACCGTGATGCCGGGCTGATCCATTGCCACGGCGACCAATTGCTGACGATCCTCCTCATCCCAGGCGGTGAGTAACCCGTGGCTGACCACGGCCGCACCGGAGCACCAGGCCTTGCGTCCGTCGATCAGCAAACGGTGGCCATCGCGCCGCACCCGCACTTTCGCGTTGGGTGGCTCGGCGGCCCACATACCCCAGGTGCTACCCAAGGGCGGCGCGGGGCTGTGCAGTTCGGCAATGATCGCCAAGGCATCGGTATGCCCTTCGAACAACTTGCACAGGCGCAAGTCGTGTCCCGCCACCTGTGCCAGGCAGCTGAAACGCGTCAACGTCTCGCCGCCGCCGGGCAACGGCAACTGGTCCAGACCTTCCTCCTGAAGCGCCCTCAGCGCCTGGCCGAGGGCCTGCGCATCCGCATAGCCCCGGTAGCCCTGAAGGAAGTGATGCAACGCCATGTCACACCTCGCTTTCGCGCTGCAGTTCGAACAGCAGCAGTGAACGCCCCGTCACGGCGTACTCGTGATCGAAATCAAAGCGCTCCTGGCCACGCACAGCGATTTGGTTGGTATCGAGCAGGCACGTCCAGCATTCACCTTCAGGCACCGGCGGCAGGCGGAAATTGACCATGTCGTGGTGCGCGTTGACGACCAGCAGCAAGGTTGCGTCGGCACCTGGGCGGCGAATCCCGGTTTCCTGGGCGCGGCCATCCATCAGCATGCCCAGGCAGCGACCATGGCTGTCTTGCCATTGTTCAGTGCTCATTTCATTGCCATCAGGCGCCAGCCAGGTGACGTCTTTCACGCCGATGTCTTCGTTGTAATCGCCCACCAGGAAGCGGCCCCGGCGCAGGATAGGGTAGGCCAGGCGCAACTTGATCAGGCGCTTGACGAATTTGAGCAGGGATTTACCGTCCTCATCCAGGTCCCAGTTGACCCAGCCGATTTCACTGTCCTGGCAATAGGCGTTGTTGTTGCCGTGCTGGGTGCGCGCAAACTCGTCGCCGGCGACGATCATCGGCGTGCCTTGGGCGAGGAGCAGGGTGGCGAAGAAGTTACGCATCTGGCGCAGGCGCAGTGCGTTGATTTCCGGGTCTTCGGTGGGGCCTTCGACGCCGTGGTTCCACGACAGGTTGTTGTTGCTGCCGTCCTGGTTGTTTTCGTCGTTGGCTTCGTTGTGCTTGTCGTTGTAGGACACCAGGTCATGCAGGGTGAAACCGTCGTGGGCGGTAATGAAGTTCACCGAGCTGTACGGCCGGCGACCCCGGTGGTTGAACATCTCACCAGAGGCGGTCATGCGTCCGGCGAAATCCGCCAGCTGGCCGTCATCGCCTTTCCAGAACGCGCGCACGGTATCGCGGAAGCGGTCGTTCCACTCTACCCAGCCCGGTGGGAAGTTGCCCACTTGATAACCGCCAGGGCCGCAGTCCCATGGTTCGGCGATCAGTTTCAACTGGCGCAGCACCGGGTCCTGACGGCAGGCGACCAGGAAGCTGTGGCGTTCGTCGAAGCCGTCGCGGTAGCGCCCGAGGATCGTCGCCAAATCGAAGCGGAAACCGTCGACGTGCATCTCGTTGGCCCAGTAACGCAGGGAGTCAGTGACCATTTGCAGCACGCACGGGTGGCTCAGGTCGAGGGTGTTGCCGGTGCCGGAGTCGTTGATGTAGAAACGCTTGTCATCGGGCATCAGCCGGTAGTAGGAGGCGTTGTCGATACCGCGCATAGACAGGGTCGGGCCGCGCTCGTTGCCTTCGGCGGTGTGGTTGTAGACCACGTCGAGGATCACTTCGAGCTTCTGCTCGTGCAGGTGCGCGACCATCTCCTTGAATTCCGCGATCTTGCCGCTGGCCAAGTAGCGCGGGTCGGGGGCAAAGAACGCGATGCTGTTATAGCCCCAATAGTTGGTCATGCCTTTTTGCAGCAAATGCTGGTCGTTGACGAAGGCATGCACGGGTAGCAACTCGACCGACGACACGCCCAATTGGCGGATGTGCTTGAGCACATCATCTTCCATCAGGCCGGCGCAGGTGCCGCGAAGCGATTCGCTCACCGAAGGGTGGCGCATGCTGATACCGCGCAGGTGGGTCTCGTAGATGATCGTGCGGTCCCAAGGCACGCGCACCGGTTGGTCGTTGCCCCAGGTGTGCGCCGGGTCGATGACCTTGCACTTGGGCACGAAGGGTGCACTGTCGCGTTCGTCGAAGCTGAGGTCGTCGTCGGGGTGGCCGATGGTGTAGCCGAACAGGGCTTCGGACCATTTGAGCTCGCCGACCAATTGTTTGGCATAGGGGTCGATCAGCAGCTTGTTGTGGTTGAAACGATGACCGTTGGCAGGGTCATAAGGGCCGTACACACGGTAGCCGTAGACCAGCCCGGGATGGGCGTCGGGCAGGTAGCCGTGGAAGATCTCGTCGGTGTATTCGGGCAGCTCGATACGCTCAAGCTCTACCTCGCCCGAGTCGTCGAACAGGCACAATTCCACCTTGGTGGCGTTGGCCGAGAACAGCGCGAAGTTGACGCCCAGACCGTCCCAGGTGGCACCCAGGGGGAAGGGCAAGCCTTCACGAACTCGCGACGGCTCATTGCCCGGCGTCGATGGGGTCTTTTGGGATTTGCTCATTCAATGTTGCTCCTGCAAGGGTCTTTTTTCGGGCCGAACGAAACCGTGCCGACGAAGGTTCAGCTGAGAAATTTGAAAGTGAGGTCACCTCCTGCCGTTGCGCCGGCAGAAGGCTTATGGCGTTACAGCGGTTACGGCTTGGGCTTTTTCGGCGCTGCTGGTTTTTTTGCCGGCGGCGGGGTCGGCTTGCTCGCAGCCGCGGGTTTGGCTTTTGCCGCCGGCGGCTTGGGCGCAGCCTTTGGCTTGGCGGCCGGTTTAGGCTTGCTTGGGGTCAGCGCTTCGGCTTCCGCCAACTTGCGAGCCATCTCCCAGTGACGCGCGTCTTCGCCGTGAGGCTTGCCTTCAGATTCCCAGATCTGATGCGCCAGTTCGCGTATGCGTTTGTCTTCAGTACTCATCACAATGCTCCTCGCAGAAATTTTTCAGCTTTCTTGATCATCAGGATTGATAAAGACATTGACCGGGAATCCCCCCAGGGCAGTGCTGATCAACAGCTCCTTGTTTGGTGTGACTACGCCCGTTTGAAAAAGTCCCTTCCAGTTTTGCGTTGTGCCGGTAAACGGTAATTTCACTCGCGTATCGCCCCAAACCTGCGCAGGGATGTGAGGCAGATCACTGTTTTCAAGCAGCCGATGGGACCAGCGTGGCACCACCACCAGCACGGTTTTGCCTTGGTGTTCGCGGTAGAACGCCACTACATGCTCGGCGTAGGTACCGCACACTTCCAACGGCGTGTAGTCGCCCTGGCTGAACACTTCGGGTTGGGCCTTGCGCAAGGCCAGTACCTGGGCAATCAACGCTTGTTTGATACGCCCATCGCGCCAGTTGGACAAGCTTTCGATGATGTCCGGTGGTGCTTGCAGCGCCCGTTGCCGTGCGCTGAAATCCACCGGGCGACGGTTGTCCGGGTCCACCAGGCTGAAGTCCCAGAACTCATCGCCCTGATACAGATCCGGTACCCCCGGCACGGTAAGCCGAAGCAAGGTTTGCGCCAGGCCATTCAAAGCACCGGCCGGCGCTATTCTCTGCGCGGCCGCAGCCAGCGCCGTGCGCAACGGTTGACCTTCAGGGGTGAGCAGCAGGCGCGACAGGAAGGCTTCAACACCTTTCTCGTAGGCATCGTTCGGCGCGCTCCAACTGCTCTGCAACTTGGCCTCGCGCAGGGCTTTCTGTTGCCACTGCCAGAGCCGTTGCCGGTAGCCCTCAAGGTCAGGGTTGGCGTCCAGCGGCCAACTGCCCAGCAGCACCTGATAGAGGATCAGTTCATCGCCGGCCGAGGGGCAGTTGCCATCCTCCCGCAATGGCGCGGCCAGGCTGCGCCACTGCTCCACCTGCTCGGCGTACCACGGCGCGCACTCACTGATCACCGCCAGGCGCGCTCGGCTGTCTTCACCGCGTTTATGGTCATGGGTGGCGGTGGCCAGCAGGTTATCGGGAAAGGCCTGCAAACGTTGCTGGTTGACGGCATGGAAGTCGGCCAGTGAGGCGCTGAACTGCTCGGTGCTGAAGCCAACGTCGTTACGCGAGAGCAACACTGCCGAACGATAAAACGCGGTGTCTTCCACAGCCTTGGCCGCTGCCGGCGAGGTCAGTTGCTGGAAGCGCACGCACGCATGTTTGAGCATCTTGCGCTCGCGGCCGCGCGGGCGATTGCGCCATGGCTGGCCGCCCAACCAGGCTTCCAGGTGATCAAGTACGGGCCAATCGCCTTCACTCAGGATGCCGCGCGCGCCGGACAAGGCTTGCTGGAATACACGGTCATCTTCCGGGCTGCGGCCCTGGGCGCTGATGTAAGTGCGGTACACCGGGAAATGCACGATCAGCGCCTGCAGCGCACGGCGGATCGCGCCCAGCGTCAGGTCTCGCGTCATCACATCGTCCCGGGCTACCTGCAGCAACGCCTGGGCGACGCTTTCAAAGTCTCCGGCCAAGGAGCCGTTGAGAATCTGCTGGCGTGCCAGCCACGCCTCTTCGATGAAGGCTGAAGGGCGCTCGCTGTGGCGCGTCCACAACTGTGCCAGCGCTTCGAAACCCTGCGGGTCGTGTTGCAGCAGCGACAGCTGGTTCATGAATTCGTAGCCGGTGGTACCGTCTACCTGCCAGTCCTGGCGCAGGGTTTCCCCTTCGCCAAGGATTTTTTCCACGAAGATCGGCACATGCCGCCCGGGCGCCAGCGCGTCTACGCGACGGCGCAATTTGCGGCAGTAGCCACGTGGGTCGGCCAGACCGTCGACATGGTCGATGCGCAAGCCATCCACCAGACCCGCGCTGATCAGTTCGAAGATCTTCGCATGGGTGGCTTCGAACACGGCGCTGCGCTCGACACGCAGGCCGCCCAGTTCGTTGACGTCGAAGAAGCGCCGCCAGTTGATGTCGTCGGCGGCTGTACGCCAGCTGGCCAGGCGGTAAGTCTGCTGTTCAAGCAACGAGTGAAGTTGCTTGAAGCCCTCGGGTGTGCGGCCGTCGAAGGCTCCGAGCCGCTGTTCGATGGCCGGCAAGACTTCGGTTGCCCGCTCGGCAAGCACTTGCTTGAGCCCGGCCGCTTCGCCGTAGGCATCGTCCTGATAGGCGAGGGCACTGAAACGGTCGGCCAGCGGCTTGAGTGATTCATCGGTGCCGAGAATCACGCCATAGTCCCGCGGGCAGATCGGGAAGCGATGCTCGTAATGCTCGACATAGAACGCGCCGCGTTCCGCGTCGAAGTGCAGCGTCAGCGTGCCGCTTTGCAAGGCTTCGCCGTAGTCGCTGCCGAGAAAGGGCATCAGCAGTTGGCCCTTGAGCAGCGGATCGGGGGAGTGCCACTGGATATCGAAGAATTCGCTATAGGGGCTCAAGCGGCCCCATTCCAGCAGGTCCAGCCACCAAGGGTTGTCGGCGCCGCCTACGGCCATGTGGTTGGAGACGATATCCAGGATCAGCCCCATCCCATGCTCACGCAGGGCGGCAACGAGGCGGTGCAGGGCCGGCTCGCCGCCCAGTTCGGGGTTGATGCGGGTGGGGTCGACCACGTCGTAGCCGTGCATCGAGCCGGCGCGGGCGCAGAGCAATGGCGAGGCGTACAGGTGACTGATGCCCAGGCGGGCGAAGTAA
This sequence comes from Pseudomonas sp. MWU13-2517, assembly GCF_023242545.1. Classification (NCBI taxonomy): domain Bacteria; kingdom Pseudomonadati; phylum Pseudomonadota; class Gammaproteobacteria; order Pseudomonadales; family Pseudomonadaceae; genus Pseudomonas; species Pseudomonas sp. MWU13-2517. The sequence continues at coordinate 235,900 of NZ_JALMFA010000001.1, read as the reverse complement.
GGCACCAGCGGCACCGCATCATCCAGGGTGAAACCTTTATGAAATTGCAGGCGTTGGGTGGCGCGTAGAGACAGTTCTTTCATCGGTCACGCTCGTAGGCCTGATTACGCGCCACGGCCAGCAGCTCGAGGCGGCGGGCGGCGCCCGCGTTGTCGAGCAGGCTGGACGCTTCACCCGGAAGGCGGCGGCGCCAATTGGGGTGGGTGTCGGTGGTGCCGGGCAGGTTGGCTTGTTCTTCCACGCCCAGCGCGTCTTCCAGGGGCAGCAGCACCAACGGCGCACGGGTGTGGCCCAGGTAGCGCACGCTGGCGTCGATCATATGGTCGGTGTCATTGCGGATCTCATCGACGAAGTTCTGCGGGTCCTGGCTCAGGGCCTGACGCAATGCCTGGCGTTCGCGCAGGCGGTGTTCGCTCCACTGCTCGACAGTGGGGGCGTCGATCAGGCCCAGTTGGATATTCCATTCGATGTCGCGGCTGTGCCACCAACCATTGAGGGTGGGCAAATCGTGGGTGCTGGTGGTCGCGAGGGCGTTATCCGGCCAGTCCAGAATCGGTTTGAATTGGCCCTCGTGATTTTGTTCGAACAAGAGCACGCGCATGCCGAGAATCGAGCGGCCGATGAGTTTTTCGCGCAGGCCGTCGGGCACGGTGCCCAGATCCTCGCCAAGGACGATGGCCTGGTGGCGGTGGGACTCCAGGGCCAACAGGCGCAGCATGTCATCCACCGGGTAATACAGATAAGCGCCTTCACGCGGTGACGCGCCGTTGGGGATCACCCACAGGCGCTGCAGGCCCATCACATGGTCGATGCGCAAGCCGCCGGCATGCGCGAAATTGGCGCGCAGCATCTCGATAAAGGCCCGGAAGCCGTTGCGTTTGAGGCCCTCCGGTGAGAACGCCGAGATGCCCCACGCCTGGCCCGAGCGATTGAGAATGTCCGGTGGTGCCCCCACGGTGAGGTCGGCCAGCAGTTCATCCTGACGGCTCCACGCCTGGCTGCCGCCGCCATCGGCGCCCACCGCCAGGTCAGCGATCAGGCCGACACCCATGCCGCTGCCCCGGGCGGCTTGCTGCGCACGCTCCAGGCTGCGGGCGATCAGCCATTGGCAGAAGGCGAAATAGCCGATCTCATCGTGGTGTTCCTCGGCGAACTGCGCCAGGGCAGGGCTTTGCGGCGTGCGCCAGTCCTGCGGCCAGTGGCGCCAGTCGAGGTCTTCGCCGACGGCGGCGCGCACCGCTTGTACGGCTTCGAAGCGGCAGTGATTTTCCAGTGCCTCGCCGCCGGACTGGCGGAAACTGAGGAAGTCGGCATGCTGCGGATGCTCGCCCTGGCGAAAGTCTTCATACAGCGTGCGCAGTAAACGTTGCTTGGCCCTGGCGGCGGCGGGCCAGTCGATCAAGGGCAGTTGTTCAAGGGCGTGCAGCTCGTCCGCCAGCCCGGCGGCCTCGATGGCGTTGCGCACTTCACGTTCGCCCAGGATGCACGCCGGCGAGGCATACAGGCTGTTGAGAAACAGGCGGCTGGACGGTGAGTAAGGGCTGTAGCGTTCGGGGTCGGCGCTGAACATGGCGTGCATCGGGCTGATCGCCAGGGCATCGGCACCGCGCTCGGCGGCGGAACGCGCCAGGTGCTCCAGGGCCAGGGTGTCACCGAAGCCGCCATCGCCGAGGCGCCGCAGGCCATACAGTTGGGCGCTCAGGCCCCAGGCGCGGGCAGGGCGGCTGTCGACCGCCTCGGCCACGCTGTAGCAGTGGGTGGGCGCCACCGCCAGGGTGAAGGTCTGGTCGTCGATGTGTACAGAGTGGTAGCCCAACGCGATGATGCCTGGCAGCACGGCGTTACCGTCGAGGCGCAATTCCAGGGTTTCACCCTGTTCCAGGCTGACGCGGCAGGCAGTGTCCGGGGCAAAGTAGCGCGCCAGGTCCAGGCCCTCACCGGAGTCGATGGTCATGAGTGGAGGCAGGTGCTTGTCTTGTTGCACTTGCTCAAGCGCCAGCAGGCTGGCGTCGATCTCGGCATCGGTGTCGGCCGGGTGGCCAAGGCCTTTGAGCACGGCGCGCAAGGCGTCGGGTTTGACATTTTGCTGGCGGCCGTTGGCGTCGATCCAATCGACGGCCAGGCCTGTGCGGCTGGCGAGGATTTCCAGGTTCGCTTCGCTCAAGGGTGCTCTCCAACAGGGGTAAGGAAGACGCGTGCGCTGAAGGGCGCCAGTTGCGCGCCCTGATCGGCCGGCGTTTGGAAAAGACAGGCATGCGGCGCCGCGTGCGCAAGGGGCTCGGCGCTCAGGTTGAGGTCGATTTGCAGCAGGCTGCCGTCGCCCAGTCGCCAACGGGCGCTGACGGCACCCTCTGCCAGCACCCGCGCGCCCAGGGCCACGCAGCCGGGCAAGCGGGGCACGATATGTTGGTGACGGAGGCTCAGCAGTTGGCGGTAGAGCTGAGTGTGTTCGTTCTCGGTAAACGAAGGTATCGAGCGCTGGAAGGTTGCCAGGGCGTTGGGGTCGGGGATCTGCTCACGCTGTTCGGGATCATTGAAGGCGGCGAAGTCGGCAAACTCATTGCGCCGGCCCTCGCGCACCGCCTCGGCCAGCTCACCGTGATGATCGGTGAAAAACAGGAAGGGTTCTTCGGCAGCCACCTCATCGCCCATGAACACCAGGGGAATCATCGGTGACAGCAGCAACAGCGTGGTGGCGGCTTTCAGGGCCTGGGGCGTGCACAGTTGATGCAGGCGCTCACCCAGAGCGCGATTACCGATCTGGTCATGATTCTGCAGAAACAGCACGAAAGCGCTTGGCGGCAAATGGCCGCTGGGCTCGCCGCGGGACTTGTCATGCCGCGTGGGCTGCCCCTGGTAGATAAAACCTTCGCTCAGGCAGCGCGCCAACTTGGCGGTGGTGTCTGCGGCGAAGTCGCTGTAATAGGCGTCGGTTTCGCCGGTGAGCAGCACATGCAGGGCGTTGTGGCCGTCGTCGTTCCATTGGGCATCGAAATCTTGCTCAAGCAGGTTGGCCTGATTGTGCTCGTTTTCAAGTACCAGCCACACCTGTCGGCCAAGGTCGACCTGCTCGCGTACACGCTGTGCCAAGGCTCGCAGGAACCCGGGGTTGTCGATGGCGTGCACGGCATCCAGGCGCAAGCCGTCGAAGCGATATTCCAGCAGCCACATCAGCGCGTTATCGAGGAAGAAGTCCTGTACTTCCCGACGATCGAAGTCAATGCCCGCGCCCCATGGCGTGTGCACATCCTCTTGAAAGAATGCCTTGGCGTATTGGCCCAGGTAATTGCCGTCGGGGCCGAAGTGGTTGTAGACCACGTCGAGGATCACCGCCAGGCCGTGTTCATGGGCGCTGTCGATCAGGTGCTTGAGTTGTTCGGGGGTGCCATAGGAGGACTGCGGTGCATAGGGCAGTACCCCGTCGTAGCCCCAATTGCGCTCACCCGGGAATTGCGCCACGGGCATCAGCTCAATCGCAGTGAAGCCCAGTTCAGCCAGGCGTGGCAGGTGTTTTTCAATGGCGGCGTAGCCACCCAGCGCACCGACGTGCAGCTCGTAGATCACGGCCTCATGCCATGGTCGACCTTGCCATTGGCTGTTCTGCCAGGGATAGGCGAGCGGGTCGACGACCACGCTCCAACCGTGGACATCCGAGGCTTGAGCCCTGGACGCCGGGTCGGGGACATCGGCTTCACCGTCGACGTTGTAGCGGTAGCAAGTGCCCGCCGGGCACTTGGCTTCTACTTCGAACCAGCCGTCTGCCTGGGGCAGCATGGGGATGGATTTTCCGTCTTTGAATTCAACACTGACATAAAATGCGTCTGGCGCCCACAAGGCAAACTGCGTGTGTTGCGCGTCCAGCATGATTGCGCCGTGGGGCCAGGTTTCCAGAGTCCATGACGGCATCTGTGGATACCTCCCTTGATTATTTAGCCGATTTCCCCAAGGACTTGGCCACGAGTTGTTCGTACAGTTCGGCGTAGGGTTCTACCGCCTGGCACCAGTTGAACGGTTGGGTCATGGCACGGCTGCGCATGGCGTTGAGCAAACCGGGGAAGGCAAAGACCTTGAAGGCGCGGGTAAGGGCGGCCTTGTAGCTGTCCACCGTGGATTCATTGAACAGGAAGCCGGTTACGCCATCTTCGATGGTGTCGGCCAGGCCGCCGGTATTACGCGCCACCGGCAGTGAGCCGAAGCGCTGGGCGTACATCTGGCTCAGGCCGCAGGGTTCATAACGGGACGGCATCAGCAGGAAATCGCTGCCGGCGAACATGCGGCGGGCGTCGGTTTCGTTAAAGCCGATACGCACGCCTACCTGGCCGGGAAACCGCAGGGCCAGTTCGCGCATGGCCTGTTCTTCCTCCGGCTCACCCCGCCCGATAATCGCTATCTGGCCGCCATTTTCAACGATAAAGCTGGCAACGGCCTCGGTCAGGTCCAGGCCTTTTTGATAGACCAGGCGTGAGACCACGGCGAACAACGGGCCGGTGGAGTCGTGCAGGCCGAACAGTTCGCGCACGTGCGCGGCGTTGATGGCCTTGCCTTCCCAGTCGCCAATATTGAAGTTGTGGGTCAGGTGGGGATCGGTGGAGGTTTCCCAGCTTTCATCGATGCCGTTGGGAATGCCACTGAGCAAGCCTTGTTGGGTCTTGCTGGCTAAAAAGCCATCCAGGCCGCAACCGAATTCGGGGGTGGTGATTTCCTGGGCGTAGGTGGCACTCACCGTGGTGATATGGCTGGAGTAGGCCATGCCCGCCTTGAGGAACGACATCTTGCCGTAGAACTCCATGCCTTCCTGTTGCAAGGCATGGGGCGGAATGCCCAACTCCGGAGTGGAGGCCAAGCTGACGACGCCCTGATAAGCGAGGTTATGAATGGTGAACAGGGTAGGCGTGCGTGAACCGCGCCAGTGCATATAGGCCGGCGCCAGGCCCGCCGGCCAGTCGTGGGCGTGCACCAGGTCAGGGCACCAGTGGATTTGCGCGAGGTTGGCGGCGATGTCGGCGGCAGCCAGGCCCAGGCGGGCGAAGCGGATATGGTTGTCCGGCCAGTCACGGCCATTATTGGCGCCGTATGGCGTGCCTTCACGCTCGTAGAGCTCGGGGCAGATCAGCACGTAGATGACCAGCCCGTCCTTGAGGTCCATGCGCCCGATCTTGCATGGCGGCAGTGCGGCGTGGCCACCCAGCTCGCCGATGATATGGATCGGGTTGTCGCTCTCCATCACCTGCGGATAACCCGGGATCAACACCCGCACGTCGTGCAAATGCGCCATGGCGCGGGGCAGGGCAGCGGACACGTCACCCAGGCCACCGGTTTTCACCAGGTCGGCGAATTCTGAGGTAACAAACAATACTTTTTTTCGATTGGGATTCTGACTCACCACCGGCCGCACGGTGTTGATGTCAACCAAGGAGCTCGCCCCGCCGACTGGCTGACTAACACGTTCTCCCTGAATACTTGAAACGGCACTGATCATAGTTCTCTCCACGTGTTGGGTCGCCTGGTGGCCCGCTGCCACTAGCTTCGATGACCGCATCCTGCGGCCACGCGCACAAGCGCTGTACAAATCTGGCAAGGCTTATGCCAGTTGCGCGGTTGGCAGAAATAGATTGGATGGGCGGGCATCGGGGTGTTATCCACTTTGCTCGCCGTACCTTAAAACTTGACCAGTGGCCGAGTTGGAAAGTTTAGATTTTTTGCGGGGTTTTTGTTTTGGAACGGACCCATCGGTTCTGAGTCTAGGACAGATCCCAGAGCCTGTAGGGTTTCCAGGAAGATTTTGTAGGACAAAAAACTTGTAACCACAAATGCGCAGGTTATGAGCAAGGAGGGGAGCAGGCTTGCGTTGCGCTGGAGTACGCCCCTATACGGTCGCCTGCTTCAAGGTGATGCGGGATTTGGGGGCGCTACACGCCCCAGTACTGGGCAAACCCGCTCACCGGTTTGGTGCGCACAGCGTCAGCCCAGCGCGCGGATGGGGGTTCCGGCAGCCCATGCCTGCACATCTTCGATCATCTGTTGATAGAACTGCCGGTAATTCTGCTCGCTCACATAGCCGATATGGGGCGTGGCCAATACGTTCGGCAGGTGGCGGAACGGATGGTCCACCGGTAGTGGCTCTTCGCCGTACACATCCAGTGCCGCCCCGGCCAGTCGGCCACTTTCCAGCGCGGCTACCAGCGCCTGCTCATCCACAATCGGCCCGCGTGCGGTGTTCACCAGGCGTGCGCTCGGCTTCATCCAACTCAGAGCCTCGGCGTCGACCAGGCCGCGGCTGCGGTCACTGAGTACCAAGTGAACGGTGAGGATATCCGCTTGTTCAAACAGCGCCTGCTTGCTGACCCAGGTCACGCCGCACTGCGCGACCCTTTCCTGGGTAAGGTTTTCACTCCAGGCGATGACGCGCATACCGAACACCTGGGCAAACTGCGCGACTTTCTGACCAATGCTGCCCAGGCCGAGAATACCCAGGGTCTTGCCATGCAAGTCACCGCCCAGGCCGACTTGCCAGCCGCCGGCGCGCAGCGAGTTGGCTTCGGCCAGCAGGTTGCGCGTGCTGGCCATGATCAACGCCCAGGTCAATTCCGGCGCCGCCTGTTTATAGCTGTCGGTGCCGCACACCTGAATGCCCAGGGCCTTGGCGGCGGGAATGTCGATAGCGGCATTGCGCATGCCGCCGGTCACCAGCAGCTTGAGATTGGGCAGGCCCTGCAGCAGCGCCTTATCGAAGAGGGAGCGCTCACGCATCACGCAGATCACTTCAAAGCCCTTCAAACGCTCGACCATGGTGGCAGTGTCCGCCGGGTAATCGTGGAGGAAGTGCACCTGCCCAACCGACGACAGCACCGACCAATCCACCACGTCACTGGCCACATTCTGCCAATCATCAATGACTGCTATCTGTAACGACATTCACCGTGCCTCGATCAAGTGGGATTAAAGGGCGCTCAAACCCTGTAACAGCGCTACGTGAAATTGGGCCGGCTCCTCCATTTGCGGTGCATGCCCCAGCCCGGGGAATTCCACCAGGGTCGCGTGGGGAATCAACTTGGCCACCTGCTTGCCCAACACGGCGTAATTGCCGATCTTCGCCTTGACCGGCGGGGGCGCAAGGTCCTTGCCGATCGCGGTGGTATCGGCGGTGCCGATCAGCAGCAGGGTAGGCATCTGCAAGTCTTTGAACTCGTAGTACACCGGCTGGGTGAAGATCATGTCGTAAATCAACGCCGAGTTCCATGCGACCTGGGTATGCCCCGGGCCTTTATTGAGGCCGGCGAGCATATCCACCCAGCGGTCGTATTCAGGTTTCCAGCGGCCGACGTAATAGGTGTCCAGCTCGTACTTGCGAATACCCTCCGCGCTGAGTTTCAACTCGCGCTCATACCATTGGTCGACACTGCGATAGGGCACGCCCAGTGCCTTCCAATCTTCCAGGCCGATGGGGTTGACCAAGGCCAGTTGTTCGGTTTGCGCCGGGTAGAGCAATGCGTAGCGGGTTGCCAGCATGCCCCCGGTGGAGTGGCCGAGGATAGTGGCTTTTTGAATGCCCAGCTTTTCCAGCAACTGGTGGGTGTTGATTGCCAATTGCTGGAAACTGTACTGGTAGTGATCGGGCTTGCTGGAGGTGCAGAAGCCGATCTGGTCCGGCGCGATCACCCGGTAGCCGGCGTCGCTCAGGGCCTTGATCGAACCTTCCCACGTGGCGCCGCAGAAGTTCTTGCCGTGCATCAATACCACGCTGCGCCCGTTGGCGCGGCCTTTGGCCGGTATGTCCATGTAGCCCATTTGCAGGTTTTTGCCTTGGGACTGGAAGTTGAAATGTTCTACCGGGTATGGGTAGTCGAAGCCTTGCAACTCAGGCCCGTAGGTGGCGGCAAACACCGGGGTGGCAGCAAGCGTGAGCAGGCCGGTAATGCAAACAGCGCGGACGAGAGGCATGAGACGGGCTCCGGATACGATGCCCGGATGCTGTTTGGAGGGGATTAAGTGGGGATTAACACCCACTGCAAGGTCAGCGCTGCGAGCACGCCGTAGCGTATGCCTTTGGCCAGTGTCACCAGGAGCAGGAAGCGCCACAGCGACTCGCGCATGACGCCCGCGACCAAGGTCAGCGGGTCACCGATAATCGGCACCCAACTGAGCAGCAGCGTCCAATGCCCCCAACGCTCGTAGTGGCTGCGCGCTTTGTCCAGTTGTTGGGTGCTGACGGGAAACCAGCGCCGCGCCTTGAAGTGTTCAACCCAGCGGCCCAACCACCAGTTCACCACCGAGCCCAGTACGTTGCCCAAGGTGGCAATGCCCAGCACCAGCCACAGGCTGTAGTGCCCGCTGAGCAGCAGCCCGACCAATACCGCTTCGGACTGCAAAGGCAATAGGGTCGCAGCGCCAAAGGCCGCCAGGAACAACCCCAGGTAACCCGCGATCATCGTGCTGGGTAATCAGCCACTACCACATCGTTGCCGTCCCGGGTCAGGCCGATTACTTGATAGGCTTCGCTGTGACCGTCGACTTCCATGCCCGGTGAGCCCAGGGGCATGCCGGGTGCGGCGATGCCAAGCAGGTCGTCACGTTTGCGCAGGGCCAGCACCTGTTCGGCGGGCACATGGCCTTCGACGAACTTGCCGTCGATCACGGCGGTGTGGCACGAGCCCAGGCGCGGTGCCACGCCCAGGCGTTGTTTGACGGCACTCATGTCCGCTTCGACGTGGTCGTTGACCTTGAAGCCGTTGCTTTGCAGATGGCTGATCCACTGTTTGCAGCACCCGCACTGAGCGTCACGGTGCACGTCAATCGAGATCAGATCGGCCGCCTGGGCCAGGGTGGGGGTGAACAGGGCTGCAAGCAGGGCCAAGCGCAACGGGGTTTTCATTGAGGTGCCGTCCAATACCGGGTGATGAGCCGCGCATTCTCCCTGCTTTTTCTGTTGGGACGTCGTTGTAATGTTTCTAAATTATACGAAGGACGGATCTTCCAGTCGGTGCTTGAGCCGGTCGAGCGCAGTGGCCGACAACTGGATCATGCGCTCACGCAAGCTGGTCAACTGCAATTCGGTTTCATAGGTCAACACGCGCTTGAACAGCGTGCCGCCTTGGTGGGGCATCAGGAAATAGTGAATGGAGCCGTCAACCGCCAGAGACGTGAACACGGTCTTGAACTCACTGGGCGCACGCGCGACCTGTACGCGATAACTCAAGGGGACGCGCACGCCCAACAGGTCGATGATTTCAGTGAAACGGGCGCCCGCAGGCAGTGAACCGGTGATGCCGGTGTCGGCGCTGAGTGAGGTGGGGTGCCATTCGTGCCAGCGATCCGGCTGGGTGACGTAGTCGTAAACAAGGTCGATGGGGGCGTGAATGAAACGTTCCTGACTGATCAACTCCAAGCGGACCGAATGCTCAGCAGCGTGCATGACACACCTCCTGTGTGGCGGGAATTTGCACTAGGAGTTGTCAGAATAGTCCCACTCCCGCGCATTGCACGGGAGTGTTCCAGTGATTTTTCAACGCACCTTGAAGCGACTCATCAAGGCAATCACCTGGCCATTAGCGTCCAGCAGGCTCTGGGTATTGCTTTGGGTGGCATGCCCGCTCTGCACCAGCTCTTCGACCATTTGTCGGATCTGCACCATGCTGCGGTTGATCTCCTCGGTCACCGCGCTCTGCTGTTCGGCGGCGGTGGCAATCTGGGTGCTGAGGTTGTTGATGTGGCTGACCGAACCGGCCATCTCATCCAGGCCCGTGTTGACTCGCGCCGTAGCGTCCGCTGCCGATTGGCAACTGGCCTGGGTGTTTTCCATGGCGGCCACCGACGAACTCACACCACTGGTCAGGCGCGCCAGCATTTCGTTGATCTGCGAGGTGCTGGCCTGGGTACGGGCCGCCAGTGCGCGAACCTCATCGGCGACGACCGCAAACCCACGGCCTTGCTCTCCGGCACGTGCTGCTTCAATGGCGGCGTTGAGGGCCAGCAGGTTGGTCTGGCCGGCAATCGCGCCGATCACGCCGAGGGTTTCGGTGATGCGCGCAGCGTCCTGGCGCATGTTCTCCACCGTATGGGTGGCGCTGGCGACTTCGTCGATCAAGGCGCTGACGCTACTGGACGCTTCGCCCACTACCACACGGGAGTGGTCGGCGTGCTCGTTGGCGCGCCGGGTGAACGACGCGGTTTCAGCGGCGCTTTGCGCGACGGTGTCGGCGGTGGAACTCATTTCGGTGATGGCCGTGACGGTCTGGTCGGTCTCGCTGGCATGCCGCATCAGGATCTGATTGGTGTGGGCCGAGGTTTGCTGCAACCGCTCGAGGCTCGACGACATGGCGCCGGTGGCCTGGGTCACTTCGCCGATCATGTTCTGCAGGTAGACGATAAAGCGGTTCACCGAATGGCCGATGGCGCCCAGTTCGTCTTCGGCGCGGATGGTGATACGCCGCGTCAGGTCGGCATCCCCGGCGGACAAGGCGTCGATGTTGGTTTTCAGCGTCTTCATGCGTTGCACCAGTTGACGAATGGCGTACACGGCCATCAGCACCAGCAGCAACACCATTGGAATCTGCAGCAGGGCGAGGCTGCTGAGGACGTCATCGCGCTGTGCGGTAATCAACGAAGTCGGCAGGGCGGTGGCGAGGAACCACGGCGTGCCCTCGATGGGGCGCAGGTAGAACGTGCTGGCCACGCCCTGGTTGTCGAACTCACTGCGTTGCAGCGCCTGGTCGCGGTGGGCGAGGGCCTTGCTGACCTGGGCGGCGAACGCCGACGTACCGGCCAGTTCACTGATGTTTTTCAACACCACCGGGCTGCTGATGCGCGAACTGTTGCTGATGATCTTGCCGTCGCCTTCGACAATCAGCATCTGCCCGCCGATGTCTTTTTCCTTGTTGGCCACCAGGTCATTGAAGAAACCCAGCGTCACATCAATCGTGGAGACGCCATAGGCGGCACCGTCACGCTGGATCGCCATGGCGCAGTTGGTGCGCGGTTCCTGGCTGGCGTCGTCCTTGTAGGCCGCTGCCCAGGCGCACAGGCCACGGGGCGCGGCGAGGCCGCCTTTGTACCAGCTCTGGTCGTAATAGTTGGGCGCCGCATCACTGTTCCAGAAGGTGTTGACCGCCAGCTTGCCCGAGGCGTCGCGGTGCCAGAACGTGCTGTGTTTATTGCGCCCGGGGGTGCGCTGGTTGGGCAACGGCCAGATACCGCCACCGAATACCTTCAACTCGCCGTATTGGTCCACCAGGCCAGGCAGCACCTTATCAATGGCGTCGCTGTCGAGCAGGGGAATGGTTTGGGTGATGCTGCGTTGCTGGGCTTGAACTTTGTTCAGCTCGCCCTGAATCTGTACGGCCACTTCATTGATGCGGTTGAGTACCACCTGTTCTTCGGTTTGACGCAGCTTGGGCGCGACCAACTGGCCGATACCCACGACCGTCAACACAAATAACACCAGGACGAACAGCACCAGGAACAGGGTATAGCGGGCTTGGATGGAGCGCAGTGGAGGCATGGGGTCGTCCTTACGAAGCGTTATTGTCGACGCGGCTTTATTGGAGCTTCGTAGGGCTATCGGCTTGGAATCACGGAGCTTTAGGTACGCCCGTGCAAGAAAGTGGGAGCGCCGGCTTGCGGCGCTCCCGAGTGAGGCGGGTCAGATATCGAGCATGGCCATGACGTCTTCGGGGTAACGCAGACCCGCGGTGGCATCGGCCGGGAAAATGGCATTCAACGCGTCACGCTCAGCCTGGCTCAGCACGACGGAAACCGCCGCCACATTCTCTTCCAAGTATTTGCGCTGCTTGGTACCGGGAATCGGAATGATGAAATCACCCTGCGCCAACACCCATGCCAGCGCCAATTGCCCGGCCGTCACACCTTTGTCCGCCGCCAGCCTCTGTACCTGCTCGACCAGCAGCAGGTTTTTCGCAAAGTTCTTGTTCTGGAAGCGGGGATTGGAACGACGGTAATCATCGGCGGCGAAGTCGTCCGGGCTTTTCAGGGCGCCGGTGAGGAACCCCCGACCGAGTGGGCTGTACGGCACAAAGGCAATGCCCAGTCGGCGGCAGGTGTCGAGGCAGCCGTTGTCTTCCTGGTCTCGGCTCCACAGTGAGTATTCGCTTTGCAGGGCGCTGATGGGGTGCACCTTATGGGCACGCTCCAGGGTGGCGGCGCTGGCTTCGCTCAGGCCCAGGTAACGGACTTTGCCCTGTTTTACCAACTCGGCCATGGCGCCGACGGTTTCTTCGATGGCCACGTCCGGGTCGATGCGGTGCTGGTAGTACAGGTCCAGGGTTTCAATGCCCAGCCGCTTCAATGTGCCGTTGATGGCGTTACGGATGTATTCGGGACGGCCATTCACACCGCGCAGCGCAGGGTTGGCCGGGTCACGTACGATGCCGAATTTGCTGGCCAGGAACACCTGGTCGCGTTTGCCGGCGATGGCGTTGCCGATCAATTGCTCGTTGGTGTGCGGGCCGTACATGTCGGCGGTATCGAGGAAGTTGACGCCCAGCTCCAGGGCGCGATGCAGGGTGGCGATTGCTTCCCGGGTGTCGGTGCCGGTCGTGTAGAAATCGGTCATGCCCATGCAGCCGAGGCCGATGGCGCTGACAGTGGGACCGTTTTTGCCGAGTTGACGAGTGTGCATGGGTTCAGCTCCTGGTTGGGGAAGGTCTCCATTGTTATCCTCGACAAAACCAAGATAAACCCGCTAAAAGCACTATCACTATTCGTTAAATCTAAATAATCAAAGAGGGGCGGGCATTGGATCGTTTCAATGCGATGCGCGTGTTTACACGGATTGTGGAACTGGGCGGGTTCGCCAAGGCGGCCGACAGCCTGCAACTGCCACGGGCCTCAGTGACCATCCTGATCAAACAGTTGGAAGCCCACTTGGGCGTGCAGCTGTTGCAACGCACCACGCGCCAGGTCAGTCCGACCTTGGACGGTGCAGCGTATTACCAGCGCTGTGTGCAGTTGCTGGCAGACCTGGAAGAAACCGAGGCGGTGTTTTCCACCCGGCGCCAGAACCCTCGCGGCACCTTGAGCATCGATATGCCGTCGGGTATTGGGCGTTGCATCGTGATTCCTGCGTTGCCGGGCTTTACCTCACGTTACCCGCAGATCGAACTGGAGATCGGCCTCAACGACCGCCCGGTGGACCTGATCCGCGAAGGCGTGGATTGCGTGCTGCGCGGCGGCGCGGCTCTGGATGAGTCGCTGGTGGCGCGGCCGTTGGCGATGCTCGATCAGTTGACCTTGGCCAGCCCGGATTACCTTGAACGCAGGGGCGTCCCGCAGTGCATTGATGACTTGGCCGACCATCAGATGGTCGAGTATGTCTCGAGCAGCAGCGGTAAACGCTTTGGCCTGGAATTCCAGATCGGCGACGAACTGCGCCCGATCAACCTGGCCAAGACCGTTGCAGTCAACAGCGCCGACGGTTATTTCGCCGCCTGCGAGGCAGGTTACGGACTGATCCAGGCGCCGTATTATCATGCGATACGTTCACTGGCGCAGGGCTCGCTGGTAGAAGTGCTACCGCAGTTGGCCGTGCCGCCGATGGCCTTGACGGCGTTGTACCCGCCGCACCGCCAGTTGTCGCTGCGGGTGCGGGTGTTTGTCGACTGGCTGGTTGAACTGTGCGCTCGCCCGGGTAATGGGTTGCGGCGCTAGGCTTGAGCCCGTCGATAGGCGCCGGGCTGCTGGCCGGTGACTTTATGAAAGGCCCGGGTAAACGCGGCGACCGACTGATACCCCACCGCCAGCGATACGTCGGCCACCGTCTGGTCCTGCTTGAACAACTGGCAGGCATGGCGCATGCGCATCATCAGCAGCACGTGCCCCGGCGACTGCCCGCATAACTCGTTGAAACGCTTGAAGAACGCCGAGCGCGACAGCCCGGTGCAGGCGGCCATGCTTTCCAGGGTCCAGGGATCTGCCGGGCGGGCGATCAACTGTTCCAGCAAATCGGCAAACGCCGGCTGCCGGCCCAGCGCGGCCAGGCCGCCGAGATCGGTGTTGTCGATGACTTGCTGACGCAGCACGTACAGGAACAACAGGTGGCACAAACGTTCGAGCAAGGCGCCAGAGGGGGCCGGGGTGCGCTGGCATTCTTGCAGGATCAGCTCGAACAGATTGCGCGCGGCGGTCAGCGACGGGTCACCGGCGCGCAGGATGATCCAGGCGGGCAGGGAGTCGACAATCATGGCCGACAAGCCGGATTGGAAATGGAAGAAACCGCATACCAACCCCACACCGTCGTTGGCCGTGCTGTCCAGCGGCAGCATCGGCCGACGTGGGCAGTCCTGCGCGCCGGCGGCCGTGGCTTCACCCGAGAGCCGATAGGCCAGGTCACGCAGGAGAAACACCGCGTCGCCATTATTCAGGTGTTGGGGCGTGGGGTCGTCTTCGATGTGCAGCCAGCACTCACCTTGCACAATCAAATGGAAACTTGCGCTGGCCAGCCCGTGTGTACTCGCATGCCAGTCACCGCAATAGCGACCGACATGGAACAGGCTGGTATCGAGTTCGAGGCTGTCTAATAACCAATCGACAAGTGCACTGGACGAATTCATCTAAGGTAAAGACTCTAGAGCAAGTAATCGCTACTTTAGCCTATTGAGCCGATTTTTTATAACCAACAGACTGGTCACATGAACCCATCAGGAGACCACTCCATGTCCCGTGTACCCTTGTTGACCCCCGACACCGCGCCGGAAGCCGCCAGGCCTTTCCTCGAAAACGCACAGAAAGCCTCGGGTTTCATCCCTAATCTGCTCGCGGTATTGGCCAATGCGCCTGCTGCTCTGGAAACCTACATCACGGTGTCCGGCCTCAACGCCAAGGCTGAACTGAGTCTGGCCGACCGTGAAGTGGTGCAACTGATTGCGGCCACCACCCACGGGTGCGATTTTTGCGTCGCAGGCCATACCGCCGTGGCGCGCAACAAGGCCAAGTTACCTGAAGAGGTGATCGACGCATTGCGCCAGCGCGGTGAGCTGCCCAACGCCCGCTATGAGACACTCGCCGCGTTTACCCGCGAAGTGATCGCCAACCGTGGGGATGTCAGCGATGCCGGTTTTGAGGCGTTCCTCGCTGCGGGTTATACGCAAGGCCAGGCGCTGGAGGTTATTTTGGGGGTCAGCCTGGCCACCCTGTGCAATTTCGCCAACGTGTTTGCCCGGACGCCACTGAACCCCGAGCTGGCGCAATACCGCTGGGAACAACCGGCAAGCTGAATTTGGCGATGGCCCACCTGCTGTAAAAGGAGAGACATACATGCTTGACCCAATCTTGAGCCGTTGGCTCGATGTTCAAGCGCAGGCCCTGGATGTGGGCAGTTGCGATCCACAGGAAGTGCTGCCGCGGCTGGCACAGGCCGATGTGTTACGTATCGGTGTGCCGAAGCACCTCGGCGGCCTGGGCGGAGATGTGGCCGGCGCGGTGGAAATGATCGCCAATATCGCCAGCCATTCCCTGGCGGCGGCGTTTGTCTGCTGGGGCCAGCGCTCCTTTATCGAATACTTGCTGCAAAGCCCGAATGAACGGCTGCGTGAGCAACTGATGCCGGACCTGCTCAGCGGCAAGCTGGCCGGGGCCACCGGGTTGTCGAATGCGATGAAGTTTCTGTCGGGCATCGAGGCGCTGCAGATCAGCGCCGAACCGACCGATGACGGCTGGACCCTCAACGGCCGCCTGCATTGGGTGACCAACCTGCGCAAGAACGGCTTTGTCGCGGCGGCGGCCATCGAGCACGCCCAGGGTGGTACGCCGTTTATCCTGGCGATCCCCGATTCCGTGCACGGTTTGCAGCGGTCCCGGGACCTGGATCTGTTGGGCCTGCAATCGAGCAACACGGCTGCCCTGGGCCTGGAAGGCGTAGTGCTGAGTCGTGATTGGTTGCTGCATGAGGACGCGCGCAAGTTCCTGCCGGCGGTACGCCCGGCGTTCCTGGGGCTGCAATGCGGCATGTCCATCGGCCTGGCCCGTCGCTCGCTGGCAGAGGTGGCCCACCACCTGGGCGCCAGCCGCACCGTATTGCGCGACGAGTTGGAAGCACTGCGGGTGACCCTGGATCATCTGGTCACCGAGCTCAAGAATGGCTTGCTCGCCGGGCGTTTTGCCGCAGAGCCGGTGCCGCTGTTCAAGCTGCGCATCGCCCTCGCCGAAACCGCCGCCAGTGCCGTGCAGCTTGAGTTGCAGGCAAGCGGCGGCAAAGCTTATCTCACCGCTCACGGCAGTGGGTTCGCCCGGCGCTGGCGAGAGTCGGCCTTTGTGCCGATCGTGACCCCAAGCCTGGTGCAACTGCGCACCGAGCTGCACCGTCAGGCCAACCTGTGAGCCAGGCGGTACTCAGTGCCCGAGGCATCTGCCTGGGGTACGCCGGTGGCCCGGTGCTGCAAGGTTTTGACCTGCAATTGCAACCCGGCGAAGTGGTCTCGATCCTTGGCCCCAGCGGTGTCGGCAAGTCCAGCCTGCTGCGGGTGCTCGCCGGTTTGCAGACGCCCCAGGGCGGCAGTGTCAACGTGCTGGGCGAGCCGTTGAACGGTCCGCACCCGCGGGTGGCGGTGGCTTTTCAAGACCCCAGCTTGTTGCCATGGCTGAACCTGGAGAAGAACGTCGCCTTTGGGCTGGATTTTGACCGTCAGCCACGGTTGAGCCAGGAACAGCGGCGCCAGCGGGTGGACCATGCCGTTGCCGCCGTCGGCCTGCAGCACGCGCGCCAGCAGTTTCCGGCACAGCTGTCCGGCGGCATGGCGCAGCGGACGGCACTGGCCCGCTGCCTGGCGCGCCAACCGCAAGTCTTGCTGCTGGATGAGCCGTTCGGTGCCCTGGACGAAGTAACCCGCGCCGATATGCAGCACCTGTTGCTCAAGGTCAACCGCGAGCAAGGGTCGGCGGCAGTATTGATCACTCACGATATCGACGAAGCGCTGCTGCTGTCCGACCGCATCCTGCTACTGGGTAACCGCCCGGCGCGGACGTTGGGTGAATGGCACATCGACCTGCCGCAACCTCGGGAAGAGCAGGTGGAGGCCATCGGTGCGTTGCGTATCGACATTCTGAAAACCCTACGGCAGGCGAGCCGCCCTCAACCCAACCCCCTTGAACCTCTGGAGCTGAACCATGTGTCTGGATGACCTGACCCACTCGCGCCGTGACTTTCTCAAACTGTCGGCGGTGCTCAGCGCCGCCGGCGCCTTGCCACTGCTGAGCAGCCTGCAAGCCCGCGCCGCCAGCGAGCCGGACGCACCGGTGCGCATCGGCTACCTGCCGATCACCGACGCGACGCCGCTGTTGGTCGCGCATAACAATGGCCTGTTCGAAGCCGAGGGCATCAAGGCCGAGCGCCCGGTACTGCTGCGCAGTTGGGCGCAGGTGATCGAGGCGTTCATTTCCGGGCAGGTCAACGTGATTCACCTGTTGTCGCCGATGACCGTATGGGCGCGCTACGGCAGTAAAGTGCCGGCCAAGGTGGTGGCCTGGAACCACGTGGGTGGCTCCGGGCTGACCGTGGCCCCCGGTATTACCGACGTGAAGCAATTGGGCGGCAAGTCGGTGGCGATTCCATTCTGGTACTCGATCCACAACGTGGTAGTGCAGCAGTTGTTCCGCGACAACGGCCTGACCCCCGTGGCTCGCGCGGCGGGCAGTGCAATCGCCGCCAACGAGGTCAACCTGATCGTCCTGCCGCCTTCCGACATGCCTCCGGCCCTGGCCAGCAAGCGTATCGACGGTTACATCGTGGCCGAACCGTTCAATGCCCTGGCGGAAACCCTCAAGGTAGGCCGCGTGCAGCGCTTTACCGGTGATGTGTGGCGCAACCACGCGTGCTGCGTGGTGTTCATGCACGAGCATGATCTGGCCAACCGTCCGGAGTGGTCGCAGAAGGTGGTGAACGCCATCGTCAAGGCCCAGGTGTGGACCCGCGACAATCGCGAAGAGGCAGTGAAGTTGCTGTCCAAGGACGGCCCGAACCGTTACACGCCCCACGCTGAACCGGTCCTGAGCAAAGTCCTGGCACCGCAGGCCGCCGACCGAGCCGCCTACGTGGCCGACGGTGCGATCCGGCACGCCAATTGGGACGAGCACCGTATCGACTTTCAGCCTTACCCGTTCCCCAGCTACACCGAGGAGCTGGTGCGCCGCCTTAAGGACACCCTGATCGAAGGCGACAAGACATTCCTCGCCAACCTCGACCCGGCGTTCGTCGCCAAGGACCTGGTGGATGACCGCTTCGTGCGCAACGCCATCGAGGCTGTCGGCGGCATGAAGACGTTCGGTTTGCCGGATGGTTTTGAACGGCACGAGGAGATCGGCGTTTGAACAACCGCAGAATCCCGGGCTGGTTGCTCGGGTTGAGTGGCTTGGCAGGTTTGCTGGTGCTGTGGTGGCTGGGCGTCAAGGTGTTTGGCGAGGCCGACGGGTTGTCGGCGCGCTTCTCCCTGGCGGCTACCTTCAGCAGCCTGTGGGAGCTGCTGGGGCGTGGTGATCTGTACCTGCACATTGCGGTGAGCCTCAAGCGTATCTTCGTGGGTTTGTTCCTGGCGCTGTTGGTGGGGGTACCGCTGGGCTTGCTGGTGGGCAGTTCGCGTAACCTGGAGGCCGCGACGACGCCGACGTTTCAGTTTCTGCGGATGATCTCACCGCTGTCATGGATGCCCATCGTGGTGATGCTGATGGGCGTCGGGGATCAACCGATCTACTTCTTGCTGGCCTTCGCCGCCGTGTGGCCGATCATGCTCAATACCGCTGCCGGCGTACGGCAGTTGGACCCGCGCTGGTTGCAGTTGAGCAAAAGTTTGAGCGCCACGCGCTGGGAGACGTTGCGCCGGGTGATCATTCCCGGGGTGGTGGGGCATGTGTTGACTGGCGTGCGCCTGGCCATCGGGATCTTGTGGATCGTGCTGGTGCCGTGCGAAATGCTCGGGGTCAGTGCCGGGTTGGGGTACTACATCCTCGACACCCGCGATCGGTTGGCGTATTCGGAGTTGATGGCGATGGTGGTGCTGATCGGGCTATTGGGCTTTGCGCTGGATGCGTTTGCACGGTGGCTGCATCAGCGCTGGGTGCATGCGCGCTGATGCCGTAGGAACCGAAGGCCCGGGAGGCTCCCGGGCCTGGGGTTGAACTAGGGTTTTATGTAGATCTGGAAGTCGCCTGGAATGTCCCCGGCTTTCAAGGGCTTCATGGGATCGGGCAACTGCCGGGTGTCTTTGCGGCCGATGGATTTTGCGACGCCCGGGTTGTCAAACACCCCGATGCCGATGGCGCCCGTCAACTCGGCCAGGCCCGGAACGCCCTCGGCGGTGTTCATATGCGAGGCACCCACCAGCGCGATCCATTTTTCCGTGCCCGAGTTTGCCTGGATCACCTCCGAGGCGTGGTAGTTGAATTCCTGGAGGCGTTGCACCGAGCCAAAACCCGCCGTCGTCGGGCCATACAACGCCTTTACGTCCTTGTGTCGGGTCAGGTAATAGTGGTCGAGAGGCAGCACCTCAATGCCTCTGCTTTCGAACAGCTTTTTCAGCGCCTCGAATGTCGGGCCTGTGCGGGGCCGGTTTTTCCCGAGCATCCCGATACCGTCGTCCACCAGGCCATAGGGCGGCAAATCGATCAGGCCTTCGAAATACACCTTTTTGACGTTTTGGCTGACGAGCGTATCAACCTGCTGCGCGAGCAATCTGAAACTGGCCATCTGATCGTGCTTCTCTCCAAACACGATCCCATCTGCGGCTTGCAGAGACCGGGAAATCAGCTCGGGTATTTCGACATCTCCCGTGAGGGGCGGCATCGTCGGGCGTGGTACCGGATTACGCGCTATCTCGTCATAAAATTCGAACATGTCATCCACGAATTTTTTAATGGTTTCATCCTTTCCATCACCGCGAATGAAATGCCCGGCCTCAAGTTTTCCTTTCGTGGCTTCCGGGTAGCTGCCTTCGGGCAACTCCTTGCGGGTGATCCTTGGGCGTTGGCGCAGACCATTCTGATGGTAGGGATGCACCCGATGAGTGCCTGGCGTGTGGGTGTTGGGGCTCGGCGCCAGCGTCTGCAAGGCGGAGAAGTCCTCGAGGGGAGAGCCGTAGGGCTGCATCCTGTGCGCATCGAAGGCATACCATTTACCGTTGAACAACACGGCGCTGCCTTCGACGGTGTGCCCGCCCGCTTTAAACGTGCCGTTTGCCGCTGCATCAAAGTAATTGCCGGCTTCCATCAAATCCAACGGCGTAGCAGTGCCGCGCAGTTTCTTAATGCCCTGCACCGCACTGCTCATCCCGCAGGTGAGCAGCTTTCCAGCACCCACCCAGAGGTCGCCGGTACCGCTCAACGGGTTGAGTTCACCCAAGGTCGCAGCGCCGAAGATTTTTCCGAGCTTGAGCAGTTGGTTGGCGGCCGAGCCGGTATTCTTCAACGCCTTGATCGTTTTGGCGCCGGCCCCGAGCCCCGCCGTGATGAGCGCAAAAATATCCAGCGTGAGGTCGAGGGCACCTGCACCGTAGTTGCCGTCACGGAAGTTGACGATGGCTGACCTGAGCGGGATAAGGTCAAGCAGAAAATCGGCGAGCGCTGCTTGCTGCCCTCGCTCTTTGTCATAAGAAGTGATGCCCCGAGCCTGCTGCTCAAGGCCGAGCGCTTCGACGTAGACGTTGGCGATGTGTCGGGTGCGTTCGCTTGCGAAGCTTTTGGGGACATTGGCGCTTATCCGTGCCTCCTGAAGCGCCAGCGTATGCTTGTCCTGCGGCTGGACCCGTTCGGTCTTATAGAGGGTGTTGCTGATTCTGGTGCTGTCGAGGTCTTTGAGATTGGGCCGCTTTGACAGCAAGCCCTTTTCCGGATCCAGCGCATAAAGATGGTTTTGTTTGTTGCGCGTGACTTTTATCAGCAGGCGGTTTTTTTGAGCCGTCAGTTCGGGCGCATCGAGAAGCCCCAGGCCGATTTTGTAAGTACCTTCCTTGTAAAACTCGATCTCTCCCTGCTCAAGGTTTTCCCGGTCCTCCAGCGGCAGGTTGGCGATCAGGTAGCTGACCAGCGTCTGGTGCATTTGCTTATGCGAGTCCAGGGCTGATTTGAAGTCATTCACTGTGTTTGCGTCTGCGCTCTGGCTGAACGTATTGAGGCGCTTGAGTGGAACGTCTTTATCAAAGGTTTGCCAGGCTTCGCCATGGGGCAGTGTGTGGCCCTCCATGATGATATCGAGCATTGAACGTGCGCCTGGGTTGAACTCGCGGTCCTTGATCGACAGCACCCGTTTCTCAAAGACGTCGTCCGCCACCTGCGGAAATTGCGCCTTGAGCGTGGCCAGGGCCATGGCCTTGCGGCTGGGCAGCGCGTCTCCCAGGCGGCTGGAGGCAATCCTCAGCACGCTCTGCTGATCGTTGAAGGCCGTTTGCGCACGGGCTATGTCTTCGCTGTCGTAGCGGTCGTCGTGTCGCTTTGGCAGGTGACCATTGCACACCGCCCAGTCGATCAGCACGGTCAGTAGCGTCGCTTCGTCGGGCGCGGTCTCCGACGATTCGGCATCAATCATGACCTGTGCGTAGGTTTTGTTGCGGACCGTGCCGGGGGCTTGAGCTTCCTGTGTGGCCACGTTGATGCAAAAGTTTGCCCAGGCCTGGCTGCCGTAGACCACCTGAGGGGGGATGTCCTTGACCAGGAACTGCGGCGCCTTGGTTGCCAGTAACACGCGGGCCGCCAACGCGCCCCGGCCTTTTGCCGTCCTGGCTTGCTGCTCCAGATAGCTGGACAGTTGGTCGACCACTTCCGCTGCGGATTTGCCCCAGTGACGCTCGCTCGCAAGGTCGAAATTGGCCACTTTGTTTCGATGGGGCGCGCTGATCGATTCGGGATCAAGGCCAATATGGATGGCCGCCAGCACGTAGTCGGCCACACTGGTATCGGTCGCTATGCCCTCAACCCGTGCCTGTATGGCAGTGCCTAAGGCCTCTGCCTGGGGAGCCTTGAGCAGTGTTTCCAGCGCCTTGTCCGGATCGGCTGATTCGGCGGCGGATAACGGCTGTACGTTCATCAGGTAATCCAGCGCCCCGGCACGCCCAAGCCGCGTGAAGCCGGGCAGGTTAGGGATATTGTCGGCCACCAGGGTTTCAATGGCGCGTTGCTGTTCGATACTCGGCGGAACCGGCCAGGACAAGGCGCCGCCGAGATTGCCCAGTGGCTGCATGTCGCGCCGACCCGCGAGGGAGGTCAGGCGGCTATCGATCGTTGGGCGTTCAAGTGGTTCTGGACTGGAAATAATCGTTAGCGCAGGGGGAGGGGATGTCTGGCCTGTGACGGATTGCTGGGGCGGCAATGCAGGCGGGGAAATCGACGAAGGGCGTGTGAGCATCAGCGTTAGCACCTGTTTTCGTACCGGAAAGATGCGCCTTGCACAGCTCTGTTCCTGTGAGCGGGCACTCTTTTGAGGTGTTGAAAACAGGTGCTCGGGTTCCAGCTTGCGGCGGGTGAGAGTGTAAGAACCGATCTCACGGCGGGTCAGCGATGGACAGACTCCGCGCCGCCGCCATCCAAGGGCTTACAGGTTCAATCCGGGCTGATGGGAGCCAAACGTTTACATCGCCTGTAACATAGGACCTTGCCGACCCTCCCATTCACTCCCGTCAGCGGGGTGTGCCTGGCATGCTCGGCGCTACAACGTGGATACATTCTCAAGGTTCAGGAACCCGTCATGACCCAGAAGCAACGTTTGAAATATTCCATTCTGATTTCCCTGATCGTACTGGCGACGATGTTTGGCTTGTCTCACCTGCAGAACACCGGGGTTATCAGCGAGAAAACCTTCCAGTACATCGCCATTGCCGTGGCAGTGATCGTGGTGATCATCAACGGCATCATGCGCCGCAAGGTCAAGCCTAATTTCTGATCTGGCCTGATCCGGGACGCGCGACTCAAGCGCGGCCGTCGAGCACTTTGGCAGCCTCTTCATGGAGGCTGTAGCTTTTATCGGCATTGAGGGTGATCACGCCCTCGCTGCACAGGCGCTTGAGCACCTCACGCACGCTGAGAAACGACAACGGAATGCCCAGCTCGAGTAAATGGCTGTGCACGCCACGTACCCCCAGGGTGCGCTGGTTGTCTGCAGCCGTGAGCAGGGCGTCGATGACTTTCAATCGGATCAGGCTGGTGCGCAGGCCGAAGCACTTGAGCAAATGGCGAATACGCTGGTTGCCTTGCTGTTCGGGTGATTTGCCAAGCGCTTGGGTGCCTGCGCCGAAATTGGCGTCGGCAGCCAGTGAGTGTCCGTCCGTGGGCCGTAGCGAGTTGTACATGCAAAAACTCCTTATCAGCGCCTGATCAGGAAAAATGATGGCGCTCTTAGTCAATAAGACGAACGAGCGAGGTAAATCATGAAGCGGCAGATGTAGAAAATTTGTCGGTATCACGTTTGTCACAGGTCAAGCGCCGCGGATAACCCGCGCCCTGGCTAAATTGTCCGCGGTGGTATGCGTCTTACGGTGGGGCCTTCGGCCTTGCGATCGGGAATGAGCCCGCGTGTGAAGTTGTTCAATTTGACTGTGGAGCTTGCGTGATTATTTCCAACGGGTGGGCCAGGGTGTGCCTGGCAGGGGCATTGCTGGGGTTGAGTCTGGCCGCATCGGCGCGGGAGCCGGTGGCGCAGGCCTCGGCGGAAATCCGCCGTACCACATACGGCGTGCCGCACATTCGCGCCAATGACGAGCGTGGCTTGGGCTATGGCATCGGGTATGCCTACGCCCAGGACAACCTGTGTTTATTGGCCAATGAAGTGGTCACCGTAAACGGCGAGCGCGCCAGGTTCTTCGGCCCGGAGCAGGTGACGCTGGAAGAGCGCAACAACCTTGCCAGCGATATGTTTTTCACCTGGCTCAACACCCCTGAGGCGGTTGGCGCTTTCTGGAAGGCGCAAAGCCCGCAGATGCAGCAACGCATGCAAGGTTATGTGGCGGGCTACAACCGCTATCTGAAAGAGCAGGGCGCGCCGGCCCAGTGTCAGGCCGCCTGGGTTCGACCACTGGTGGTGGATGACCTGGTCAAGCTGACACGCCGGCTGCTGGTGGAAGGTGGTGTCGGCCAATTCGCCGAAGCCCTGGTTGGCGCCGCGCCACCTCAAGCCACGGCTCGCGTGCAACCGGACACAAACGCCTTTGAACTGGCCGCTACCCATCAACAGCGCTTCAACCTGGAGCGGGGCAGCAATGCGGTGGCTGTTGGTCGTGACCGTTCGTTCAATGGCCGTGGAATGCTGCTGGCCAACCCTCATTTCCCTTGGGTGGGTGGCATGCGCTTTTATGAGATGCACCTGACCATTCCAGGCCAGCTGGACGTGATGGGCGCGGCACTGCCAGGCTTGCCGGTGATCAATATCGGCTTCAACCAGCACGTGGCCTGGACGCATACGGTCGACACCTCCAAGCACTTCACCCTGTATCGCCTGACGCTCGACCCGAAGGATTCCACGCGGTACCTGCTCGACGGTAAATCCATCCCCTTGGATAAAACGACGCTGACGGTGCAGGTCAAACAGCCCGACGGCGCGCTCAAGGCGCAGACGCATACGGTCTACAGTTCGCAGTTCGGCCCCGTGGTGCAATGGCCCGGCAAGCTGGACTGGGACAACCGCTACGCCTTCAGTCTGCGCGATGCCAACCTGGGCAATGACCGCGTGTTGCAGCAGTGGTACGCGATGAACCGTGCCGCCAGCCTCAAGGAACTGCAGACCTCCGTGCAGACCCTGCAAGGTATTCCGTGGGTCAACACCCTGGCCACAGACGACCAGGGCCAGAGCCTGTACATGAACCTGTCGGTGGTGCCCAACGTCAGCGCCGCCAAACTCAAACAGTGCAGCGACCCGCGGGCCGGCCTGCAAATGATCATGCTCGACGGCGCACACAGCGCCTGCGCCTGGGACGTCGACCCGCGCGCGGCGCAGCCCGGCATCTTCCCGGCCGAGCAGCTGCCGCAACTGCAACGCAGCGACTACGTGCAGCATTCCAATGACTCGGCGTGGCTGGCCAACCCCAAGGCGCCGTTGACGGGGTTCTCGCCGGTGATCAGCCAGGACAACATCGGCCTCGGTCCACGTGCCCGTTTCGCCGTGCAGCGCCTGCAGGCCCTGGAGAAACAACCAATCAGCGTGACCGACCTGCAAAACATGGTCATGGACAACGAGGTGTACCTCGCCAGCCAAGTGATGCCCGACCTGCTCGAATTCTGTGCCAAGCACCTCGGCGCCGACGCGGCCGCCTTGCAGCCACTGTGCACCAGCCTGCAAAGCTGGGACCAGCGCGCCAACCTCGACAGCGGCCTGGGCCTGGTGCACTTCATCAACCTGGTGGAGCACTTGCAGCAAATCCCGGATGCCTGGCGCGTCGCCTTCGACCCGGCCCAGCCGCTGACCACGCCACGCGGCCTGGCCATCGACCGCGCGCCGGTGGCCAAGGCGTTGCGCGAAGCCATGCTTGCATCGACACAAGACGTGAGCAAACTCGGGTTAAGCCGCTGGGGCGACATCCAGGTGTCCGGCCAGATCCCGATGCACGGCGGCCCACAACAACTGGGCATCTACAACGCCATGCAAAGCGTGCCGCGTGCCGACGGCAAACGCGAAGTCATCAGCGGCACCAGCTACCTGCAAATAGTCACCTTCGACGATAAAGGCCCCCAGGCCCTGGGCATGCTGGCGTTCTCCGAATCCAGCGACCCTGCGTCACCACACGCCAAGGACCAGACCCAAGCTTTCTCCGATAAAAAACTGCGCCCACTGCCGTTTACCGATGCCCAGATCAAGGCCGACCCGCAGTACCGCGAGCAACGCATCAAGGAGTAAGCCAGACCCGCAACCCCTTGATGCCAATGCGAAATATTTTTGAAATCAAGGGGTTGCAGGCAAAAGCAAATGAGTACATAATGGCGCCCATCGAACGCAACGAAGTATTAAAAACTTCAATGTATTCAATGAGTTAGAGTAGAGGCAGGCTGTTATAGCCCACTCAAGTTTTTATGCGATGAATGTCAGTAGTTAGGGCATTGATTGTTTGAGGCCGAGTAGCAAAATGGTTATGCAGCGGATTGCAAATCCGCCTACGCCGGTTCGATTCCGACCTCGGCCTCCACTCTTGAAAACCCCGTAGATTAGCGTCTACGGGGTTTTTTATTGCCTGCGTGAAAAGGGGCGCGTACCAAAACTTTCAGGTAGGCGTACCAAAACTTTTCTATTTTGTTGGGTTAGCGATAGCACCGACGCGGACGTAAATCTTCTTCGTGGTCTCCTGCTTTAAGTGTCCATGGGGACGGCTGGCTTCGCCCACGACGCCGATTCCGCCAGTCGCCTTGGTGGAGGCCACGAGATTATTCATGGTCAGATGATTGGCTTCATGGCCATGGCGATCGCAGCATTGATAACCGACGCACTCACAACCGCGATCCGTGCCTTTGCCATGGGTCAGATTCAATATCTGATCCACCGCTTCTTTTTCGAGCGCGTTGACGGGCGTTGCGCCCATCTGGGCAGCCAGCTTCAAGCGATCAGGGTGATTGTCGAGTCACCATGTCGCCGGTAGAGCAGGGGCCGGGAATCACAGACGCAGCGACATACGTGGTTCCGGTTTCTTTCGAGTTTCGAGCAGATACCGGCTCATAGCTGGTTTGTTAGTACCCACCGACCCTAAATCCGCGATATTGCCTATGCGGCTATAATCTGTTCTTTTTTCCAGGGACCGGCGGATGAAAAGTCTGGAAGACCTGATAGACAGTCGAGACCCCGCGCTACCCCTCATTGAAAAAATGTTGGGAGCTGCCAGCTTGGGTTATCAGTTGCTCCCTCCGTCCACTGATAGAGCTCGTGTTCTTTCCGGCCTGCAGATTACAACTAGATCTGCGCTGGGGGCGATAGCCTACGAGACTGGTGGTCTACTCATTGATCACGGCTGGCTACGCCTGATCGGCTCCGGCCATCCGCAATTGTCACGAAATCTTGTTGATTGGAACACGGGCCGCGGCGATGGTTATTTACTGGTCGCCGACGATGCTGCTGGAGGGTTCTTCTCCATCAACGGCGGCGGTCTGGGCGTTGATGTAGGAGCGATGTATTACTGGGCACCCGATACATTACGGTGGGAGCAACTGGATATTGGTTATACCGACTTTATTGGGTGGGCCTTGAGCGATCGGCTCGCTACTTTTTACGATGGCCTGCGCTGGGATGGTTGGCGTCATGACCTGCAGGGAATGAGAGCAGATCAGTGTTTTTCATTCTTTCCTTTTCTCTGGACTAGTGAAGGCTCAATCGACAAAAGCAGCCGCACGCTGATCGATGTTAGTGAGCAGTTTGAGATAAACGTCGAGTTAGCTTCCAAACTCGACAGGCCAGATTGATGGACAAATTGAAACACCTGCGTCCTTCGCTCAGCGAGTGCTACTCATACGTAGAACATTCAGTTTCCGGGATGTTGCCTTACGAAGAATAGCCAGTCCGCTGTATCGGCATCCACCGGTCCTACGGTTTACCAATGAACCCGCCTCTGTGCGGGTTTTGTTATTTCTGAGAAGAGGAAACACCCATGCAAATGCCCAACGGCGCCACTCTCGAGGTCGCGTCCATCTACGGCACGGCGATCCCATTCACCGGGCATGACTCGTGCGCCTATCTAAAGGATATTCTCACGCGCTTGCCGACGCAGCAGGCCAGTGATATTTCCGAGTTGCTACCGCACAAATGGACGTTAGCGTAATCAAAAAGCTTAACCGCTAGGCGGCAAGCTCAACGTAGCTAGATTCCCCACCTCCAGTCGCGCCCGACAACCAACCCCATACGAACATCAGAGTGGTACGTCCTGCGTGATCAACGCCTACCGTGCCACGAGACCAGCCAGCAAGAATCTCACCATCCGTAGTTAAGCAATGATAAAGAAGCTCAATGGTATCGGGGCCAGTCACGCGTCCGACTTGATGACCCATGCGGATCCGGCCGCCTTGATAAGTACCCCAAATGGAATCTTCTTCGACATAGTAGTGAAATACTGTGCCGGCACCGGATAGCCCGTGGGCGTTACCCGCTACCGTAAATCGGCGATTGTTCAAACGCTCCTTGATTTGAGCAAGGGGGATTTCCATAAGATGTCGGGTCCTTTTAGTCGAAGTGTTCCATTACAGCCTTCGTTGATCTTAAGCCATTTTTCGTGCTTGATGAGAGGTCTACTTGCCTATCCCTAGAGTTGCAATTCACGACGATAAAATGCGAGATGTGTTCACTTTCCGCTTACTTTTATTGCCCAACGGCAAGTGCGGGAGTTCCGAAACTACTTCATTTTTGCGACTGGGCGACTGCTCCGATAAGGCGATAATCCCGCTTGCAGGTTCTATGTAAGATTTCGCAACACTCCAGCGCTCCTGCTCGGAAAACCGAACGAGGCAGGTGATGTCCGACTGCTATCGGTAAAAATACGAGGCCGCCCGAGCGGGCATTGGGTCTACACTCAGCCAACTCCTCGCACGACCTCAAAATGCCGGTTTAGGCGTGCGTTTATCTTGCCAGCGCAGGATAACGCCCGTACTCATCAAAGCTGACAGAGTGAACCATGAAACAAAATATTCTTCTTGTGGCCGTCTGTGCTGCACTGATCCAAGGCTGTGCCGCCACTTCCAAAAGCCATGAAGAATCGCCTTCCATGCCTACTACTACCTCAGCTGCTTTAGCCCAGCCAGCATTAGCCGCTTACTACTGGAACCTGGTCTCGGCTACTGACGCTTCGGGCAAACCGCTCGCTGCTATGAACAAAGGTATCGAGCGCAAGTTGCGCGTTTCCTTCAGCGACAAGAACCTGAATATCAGTGGTGGTTGCAATGGCCAGTTCGGCGCCTATCACTACCAGGACGGGATTTTAAAGGTGCAGCCACTGGCCTCTACGCTAATGGCCTGCGACAAGAGTCTGATGGACCTTGACGCCCAGGTAGGTCGATTCTTCAAGGATGATCTGCGCGTCGTCATCACCGGGGATAAAACAGAGCCTATGCTGCAACTGACTGCAGCGGACGGTTCGGTGCTCAAGCTGCAGGGCGAGGCTACTCCGGAGACGCGCTACGGTAGCAAGGGTGAGGTCAAGTTCCTGGAGGTAGCGCCCAAGACCGTCAAGTGCAGCCATCCGATGATCCCTGACTATCAATGTTTACAAGTGCGCGAGCGTCGCTATGACGACGCCGGCCTGCAGCGTCCGACCCAGGACACATGGCATCCGCTGTATCAGCCTATCGAAGGCTTCGAGCATCATGATGGAGTGCGTACCGTGTTGCGGGTAAAGGAATACGAATGGAAGAATCCGCCAGCCGACGCCCCGTCGAAGGTTTATGTGTTAGATCTGGTGGTTGAGCAGGACGCGTCTGGCACCCTTAAGTAAACGAAACACGACGCTGGCCGGTATACACCAGCAAATGGTGTGTACCGCTGTTTCAGCGTGACACCACAGAGAAAGCCGAATACGGCCTTTGATGATTGTCTGCGTCTGCGCCGGTTCGATTCCGACCTCTGCCTCCCCTGTCTAAAGCCCCACAACCATCAGGTTGCGGGTTTTTTTGTGCCTGCGGATTTTATCCGGTGCGGCAATCGGAACGGTCCCCAGACACCGAAATCTTTGGCCCTCCAACCAACGCTGACTCGGTGTGTAAAAATTTTTTTCTGCGATCTTGAAATTTTTTTTGGCGTACATAAATTTTTATCACGCGACGCCGAATGCGGGTCGCGCACTTAATCACTTGGATTTAATCAGGAGATTTCGAGATGGCTACTACCCTTTCGCTGGCCCCATTGTTCCGTCAATCCGTGGGCTTCGATCGCTTCAATGACCTGTTTGAGTCGGCGCTGCGCAGCGAGGCTCCAAACACCTATCCGCCTCATAACGTGGAAAAGCACGGTGATGATGAATATCGCATTGTCATTGCTGTAGCCGGACTCACTGAAGCGGATCTGGATATTCAGGTCGAGAAGGGCGTCTTGACAGTCGTGGGTGACAAGCGCGAAACCGAGAAAGAAGTCACCTATCTGCACCAGGGCATTGCGCAACGGGCATTCCGGTTGTCGTTCCGCCTGGCGGATCATATCGAGGTGCGCGCCGCCTCGATGAACAACGGGCTATTAAGCATTGACTTGTTGCGTGTGGTGCCTGAAGAGGCCAAGCCTAAACGCATCACGATTGGTGGCGGTAAAGATACCGACCTGCGTGAGGTAAGTGTGCAGTAAGTAAGCGGTAATGAAAAAGGCGCTCTCAGGAGCGCCTTTTTTTTGTGTTTGTGGCTTCGCAACGATGAAGCGTCACGGGTTCCTGAGACCCTCTGTTTCCAAAGCTATGTACCGGTCAACCGCGCATCACGCCAGGCTTTGTATCCTGGCCGCCCGATTGATGCGTTCGTTGATAAACAGCGCGCTACCGCTCAGGACAATGAAGCTGATGGCCAGCGTCATTTGAAGGTCATAACGACTGAGATTGACCAGGCACTGATCAACCCGCCGCCGATGAAAATAATCGTATTACCTGCCGAAGCCGAAGCCCCGGCGTTGTCCGGGAACAGCTCCATCGCTCTGGATGTCGCGGCGGGCCGCGTGATGGTCGTGCCCGCCGTGCAGATCATCATGGGCACCAGCACGGTCAGTGGCGTCAGGCCGTAGAGGTTTGCCAACAGCATCATCGTCAGCCCCGCGAGGAAAATAAGGCACAAGCCGGTGTTTATTTGCGTTGCCGATTCCAGGCGTTTGTTGAGTACACCAGCGAGCACGCCGCCCATGACGTAAGCCGCACCATAGAGCAGCAACATCAGCGAGAACTCGTAGCTGCTCATGTGCAACTGTTCAATGAATACCAGGGGCGAGACCACGATAAACGAGAAATGGCAGGCAAACACAATGGCGCAGATCAGCCAATACGCGATGAAATTGAAGTGGCGACACAACTGCCCGTAGGTCTTGAAGATATTGAGGTTCGCCCCCGCATTCAGGGCTGGCGGGTTGCGCAGCGACACACTGGCCTTGATAAACACCACGATGGCAATCGCGGCGAACACATAAAAGCTGCCCTGCCAGTCCAGCCAATGCTGCAGCACGGTGCCCACCAGCGGCGAGATCGAAATGAAGATCCCGCTGGCCGTCACCATCAGGATGCGCAACCGGTCACGCTCCTTGCCCACGAACAGGTCCTGCACCAGCGCCTGGGACAATACAAAACAGCCGCAACCTATCGCCTGGGTGACGCGAAATATCAGAAAGGCAGCATAGTCCTTGGCCCAGACGCAGCCCAAGGCGCCCACCACCGAAACGGCCATGCCGCCCAGCAGCAGATTCTTGCGACCAAGTGCGTCAGACAAGGGGCCGATCAGCAATTGCGAGAGCGAGATGCCGATAGCGAACACGCTGACGGACAATGCAATGTCCGATGGTGTGGTGCTGAAGTGCGCTGACAGCGCTGGGAACGAGGGCAGGAGCACGTCGATCGGGAATACGCCCAGCATGACCATGGTCATGAGCAGTGCGACGGCGGCGACTTTGGTTGCCCGGCTAGTGCGATCGGTTATCTCAGGCATCAATCAGTCCCTCCATGCTGAACAATTCCCTGTACGCTCGCTGCTCAAAAAAACCGGCGCGTTTCATAGCCTGCAGCGTCGCCGTGGCACCGGAGCGAGCACGTCAGGCGCGGGCCTCGGGTGCCAAGACGCGCTAGATTGTTCTGCCTCGGCTGCACAAATGCCAGTGCTGGCCAGGCGATAAAACGGGTCAGGCGGGAGGAATACAGCGCATCCAGTTCAAGCTGAGTGTGATCTTTGTAGTTCCAGATAACGGTAAACGGCCCCAATCGGCATAACTTAACCCATGCGTGATTTTTTTTGCGCCCCTTCCAAGCGTTACAGTCGCGCCAAAAAGGAGGAACGGCATACGGTTCCGCCCGCTGCCGCAGTTCCTCAACACCGCCAAAGTGTATTCCTGGATCCATCCTTAGCTGTACGGGGCGCCAGGGGCGCAAACCCACTACTGTCGCAGGCATACACATCGCCAGGATGCCGCGCCATGTTCATTTCCACCAGCCTGCTGTCAGCCTTTGTGCTGTTCGCTTTCGTGTCTTCGATTACCCCTGGCCCCAACAACACCATGTTGCTGGCGTCGGGGGTGAACTTCGGGTTTCGCCGGTCGATGCCCCACGCCCTGGGGATCAGCGTCGGCTTCATGGTGTTGGTGATTTCGGTCGGGCTGGGCCTGGGCGAAGTGTTCAAGTTGTTCCCATGGGCCTACACGCTGTTGCGCTATGCGGGCGCGACCTACTTGCTGTACCTGGCCTGGAAGATTGCGACCTCCGCCGGCATGTCCGACAGCAGCGACGAGCAGGGCAAACCCATGACGTTCCTGGCGGCAGCGGTGTTTCAATGGGTCAACCCCAAGGCGTGGATCATGGCGTTGGGCGCAATCACTACCTATACGCCAGCTGAGGGCTATGTCACCAATGTGCTGGTGATCGCCCTGGTGTTTGCCGTGGTCAACTTGCCCAGCGTGTGCCTCTGGGTGGGCTGTGGCAGCGGCTTGCGCAATGTGTTGCGCGAGCCGCGCTGGTTGCGGTTGTTCAACGGGGTGATGGCTGCGTTGTTGGTGGTGTCGTTGTATCCGATGCTCGCGGGCAGCTGAACGGCATTAAACCGGCGATATGGTCGCCAGCATGCCGATGCCGATGGTCAGCACCAGAAAACCGAACAGGAAAAGTGCCATCTTGGTCATAACGCCTCCGAAGGGAAGGGAACGGCAGGCACCTGCCTGCCAGGCTCGACAAGGGTGTCGGGAGTGAGGCAATTGTCCGCCCGAGGCAGATTTCGATACAGACGCAGATGGTAAAGAAAAAACCGTATCAGATGAGGCCGCGTCTGCACGGGCGCGGGCTTGGGAGCGGGTGGTGTTTATCAAGCTCAGCACCGCATGCCACGTTTTCGCCGCTTTGCTGCACCAATCCTCTAAGATGTCGCCCACAGCATTCGACAATAAAAAGTGGGCCGAGCCTCGATGGAAAGACGTCAGTTCAGCGGTGGCATGAAAGGCAAGAACCTGCGCTACCTCAATGATTCCTCCCAACAGCCGTCGCCGCGCACCCGCGTCGGCTTTTTGTTGCTTGAGCACTTCTCCCTGCCTGCATTCACCCAGGCGCTCGATACCCTGATCACCGCCAACCTGTTGCGGCCCGAGCTGTTTTCCACGCGTACTTTCGGCTTCAGCGACGCCGAGGTTATCAGCGACCTGGGCCTGGTGATCCGCCCCGATGCGCCCCTGCAATCTTCGGCATTGCAGGATCTGGATCTATTGGTGATCTGTGGCGGTTTCCGTACCGAGCTCAAAGCGGGCGATGAGTTGATACAGCTGCTGCATGCCGCCGACGAACAAGGCATTGGGCTCGCCGGCCTGTGGAACGGCGCCTGGTTCCTGGGGCGTGCGGGGCTGCTGGACGGTTATCGCTGCGCCATTCACCCGGAACATCGCCCGGCGCTGGCGGAGGTCTCCAAGGCGGCCCAGGTCACGAGCGAGCCCTACGTGATCGACCGCGACCGTCTGACCGCCTCCAGCCCATCGGGCGCCTTCCATATGGCGCTCGACTGGATCAAGAGCCTGCACGGCAAGGCCTTGGTCGAAGGGATCGAAGACATCCTGGCGTTCGAAGAGTCGCGCTATCGCCGGATCAAACCCACGGAGAACGTCTGCGTCAGCGCGCCGTTGCGCGAAGTGGTGAAACTGATGGACGCCAACCTGGAGGAACCTCTCGAACTGGACCAACTGGCGGTGTATGCCGGGCGTTCCCGACGCCAGCTTGAGCGCTTGTTCAAGGAGCAGTTGGGCACCACACCGCAACGCTATTACATGGAGTTGCGGGTGACGGAGGCGCGGCGTCTGTTGCAGCACACCGAGTTGTCACAAGTGGATGTGCTGGTGGCGTGCGGGTTTGTGTCGCCGAGTCATTTCAGCAAGTGCTACAGCGCCTACTTTGGGTACAGGCCGTCGAAAGAGAAGCGGCTGGTCAAGTAGCCAGCCGCTGCGAGTGACGCTTCAAAAACGTTCCAGCCGGTACGGGGCGAGTTCCGGCAAAGGGGGCTGCGCGGTACCGGTTACGAGCAACTGAGCAACCATTTGCGCTGTGACGGCCGCCTGCGTCAGCCCCAGATGCTGATGGCCGAACGCGAGCAGTACCTTGCCGTTGCAGACACGATCAATGATCGGCAAGGAATCGGGCAGGGACGGCCGAAAGCCCATCCAGGGCGTGGCGTCCTGCGTACTCAGGTCCTGCCGAAACAAGCCCTGGCTCAAGCGATGCAATTGCCAGGCGCGCTGCATATTCGCCGGTCGATCCAGCCCGGCGAACTCCACGGTACCGGCCAGGCGCAAGCCACCGGCCATGGGCGTCATGATGAACTTGCGTTCAAAGGACGTCACTGCGAAGGGCAGGCGGTCCCGCTCGTGGGGCAGCATCAGGTGATAGCCACGTTCGGTGTCCAGCGGGACTTTTTTACCGGTCAGTGCAGCGGTGAGCCGGGCCGAATGTGCACCGCAGGCGATCAGTGCCTGGTGTGCCGTAACTACGCCCTGGTCGGTCATCAGTGAAACACCATCGCCCTCGATACGCCCATCCATGACGCGCTGCTTGAGGAACTGCACACCTTGAGCCTTGGCGGCCTTGACCAGCTCGCCGACCACCTGAAAGGGGTCGAGAAAATGGCCTGTGCCGGGGAAAAACAGCGCACCGCGGATGTCGTCGCTCAATTGCGGCGCCGCCTGGCGTACCGCGTCGCCTGACCAGAACTGCACCGCCACGTTCTGCTGCTGCATGCGCTCGCGCAACGCCTCAATCGCCGCATGGGACTCGGCGCGCTCATACACCAGCAGCGAGCCGTCTTCACGCAGCAGGTGTGGTTGCCCGATCGAATGCAACAAGCGCTGCCATGCCCCCAGGCTGGCCTCATTGAGCGCACGAATGCCCGCCACCGTACGCCGGTAGCGGGCCGGGCGCAGGTTCAACAGCAGGCGCACAAACCAGGGCAGGGCGCGGGGCAGGTATTTCCAGTCCAGGCGCAATGGGCCCATGGGGTCCACCAGCATCGCCGGCAGACGCTTGAGGATCGACACATCGGCAATCGGAAACACCTGCTCGGTCGCCAGGTGCCCGGCATTGCCATAGGAGGCACCCATGCCCGGCTCCTGTGGGTCGAGGACCACTACGCGGCGGCCCTGACGCGCCAGTTGCAGGGCGCAGGCGACGCCGATAATGCCGGCGCCGACGACGGCGATATCGGCCGTGTTGGAAGCGGACATGGCCTACACCTCTCTCTGGCCGTCGAGCAGGCGCCGCAGCTGCAGCGGATTGGCCCGCTCAAGCGCGCGGGGCAGCAGGCTGTCCGGAAAGTCCTGATAGCACACCGGGCGCAGGAAACGCAGGATCGCCGCCGTGCCCACCGAAGTGCTGCGCGCGTCGGAGGTCGCCGGGAATGGGCCGCCGTGGACCATGGCGTCGCAGACCTCCACGCCGGTTGGCCAGCCGTTGACCAATAGGCGCCCGGCTTTGCGTTCAAGCACCGGCAGCAAGGCTTTGGCGCTTGTCAGGTCGGCTTCATCCAGGTGCAGGGTGGCGGTGAGCTGGCCTTCCAGATGCTCGCACACCTGGCGCACTTGCTCGTCGTCGGCGCACACCACCAGCAGCGAGGCGGCCCCGAATACTTCCACTTGCAGCTGCTCGTTGGCTAGAAAGGCGTCGGCCTGGGTGATGAACAGATGCGCCTGGCCTTGGTTCGGGCCTGTGGGCGCCAAACCTTGTGCGGCGATCTGTGCGTGTTCCGCCAGTGCAGTCACGCCGGTTGCATAGGCGTTGAAAATACCGGATGTGAGCATGGTCTGGGCTGCGCATTCCTGAAGCTGCGCGCTTGCCGCACCGACGAAGCGATCCAGCGCGTCGCCGGCAGTGGCAATCACCAAGCCTGGGTTGGTACAAAACTGCCCGGCACCCTGGGTCAACGAGGTCACAAACCCTTGAGCCAATGCGGACGCGCGGGCTTGCAGTGCCGCAGGAAACAGCAGCACCGGGTTGATCGAACTCATCTCGGCGTATACCGGGATCGGCTCCGGCCGCGCCTGCGTCGCCTGGGTCAAGGCGAGACCGCCGCTGCGCGAACCGGTAAAGCCGACGGCCTTGATTCGCGCATCGGTGACCAGGGCGATACCCACTTCACGCCCCGAACCGTACAGCAGTGAAAACACGCCCGGGGGCAAACCACAGGCGTTTACCGCCTGGGCCACCGCACGTCCGACCAGCTCGCTGGTGCCGGGATGGGCGCCGTGTGCCTTGACGATCACCGGGCATCCCGCCGCCAGGGCCGAGGCGGTGTCGCCGCCGGCCACGGAAAATGCCAGCGGGAAATTACTCGCGCCGAAGACCGCCACCGGTCCGAGCGGCACATGGCGTTGACGCAGGTCCGCCCGGGGCAGCGGTTGTCGTGCAGGCTGGGCAGTGTCCACCCGCACGTCGAGCCATTCACCGGCACGCACGGTGCGTGCGAAGGTGCGCAATTGCCCGCAGGTACGGCCGCGCTCGCCTTGGATGCGCAGAGGCGGCAGGCCGGTTTCGGCCACGGCGCGTTCGATCAATGCATCGCCGAGCGCCTCGATGTGGTCGGCAATGCTTTCGAGAAACGTGGCGCGAGCCTCCAGGGAGGTTTCGCGATACGTGTCGAACGCTGCCCATGCCAGGGCGCAGGCCTGTTCGACGTGTTCGCCACTGCCGCCGTGGTAGGCGGGTTCCAGTGGCGTATGGGTGGCGGGATTGATGGCCCGGATCGCTTCGCGATTGCCGGAAACGGCGTGCTGACCGATCAGCATACTGCCCGTCAGAGTCATGGAGTCGTCCTGCGAATAGAGGGGTTGGCCGCCGTGGCCGTCACGGCGGCGCGTAAAGGTCAGGCGACGTTCTGTTCGGCCGACCAGTTGGCGTACCACTGGCGGAACAGTGCGTACTGGTTTTCGGCATAACGACGCTGGGCGTCGCTGAGCACGTCGGTTTCATTGAAGTGCAGGGCGTATTGCCGGTCGCCGTTGAGCACCATCAAGTGCTTGTAATACAGCACCAGGTCGCAGCCTTCGTCGAAGGAGGACAACACGGCCAGCGCCGCTTCCAGTTCACGGGCCTGGCGTCGGGCCTTGGCATCGCCCTTGGCGGCCTGCTTGCTCAAGGCGACCAGTTGCAGCACTTCCCGGGGCAGGGCGTTGCCGATACCCGTGATGGCGCCGGTGGCGTTGCAGTTGACGAAACCGTGGACCACCTGGGTATCGACGCCCACCATCAGGGTGACGTCATCGTCCTTGGAGGTGATGTTTTCCGCCGCATAACGCAGGTCGGCGCCACCGCCGAACTCCTTGAAGCCGATCAGGTTCGGGTGTTCGCGGCGCAGTTCGAAGAACAGGTCGGCACGCGTGGCGAAACCGTAGTAAGGGCTGTTGTAGATCACGGCCGGCAGGTTGGGCGCCGCCTTGAGAATCGCCGCGAAGTGGGCCTTTTGCGCGGTGGCGCTGGCGCCACGCGACAGCACGCGGGGAATCACCATCAAGCCATGGGCGCCGACCTTGGCCGCATGGGCCGCGTGGGCCACCGCTTCACGGCTGTTCACCGCACCGGTGCCGACAATGGTCGGTACGCCGGCAGCCACCAGGCGTGCCACGCCTTCCTGGCGTTCGGCTTCGGTGAGCAACGGCCAGTCGCCCATGGAGCCGCAATACACCACGGCGCTCATGCCGATATCGATCAGTTCGCGGCCTTTGGCAACCAGCGCATCGAAGTCCGGCTTGCGGTCCGGGGTGCACGGGGTCATCAGTGCGGGGATACAACCGGTGAAGATGTTGTCGCTCATTGTTTTAGCTCCGTTCAGTTGAAGAGGTGAGGGCTCAGATGCCCCAGGCGAAAGGGTCCTGCGCGTCGATCAGCAAGGTGCTGTCGGCGGTCATATAGGCGCGGCCGGTAATGAAGGGGCGTACGTGTTCGCCGTCCCATTCATAACGGCCTTCGAATTGGCTGCCGGTGATGCTGGCTTGCACCCAGGTTTCACCCACGGCGAGTTTTCCATCGGTGGCCAGGCAGGCGAGCTTGGCGCTGGTGCCTGTGCCGCAAGGCGAACGGTCGTAAGCGCCGCCGGGGCACATGACGAAGTTGCGGCTGTGCGCCTGGGCGTCGTCGGCGAACAGTTCGATATGGTCGATCACTGCACCGTCTGCGCCGCAAATGCCGTGGGTCTGCAGGGCTTTGAGCATCGCCCGGGTGTAGTCGCCCAGGGCGTCGACGTTATCCATC
Organism: Pseudomonas sp. MWU13-2517; assembly: GCF_023242545.1. Taxonomy (NCBI): domain Bacteria; kingdom Pseudomonadati; phylum Pseudomonadota; class Gammaproteobacteria; order Pseudomonadales; family Pseudomonadaceae; genus Pseudomonas; species Pseudomonas sp. MWU13-2517. The sequence continues at coordinate 197,579 of NZ_JALMFA010000001.1, read as the reverse complement.
CGCAGCGTATGGCCGTGGTCCGACACCAGGAAAAACCAGTTACCGCCCCAGGCAATGTCGCCGTGCACGACGCCATAGCCTGGCACCTCCACGGGCACGCCCTGGCGATAGCGATAGGCGGGCACATTGCGCAGGGTCACGGCGCCGTCTGCATGCAGTGTGGCGGCGACCGGGCCGACCGGCGTATCGATGTTGTGCACTCCGGGCGCGATATGGCCCAGGTAGTGCAGCGAGGCCACCAGGCCGATGGTGCCGTGGCCGCACATGCCGAGGTAGCCGGCGTTATTGAAGAAGATCACCCCGCACGTCGCGCCGGGAGTGATCGGCTCGCAATACAACGCACCGACCAGCACGTCGTTGCCACGGGGCTCCAGCAGGCAGGCGCGACGCCATTGATCGTGATGGGTACGCAGGTATTCAAGTTTTTCGGCAAGGGTATTGCCGACCAGCTCAGGAAAACCGTCCATGACCAGGCGCGTAGGTTCGCCGCCGGTATGGGAGTCGATAACGTGCAGCTGTTTCATGGCAAGCTCCATCAATGGGTAGCCGGGGACAGTGGGGCGCTGTAGTGCGTATCGCTGACGGCTTCGCTTTCGTCGTCGTCGTTTTCCAGGCGTACAAGATGCGCAGGCACACCGGTAGCGGCACCCCAGTAATAAATACCCAAGGCGCAGGCCGCGACGACCACCGTGTCGAATGGATGGCTGATCGCACCGATGCCACCGAAGCTGCCGAGCTTGGAGAGCAGGATGGTCAGCGCATAGAAACCGATCAGCCACGCCGACGAACGCACTTGCTGCCGGATGTTCAGGTGCGCGGTCGGCACCCAGCGTGCGCACAGCAGGTACACCACGAACATCAGGATTTGCAGGCCAAGCAGCCAGGACACCGTGCTCCAGCCGGACCAGTACACGATCAGCGCGGCAATGATGAATGACAGCGGGCCGAGTACCGCCATGCCCTTGACGCGGAACGGGCGCACCAGGCGCGGGGCGTTGCGGCGCAGGGCGGCAACGGTTACCGGGGCCACCGCGTAACTGAGGATCAGGGCGGCGGAGACTACGTTGATCAGTGCTTCCCAGGACGGAAATGGCAGGGTCCAGAACACCGACAGGCCGAAGGTCAGCCACAGCGCCGGGCGCGGGATGCCGGACTTTTCATCGATGCGCGTGAACACCTTGAAGAAGGTCCCGGTCTGTGCCCAGCCATACACCACGCGCGGGGTGGCGTTCATGTAGATATTGCCGCAGCCGCTGGGGGAGATCACCGCGTCGGCCACCACCAGGTACGCCAGCCAACCCACGCCCAGTGCCAGGGCGATGTCGCGATAAGGCAGCGCCAGCTGTTTGCTGATCCCGGCCCAGCCGTCGGCGAGCATGTGCGTCGGTACACCACCGAGGAACGCGGTTTGCAGCAATACGTAGATCGCGGTGGAGAGCAATACGGAAAGGATCAGCGCAATCGGAATCGTGCGTTGCGGGTTTTTTACTTCACTGGCCACCGAGATGATCGGCGTGAGCCCCAGGTACGCAAAAATCACACCGCCGGCCGACACGGCCATTTCAATCCCCGAAAGGCCAAAGGGCGCGAAGCCATGTACCTGGAAATTTTCCGGTTTGAAGAAGGTAAACAGCACGCCGATCACCAGCAACGGCACGATGAACTTGAACACGCTCACCAGGTTATTGGCGATGGCGAAGGTCTTCACGCTGCGGTAGTTGAGGAGGAAGAACAGGCACAGCAGAGCAAACTGCACCAGCCAGCCGAGGGCGGTCGGGTCGCTGGAATTGGCCTTGGTCAGCTCGGGAAACCATGCCGCCGCATATTGGCGCGAGGCGACCACTTCAATCGCCACCAGGCTGGAAAACGCAATCAGCGTGATAAAACCCATCAAGTAGCCGAGCAACGGGCCGTGGGAGTACACGGGGTAACGCACCACACCACCGGCACGGGGCAACGCGGCGCCCAGTTCGCAGTACACAATACCCAGCAGCAGCACCGCGAAACCACCCAGCAACCAGGAGAAAATCCCTGCGGGACCGGCGATTGCAGACACATGGCTGGCCGCAAACAACCAGCCCGAACCGAAGATGGCACCCAGCCCGATAAAGGTGAGGTCCATCAGTGAAAGTTGTTTCTTGAACTTGCCTTGAGCAGACATGGCGGCGCCTTCTTGTGAGTTATTGGATAGGCATGCAGTGGCGCTATCCTGAACGCATCACGCGGGCGACGATTGATGTTTTGCGCAGATGTGGATGACGAATTCGGCACAATTTGTCGCGCTCGACAGGACCCCGGGCATGGGGCACTCTGCTCGAAAAACTGGAGTTTCGCCTATGTTGCACTCCGCGTTTGCGAGCCTGTGCCTGGGGCACGAGGCCAATGGGCCGGAAAGCATCGAGCAGTTGTTGAGCGGCGTGGCGCAGCTGTTGCCAATGCTGGATGTGATCCCCAATGCCGCGATTTTCATCAAGGATGTCGACGCCCGTTACGTACTCGCCAACCACACGCTGGTGCAGCGCTGCGGCCTCAAGCAGCTGCAACCGCTGCTGGGCAAGACCAGCGCCGAAGTCTTCCCTGCGCAACTCGGGCCGGGCTATACCGAACAGGACCGGCGTGTGCTGGAGGAGGGCTTGGTGCTGGAGGACCAGCTGGAATTGCACCTCTACGGCACCCGCGAACCGGGTTGGTGCCTGACCCATAAATGGCCGTTGTACGACCAGGAAGGGCGAGTCATCGGTTTGGCCGGGATTTCCGTCGACCTGCAATCGGCCAGCGAAACCCACCCTGCCTATCAACGCCTGGCGGCCGTGGACGAGTACATCCGCCAGCATTTCAACCGCCGCGTCACCTTGGGCGAGCTGACGCGTATCGCCGGGATTTCCGTGGCGCAACTGGAACGCTACTGCAAGCGTGTATTCCATCTGACGCCACGGCAGATGATCCAGAAAGTACGCCTGGAGCATGCCCATCGGTTATTGCACAGCGAATTACCGATCACTGAAGTTGCGCTGCAATGCGGCTATACCGACCACAGCGCATTCACTCGCCAATTCAAGGCGTCGACCGGGTTCACCCCACGCCAATATCGGCAGCTGCAATAGTTGCCGCCATCGCAATGCAACGAATGGCCGCCATTGACCCTCCTATGCTTACCAATACCCTTTCCACCACACAGGTATCAGGCTTATGACGGCGGCAGACAACGATCATGTGAACTGGCTGGTTGAGCAATCGATGCTGCATGCGGCGCGGCAGCGGGCCAGGCTCTATTCGGGGCAGGGACGCTTGTGGCAGCAGCCCTACGCGCAGACCCGGCCCCGTGATGCGTCCGCGTTGTCGTCTGTATGGTTTACCGCGTACCCGGCTTCGATTGTGACCCGCGAAGGCGGCACGGTGCTGGAGGCGTTGGGGGACGAAAGCCTGTGGCACGCGCTGTCGAAGATCGGCATTCAGGGCGTTCACAACGGGCCGTTGAAAAAGTCCGGCGGGCTTTCGGGTACCCGGCACACGCCGACCATCGATGGCAATTTCGACCGCATCAGCTTCGAAATCGATCCGCAACTGGGCACCGATGCACAGTTGCAGGCATTGACGCGCATGGCGGCGGCGCACAACGCGGTGGTGATTGACGACGTCATCCCATCGCACACCGGCAAGGGCGCGGATTTTCGCCTGGCCGAAATGGCCTATGAAGACTATCCCGGTCTTTACCACATGGTGGAAATACGCGAAGAAGACTGGCCCTTGCTGCCTGAAGTCGCCGAAGGGCGCGATGCGCAGAACCTCAGCCCGGCGCAGGTCGACGCATTGCGCGACAAGCACTACATCGTCGGCCAACTGCAACGCGTGATCTTCTTCGAACCGGGGGTTAAGGAAACCGACTGGAGCGCAACGCCCGTGGTGCAGGGCGTGGACGGCAAGCCGCGGCGCTGGGTGTACCTGCATTACTTCAAGGAGGGGCAGCCGTCCCTCAACTGGCTGGACCCTTCGTTCGCCGCGCAACAAATGATCATTGGTGACGCCTTGCACGCCATCGATGTGATGGGCTCCAAGATCCTGCGCCTGGACGCCAACGGCTTCCTGGGGGTGGAGCGCAGGCTCGATGGCACGGCCTGGTCGGAAAGCCATCCGCTGGCCGTCACCGGCAACCAGTTGCTGGGCGGTGCGATTCGCAAGGCGGGCGGGTTCAGCTTCCAGGAACTGAACCTGACCGTGGACGATATTGCCGCCATGTCCCACGGCGGTGCGGACCTGTCCTATGACTTCATCACCCGGCCGGCCTACCAGCATGCTTTGCTGATGGGGGACACGGAGTTTTTGCGCCTGATGCTGCGCGAGATGCACAGCCAGGGCATTGACCCCGGCTCGCTGATCCACGCGTTACAGAACCACGATGAACTGACCCTGGAACTGGTGCATTTCTGGACCCTGCATGCCCATGACACTTACCTCTATCAAGGCCAGACCTTTCCCGGCAACATCCTGCGCGAACACATCCGCGAGCAGATGTACGAGCGCCTGGCCGGTGAGCAGGCGCCGTATAACCTCAAGTTCGTGACGAATGGGGTGTCCTGTACCACGGCAAGCATCATCACTGCCGCCCTGGGTATTCGTGATCTGGAGGCGATCACAGCTGCCGATATCAGGCAGATCCGCCAGCTACACCTGTTGTTGGTGATGTATAACGCGATGCAACCTGGGGTGTTCGCCTTGTCAGGCTGGGACCTGGTGGGTGCGTTGCCATTGGCGGCGCAGCAGGTGGCGCATCTGATGACGGATGGCGACACCCGCTGGATCCATCGCGGTGCCTACGACCTGGTGGACCTGAACCCGGACGCTGAGTTGTCGGCCGGGCACATGCCGCGCGCGCGAACCTTGTACGGCAACCTGAACGAGCAGTTGCAGGATCCGGAATCGTTTGCGTCGCAACTGCAAAAGATCCTTGCGGTGCGCCGTGCCTATGACATCGCGGCCAGCCGGCAGATCCTGGTGCCGGATGTCGAGCACCCAGGCTTGCTGGTGATGGTCCACGAACTGCCGGCGGGGAAGGGCACGCAAATTACGGCACTCAACTTCGGTGCCACGCCGATTACCGAAACCCTGCACCTGCCCAATATCGCGCCGGGCCCGGTGGTAGACATCATCAACGAGCGGGTCGAGGGCGACCTCACCGCCGAGGGTGAATTCACCCTCACGCTGGATGCCTACGAGGGCCTGGCGCTGCGGGTGGTCAGCCATACACCGATGCTTTGAGTGCCGAAGCGCTGAGCGATTGGTTTATTGAACAGGGGGCGACTCGTTGATGAGTCGCCCCTTGTTTATTGTGCTTTCAGCCCCGCCAGAAACGCTGTGTGTTGCAGTGGCTGGGAAAACATCGGCAGCGTGTAGCTTTCGGCTGCGTGCTGTTGTTCTGCGCTGAATGTCGCGGTGCAATCGGTCAGGGTGACCACGTCGTAGCCTTTTTCATAACCCGAGCGCACCGTGCCTTCGACGCAGCAATTGGTCAGGAATCCCGCGACCACCAGGTTCTGGATGCCGTTGTTGCGCAGCACCAGGTCCAGGCCGGTGCTGGCGAACGCGTCCAACCCACGCTTGCCCTCAACCAGGATATCACCGGGTTCGCGGCTCAAGGCATCAGTGATCTGCGCGCCCCAGGCACCGGCACGGAAGGCGCCTGCGTCTACGACGCCTTTGAGAATCCCGTAGGAGCGCAAGGTCAGCTCAGGGTAGCTGTCGGCAAACTGGATCGGCATGTGGATGATGGTCACGCCGAGCTTGCGCGCCTGTTCAATGGTTGCGGCGGTGTTGGCCAGCATGTTGGATGCGTGCATCACGTCTTTCACGGCGTCGTGGAAGACGCCACCGGGCGTAGTGAAATCGTTCTGGTATTCGATCAGGACAATTGCCGTGCTGTGGGCGTGCATGGTGCGTCTCCTGGCGTTGGAGGGGAGGGTGCGGTTAATCGTAGGCGATAGGTAGCGTTGCCGCTGCCTTTGGCAACGTTATTGGCGGACAGTTGTTCCCGACGTATCGGCACCCATTCATCTGGCATCGTGGAAAATGATACCGAGGGTTCGGCGTTCGCCACGATGAAGCCGGCTTACCCCGTGGCGAACCGTCACCCGGCAAAACCCCCGGGCCGAACGCGCCGGACGGCTGTTCACCGCGAAAATGACTGCCTGGCCTTGCTCTAGCGGGATGACCTCAACCTCGCCTGGCCGGTTGGCGCGGGTCTGGGTGAGGACGAACTCGCCCCCTTCGAAATCCAGCCCCGGCTGATCCAGCAGGAACACCACCTGAAAAGGAAACACCTGCTCGCCATACAGGTCTTGGTGAAGGCAGGTGTAGTCATTTTCCCGGTAGCGCAGCATCAACGGTGTGGGCCTGCATTGGCCGGCCTGATGACAAACGGCTTTGAACGCGCGGTGAGTCTCGGGGAACCGTTGACCCGTCTTCAATGCCGAGTGCCAGCGGTTGGCGATGGGCGCAAGGTGGCTGTACAACCGGGTTCGCAGGTCTTCGACGAGGGCTGGCAGGGAATAACGGAAATACTGGTATTCACCTCGGCCGAAGGCGTGGCGCTCCATGATGATGCGGCTGCGAAAGCAGTCGGTATCGGCGTACAGCGCCGCCAAGTCCTGGCATGTCTGGCGGGTGAGCAAGGTCGGCAGTCGCGCAAACCCGCTGGTCATCAGTGACGCTTCAATCACCTGCCAATCCAGGTCTGCCAGGTCGGCCCCACAGACGAGAGGGCTTTCGAGCATCAGGTCATTTTGGGTTTTCATGATGTTTCCATTGTTGATATTCGGCAGGCATACAGATGGCGCAAGGGCGATAGCCCGCGGCGATCGCGCTGGGTTCGTCGAGGAAGAACACGCGATTTTTCACATAGCCGCCACGCGCGATTGCTAGCAGCGCCGCTCGGCAATCGAGCTTGCCGTAACGTTTGCCCTGCCGATGGCCGCCCAGCGTTCCCGGTTGGCTACTGGGGCAGGGATGGCCTACTGGGCTCAATAGCATCCAGACACGCCGGTCATCCATGGACCCGCTCCGCTGCACAGTGAAAGTTCAGGAAAAACCCAAGCCGCTCGCCGCTTCTTACCCGGCTGATAGCGCGTTTCATCGTGACGCGGTAGTAGCCCTTGCTGCCTTTGAAAGGCCGTTGCGCCGTGGTGGTGATGGCGATATCCCCCAGGCGCAGGGGCACCACCATCGGGCGTGACTGCATCCTCGGCCGCTGCTCGACCAGCACAAGCTCGCCGCCGGTGAAGTCCTGCCCTGGAGCGGACAGCAACGCGACCAGCTGAAACGGAAAGCCCTGTTCGTCAGCTATATCCTGCCCAAGCTCCAGGTACTCGCCTTCACCCAGGCACAACAGTTGCGAGGGTTCCTCCCGTCGGCCGGCGCAGAGTTGCAACGGGAACGTGTATGGCCGTTCGCCGATCAGGTTCCAGTGGTTTGCGATCTGCGCCAGGGGCGCATAAAACCCGTGCCTGAGGCGGTTCAGCAGCGCAGGGTGGTGTTCGCGCTTCCAGTCGGGCGGGCTGAGGAATCCAGGCAGCACGACAAAGCCTTCCTGGTCGAGTGCCACGCGGATACTGTGCCAATCAAGGGTGTCGATTCGGTGCATGCCGGCTCCAGTCATTCGACGGCAGTTACACGTGTCGCTGCCGAGAAAACAGAGTAGGGCGCCCCTTGATAGCAAAAACTCCGGTTCTTGCGATGGAAGTTCAAGCGCTGTTTAATCAGCCACATCTCGTGCCCCGCCTGGGCACGGTCAGATCCTGGAGAGCATGGATGCAATCGCTGCCTGTCGCTTCGCCAATCGTTGGCGCGTCACTTGAGCTGCGCCCACTGGCGCCAGGGGATTTTGAGGCGCTGTATCACGTCGCGTCCGACCCTTTGATCTGGGCTCAGCACCCCAGCCCTACGCGTTACCAGGAAGCGGTCTTTCGCGAATGGTTCAAAGACGCACTGATGTCGGACAGTGTGCTGGTGGTGATCGACCGTTCCAGCAACCAGGTAGTCGGCAGCTCGCGTTATTACGAATTCAACGAGAAGGCACGCGAGGTCGCGATCGGCTACACCTTTCTGGCCCGCGAAAAATGGGGCGGTGGGGCGAACGGGGAACTCAAGCGCCTGATGCTCAGGCATGCCTTCCAGTGGGTCGACACGGTCTGGTTTCATATCGCGGCGCAGAATATTCGTTCGCAACGCGCCATGGAGAAAATCGGCGGGAAGTTCTCCCACTCGTCAATCATACAACTGGCCAACGGCACGCAGGAAAATTTCTTTTATAAAGTCGAGCGCGCCACGTTTGAGCATCGGGAGTCGGTGACCGATACCTGAGCTCAGGTTGGGCTTGGCTGCTCCGCCAGTGCCAGTACCTGCTCGCGGAAAACACTCACGATCGGGCGCAGGTCCACCCGGTGCCACGCGGCCCACAACCGTACGCAGGGCCTGAACCAGTCCAGCTCACGCAACACCACCGTCGGGCCTGCGCTGCTGGCCAGGCTGCTTTGCACCATGGCCAGGCCGAGTCCGGCGGACACCAGCCCGAGTACGCTCAATGGGTCGGTCGCCTCCAGCGACAAGCGCGGGACGAAACCGGCGTCTGCGCATCGGGCGATGAAGTCGTCGCGTTTATTGATCTGGTCGGGCTGGCTCCCGGTGATGATCCATTCCTGTTCATGCAGGTCGGCGGGGGTGAGTTCGGCCTTGGCCGCCAGCGGGTGTTCGGCTGGAATCGCCAGCAGCATGGGGTCGTTCAGCACGGGGAGAGCGAGCAGGTCAGGGTCGTTTTCGGGCGCAGGCTCGCAGACCAGGGCGATGTCCAGGCTGCGTTGGCGCAGGCCCTCGAACTGCTCGCGTGGGGTCATGTTGTAGAGCGCAATGTGGATCTGTGAGCGCTCGGCGCGGATTGCCCGCACGGCGCCTGGCAACACGCCGGCATGGATGGCGTGATTGACGTAGCCGATGCACAGGCCGCCTTCCTCGCCACGCCCCAGGCGCTTGCCCAGGGACTCCAGGCGTTCGGCGTGCTTGAGCAGCCCGCGGGCTTCGGACAGGAAGGTGCGCCCATCGGCGGTGAGGAATAGCCGCTGGTTGCGTCGTTCGAACAAGGCCAGGCCAAGGTGATCTTCGAGCTGGGCGATTTGCCGGCTCAGGGGCGATTGGGATATGTGCAGTTGTTCCGCTGCGCGGCCGACATTTTCGCATTCGGCGACGGCGACAAAATAGCGCAGCTGACGTAGATCTTGCATGGTACCTCCTGGGAATTGCCTTACCTTTTACTCGGGTGTTCCAGGCTTGACCAGCCGTCGCGTGCAAAGGGGCCGCCTTCGCTCAAGGCGTCGGCGACCCTGTCAATGGCGTGACTTCAAGCAGCTGGCACAGGCGCCAGAGCGCTGATCAGTCCTTGTTGGCGCAAAGCGTTCCAGAACGCGGCGGGAATCCGCGCACTCAGTGCTGCGTGGTCCTCGTTGGCGTGCAGCGGTCGCGTGGCCCCGGGGATCGCCGCGACCACGGCCGGGTGGGCCAGGGCAAACTGCAGGGCTGCGGCCTTGACGTCGACGCCGTGGGCGCGAGCGACTTCACGTATGCGCTCAAGCTTGTCCAGCACCGGCTGGGTCGCCTTCTGGTATTCGAAGTGTTCGCCACCGGCAGTCACACCCGAGCTGTACGGGCCGCCCACGACGATGCCGACACCTTGCTCCAGCGCTTGCGGCATCACGCGTTGCAGGGCGCGGTCGTGGTCCAGCAGCGAGTAACGGCCCGCCAGCAAGAACCCATCGGGTTGCGGTTCGTTCAGGTCCAGGGTCAACTCGATCGGCTCGACACGGTTTACACCCAGGCCCCAGGCCTTGATCACGCCTTCTTCACGCAGGCGAGTCAGCACGCGGAACGCGCCTTTGCGTGCGGTCTCGAAGCGCTCCAGCCACTCGTCACCATAGAAGTCCTGGGCGATGTCATGAATCCAGACAATATCCAGGTGATCGGTTTTCAGGCGGCGCAAGCTGTCCTCAATCGAGCGCAAGGTAGCGTCGGCGCTGTAGTCATCGACGATACGGTTGCGGTTGCCGTATTCGAACAGGCCGCTCTTTTCGCCCAGTTCACGGCTACCCGGGTCTTCCAGTTCATCGAGGAGGATCCGGCCGACTTTGCTGCTCAGCACATATTCGTCGCGAGGGCGGCCCATCAAGGCCTCACCCAACCGCGATTCGGAAAGGCCGGCACCGTAGAACGGTGCAGTGTCGAAATAACGGACGCCGTTGTTCCAGGCCGCATCGACCGTGGCTTGCACCTCGGCCTGTGGCACGTTGCGGAACATATTGCCCAGTGGCGCGGTGCCGAAACCCAGCGGGTTGGCGATAAGGGATTTGAGGCTCATCGGTATTTATCCTGGCAGGGGGAGCGTGTAATCACTCCGATGGCGGCCATGCTAAGGCGCGCCTCCCAAGACCGTCCAAGTCATAATTAGACAGACTTGAGACCTTTCGTGCACAAGCCTCTTCCGGCAACCGGCTCAAGCTTGATCTCGATCAGGTGATCGCACCGGTTCTGGCTCTACCCTGGCGTCTCCATCAAAGGCCAGGGAAGGCTGAATGAATGCCACTGGCCGCGCATTCTCAAGGAAGAGTCCGTCATGCGGTCAATGAAGATCATCTTGTTGTCATCGGCGTTCAACGGTTTGACCCAGCGTGCCTGGCTGGACCTGCGTCAATCGGGTTATGACCCCAGCGTGGTGGTGTTCACGGATGAAGCCACGGTGTGCCGGCAAATTGAGGAGTCGGCGGCGGATCTCGTGATCTGTCCCTTCCTCAAGGACCGGGTACCGCGCCAGCTATGGAGCAACCCGGATCGACCGATTGTGATCATTCATCCGGGTATCGTCGGTGATCGCGGCGCCAGTGCGTTGGACTGGGCTATCACGCAGCAGGTCAGCCGCTGGGGCGTCACGGCGCTGCAGGCGGTGGAAGAAATGGACGCGGGGCCGATCTGGTCGACGTTTGAATTCGATATGCCCAGCGATGTGCGCAAATCCGAGTTGTACAACGGTGCGGTAAGTGACGCGGCGATCTATTGCATTCGCGACGTGGTGGAAAAATTCGCCGGCGGTTTCGTGCCCACGCCGCTCGATTACACGCAACCCAATGTCGTCGGGCGTTTGCAGCCGAATATGAAACAGATCGACCGCTCTTTCAGCTGGCACGATTGCGCGCGGTTCATCAAGCGCAGCATCGATGCCGCCGACGGGCAGCCTGGCGTGCTGGCGAGTCTCGCAGGTGGGCAATATTACCTGTACGACGCACATCTGGATTCGCGCTGCGGCCTGCCGGGGGAGATTCTTGCGGTTCAGGACGACGCGGTGCTGGTTGCCGCCGGCGACCGAAGCGTGTGGATCGGTTCACTCAAGCGCAAGGCCCAGCCAGGGGAGGAAACCTTCAAGTTACCGGCACGCCACGTGTTGGCCGGGCAGTTGATGGATGTTCCGGTGCTGGACAGTTCAATCGCCGGCCAGGATTGCAATGAGTTGGCCTATCAACCGATTCGCTACCGTGAGTTCGATCATGTTGGCGAACTGACCTTCGAGTTCTACAACGGTGCCATGAGCACCGAACAGTGCGGGCGGCTGGTCGCTGCGCTGCGTTGGGCCAAGGCGCGCGATACACGGGTGCTGTTGATCAAGGGCGGGCGCGGGAGTTTTTCCAACGGCGTGCACCTTAATGTCATCCAGGCCGCGCCTGTGCCGGGGCTGGAGGCCTGGGCCAATATCCAGGCGATCGACGATGTTTGCCGGGAGTTGCTGACGTCCCGGCAACTGGTGGTCAGTGGCCTGACCGGCAGTGCCGGTGCGGGCGGTGTGATGCTGGCGCTGGCGGCCGACATCGTGTTCGCTCGTGCGGGTGTTGTGTTGAACCCTCATTACAAAACCATGGGCCTGTACGGTTCCGAGTACTGGACGTACAGCCTGCCTCGCGCGGTCGGCAGTGAACAGGCGCACACACTTACCGAAGAATGCCTGCCGATCAACGCCGTTCAGGCGCGGCAATGCGGGATGGTGCAGGAGATCGGCCCACGCTGCCCGAGGGAGTTCGGCGCCTGGTTGCTGCAAGAGGCCAAGCGTGCGTTGACTGATGGAAAATACGCTGCTTATCGCGCGCGCAAGGCCGCTATGGATTTCGAACAGATTGAGCTTTGCCGTCACCACGAGTTGGCCCAGATGGAGTTGGACATGGTGCACAACCGCCAGCAGTTTGCGCAGAAGTGCAGCAACTTTGTGTTCAAGCGCAAGAGCTGCCAGACACCGCAGCGTTTGATTGCGCCCTGGGCAGTGACGCGTGAGAGCGTCCTGGTTGCCTGATGGGGTGTAAGACCCGGCCTCGTGTAGTGAGGCCGGGTTGAATAGCGTTGTAAAAGGGAATTTGGGTCGGACGGCGGGGTCATACGATCTCCAATGTTGCTTGGAGGCACGCGATGCCACACAAGACCCTTCGGGTAGACGACAACGTTTCCGCAGATATTTCCAATCATCCAAAAGATATATTTTTTGCTGCCGTCGAAACGACTCGTATGCCGATGATCGTCACCGATCCGAATGCACCGGACAACCCGATCATTTTCGCCAACCAGGCGTTTCTGCAAATGACCGGTTACGCGCATGAGGAGATTGTCGGGAAAAACTGCCGCTTTCTTCAAGGCGCCGAGACTGATCCAGAGGTTGTGAACTCCCTCAGGGACGCTATAAAAAACAAGCAGGAATTCTCGACGGAAATTCTCAACTATAAGAAAGACGGAAGCAGTTTCTGGAATGCGCTTTTCATCTCTCCTATTCAAAATGAAAAAGGCGAGTTGATCTATTTTTTTGCATCGCAGTTAGACATCAGCCGTCGTCGTGACGCTGAGGAAGGCCTGAGGCAGGCTCAGAAGATGGAAGCGCTGGGCCAACTGACAGGTGGCATTGCGCATGACTTCAACAATCTGCTGCAAGTGATCGGCGGCTACGTAGACTTGATTGGCAACGCCGTCGAAAAGCCTGAGCCGAGCTTGGAGCGAATCAAGAGAAGCGCGTTCCATGCCAAGTCTGCAGTGGAAAAAGCCAGCACGCTTACAAAGCAACTGTTGGCGTTTTCCCGCAAGCAGAAGCTACAGGGACGGGTTTTGAATTTAAATGCGCTCGTGCATTCGGTAGAGCCTTTAATGGAACGCACATTCGGCAGTGCAGTTAAAGTCGAGTCTGATCTGGACGAGTCGCTGAAAAACTGCCGGATTGATCCCTCTCAGGCAGAAATGGCGCTGCTCAACATTTTCATTAATGCCCGGGATGCGTTGATCGGCCGCAATGATCCAAAGGTTTTCGTTGAGACGCGGAATGTCGTGATCAAAGACCTGGCGACTTCCTATGATGGTTTGCTGCCTGGCTCCTACGTGAGCTTATCTGTCACCGACAATGGTATCGGCATGCCCCCGGCTATCCGTGATCGAGTGATGGACCCTTTCTTTACCACCAAAGATGAGGGCAAGGGATCGGGCTTGGGTCTATCGATGGTGTATGGATTTGCCAAACAGTCTGGTGGGGCCGCGCGGATCTACTCGGAGGAGGGGATTGGCACAACACTTCGTTTGTACTTTCCAGTGGACAGCGCCTCTGTCTCTCCCGATGAACTCAGGCTGAAATCCGACAACCAGGATGGCTCCGAGAGGGTACTCATTGTTGAGGATCGGCCGGACGTGGCAGAGCTCGCGAAGATGGTGCTTGAGGATTATGGGTACACCACTGAAATATCGCTCAATGCACGCGAAGCGCTGAAGCGATATGAAGCGGGTGAAAAGTACGACCTCCTGTTCACCGACCTGATCATGCCCGGAGGGATGAATGGGGTAATGTTGGCAAGAGAGGTCAGGCGGCGAATGCCCAGTACCAAGGTGTTGCTGACCACTGGGTACGCAGAGAACTCCATCGAGCGTACAGACGTCGGCGGATCGGAGTTCGAGGTGATCTCCAAGCCGTATCTGCCACATGACCTCGCCCGTAAAGTCAGGCAGATCCTCGATTCTCCCGGGGGCGTTTGATGTGCCGTCTGGAATGGCTGCAGTCGCGTAGATCTAACCGAAACGGGCAGGTGCTTGTGCTTTCGACCCCGCCAGCGCCTACTTTGTATGAGTGGCCTGTGGTCGCATTGCTTCTATCGGTTGACGTCGTTTGAGGAGGTCCTGTGTCCACTTCCACGCTGACTTCGCGCATCTTCAGCAAGCCCCGTCATACGACGCATTATGTGGAGTCGGGACCTGCCGATGGGCCTCTGATGATGTTTCTGCATGGGTGGCCGGAGCTCTGTCTGGTCTGGCGTGCGCAGATGGAAGCGTTTGCCGCCCGGGGCTGGCACTGTGTTGCTCCTGACATGCGTGGCTATGGTCGCTCTTCCGCGCCGGCAGACGTCAATGCCTACACCATTGAAAACATCGTCGCAGACATGGTTGAACTTCATGACCATCTCGGCGGGATGCCTGCAATCTGGGTCGGGCACGATTGGGGCAGCGTTGTGGCGGGTGAACTGGTCGCTCATGCACCTCAGCGAAGCCGTGGTGTTGTGCTGGTTTCGGTCCCGTACTTCCCCTCCATGAACGCATTGCCCACGCTCGTCCCGCTCGTTGATCGAGCAATCTACCCGGCGGATCAGTATCCAGACGGGCAATGGGACTATTACCGCTACTACAACACGCACTTTGCGTCTGCCGTCGCTGATCTTGATGCGGGCAAGGCGGATTCGCTGGCATCGATTTATCGACGAGGCGATCCTGCGAGTGTCACCAGGGTTGCTGCAAATGCCGAAGTGACCCGCAGAGGAGGGCGATTTGGCGAAGCGCATCGGGCTCCACCCACCCGGCCAGACCTCGCGCTGTGGCCCGAGGCAGACTTCGCCGCACTGGTGCGGGCGTTTGAGGAACACGGCTTCCGCGCGCCTTGCGCATGGTACTTGAACGACGCTGCCAATATCGATTACGCCCACCGTGCGCCCAATGGCGGCCGCCTGTCCGTGCCCGTGCTGTTTGTGAACGGCGATTACGACCCGATGAACACGATCAAGGGCAATCAGTTGGGCGACCCGATGCGTGCGGCCTGCGCAGATCTGACCGTGAAGAGCTTGCCTGGCGGCCATTGGCTACCGGTGGAATGCAAGGAAGAGCTGGTTGAAGCCATCAGTGCCTGGCTACCGAGAGTGGTGCAGACAGCGATTCAGGGGGAGGGGGCGTAGCGGTGTTGGATGGTGTTCGTCGGAGGAAGCCGTGGGCGGGAATTGCGGAACAGGTATCAGAATTGCGGAACAAAAAAGATAAGGGCCTGCATGAAGTTTATCATGCAAGCCCTTGATATCTATGGTGCCCGAACCCGGAATCGAACCGGGACGCCCTTACGAGCGGGGGATTTTAAGTCCCATGCGTCTACCAGTTTCGCCATTCGGGCGGTAGCGCGGTGTAGCAGGGTTGGGAATATATAGAGCCTGGCGCATTGGTGCAAGGTTCTTACTTAAAAGCCGGGTTAAAAAAGCTTGTGAGATCAGTAGTCTACAAAGATCGATGCGGCACTTTCCGAGGGTTTTGGAGTGGCGGGAACAAGATTCTGAAAGCGCAGTCATAGCGATATGCCATCCCGGCATTCTGGAAAGGAATCAGTTAATGTTCAATGCGCGTAAGCCTTCTTGGATCAGTGTGGCAAGTGTCATGGGGTTGCTAGCGGTGGGTGGCATAGGTGCAGCGCAGGCGGGGGATGGCTTTGAATGGAGTGGATTTGGCTCCTCGCCGAGTGACAGGCTTGCCACCAGTTCTGCAGGGGCCGGTCAGGAGCAGGTATTGGCGGCGAGCAATTTTACGGTGAGCGATATCGAGCGCCTGCAGAGTGATCAGAAAAACCAGGAGGAAGAGCTTCAGCGTTTGAAAAGCAAGCTGGACGAACAGGCGCGCTATTTTGAAGATTTCAAGCGTAAGGATGGTTCCAGCTCCAGTGACAGCCAGTTGTCTGATTTGAAGCGAACTGTCGCGGATCAGAAGAGCACCATCGACAAGCTCAGGAGCGAAGTGGAGGAATTGAAGCGCAACTCCA
Organism: Pseudomonas sp. MWU13-2517; assembly: GCF_023242545.1. Lineage (NCBI taxonomy): Bacteria > Pseudomonadati > Pseudomonadota > Gammaproteobacteria > Pseudomonadales > Pseudomonadaceae > Pseudomonas > Pseudomonas sp. MWU13-2517. The sequence goes on along the minus strand of NZ_JALMFA010000001.1, from coordinate 181,474 downwards.
GCTCCAATTCAAGCTCCAGCGAGCTGTCGCGGCTCAAGAGCGACGCCAGCGATCAGAAGCGTAGCCTTGAAGATCAGAAGCGCACTCTCGACGACCTGAAACGCACAGTCGACAACCTGGCCAGTAAAGTGAAGTGATACTTGCCGGACCCTGCGGCAGTCGCCGGCGATGTGCGGCTTGGCATTGCCGGCGAGGCAGGGCTCGGTTTTCTCATCGCCCGCTTCACGCTACCCTGTGGCGTCAACAATCATAAAAAGGAATGCATGATGAGCGTCGAAAACCAGCCACTGGAGGGCAGTTGCCGCTGTAACCGGGTGCGCTTCAGTGTCAGCTTGCCCGAGGTGATCACCATGGCCTGCCATTGCAGCGGTTGCCAGAAAATGACCGCCAGCGCGTTTTCCCTAAGCGCCTTGATTCCCGCCAGCGGATTCACCGTGACCCAAGGCTGCCCGGTTGTCGGTGGGCTGCATGGTGTGGACCGCCACTATTACTGCCCCCATTGCATGAGCTGGCTCTTTACACGCCCCCACGGCATCGACGAGTTCGTCAACGTGCGCGCCACGTTGCTGGATAACGCGGCGGGTTACGTACCTTTTATGGAAACCTGGACCAGCGAAAAACTTCCCTGGGCCTCCACGCCCGCGGTCGAGAGCTTTGCACAATTGCCGCAGCCCCAGGACTTCCCCCGCTTGTTGCAGGCTTACGCCGAGTTCGTTTCAGTCAATCAGCGCCAATAGATCCGTATCGCCGACGTCCACGCCGGCCTGGGTCAGCAGCGTGGTTGCCTGGCCCCGATGATGGGTCTGGTGATTGAAAAAGTGCAGCAGCAAGCTGAAGAACGGCTTGTCGGCAGGCATGCCGCGCATGTTGTGGTACTGCAGGCGATGGTCCAGGTCAGGCTCACACAACGTGTTGGCCCAATCGATGATCAGTTGATCCAGCCAGGCGCGTCGGGCCGAAAGCTCACGGATATCGGCGAACGCCAGTTGCTTGAGGTTGGTGGGTGTTGCGATCGCACTCAAGGGCGCCAACGCGGCAAAGCCTGCCGGGTGCAGGGCAAAGCGCTTGAGCCAGACCGTATCGCCCAGTGCAAGGTGATTCAGGGTGCCGAGGATCGAGCCGAAAAACGCTTGCCGATCCGCGCTTAACGCGGCGTCTGTCAATTGGCCGGCAGCGGCATAGACCTTCTGGTTCATCCACTGGTTGTAGCTCGCCATCAGTGCAATGTGCTCGATACGGTTCACCGGTTTTCTCCTTCAACGGCGCGATGGCGCCATCATAAGGCGTACCTGCTCGGCGGTCTTGGTATTCCGGCACGGGAGGGCTATGGTTGTTGGACCCCAATATCGCGCCCTGGGAGGGCGACATCATGAACACCAGCGATCTACTGGAACAACTGCTGCGCGCGGGACAGCAAAACGGCAGCGCTTCAAGCGGTGGCCTGGGCGGGTTGCTCGGTGGGTTACTCAACGGCACGGGTAATGCTGCTTCGGCGGGTGGCGGGTTGGGCGGATTGCTTGGCGGTCTCGGTGGTTTGTTGGGCGGTGCTCCTGCGGGCAACGCAACGCAGCAGCGTTCCGGTGGGGTGAACTACGCGGCCCTGGCGTCGTTGGGGATGGCGGCGTTCCAGGCGTATCAGGCTTGGCAGCGCCAACAGGCCACTGCGCCGCAACAGGCGATCCAGACCGTCGACCAACTCGACGGGGCGGATGCCGAAGCCCATAGCCACGCCGTGTTGCGCGCGCTGATCGCGGCAGCCAAGGCCGACGGCAAGATCGATGAGCAGGAGCGGCAGATGATCTCCGCCGAGATAGGCCGTCATACGGATGACCCTCAACTGCAACAATGGCTCGACGCCGAAGTCGCCAAGCCATTGAATGCCGTAGATTTTGCCGAATATGCCGGTGACCCGGCACTGGCGTCGGAGATCTATCTGGCCAGCGTGATGCTGGTCAACGATCAACAAGACGCCGAGCGCAATTACCTGGATGAGCTGGCAGCGCAGTTGCAAATCGACCCGCAGTTGCAACTGCACTTGGAACAGCAGGCCAAGGCTTAAAAACGCACGGTGGCGCCGGTGGTCAACCATGAGTTGTGATCACCGGTGAGGTTTTGCCCAACCACCAGGTCTATCTCGACCAGCTCACCCACGTGAAAGCGTGGCCCGGCCTGCCAGGCCTGGTCGCCACCCTCCTGGCCGTAGCGTTCAGCGATCAGCGTGAGCGCATTGGCTACCTGGTATTCGAAGCCTGTGCCCCATGTCAGCCGGTGACGCTGTTCGCCGCCGTTATAGGCATGGGTCCAGCCGCCATTGACGTTCAAGCGCAGCGCTTCAACGGGTTGCCAGGTCAGTGGCACGTTGAAGTCGGCGCCGTCGAAGGCGTGGCTGCGGTCGAGTGCAAAGTGGCTGGTGGCGGAAACGGCCAGTTGCAATCCCAGATCTTGCCGTGACCACACTTGCGCTTTGACCTGCGGGCTGACCTGCGTTTCGGCATCTCCCGCATCGCTGGCGCGGGAAAGCGCCGCACTCCATTGCACCGCAGGCAGTGCGCTGAATGTGCAGGCCGGATTCAGGGTTTCGTTATGAATGTTGCCTTGGTGCCGATTGGCGGTGTACCAGGCATCGACATTGCACGTTCCCGGATCGTTCACCGCGCCGTCGTCGACCACGTAGGCACCACCGGCTGCCTGGGCTTTGGAAAACAGCGCGATGAGCAAAACAAGGCCCAGGGTTGCGCCAATGAAGATCAGGTTGCGTTGCAATGCGCGGCGCTTGGCCGGCGGTAACAGCAATAGCGTATGACGAGCCCCCCGATAGTGGCGTGCGCGATATTTGGCAAACCCATCAGGACGATGAGGGGTGTGTTTTTTGTGCATGATGCACCTCGCTTGAATTCAGCTTTCTACGGTCAGCACCGAAATGCCGCTGGCTTTGGCCTGGCAGACCAGTTCCGAGGTGTCGTCACCGCCCGGCAGGGCGATGACCACGTCGGGCCGGCTGTCGGTCAGCATGAAATGATTGCGTTGGCGTTCCGCCTGTTTGCCATGGCGTTGCCAGTTGGGCGGGTAACGCACCACGTCGATGCCGATTTCCCGCGCCCACTCCTCGATGTCACTGCCGAGGAACTGGTTGCCGCCGTGAATCAATACCTGCATCGGGCGCAGGCGGTGGTAAGCGTCCAGCACTTGGCGGGACTTTTTGGTGTCGGCGTAATGACGACCTGCACAGATCAAGACGCGCATGTTCGAATCCTTGTGAGGCGCGGTGGCGACCGGGCGGTCGCCACCGTTTAAATGGCGGGAGCGATCAGTACCACTGCTTGAAGCGGCGGATGTAGATCGTTTTCATCAGTTGGGCCACGCAGCAGTAGGCGAGCAGGGTGCCGACCAGCCATGGGAAGTACGCCAGCGGCAGCGGTTCCAGGCCCACCAGGGTGCCCAGCGGCGAGAACGGCACGTAGATCCCCAGGGCGATCACCACGCAGGTCATCATCAGCACCGGCCAGGCCGCCGTGCTCTGGAAGAACGGAATCTTGCGAGTGCGCAACATATGCACCACCAGGGTTTGCGAGAGCAGCCCCTCGATGAACCAGCCGGACTGGAACAGGGTCTGCATTTCCACACTGTTGGCGCTGAACACGTACCACATCAGGGCAAAGGTGGTGATGTCGAAGATCGACGAGGTCGGCCCGATCCAGATCATGAAGCGGCCGATGTTTTTCGCATCCCACTTGCGAGGTTTGGCCAGGTATTCCTTGTCCATCTTGTCCCACGGCAGGGCCAACTGAGAGATGTCGTACATCAGGTTTTGCAACAGCAGGTGGATCGCCAGCATCGGCATGAACGGAATGAACGCACTGGCCACCAGCACCGAGAACACGTTGCCGAAGTTGGAGCTGGCGGTCATGTTCAGGTACTTCATGATATTGCCGAAGGTTTCGCGGCCCTTGAGCACACCTTCTTCCAGCACCATCAGGCTCTTTTCCAAGAGGATGATGTCGGCCGATTCCTTGGCGATATCGGTGGCGGTGTCGACCGAAATACCCACGTCGGCATCGCGCAGCGCCGGCGCATCGTTGATACCGTCACCCAGGAAGCCCACGGTGTGGCCGTTGGCTTGCAGGGCCTTGAGAACCCGGGATTTCTGCAGCGGCGTCAGCTTGGCAAACACCGTGCGTTCTTCCACGCGGCGCAGCAGGGTGGCGTCGTCCATCGCTTCGATTTCCACGCCCAGCAGCGGCTGGCCGGGTTCGAGGCCGACCTGGCGGCAGATCTTGGCGGTCACCACGGCGTTGTCGCCAGTCAGCACTTTTACGGCCACGCCAATTTCTTGCAGTGCGGCAATTGCCGGGCCTGCGGTTTCCTTCGGTGGATCAAGGAAGGTCAGGAAACCCTGGATCACCAGGTTGCGTTCGTCGGTGGTGGTGTACTGCTGGCGCGCCAGGGATTTGGGGATGTTGCGAGTCGCCAGCACCAGTACGCGGAAGCCGTCCTCGTTGTAATCGTTGGCCAGCGCCAGCAGCTCTTCGCGGCGACGGTCATCGAGTGGCACGGCATCGCTGCCTTCCATCACATGGGTGGAAATGCTCAGCATCTCTTCCACGGCGCCCTTGCACACCAGCAACTGGTCGCCGGCGGCATCCTTGACCACGATCGACAGACGACGGCGTACAAAGTCGAAGGGCAATTCATCCACTTTGCTGTAGGCAAACGGCACCTGGAACTTGGGGTTCTGCTCGGCGAACTGCACCACGGCCTGGTCCATCAGGTTCTTCATGCCGCTCTGGTGAAAACTGTTGAGCCAGGCCAGGGACAGCACCGCGTCGTCACGTTGGCCAAAGGCGTTGACGTGGTGTTCGAGGATGATTTTGTCCTGGGTCAGGGTGCCGGTCTTGTCGGTGCACAGCACGTCCATCGAACCGAAGTTCTGGATTGCATTCAGGCGCTTGACCACCACTTTGCGCTTGGCCATGGCCGTGGCGCCTTTGGCCAGGTTGGCGCTGACGATCATCGGCAGCATTTCCGGGGTGAGGCCGACGGCAACCGCCAAGGCAAACAGGAACGCGTCGCCCCAATCGCCTTTGGAGAAACCGTTGAGCAGGAACACGATCGGCACCATCACCAGCATGAAGCGGATCAGCAGCCAGCTGACGCTGTTCACCCCACGGTCGAAGGCCGTTTGCACGCGGGAGCCGACAATCGCTTTGGCCAGGGAACCGAAGTACGTTCGCGGCCCGGTTGCGACCACCACGGCCTTGGCGCGGCCGCTGACGACGTTGGTGCCCATGAAGCAGATGTTTGGCAGGTCCAGCAGGTTCCCCTGATCGGCCGCCAACGAGGACGCTGACTTCTGCGCCACATCCCCCAGGGTGTCGTATTTCTCCACCGGCAACGCTTCACCGGTCAACACCGCCTGGCTGATAAACAGGTCGCGGGATTCGATCAGGCGAATATCTGCCGGGATCATGTCGCCGGCCGACAACTGCACGATATCGCCGGCCACCAGCTCGCGCATCGGCACTTCGCGCAGGGTGGGCTGGGCGCCCACTTGCTCGCGGCGCAGCACGGTGGCGGTGGTGCGTACCATCGCCTTGAGCGCTTCGGCGGACTTGGCCGAGCGGTGCTCCTGCCAGAAGCGCAGCAGGCTGCTGAGCAATACCATGGTCATAATAATGATGACCTTGGTCGGGTCGGCTTCTTCGCCGGCCTGCATCGGTAACCAGCAGTCGGTGACAAAGCTGATGCCGCCCAGGGTCAGCAGTACATAGATGAAAGGGTTGTTCAGTGCCTGCAGGAACTGGACGATGGCGTGAGGCGGCTTGTCATGGGCCACCTCGTTGTAGCCTTCGCGCTGTAGACGTGCCGAGGCATCCAGTTCGGTCAGGCCATCCTGGGTTGCCCGTACATTGGCGAGGGTGGCCGACAGGCCGTTCTGGGCTTCGCGGGCGGCACGCATCGACAGTTTGGTGTCGGTTGCGGTGCCATTTTTCTTGTGCAGAGGCGTGTTTTTTACGGCGCTCATTGTCTGTACTCCTGTCGCCAATTCTCGACAAAACATACCCGGTACTTACCTGATTGCAGGCGAGCGAAAGCATGCCGAGCCGCGGACTTCGCGATCGGTTTAAATAAAGTGCTTGATAACTTTTAGAGGGCCCGCTTAGTGCGCGTTAATTAACTAACGCGCAGCGGGCTACTACTGGACTTGTTCATAAAGAACTCCAGACGGTTAATCGGGAAAGTTGTGGTTTCCAGCAGGCTCAGGCTGCGCGAGCACTCACATAGAGGCTAAGCATCAGGCTCGCTTGAACGAGGCTGGAAACGCTCCGTCTCTGCGGGTCTTGAGGGTCGGCGTGATCCCAGTGCTGGACCAATTGGCCAGTGGTTGGGCAGACACGCCAATGCGCCAGCATCGGAGCCGGGCGTACAGGGGAGGAGGAGGGAGCAGCAAAGGCCGAACGAGCAGCCGGGAAACCTGCGGGCACGCGGCATAGCTTGGCGCGCAGGGCCGAGGCCAGCGAGCGGATATCAGGCAAAACAAAGGGTTGAAGGGTCATAACACACCTCGGGACCGGACGGGCGACCGGCGAGGCAGTTACGGTGGAGCATCAAGCTCTAGCGCAGCTTACCGGACCGGGGAGGCGAGTCCTGTCATATTCTGGGTTTGGCGTCCGATGCCCGCAGAGGCGGTGCTCGGACAGCGACTAGATACTGTGTCCATTGGCTTCTTTTGTGAGGTTTAAAAAAGGCCCCAGTTGCGGGCAGGGGCAATCTACTCAGCCAGTTACAAAATGTCAACGCATGATTAATTAAATGACCCGGCGTTCAGAGTTTATTCAGATAAGAGGCATGGGGAAGTTGCGACATATATAACTTCATACGCCAAGTGCGGCGAGGTAGGCGAGATACAACAGTACCAACCCGCAGGCGCCATAACTGAAGCGTTGCAGGCGCGTCGATGCGTTCTTGCGCAACAGGCTGACCAGCGTAGCCACCACAAAGCACGACAGCACCGAGGCCAGCATGAAACCGGCAAAAAACATCAGGGTCTGCCCAAAAGTGGGTGTGGCGCCGACGATCCCGGACAGTGCACTGCCAAGGGCGCCCCAATACACAATGTTCTTCGGGTTGGCCAGGGAGATGGCGGCGCCTACCGCCAGCGCATTCTGCCCGGAGCGAGCTGGCGCAGCTTGCGCTTGCGGCAGGTGCCAGGCGTCCATCAGGCCGCGCACACCCAGCCAGGCCAGGTACAGCGCGCAGAGCACGGTCAGCGGTACGCGCACAGCATCATGCTGGATCAGCACGGCGATATCGGTCAGGCCGATCACAGCCCACACGGCATCGCCTACCAAAGAGCCGAACTGAACGAGCAGGGCCGGAGTGAAACCCTGGAGCAAACCCCGGCGCAACGTCTCTGCGAGCACTGCGCCGGGTGAGAGGCAAAACACAAAACCGAATACCAGTGCGTAAAAAAAGATCGTCAACATGCCTGATGCCAGTCAGCTAAGAAGGAGAAAGGCTAAAAAGTAACCTGTGGCGAGGGAGCTAGCTCCCGTTGGACTGCGCAGCAGTCCCATGCTTTGTAAGCAAAGAGCGGGGCCGCTTCGCGGCCCAACGGGAGCAAGCTCCCTCGCCACACATACAGCGTTTACCCTTAACTGACTGGCGTTAGTCAACATGCCTGCTTTCCATTGAGCGATGGCAGGCAGTATGCAAGCGGATGGAAACTATCGTCTTGGACCAGATTGCGATTTCAGCGCTGCAACAGGTTTTGATAGCGGCCGGGGGTGATACCGTAGGCGGCGCGGAAATGCCGATTGAGGTGGCTCTGGTCGGCAAAACCCAGGTCCTGGGCCACTTCACAGGGTTGCAGCCCCATGCGCAGCAGACCTTTGGCGCGCCGGGTGCGAAGTTGCATGGCCCATTGTCGCGGACTAAGGCCTGTCTCTTTCTGGAACACGCGCAAGAGATGAAATCTGGACAGTCCCAACTCATCGCCAAGGTGTTCCAGAGGCAGCGTCTGATGAAGTTGCGCAGCGAGCAACTCCTGTGCGCGGCTGATCATGCGTTTCCCTGCCGGTGCACTTCCTGGGAGGCGCACACCGCTGCAACCCACCACCTCGCCAAGCAGTAGTACCAGCGCTTCTTCATTGAGTTCACGGACCAAGGCATCGCGACTCAATGCGCCTTTCACCGTCGTCGCGAGGCGTTGCGCCAGCTCCGGTTGAAAACACAGTGCACGATCAAACTCCAGCTGTGCCAGGCCCAGGTCGGTGGCCAATTGATCGGCCATGGCGTACACACTGACAAACTGCCAGGGAGCGCCCTCAGCAGCGCCACCGCCCTGAATCTGGCCCGGGTTGTACAGGGTGATGCTGCCCGGGCCTGCCTGGAACTCGCGGCGGTCGAGCCACACGTTCTCTTCGCCGATCAGGTTCACGCCGATCACGCATTCATCGTGACTGTGACGGGCGAAGGACAGGCCGGTGCAGCTGGTACTGGTGAGTTCGTAGTTGCCCAGCCAGGCGTGTTGCATCGCGTTCATCGGGTCAGCTCTGCAGTTGGGTGGCCTTAGCATACGTAGCTGACCCAGGCTGCGAAAGTATTCAGACACTCAGGCGCAGGGCGAGGGCGGCCAGGGTGATCAGCAGCACCGGCAGGGTCAGCACGATCCCGACCTTGAAGTAATAACCCCAGGTAATGGTGATGCCTTTGCGTGCCAGGATATGCAGCCATAACAACGTGGCCAGGCTGCCGATAGGCGTGATTTTCGGGCCCAGGTCGCTGCCGATCACGTTGGCGTAGATCATCGCGTCCTTGATCACTCCCACCGCGTGGCTGGATTCGATGGACAGCGCACCGATCAACACCGTCGGCAAGTTGTTCATGACCGACGACAGCAGCGCGGTGAGCACGCCGGTGCCCATCGCCGCGCCCCACACACCGTAGGTGGCGAAGCTGTCCAGCCAGGTCGCCAGGTAGGTGGTAAGGCCGGCATTGCGCAGCCCGTAGACCACCAGGTACATGCCCAGGGAAAAAATCACGATCTGCCAGGGGGCTTCTTTGAGCACCTTGCGCGTGGAGATCTTGTGGCCTTTGGCAGCGATGACCAGCAGAAGCACGGCGCATGCGGCGGAAATCGCACTAATGGGAATGCCCAGTGGCTCCAGGGCAAAGCAACCGATCAGCAAAATACCGAGTACCCACCACCCGGCGCGAAAGGTCGCACGATCGTGGACGGCTTTTGCCGGGTCTTCCAGGTCGGCCGGGTCGTAGGCCTGTGGAATATCGCGCCGGAAGAACCACAGCAGCACCGCCAGCGTCGCCGCGACGCTGACCAGGTTCACTGGCACCATGACGGCGGCGTATGCGTTGAAGCCGATCTTGAAGTAATCCGCCGAGACGATGTTCACCAGGTTCGACACCACCAGCGGCAGGCTGGCCGTGTCCGCGATAAACCCGGCGCCGATGACGAAGGCAAGGGTCGCCGCCGGAGAAAAACGCAACGCCAGCAGCATCGACATCACGATAGGCGTGAGGATCAGTGCCGCGCCGTCGTTGGCAAACAGCGCCGATACGAGCGCACCGAGCAGCACCATATAGGCAAACAACCGCCGCCCGCGCCCACGGCCCCAGCGCGCCACGTGCAGTGCTGTCCAGGCAAAGAAACCGGCCTCGTCGAGCAACAGGCTGATGATGATCAGTGCCACAAACGTACCGGTGGCGTTCCAGATGATGTGCCACACCACCGGGATGTCCGCCAGGCTGATCACCCCGCAGGCCAGGGCCAGGATCGCGCCCATTGTAGCGCTCCAGCCGACGCCCAGACCTTTGGGCTGCCAGATGACCAGAACGATGGTGAAGAGAAAGATCGCAACGGCGACAAGCATGAATAAAAGCTCCGATGGCTCAGCAGCAGGTGCCGGCCTGTTGTGGTATTTGGCCTATTGTATCCAGGCGCCGTGCGTTGCTGTGCAACCATGGCGGTTTGTAATCCAAGGCATGGATCAGTTCGCGTGGGGAAAAGTTCGCCGTCGCGCAGGAACAATTACGCCAACAGCGCCTGGGGCGTGTCAGGCAAGTGCTTGAACAGGGCGGCAGATGCGGTCTGGCGTGACCAGGGGCTTAAAAAACAGGCGCGTTCAGACCGACAGCTATTCCCTGTGCAAGGTCAAACCCTGAAACCATTGACGTGGATCAAATCCACCGCAATCGACCACAAGTGTTTGAAATTAAAATGAAACATGAATGTCCTAAAGTGCCTGCCCATTGCTGATGAAGGAAGATCCCGCGTGACCCGTGCCACTCGTAACCTGCGCAAGACCCTCGATTCCGTCGCGGACAATAACGAAACCGCGGCGTTTGACCTGATGCGTGCCGTCGAAAAACTCGGCGATGAGGTGCTGCGCCAACGCCTGCTCAATACGATTCACCGGCTCAACCAGGACGCCTATGAACTGCGCGAAGCGCGGGACTCGGTAGAGCAGGTGTCGGTGAAGCTCGCCTGAGCAAGATCGTTCAAGACAACCCCTGTGTGACGCTGGCATGCTTGTCGGATGTTTGTCGATGAGCCCTTTCCATGCCTGCCGCCTTACCTCATTACGCCTTCGCCCGCGGTGCAATCGCCGTTATTCCTTTATCCCTGGCCTGTGCGCCGTGGGGGCTGCTCGCCGGCTCCATGGCAATCGACGCGCAGTTCACGCCGCTGCAAGCGCAGGGTTTGTCCGCTATTGTCTTCGCCGGTGCCGCACAACTGGTGGCGATCGGTATGGTCAAGAGCGGCGCGAGCCTGATTTCTATCGTCCTGACCACGCTGCTGCTGACGTCCCAGCACTTGCTGTATGGCATGCACATGCGCCCGACACTGTCCTCGCTCAACACCCGCTGGCGCATCAGCCTGGGGTTCCTGCTGACCGATGAATTCTTCGCCCTGGTCAACCACTATGACCGTGAGACGTTCAACCGCTGGTACGCCCTGGGCGTCGGCCTGACGTTTTATATCGCCTGGAACCTCTTTACCCTGGCCGGCATCGTGCTGGGCAAAAGTATTCCCGGGCTTGATCAACTGGGCTTGGAGTTTTCCATTGCGGCCACCTTCATTGCCTTGATCACGCCGGTGGTGCGCGATGTGCCGACGGTGGTGTGTGTGGCGATTTCCCTGTTGTGCTCGGTATGGCTGAGCTTTTTGCATTGGGAGTCGGCCGTGGTGGTGTCCGGCTTGTTGGGGATGAGTGCAGGCTATGCGTGCAAGCGGCTGGGAGTGGGACAAGCATGATCTACATCATGATAGTGACCATGGGCCTGGTGGTATTTCTCAACCGCTACCTGTTTATCGAGCCGCGCCTGCCGGTGCGCCTTAACCGCGGCGCCCGGGAGTTCCTGGGGTTTGCGGTGCCGGGCATGCTAACGGCCATTTGTGGGCCGATCATTTTTCTGGCGGATCATCGGCTCAACCTGAGCCCGACCAACCCTTACCTGCTCGCGGGTGTCTGCGCGGTGGCGCTGATGTTCTGGACGCGCAGCGTGCTGATTACGGTGCTGCTGAGCATGGCGCTGTTCTATCTGTTCCGCTGGTTCTTCTGACGCACAAGTAAAAAAAGCCCGCGGGAGGGCGGGCCGAAGGGAGACTTCTTAAAAATGAGCCTGGTCACTATAAACGGCGCATTTTGCTTTTACCGTGAAACAAAGTTCATGCGCGCGTCAGTTAAGCCTGCGGCGATGGTACAGTCGCGGTTTTTCCAAGGAGGCGATGGCATGCGTAACGTAGTAATGGGCGTCATGATGGTGGCGGCGCTGTCCGGTTGCGCGGGCGCGAAGATGAAAGAAGCGCGTGCAGGTCAGCCCTATAAGACCCTGGCGTCGGACAAGGCCCCACTGGTGGTTGCCCAATGCGTGCAGTTCGGCTGGCAGGACGAGGCGGTGTTCGGCGTTGACGCCGGTGGCTTCAAGGAACCGCTGGAGTCGGGTGGTTTCACGGTGTACACCACCGATGGCGCCTATTTCGTAGATGTGCGCGCTGCGGGTGCCGGCTCCACCGTCAACTACTATGCCGCCCAGGATTCGATGCCTGCCAAGCGTCGCCAGGCCGCGCTCGCGACCTGTCTGTAATCCCCTGCCTTAGCATTATTCGGAAATGCCCGGCGCGACAGCCGCCGAGCATTGGCTTATGATTCATCCGCTCGCTCGACGTGATGGCTCTTTACCGGTACACGGATGTCGAGGCCGAAACGTCGAGCGAGCTCCTCTTCCCGCTATCGCGGCATATAGCCCAGGTGCCAGCGCCGCGGAATCTTCAGCGATACCAGACCCAGCAATGCCGCCAATGCGCCACTGACCAGCAGCGCCTTCAGCCCCCACTGATGTTCCAATACGGCGCCAATCACCGCTCCCACAAACATCCCGGCCCACGGGATCAACTGTACCCGCCACCCGTTGCGTCGTTCGCCCAGCAGCCAGCGCCCCAGCCCACGGCCAAAGCGTGACAGCGCTCCCGTTACATACGTCAGCCCGACGGGCAGGCCATTGACCTCTTCTACCGCCGCGTTGAGCATGCCCATGGCGATGATCGCCGCCAGTAACGCCGGTAGCGTCTCGGCGAAAGGCCACAAGCCGGCACTGCTCAACAGAGCGGCGATGCACAACAACAAGGGCATGGCGTGCCGGCGGCTGAGGCGGCTGACCACGACACCCAAAGCGTTGCCGATGACGAACGTCACGACCAACAACAACAGGCGTCCGGTCAAGCCAAGGTCACCGGCGCCCATTGCCACGGCCAGACGCGTGGTGTTGCCGCTCATGAACGACACAAAATCCCCGCTGGCCATGAAACCGACAGCATCGGTCATGCCTGCCAGCACCGAAAGACTGGCCACCAGCATCAAGCCGATCCGACCACGCCAACGTTGGCGATGGGCGTGTGCGGCATTGGCGTACGTGCCGCGGGACGAAGGCAGCATGGGGCAGGCTCCTCGGTGAGATTATTCGGCCATTACCGTAAGAGGCTTTGCGGGTTGGTGCAATGCTCTCAGGTACATTCCAGTCGCCAGCCCGCCGAATGCCAATCCAACCGATGCGTTGGCCGGAGCGCCTGCACAAAGGCCTCGTCATGGGACACCACGACCATGGCTCCGGTAAATCCCTGCAGCGCGTGTTCAAAGGCGAGTACGGACTCCAGGTCCAGATGGTTGGTGGGCTCGTCGAGCAATAACAGTTGCGCCGGGATTTTGCGCCACAAGGCAATCGCCATGGCGGCTTTCAATCGCTCGCCGCCACTTAACTGGCCGGTGGGCTGGGTGACGCGCAGCGCATCCAGTTGCAGCAGGGCCAGGCGCGTGCGCAGTTCGGCTTCGGCCAGGGGCGTGTCGAGCAGGTTGAGTTGTTCGACGATGGAGCGTCGGTCGTCCAGCAGCGCCAGATGCTGGTCGATATACGCGCTGGTGACGTGCACCGCACATTCGCCGGCGCTCGCCCGCCAGTGCCCCGCAAGCACCTTGAGCAACGTGGATTTGCCGCAGCCGTTCGGCCCCCGCACCGCCACGCGTACAGGCCCCATCAGGTTCAGCGTGATGCAAGTGGAGGGTTGGCGCGGATCGAGCCACGGCAATTGGGCCTGTTCCATCGTAATGACCTGGCGGCCATTGGGTAGCTTTGAACCGGGCAGGGCGAGCAGGGTGGGCGTGTCGCCCACCACGCGTGCGTAGGCCTGGCACACCTGCTGGTCAAGTTGGTTCTTTTCGGCGCGGTGGGCGCTGCGCACGGTGCTGACGATTTCCGTGGCGGCACCTTTCCAGCGTGCCTTGGTGAACCGGTCGACGTTGGCGGTTTCTGCCTGTTTGCGTGAGCGGGCGGCATTGCGTTGCAGGCTGTCATGAGCCTTTTGCAGGCGTTTGCGTTCGCGGCTGCGTTCAAGCCTGGCGTGCTCCAGCGCTGCAACCGCCGCGTGTTGTTCGGTGTCGCGTTGCAGGCGGTAGGCATCGTAGTTACCGCCATACACGCGCATGCCCAGCGGCGAAAGCTCGACGATGCGCGCCAAGGTGTTGAGCAACTGTCGATCATGGCTGACAACTACCAGGCCGCCGCGCCACTCGTCGAGGGTTCGCAGCAGCCATTCACGGCCCAGGCTATCGAGGTGGTTGGTGGGTTCATCCAATACCAGCAGATCCGGCGCCGCCAACATGGCGCCGATCACAGCAACCCGGGCCAGTTGCCCGCCACTCAGTTGATCGGCCGGCGTATCGAAGCTGAGCGCCTGCAGGCCCGCCGCATCCAGTGCCGCGCGCAGGCGTTCGGCGAGGTCCCAGCGCTCGTCGATCACGTCGAAGTCATCGGCACGGGCCTCGCCCGAGGCCATACGTTCAAGCGCCGCCAGGGCTTGGGCAGTGCGGGTGAGTTGGGCAATGCTCTCGCCCGGTTGCACGCTCAGGGTCTGCGCGACATACGCCACACGTGCGTTACCGTCGAGTGTGCCGCCGGAAGGTTTGAGCACACCGGCGATCAACTTGGCCAGGATGCTTTTGCCACGGCCGTTACGCCCGACAATCCCGGTCGGCGTGTGATCGATGGAGAGATTGATGTCCTCCAGCAAGGTATCGCCATTGGCGAACTGGAAAGACAGGTGTTGCAAGGAAACGAGTACGGGCAGCCGGTTGACGTCAGTCATCAGCACCTCCAAAAAAATGTCGAACAGGCCAACAAGCGCGCCAGGCGGCTCGTTGCAGGTACATTTTGGAAGGCTTAGTTGTTCACGTCGGCGGTCATCCGTCAGTCAGAAAGAGGCGCAAAGGCTAACCCGGCTTGGTGTTCGTGGGCAAGTCGGCGGCCAACTGCTCAAGGAACATGGCCAGGGCGACCTCTTCGGCCTTGAGGCCTTTGCGCACCCGTGGCTTGGGCAGTTTGGACAACTCGCCCAGGCTGAAATGCTCCAGTACCGCCGGGTGGATGTAACACTTGCGGCACACCGCCGGCGTGTTGCCCAGTTGCTTGGCCACACTCTTGACCATGCTCACTACATGCCGCTTGGCATCGGATTCGGGCTGCCATTCAAGATCGCGCAGCACGGCGAGTGCGAGCGCGGTGCCGGCCCAGGTGCGATAGTCCTTGGCGGTAAAGTCGGCACCGGTGAGGCTGTGCAGGTACGCGTTGACGTCGTGGGAACTGACGGTATGGCGCTCACCGTCGGCATCCAGATACTGAAACAGGTTTTGCCCCGGCAGCTCCATACAACGCTTGACCACCGTGGCCAGGCGCTTGTCCTTGACGCTGATTTGATGCTCGACACCGCTTTTGCCACGAAACTGGAACTGGATTTCGCTGCCCTTGATGTCCACATGACGGTTACGCAAGGTGGTCAGCCCATAGGACTTGTTGTCCCGTGCGTACTGCGTGTTGCCCACCCGGATCAGTGTGGCGTCCAGCAACATGACCACCGTGGCCAGGACTTTCTCGCGGGTAAAACCGGGTTCGGCGATTTGTGCTTCCAATTGCTTGCGCAGTTTGGGCAGGGCTTTACCGAATTCTTGCAGTCGAGAATATTTGTCGCTGTCACGCACTTCGCGCCAGCGTGGATGGTAACGGTATTGCTTGCGGCCACGCGCATCACGCCCTGTAGCCTGCAGGTGACCTTGCGGGTCGGCGCAGATCCACACGTCGGTGTAGGCCGGCGGTACGGCGAGCGCGTTCAGGCGTTTGATCTCGTCGGGGTCCTTGATGCGTTCGCCTTTCGCATCGAAATACTGGAATTTGCCGCGCAGTGTCTTCCGGCGGATGCCGGGTTGGCTGTCGTCAACGTAATGCAGGTCGCGGGGGAGATCGGCGGGCAGCGCAGAGTCGGGCATGGTGCAGGTTCCTTGGCAACAGATCAGGCCGGTATGTCTGATTGACCGCGGCCCTCTGCGGTGGTGCCAAAAAGTTGCTCAGGCCAACACCGCCACCGCCTTGATCTGTGCCCACAGTGTCTGGCCGGGGTGCAGTTGCAACTGGTCGCGGGAGAATCGCGTGATGCGCGCCAGCAACGGCGTACCACCGGCATCCAGGCGCACCAGCATATGGGCGCTGTTATCCGCCGAAATATCCTGGGTGACCGTCACCGGCAAGCGGTTGAGGATACTGCTGTGCTCTTCGACCTGCAGGCTGAGGCTCACGTCCCGCGCCTGCACCTTGATACGCAGCTGTTTGCCCAGTGCCAGCGGTGCATGGGCCACGCGCATGGACAGGGTGCTGTCGGGCAGTTGCAGGGTGAGCAACTGGTAGTGCGCGTCATAGGCGCTGACGGCGCCATTGATGACCACGCCGGCGTCATCGCCCAAGGCCATGGGCAAATCGAGTCGTGCCAGGGTTTCACCGATGGGGCCGCTGGCCAGGGCCTTGCCGTCGCTGAGCAGCACGAGGTGGTCAGCCAACCGCGCGACTTCATCCTGGGCATGGCTGACGTACAGCAGCGGGATGTCCAGTTCATCGTGCAGGCGTTCGAGGTACGGCAGGATTTCACTTTTGCGCTGGCTGTCCAGGGCGGCCAGCGGCTCATCCATCAACAACAACCCGGGGCTGGTCAGCAACGCGCGGGCGATACCGATGCGCTGGCGTTCGCCCCCGGACAAGTGTAGCGGGTGACGATCAAGCAGATGACCGATACCCAGCAGTTCGGTGGCATGGGCCATATCCACCCGACGCTGTGCACGTGGAATGCGCTTGAGGCCGAACTCCAGGTTGGCGCGCACTGATAAATGCGGGAACAGGCTGGCCTCTTGGAACACATAACCCACGGCGCGTTTATGCGGTGGCACAAACACTCCATTGCGGCTGTCTTGCCAGACTTCGTCGTTGATGCGGATAAACCCGTCGCCGGCCCGCTCCAGTCCGGCGATGCAGCGCAGGCAGGTGGTCTTGCCGGAACCGGAATGCCCGTACAACGCGGTCACACCACGGCCAGGCAGGTGCAGGTCCACATCCAGGGCAAAACCCGAATAGTTCAGTTGCAGGCGTACATCCATCATCGCGGTCAGCTCCAACCTATCTTGGTTTTACGGCTGGAGTAGAGCGCCAGCAATACCAGGAATGCGAACACCACCATGGAGCCCGCCAGCCAATGGGCCTGGGCGTATTCCATGGCTTCGACATGGTCGTAGATTTGTACCGAAACCACACGGGTTTTGTCGGGGATATTGCCGCCGATCATCAACACCACGCCAAATTCACCGACTGTGTGGGCAAAGCCGAGAATCGACGCGGTGATAAAGCCCGGGCGCGCCAGCGGCAGGATGACCGTGAAGAAGGTGTCCCACGGATTGGCCCGCAAGGTCGCGGCCACTTCCAATGGCCGCGTGCCGATCGCCGAGAAAGCGTTTTGCAATGGCTGCACCACGAACGGCATGGAATAGATCACCGAACCGATCACCAGGCCGGCGAAGCTGAAGGTCAGGGTGCCAAGCCCCAGCCATTGGGTGAACTGGCCGAAATAGCCGTTCGGTCCCATGGTCAACAGCAGGTAAAAGCCGATCACCGTCGGCGGCAGCACCAACGGCAGTGCCACAACGGCCCCAATGGGACCGCGCCACCAGGATCGGGTACGCGACAGCCACAGCGCAATCGGCGTGCCGATGACCAGCAGGATCACGGTGGTCAGGGACGCCAGTTCGATGGTCAACCAGATCGCGGAAAAATCGGCGCTCGACAGCGGCATTCAGTTCGCCAGCTCGTAACCGTAGGACTTGATCACCGCAGCCGCTTTCGGGCTTTTGAGGTATTCGACCAAGGCTTTGGCAGCGGCGCTGTCTTTGCCTTTGTTCAGAATCACGGCGTCTTGTTTGATCGGGTCATGCAGGGATGCCGGGACGATCCACGCCGAACCGCTGGTGACTTTGCCGTCTTTGTAGATCTGCGACAGCGCCACGAAGCCCAGCTCGGCGTTGCCGGTAGACACGAACTGGTAGGCTTGGGTGATGTTCTGGCCTTCGACGATCTTGTCCTTGACCTTGTCGGTCAAGCCTTCCCTGGCCAGTACTTGCGTGGCGGCCAGGCCGTAGGGGGCGGCTTTCGGGTTGGCGATGGACAGGTGCTTGAATTCATTCTTCTTCAGCACATCGCCTTTGGCGTCCACGTAGCCTTCTTTGGCCGACCACAGGGCCAGGGTGCCGACAGCGTAGGTGAAGCGCGAACCCTTGACGGTTTCGCCTTCGGTTTCAAGTTTTTGCGGGGTGGTGTCGTCGGCGCTCAGGAACACTTCGAACGGCGCGCCGTTCTTGATCTGCGTGTAGAACTGGCCGGTGGCGCCGTAGGCTGCGACCAGTTTATGGCCGGTGTCTTTCTCGAAGTCGGCGGCGATCGCCTGGATCGGTGCGGTGAAGTTGGCGGCAACCGCCACTTGCACGTCGTCGGCGTGAGCCGTGCTGAAAACCACGGCGGCGATAAGGGGGGCCAGGCGAGAGGCGCGGATCATCATGAAGCAGCTCCTTGGTTGTACGGCTTACTAGAGATAGAAGGCTTTAGCGCTATGTACGGGAATATATAGCGGTTGGCCATTGCCGGTACAGCGCAAAGTTGCCTCAGGTGTCAGTGCCTCTGGAGTTTGGCCAGCGCCTTCTCGGCCAATTCGCGCGTCAGCTCATAGGTGGACATATCTTTGCCCAAGCGCAACGCCTGGCCAGACCACAAGTTGCTGAAACCCGCTTCATCCTTCGCCTTGAGCGGCATCAAGGCGCCGCCGGCCCGGGGGAACGCCGGAGCCGCCGGGTTGATCGCCCCAAGCTCGCGCATCACCCGGTTGACAATGCCGCGCGCCGGGCGGCCGGTGAACAGGTTGGTCAGCGCCGTTTCGCTGGCCTGGGCATTACGCAGCGCATGGTGATGGGAGGCGGTGACGTTGGCTTCGGGGGTGAACAGATACGCAGTGCCAATCTGCACCGCCGAAGCGCCAAGCGCGAACGCCGCTGCAATACCACGCGCATCAGCGATGCCTCCGGCGGCAATCACCGGCACGTTGACGGCGTCGACCACCTGCGGCACCAGGGCCATCAGGCCGATCTGGGTATTGAGGTCGCTGCTGAGAAACAGCCCTCGGTGCCCACCGGCTTCAATGCCCATGGCAATGATCGCGTCGCAGCCGTGCTGTTCCAGCCATATCGCTTCCTCAACGGTAGTGGCCGAAGACAGCACCTTGGCACCCGTGGCTTTTACGCGATCAAGCAAAGACTTTTCCGGCAGTCCGAAGTGGAAGCTGACCACTTCCGGGCGGAACTCTTCGACCACTTTGCATGCCGCCTCATTGAAAGGCGCACGATTGGATTCAGGGGTGGGCGCCTCAAAATCGGCGCCCAATTCACGGTAGTAAGGCTCCAGCAACTCCTTCCAGTGGCGATCACGCGCTTCATCGGCCGCAGGCGGCTGATGGCAGAAGAAATTGACGTTGATGGGGCGCGAGCCGGCCTGGCGAAGGGTGGTCAAGGCTTCGCGCAATTGTTCGATAGTCAGTGCGGCAGCGGGCATCGAGCCCAGCGCGCCTGCCTGGCTGGCGGCGATGACCATTGCGGTGGTGGTACCCACGGCCATCGGGGCTTGAATGATGGGCACGTCGATGCCCAGCAGGTCGAGAATGCGGGTATCTGGCCAGGTGCTCATGGGTAGGTCTCCAGCGTTGATGAGGCTTTACGCTGTTTTAGCAGGGCGCCTGGCACCCGGCCAGTCTGTTTTATTCACTGGACGTCAGCGAAATTTCATGAAGGGTGAGCATCCGTCATACAACCTGTGGTTTTATGCGCAAACCGCAAGCTTGAAAAGGAGAGGGCTGTGCAAACGATCAAGGAACAACGGGTGGGGGCAATCAGGGTGTCCGGGTTGAGCGTTCGGACACGCAATGCCGATGAGATGCAGCCCACCAGCGCGAAAATCGGGCCGATGTGGCAACGGTTTTTTGAGGAGGGGCTTTACCAGGCCATTCCGGGTAAGCAAGCGGAGTCGCCGGTTTACGGGGTGTACAGCGGTTATGAGTCCGATGCGCAGGGGCTGTTCAATGTCACCGCCGGGGTCGCGACCCATGCACCTGCCCAAGGGTTCGAAAGCATGGTGATCGAGCCGGGGCGTTACCTGGTGTTCGAGGCCAATGGGCCGATGCCGGATGCAATCATCCAGGCCTGGCAACGGGTCTGGGCCTACTTCGAGCAGCCGGGCGTGGAGTCTCGTGCGTTTGTGACTGACTTCGAGGTCTACCAGGCGGACGAGCAGGCGCTGATTTACATCGGTATCCATTAAGGCGTGGTTTCCCGTTCCAGCAGCTGCCGCTTGCGCTCTACGCCCCAGCGGTAGCCCGACAGCTCGCCATTGCTGCGCACCACGCGGTGGCAAGGAATGGCCACCGCGAGGTGGTTGGCGCCACAGGCCTGGGCCACCGCACGAAAAGACTGGGGGGCGCCGATCCGCTCGGCAATTTGCGCATAGCTGGCGGTGGTGCCCACCGGGATTTCGCGCAGTGCTTGCCACACCCGCTCCTGGAAGGCGGTGCCGCGCAAGTCCAGAGGCAGATCCAAGCCCAATGCCGGCGCTTCGATGAAGCCCACGACTTGGGCGATCAATTGTTCAAAATCACGATCCGCCCCGACGAGTTCGGCCTTGGGGAATTGGTCCTGCAGATCGCGAACCAGTTTGTCCGGGTCGTCACCCAATAAAATGGCGCACACCCCTCGCTGGCTCTGCGCCACCAGCACCGCGCCCAGTGAGCATTGGCCGACGGCAAAGCGAATGGTGCTATTGGTGCCACCGGCTTTGAAATCGCGCGGCTTCATGCCGAGCAGTTGATCGGCTGACTCGTAAAACCGGCTGCTGGAATTAAAGCCTGCGTCATACAGCGCATCGGTTACCGAGTGAGGCCCTTGCAGGCCGTTGCGGACTTTGCGTGAGCGCAACGCACTGGCATAACCCTTGGGTGTCAGGCCGGTGACCGCCTTGAATACGCGATGAAAATGGAAGGCGCTCAACCCGGCCTGGCGGGCAAGCACTTCAAGGCTGGGTGGCGTTTCGGCCTGTTCGATCTGCCGGCATGCGGCGGCGACAAGTTGCCCATGGTGGGCCGCCAATTGGGTCTGGTCAGCGGATGCGCGTTTGCTGGGGCGGTAACCGGCGGCTTCGGCGAGGGCGGGGCTGTCGAAGAATTCGATATTTTCCGGGCGCGGGAGACGCGAGGCGCTGCTGGGGCGGCAGTACACCCCCGTCGTTTTCACGCCGTAGACAAACAGCGTGTCAGCCTTGGCATCGCGGGCAACAATGGCCGCCCAGCGAGGGTCTTGTTCGTTGTTCATGACCTGCACTCTTGACGATTCACCGGCAGCTTAGCGGCGTAGCCCCACCTCGACACTCTCAAACTTGCGGTCAAATCAGCCGGCGGTGCGAAAGGTCAGGTTGATACGTTGCGGGCCCATGACAGGGTGCACACCGTCTTTGATCGGCATCACCCCGTGAAAGCGCAAACGATCGACGCCGCCCCATACCACCACGTCGCCGTGGAATAGCGAGACTTTTTGCGTCTTGTCGCTGCGTTCATGGCCGCCGAACAGAAAAATCGCCGGCAGCCCGAGGGACACCGAGACGACAGGGGCGCTGTAGTGGCGCTCGTTCTTGTCCTGATGCAGGGACATCTTAGCCCCTGGCACATACCGATTGATCAGGCAGGCATCCGGTGCGAAGTCGTGGAAGCCGGCCTCGAGCGCCGCCATTGCGGCCAGTTCGCGCAAGAGCTCGGGCATTGCCGGCCAGGGGGTTTGAGTGCGTGGGTCAACGGGACTGTAGCGGTAGCCGGCCCTGTCGGTGGTCCAGCCCAGCTCGCCGCAACTGCTCAATGCCGCCGACATGGTAAAGCCGCCGGGCGTGACCATTTTTCGAAACGGCGACTGCGCCAGTATCCGACGCAGTTCAGGCAGCAGACGATCAATCCAGGGCAGGGCATAGCCCTTGAGCACATAAGACTCTGCGCCAATTTGTTCGCGTCCCTTGGGCTGTTGCAGGGCGTCATCGGCGAACAGGTCGGCAGTCATGGCTTACAACGCCTTGCTCACGTTGATGTCGGTGATGACATCGCTGGCATCATGGATTTTCGCCAGGGCTTGCTTGGCTTCTTCCACGCTGTTGCTGTGCAGTTGCGCGAACTCGAAGCGACGTTCGCCGTTGAGCTTGTACTTGATGACGTATTTGGTCGTGGTGGTCACAGCTTTTTCCTGTCGGGTATCCGGATCAGCTCAGTTTGGAGCTGGTGCGACGAACGATGCGAATCTTGTGGGACAGCGCCGGTTTACGGGTAACGCTGATTGCGCGGCGTGTGACCACATCCAGGGTGATGTTCCAGAACCCGGTGCTGGGCGCCGTGATTTTCGCCGGGAATGTGTCGAAAGCACCGCCATGGTAGGTGTGGCGGCCGCCATTTTTGAAGCTGCGGAAATTGGCGTCGCTCATGAGGCGGATGTTGCAGGTCTGCGAGCATTCGATGACGACAATGTCTCCCTCGTTGAGGTGCTCGCGCTGGTGAATGAATTTCATGGGTGTCTCCAGAAGGGCTTTTTCTGAAAAATCAGAATGATACGTAGGTTAAGATAGAGTTTATCAGCCCCAGCGCGTTTATTATCGGGCCGTCGTCGACGACTTCGACAATTTAAAACAGTTATTTACCGAATTTTTAGGGATAAATCCTACTCTGGCGGGAGAAAATTCCTATATCCGCTGTCGTAGGGTCTTTATCGGAGGTTTAAGTATGAAGTGGAGTGTGTGGGTTCTGGCCTTGGCGTTAGGTGGGTGTGCTTCGGTTGCAGATATCAAGCAGACCCCGCCCACCCTGGTTGTCATTTCAGGCAAAAAACCGCCGGAATATGCCGCCTGCGTAGTGCGCAAACTGGCTGCCACTCGCCGGCCGCCGCAGATTGAACCGCATAAGGACGGCGTGCAGGTGATAGTGCCGCAGAAATTCTCGTCCGATCCTTCGGCGATCTTCGAGATTGAAGAGCGCTCCAGCGGTAGCAGTATCAAGCTCTATGAGAGCATGTCCAATGTGCCGATCCGCCCGGGCGATATCAAGAAAGCCGGGGAGGATTGCATCTCCGGCTGAGCCGCCGCTTATCCAGACACTTGAACCCGATAGAGAAGCCTGACGTTGCCGTTGCAGCGTCAGGCTTTTTTTTGCGTCGCAGTCGGGTGTTGTCGCAGGAGGATCATTACCCTACTATTTGTAGGCTTATGCGTTTAAACGCTAAGCATATAACTATATGGATGGATCCGTGATGATGTCTCTGGAACGAGTGTTGATGGGCGGCGCGTTGTTACTGCTGCTGGGCAATGCCCACGCGCTGGATGGGAAAAAGATATTCGCAGAAGGCGGTTCACCGCCGGGTGCGATGCCCTGTGCGGCGTGCCATGGCGCCGACGGGCTGGGTATTGCGGCCGCAGGTTTCCCCCGGTTGGCGGGTTTGCCGGCGGAGTATGTGCGTAAACAGCTGGCCGATTTCAGCAGCGGCGCGCGCAGCAATCCGGTGATGCAGCCGTTGGCAAAAGCCCTGGACGAGGCACAGATCGCAGCCGTGAGCCAAGCCGTCGCCGCGATGCCTTTTACTGCGCCCGCAACGGTGCATCGCAGCGCAATGCCCGTTGATGCGGTGCAGAAACTTGCTCTGCAAGGCGCCTGGGAGCGGCAGGTTCCCGCTTGCGTCAGTTGTCATGGGCCAGCCGGTGTAGGGGTAGGCGATGCTTTCCCGCCTTTGGCCGGTCAACCTGCTGCGTACCTGGCGGCACAATTGATGGCATGGCAGTCCGGTAGCCGTCGTAATGATTCCAATGATCTGATGGGGCATGTCGCGAAGGCCCTCACCCCCGAGGAAGTGCAGGGCGTTGCCCGGTATTTCGCCTCGTTGAGCCCGGAGGCCAAGCCATGAAACCCATCCTTTTTGCAGGTTTGCTGCTGGCAGTGCCTGCGTATGGCGCTCCGATCGCCATGGAAGACCAATCCCAATTGCAGTCACCGGCTGCGCACCCAGCCGTTGCCCGGTTTCAACCGCCCCAGGAAAGCGAGTTGCCGGACAATGCCTACGGCAAGATGGTCAGGCAGGGCTACGCACTGTTTGTCGATACCAAACGCCTGGCACCGCAATACGTCGGCAATGGGCTCAATTGCAGCAACTGCCATCTGGATCAGGGCCGTCTGGCGAATTCGGCACCGCTGTGGGCCGCTTACCCGATGTACCCGGCCTATCGAAAAAAGAACGACAAGGTCAATACGTTCGCTGAGCGCCTGCAGGGCTGCTTTCAGTTCAGCATGAACGGTGGCCTGCCGCCTGCGGCCGATAGCCCGGAAATCACGGCGCTCTCTGTGTACGCCTATTGGCTGGCCAGCAAAGCGCCCTTGGGCGTTGAACTGCCGGGGCGCGGCTACCCGGACGTGGCGCAACCGGCCAACGGTTACAACGTGGCCCATGGCGCAGAGGTTTACAACGCGCAATGTGCGACATGCCACGGCGCCGAAGGACAGGGACAGAAGGTCGGAGACAGTTTTGTCATGCCGCCGCTATGGGGTAAGGACTCCTACAACTGGGGGGCCGGGATGCATCGAATCAATACGGCTGCGTCCTTCATCAAGCACAATATGCCGCTGGGCCAGGCCGGCAGCCTGAGTGACCAACAGGCCTGGGATGTGGCGGCGTACGTAAACAGCCACGAGCGCCCGCAGGATCCGCGACTGGTGGAGGGCTCGATAGAGAAAACCCGGCAGAAGTTTCACGCCAATGACGGCGTCAATCTTTACGGTCAAACGGTAAACGGCGTGCTGATCGGGCAGGGCATCCGTTAAACTGACGGGTAATCAATGCAAGAATGCCGCGCATACCGTTGGGTCTGCGCGGCACCTGTCTTTTCTGGAAAGCCCGTTATGAAGCGTGAACACGTCAAGGCCCGCCATGCCGAGGGTCAGATTTCGGCCACCCATGTTATCCAGAACCCAGCCGACCTGGGGGAGTGGATCGTTTTCTTCAAGAAAAGCGGCGGTCGCAGTTACTTCCTGGTCGATGAACAGGATGAAGTCGAGTCATTCCCGCGGCTGGATGACCTGATCGAGCTATTGCGCGGTTTGGGGATCAAGTTCGCCGAAGTCCATTTGTAGTCGTGCCGCTTACTTGCACACTACGACCACGCTGCGGTTTTTGAAGTTGCCCACGTCTTTGCCCAGTGTCTTGTCGCTTTCCTTCAAGGAAGGCGTGCCTTCAGTGCCGACGATGCGGTAACCGGTGCCTGCGCAGGAGGCGTCGGCTTTTTCATAGCAACTGGCCCATGAGTTGGCCTCGCCCGAACAATCGATGGTCAAGCCTTGTTCGCCGTTTTTCAGGTAGGTGTCGGAGGTGGTCGTGCAGCCGGCCAGCGCCAGTACCGCAATCAGTGCCAGGAGTTTGTTCATAGTGGGGTCGTCGTCGAGGGGGTTGGAGGCGCGCTGACACTGTCGTGGGGCGTCGGCAGCAGATTATAGCTAACTGCCACCTAGGTACAGACAAACAAAAAAAGCCCCGTTCAACGGGGCTCTCTATGGGCTTTCCATGCAGGCTATGCAGGAAGCGGCTTACTTGCCCTTCGGCTTTTTACTCGACGCGTGACCTGCCTCATCCACAAACACTTCGGCGACCATGATCGCTTCACGCTCGGTCGCAAAGGTACCGGCGACGCTGTCTCCGTGGAAGTTGATCAAGTGCCAGCCGTCTGCTCGCTGGGTGATCAGGTAGCCGTTAACGCCTTTTGGTTCTGACATCTATCCATCTCGTGTTCTGGTTCAAGTGGGCCATCATAGCGCCAAATGCCGCCGTCCAGCGCAAGTTGTTGCAGGTCAGTGCCCGGCGTCGAAAAGCGTGCTAAAAAGATTGCAGCGCCTTGAAGAATGGGCGCATCGACTTTTTTAGCGCATGTTGGCGAAGCTCTTCGTAGGATCAGTGGAACTTACGCCGACATTTTTTCTCTTAGTTGACATCGCAACGCCAGCAGGACCCATTGTAAGGTGGCTGCGGCCTGATTAGACTGCGCCGAATTCCGTACGCACAGCCCTTTGTAAGGACTCATATGATCAAGAAATGCTTGTTCCCAGCAGCCGGTTACGGCACTCGCTTCTTGCCAGCGACCAAAGCCATGCCCAAAGAGATGCTGCCGGTGGTGAACAAGCCACTGATTCAGTACGGCGTCGAAGAAGCACTGGATGCTGGCCTGAACGAAATCTCCATCGTGACCGGCCGTGGTAAGCGCGCGCTGGAAGACCACTTCGACATCAGCTACGAGCTGGAAAACCAGATCAAGGGCACCGACAAGGAAAAATACCTGGTTGGTATCCGCAAGCTGCTCGACGAGTGCTCGTTCTCCTACACCCGTCAAACCCAGATGAAAGGCTTGGGTCACGCAATCCTGACCGGTCGCCCGCTGATCGGTGACGAGCCGTTCGCCGTGGTATTGGCGGATGACCTGTGTGTGAACCTGGAAGGCGACGGCGTACTGACCCAGATGGTCAAGCTGTACCAGAAATACCGTTGCACCATCGTTGCGGTCATGGAAGTGAACCCGACCGAAACCAACAAGTACGGCGTAATCGCCGGCGACGATATCGGTGATGGCCTGATCCGCGTACGTGACATGGTTGAAAAGCCGGCGCCGGAAGATGCCCCATCGAACCTGGCAATTATCGGTCGCTATATCCTGACTCCGGATATTTTCAAGCTGATCGAAGAAACCGAGCCGGGCAAGGGTGGCGAGATCCAGATCACCGACGCCCTGTTGAAGCAAGCCAAAGACGGTTGCGTCATCGCCTACAAATTCAAAGGCCAGCGTTTCGACTGCGGTGGTGCAGAGGGCTACATCGAAGCCACCAACTTCTGCTATGAGCACTTCTACAAAACTGGCAAGGCTTACTGATCAGTACGAGCCGGTCCGTTTCAAGAGAAAGCCACCTCCGGGTGGCTTTTTCGTTTTTCAGCCCCATCTAAATCGGTATGCTGATGTCCTGCCGAGGAGAGTGAAATGGCCTACGATTTTGACCTGTATGTAATTGGCGCCGGTTCCGGCGGCGTTCGCGCAGCACGTTTTGCTGCGGGCTTTGGCGCCAAAGTGGCCGTAGCGGAGAGTCGCTACCTGGGCGGTACGTGCGTGAATGTCGGCTGTGTGCCGAAAAAGCTGTTGGTATACGGCGCACATTTCGCCGAAGACTTTGAACAGGCCAGTGGTTTCGGCTGGTCGTTGGGTGAAGCGAACTTTGATTGGGCGACCTTGATCGCCAACAAGGATCGCGAGATCAACCGCCTCAATGGCATCTACCGCAACCTGCTGGTCAACAGTGGCGTGACGCTGCATGAAGGGCATGCGCGTTTGGTTGATCCGCATCAGGTGGAGATCAATGGCGAGCGCTTCACCGCCAGGCACATCCTGATTGCCACGGGCGGCTGGCCGCAGATTCCGGACATTCCCGGGCGTGAACACGCCATCGGCTCCAATGAAGCATTTTTCCTCAAGGCGTTACCCAAGCGCGTGCTGGTGGTGGGCGGGGGTTATATCGCCGTTGAGTTCGCGGGCATCTTCCATGGCTTGGGCGCCCAAACTACGCTGCTGTACCGTGGCGACCTGTTCTTGCGGGGGTTTGATGGTGCGGTGCGCAAGCATCTGCAGGAAGAGCTGACCAAGCGTGGCCTGGATCTGCAATTCAATGCCGATATCGAGCGTATCGACAAGCAAGCCGATGGCAGCCTGAAGGCCACCCTGAAAGACGGTCGCGTATTGGAAGCCGATTGCGTGTTCTACGCCACCGGCCGGCGCCCGATGCTGGACAACCTGGGGTTGGAAAATACCGGCGTTCAGTTGGACGAGCGTGGTTTCGTTGCGGTTGACGACCTGTACCAGACCGCTGAGCCGTCGATTCTGGCCATTGGCGATGTGATTGGTCGCGTGCAGTTGACGCCGGTTGCTTTGGCCGAAGGTATGGCGGTGGCGCGTCGTCTGTTCAAGCCTGAGCAGTACCGTCCGGTGGATTACGCGATGATCCCGACAGCGGTATTCAGCCTGCCGAATATCGGCACCGTCGGCCTGACCGAAGAAGACGCGAAGAAGAGCGGCCACAAGGTGCAGATCTTCGAAAGCCGCTTCCGGCCGATGAAGTTGACGCTCACCGATTGTCAGGAGAAAACCTTGATGAAGCTGGTAGTCGACGCCGACACCGACAAAGTCCTGGGTTGCCACATGGTGGGGCCGGACGCCGGCGAAATCGTCCAGGGCCTGGCGGTTGCGCTCAAGGCGGGCGCGACCAAGCAACATTTTGACGAAACCATCGGCGTGCATCCCACGGCGGCGGAAGAGTTCGTCACCATGCGCACGCCTGTGGCGGACTGATCAGGCGTCGGGCGTTGCCTGGGGTGCCGCTGCAATGGCGGCTGCCGACTGCAACGCCTCAATGCTGGCCTGGGCCTTGATAAGGTCCAGTTCCAGGGTTTTGATGGCGTGCTGACATTCGCCGAGCGCTTGCTGGCTTGACTGGCTTTCAAGCAGCGCAACCCGCAGGCGCTCTTGAAGCAGGGTGCGTTCGCTTTCGATCAGGCTGAGCTGTTCGCTCAGTTTGAGCTGCCGGGCCTGCTCCTTACGGGTTTGCTCCTGCTGCGCGGCCAGCTCCTTCGTCGTGACCCG
This sequence comes from Pseudomonas sp. MWU13-2517, assembly GCF_023242545.1. Classification (NCBI taxonomy): domain Bacteria; kingdom Pseudomonadati; phylum Pseudomonadota; class Gammaproteobacteria; order Pseudomonadales; family Pseudomonadaceae; genus Pseudomonas; species Pseudomonas sp. MWU13-2517. The sequence continues at coordinate 152,824 of NZ_JALMFA010000001.1, read as the reverse complement.
GTGCTCGATCAGCAGGCGTTCATTGTCGCGATGCAGTTGAGTGATTTCATCCTGGCGCACCAAGGCGCTTTGCTGGGCCTGGCGCAGTTCTGCCTGGAGCTGCTGCAACTGGCCTTCATGGCGTCGCTGTTCCTGCTCGCGTTGTTCCTTGACCGCATTACGGTAGTGCTCCAGGGCGTCCCGTGCGTGCAGGTGCTTGTCCTCCAATGAACGGATCTGTTCGTCCTTATCGTTGATCCTCAACTCATAGTCGTTGCACGCCTGGCTGAGGCCCGCATTGCGGGTTTGCTCGGTCTGCAGGCTGGTGCGCGCGGTTTGCAGGGCTGCGCTTTCTTCGGCCAGGGCAGCGCCCTGGATATCGAATTGCTGCTTGAGCTGGCTGTGCGCTTCTTCAAGCGTTTGCAGCTGAGTGAGCAGGGCGGCTTTGTGCTGTTCGAATTGTGCCAAGGCCAGGTCGATAGGCTCTTGGGCTTTCTCTTTAAGGCGTTGTGCCAGGCGAGCGACCAGTTCGCTAAGTTCGTCATCAAGCGGCGCCTCAGTAATGGTCAGGCGACTTTCGCTCTCATCGAGTTCTTTCAAATAGCGATGAATAGTGGTTTTCGAGCCGGTGTTGCCCATTTCGATGCGCACGGCATCGATGCTGGGGTTTTCGCCACGGGCCAGGATGGCCAGGCGTGCCGTTTGAACAACTGCTTTGTTTATGCCGCCACGAGCCATGGGGTCTCCGTCGATTTGATAATGTGGTACATAGTATGTATATACATACTATATCACGGAAGAATTTCTGTTTAAATTCATGATTTAACAGATGGGATATTGGCGTATTATCCCGTGTGAAAGCCGTTTTGATCCCTGAAACGCGCCACCGCTGTACGAATGGACCCTTCATGAGCGATCTGGATCGTTACCTCAGTGCTGCGACCCGCGATAACACGCGGCGCAGTTATCGCGCCGCCATCGAGCACTTCGAAGTCAGTTGGGGCGGGTTCCTGCCTGCCACCAGTGACAGCGTCGCCCGCTACCTGGTGGCCCATGCCGGCGTGCTGGCGATCAATACCTTGAAGCTGCGCCTCTCGGCACTGGCGCAGTGGCATACCAGCCAGGGTTTTGCGGACCCTACAAAAGCGCCTGTGGTGCGCAAGGTGCTCAAAGGCATCCGCGCGGTGCACCCCGCGCGGGAAAAGCAGGCCGAGCCGTTGCAACTCAAACATCTCGAACAGGTGATCGCCGCTCTTGAGGCCGAGGCGAAGTGTGCAAGCGACGCCCAGGACATGCCGCGTTTACTGCGCGCCAAACGCGACACGGCGCTGATCCTGTTGGGGTTCTGGCGGGGATTTCGCAGCGATGAATTGTGCCGCCTGGAAATCCAGCACGTGCACGCTGTGCCGGGGGCGGGCATCAGCCTGTATCTGCCGCGTAGCAAGAGTGACCGGGATAACCTTGGCAAGACCTATCAGACACCGGCGCTGCTGCGCCTGTGCCCAGTGCAGGCCTACAGTGAATGGCTAAGCGCCTCGGCCCTGGTGGCCGGCCCGGTGTTTCGCGGCATCGACCGCTGGGGCAACCTGGCAGAGGAGGGGCTGCACCCTAACAGTGTGATTCCTTTGCTGCGCCAGGCCCTGGAGCGTGCGGGTATTGCCGCTGACGCCTATACCAGCCACTCCTTGCGCCGGGGCTTTGCGACATGGGCCCATCGCAGTGGTTGGGATTTGAAGTCACTGATGAGCTACGTCGGCTGGAGCGACATGAAATCGGCCATGCGCTATGTTGAGGCGACGCCCTTTCTCGTCATGACCTTGGCAACGTCACCGCTGCTTTGAGATTTCTTCTATTAATACAGTCAGCTGATAGGGAAAACCAATCGTCAGCATCAGGTTTGCCAATGAGCCATCGAACGAGAGAGTGGGTAGGATTCACTTCATCAACTTCTTAACCCCTGACGGAGAGTCAACGATGCCTATCATCAACAGCCAAGTAAAACCGTTCAAAGCCACCGCATTCAAAAACGGCAGCTTCGTAGATGTGACCGACGCTGACCTGAAAGGCAAATGGTCGGTAGTCTTCTTCTACCCAGCCGACTTCACCTTCGTTTGCCCGACCGAACTGGAAGACCTGGCCGACAACTACGCCGAATTCCAGAAGCTGGGCGTTGAAATCTACAGCGTGTCCACCGACACCCACTTTGCCCACGCTGCCTGGCACAACACTTCGCCAGCCATCGGCAAAATCCAGTACACCATGATCGGCGACCCAACCCTGACCATCTCCCGTAACTTCGACGTACTGATCGAAGAAGCCGGCCTGGCGGACCGCGGGACTTTCGTGATCAACCCGGAAGGCCAGATCAAGATCGTCGAACTGAACGACGGTGGTGTTGGCCGTGACGCTTCCGAGCTGCTGCGCAAAATCAAGGCTGCCCAATACGTAGCAGCCCACCCAGGTGAAGTGTGCCCAGCCAAGTGGAAAGAAGGCGAGGCCACCCTGGCTCCGTCCCTGGACCTGGTCGGCAAGATCTAAGTCTGTGAAGTATCAAGGGCGGGTATCCGCACCTACTCAGTAAGCTGCAACCGCCCCTCAAAACGCCCGGGCGAGATTCGCTCGGGCGTTTTTTTGTCTGCAATAAACCGAATTAATAGGAAATCGCCCGTATGTTGGACGCCAATCTTAAAGCTCAGTTGAAGTCATACCTAGAACGGGTCACCCAGCCGATCGAGATCGTCGCCTCCCTCGACGACGGCGCGAAATCCCAGGAAATGCTTGCTCTTTTGCAGGACGTAACCAGCCTCACTACGCTGATTACCCTGAACACCGATGGCAATGATGCGCGCAAGCCGTCGTTCTCCATCAACCGCCCGGGTGCCGAGATCAGCCTGCGTTTTGCCGGCATCCCCATGGGCCATGAATTTACTTCGCTGGTGCTGGCCCTGCTGCAAGTCGGTGGCCACCCGTCGAAGGCCAGTGTCGAAGTGATCGAACAGATTCGTGCACTGAAAGGCGAATTCAGCTTCGAGACTTACTTTTCGTTGTCGTGCCAGAACTGCCCGGACGTGGTCCAGGCGCTGAACTTGATGGCCGTGCTCAACCCGAACATCCGCCATGTCGCCATCGACGGTGCGCTGTTCCAGGCCGAAGTCGATGAGCGCCAGATCATGGCGGTGCCGAGTGTCTACCTCAATGGCGTGAACTTCGGCCAGGGCCGCATGGGCCTGGAAGAGATCCTGGCCAAGCTCGACACCAGCGGCGCCGAAAAAGCCGCCGAGAAAATCAGTGCCAAAGACGCGTTTGATGTATTGGTGGTCGGCGGTGGCCCAGCCGGTTCATCGGCCGCCATCTACGCTGCACGTAAGGGCATCCGTACGGGTGTGGCCGCCGAACGCTTCGGCGGGCAGGTGCTGGACACCATGTCCATCGAGAACTTCATCTCGGTGCAGGAAACCGAAGGGCCGAAACTGGCCAGCGCTCTGGAAGCTCACGTGCGTCAGTACGACGTGGATATCATGAACCTGCAACGTGCCAGCGGCTTGATCCCGGCGAAAAATGCCGGTGAGCTGCACGAAATCCGTTTCGAGAGCGGTGCGACCCTCAAGTCCAAAACCGTGATTCTGGCCACCGGTGCGCGCTGGCGCGAAATGGGTGTGCCGGGCGAGCAGGAATACAAGGCCAAGGGCGTATGTTTTTGCCCGCACTGCGATGGCCCGCTGTTCAAAGGCAAGCGCGTGGCAGTGATCGGCGGCGGTAACTCCGGCGTTGAAGCCGCCATCGATCTGGCCGGCATCGTCAGCCATGTCACCCTGCTTGAGTTCGACAGCAAGCTGCGCGCCGACGCCGTGTTGCAGCGCAAGCTCTACAGCCTGCCGAACGTCGACGTGATCACCAGTGCACTGACCAGCGAAGTCAAAGGTGATGGCCAGAAAGTCACCGGCCTTGCGTACAAGGATCGCGACAGCGGTGAGTTCAAGACCATCGACCTGGAAGGTATCTTTGTACAGATCGGTCTGTTGCCCAATACCGACTGGCTCAAAGGCACTGTGGAGCTGACACCGCGTGGCGAGATCATCGTCGATGCGCGTGGTGAGACGTCACTGCCGGGCGTGTTCGCTGCCGGTGACGTGACCACCGTGCCGTACAAGCAGATCGTGATTGCGGTGGGCGAGGGCGCCAAGGCTTCGCTGAGTGCGTTCGATCATCTGATCCGTACCTCCGCTCCGGCCTGAGCCCGGGCGCGCCAATGAAAAAACCCATGATCACTCATGGGTTTTTTTATGCATGAAACCTTACAGCGGCGCGGGTTGGATAATCTCGACCCAGTAGGCATCCGGGTCTTTGATGAAGGCCAGGCTCTTCATGCGACCGTCGCTCAGGCGCTTTTGGAAATCGCAACCCAAGGCTTCAAAACGCTCGCAGGCCGCGACGATATCCGGCACCGAGATGCAGATATGGCCAAAGCCGCGTGGGTCGGTGTTGCCGTTGTGGTACGCAAAATCCGCGTCGTTTTCGGTGCCGTGGTTATGGGTCAGTTCCAGGATGCCGGGAATCGACTTCATCCACTGGGTGCGCTCAGCCGCGTCAGCGGGGATCTGAGCCTTGTCCACCAGGGCCAGGAAGTACAGGCTGAATTCGGCTTCAGGAAAATCGCGTTTTTCAACCAGGGAGAAGCCCAGGATGCGGGTGTAGAAATCCAGCGACTTGGTGATGTCTTTGACCCGCAGCATCGTGTGGTTGAACACGAAGTTGGAAGTGGCGGTGTCAGGTTGGGCGGTGACGCCTGGGAAAGTGTTCAGTTCGTGCAGGCTCATGGGCCCTCCAGAAAAAAATGGGGCAAACTCGACTAATGCCAGTCAGTTAAGGAGGAGCATAGTCACTGTGACGAGGGCGCTTGCTCCCGTTGGACTGCGTAGCAGGCCCAGTCTTTTCAAGCCCAAAGCTGGGGCCGCTTCGCGACCCAGCGGGAGCAAGCTCCCTCGCCACGGGTTACTGGTTGTCCGCTCTATCGCTTAACTGACTCGCAGTAGGCAAACTCGACTCCCGTTTGAGGTCAGAGGAGCCGAGCGGTTCCTTGGCTTGCGGCAAGCATCCATGCAGCCGGCCCATGATACGCAAGCGGTGCCTGCTGCGCCAAATGAAAAAGCCCGTGCGGGCCTTGCGACACGCAGGGCTGAGGCTCAGACTTCAACGCTTGAATCCTGGGTACTTCCTGCAATGATCGAGTTTCGTAAAACGCTGTTGGGCTCTGTGTGTTTTGTGTTGTGCAGCCCGTGGGCCTTGGCGGCTGATCCCGAGATACATTGGCCCAGTGGCTGGCAGGTCGAGGAGGTGGTGCCTGACGGCACAGCACCGACAAGCACCTCGGCTGTAACGCGGCAGCGAGCGATCAAGAATGATGAAAATGGCTCAACCTTGATGGTGATGGAGTTGACCGCTACGCCGATAGAAGCGGGCCATAAAGTTAATCTTCAAGGCGTGCTGCTGGAAATGCGCAAGTCCATCCAAAAAGACTTTGCTCAAGGCGGATATCAAAGCGTGTGCAGCAAGATGCACCCGGCAACACTGAGCCGCCTGGAGGCACTGGAGACTACTTGCGTGATTACCGAGAACGGGCGCCACGTACTCTCACAAACTTTGGTCGGTGCTGTAGATGTTGATAAGGCGTATGTTTTTTCATTCGCCGGTCAAGCGCAGGTGTACGAAGCGAGCAAGGAGGAGGTCAATTCGGTGCGTGCCAGCCTGAAACTTTAAGCATGCCGCACGCTCGACTGTGAACAAAATGAAATGTTAGTTAAGTTCGTTTTCGAACGGTTAAGCAAAAAAAAGCCCCGCATAAGCGGGGCTCTTTGTTAGAACAGTTCAATCAGCCGCGAAGCCAGGAGTCTACAGTGGCGGCGCCGTACTGTTCCTTCCAGGCTTTAAGGCCGCGGTGGTTGCCGCCTTTGGTTTCGATCAGCTCACCGGTGTGCGGGTTGTGGTAAACCTTGACCACACGTGCGCGGCGCTGTTTAGGGGCAGCGGCAGCAGTGGAAGCGCCTTTGCCGAATTTCGGATCGAGGATGGCGATGATATCGCGCAGGCCTTTGCCGTAAGTTTTCATCAGCCCTTGAAGCTTTTCTTCGAATTCGATTTCTTTCTTCAGGCCAGCATCGTTCTTCAGGGATTCCAGCTGGGCGAGCTGCTCTTGAAGGGCTTTTTCTGCTGCGCGAAATTCGGCGAGTCTGGACAAAATATGTACTCCACTAGTGTATTTGGCTGATATCAACTGAAGATAACGCTATAAGCCAAGAGCGTTGAGCGACTCAAGAAACAAGCCTTCCTGCGAGTTCGGCACAGGCAGGAAAAATTGTAGTAGTTAATTCATCACGAGTAAATCATGTCTTTGGGTTAAATAACATTGTTTCACTCTGGTGCTAGATGGCTAATCAATGGCTGCCCATGGATTTAATGAATTCTTCGCCGGGTAATGGTCTTCCGAACAGGTAGCCTTGCAGGAAGTCCACACCTTGCGCGGCCAGGTATTCACATTGCTCGGTCGTTTCCACGCCTTCGGCAACGATACCCAAGTCGAGCTTGGCGGAAAGTTCGATGATGCTGTCGAGAATGTGTCGGGAGAGTGCATCCTGGCCAATCATTGCAACGAAGCTCTGGTCAATCTTCAAGTAGTCGACATTGAAGTTGCGCAAATAGCCCAGGCTGGAATGGCCGGTGCCGAAGTCGTCAATGGCGATCATCACCCCCATGTCATGCAGGGCTTCAAACAAGCGGCGAGTGATGTCGCTGGGCTGGATCAACTCACGCTCGGTCAATTCCAGCACAAGCGTGACCTGACCGGGCGCAAACGCAGCGAGGAACGTGCGGCAGTCCTCCACCAGCGCCAGGTCCTCACAATGACGGGCTGTGATATTCACCCCGATATGAAAGCCCGGGGCGAAGCGGCCGGCATGGGGCGCCAGTTGTTCGGCGGTCTGGCGCATCAACGTGCGGGTCATCGGCACAATCAGGCCGGAATGCTCGGCCAGGGGAATAAACAAGTCGGGCCGCACCAGGCCCTCTTTCGGGTGCTGCCAGCGCATCAGTACTTCGCAACCTGCCCATTCAAGGCTGTCGCCGCGTACGACGGGTTGGAAATACGGAACGAACTCGTCGGCATCCAGTGCGCGCTGAAGTTCCTGGGTCGGGGCCGAGGAGCGTTTTTGCAACCAGTGCGCGAGGAGGCCGGCCAGTACGCCGAAAAACACCACCAGGCTGAACACCGCCGGGTAACGGTCTTGCATATAGCGCAGGACTTCGCCGGCGGGCATGCCGACTTCCACACTGTAGAGATACCGCTGGGAAGCCAGGTGCTGATGGGCCACCGCAAAGGTGGGTGGCGGCGTGTCGTGGACACTGCCGTCGGCGGCCAGCCAGTTAGGCCCGACCTGCAGAATCAGCCCTGCGTAGCGGCTGATCAGGCGCAAGGCGTTGGTCAGGTGATAGCCGTCGATGGAGGCAAAGGCCCCTTTGTCGCCGTCTGTAAGGCGGTACACCAGCAGGGCGGTGTCCGGGGTGACCGGGTTGCCATTCATCAACCAAAGCCGCCCTGCGACGTAGTCCTCGGGGTTGACCGGCGACTGGTAATCGCCCCCAAACAGCGAGCTGCAATAAATGCTGCGCTGGAAGGACAAGGTGGTCGCCCGCACAAAGGGTCGACGCGTGACTTGTTCACGTAATGCCAATTTAACGCCGTTATCACACGGCTGGCCGGCCAATGGCAGCAGGGCCCGCGCGGCCAGGTCGGTATTGTCGAGCATCAGGTCGAACTGGCGCACCGCTTCCTGGGCGGTCTGTTCGGTGCTTTTCTGCAGGGTGCGTTCGGCCTGCCAATAAAGAATCGGCACCCCCAGCAAGATGGGGAGCAGTGCGCTGAGGCCGCTGATCAAATATCGGGTGGTTCTATTTCGTGGACCTTTGGCGGTCAGGGGCATAGGGATGGCCGGTAACAGAGTGATAAGGCATTCACTGCCGAGGATAGATGGCAACTCAGGTGGACGCTTGCAGGACCTGAATAAAAACTGCAGCGCTATAACGTATTCCTGGCCCATTCGATAAAAGCCAGCGTCGCCGGTGACGACTGGCGTTGGTCCAGCACGGCCAGGCCGATTTCCCGCGGGACGCGGGGAGTGAGTGGGCGGGCCACATAGCGACTGTCGGTGGCCAGGGGCAGGGACGCCTCTGCAACAACGCTCACGCCGTCCCCACGGCCTACGGCATCCAACGTGCTGATCAGTTGCGAGCAACGAAAACGCACGTTCGGGCTCAGCTTCGCGCTGCTGAACAGGTGTGAGACCAGTTCGGTCGAGCCGGCCTCGGTCAGGACAAAAGGGTCACTGCACAATTGCTCCAGGCTGACGGCCTGGCACTTGGCAAGATGATGCTCGGCTGGCAGCAACGCCACCATCTGATCCTGCATCAATGCGAAAGTATCGAAGCGTTCCAGGGGCAATACCACGAATCCGACGTCGATCCGCCGTTCATCCAGCCATTGGATCACTTGCCGGTCCGGGCCTTCGTGGATATGCACCTCGATGCCCGGATGAGCCGCGCGATAACCTTGCAGGATTTTCGGTAGCAATTGCATCGATGACGTCGGCCCGAATGAGCCGATACGCAGGGTGCCGGTGCGCATGCCCCGCGCGTCGGCGGCTTCCTGGCGCAGCGTGTTGGCCAGCCCGAGCATCGCGCGAGCCCGTCCAAGCAGTTGCTGGCCAATGTCGCTTAATACCACCTCGGCCTGATGCCGGTGTAACAACTCGACGCCCAATTCCTGCTCCAGTGACCGAATCGCATGGGACACAGCCGACTGGCTGATCCCCAGGCGATGGGCTGCGCTGGTGAACCCTTGAAGTTCGGCGACCAGGGAAAATATCTCAAGCTGGGTGAGGGTCATGAGCGTTTACTCATTTTACGATGACTGATCATTAGCCGAAGAATACGCCTATCCATGCACTTGATGAGCTTGAACGCGTATGAATGATCGCCTGACCTACCTGAAACTGGTTGCCGTGACTGTCATTTGGGGCGGCACCTTTGTCGCGGGGCGATACCTGGCAGCCGGCGTTGATCCGCTGTTGGCTGCGAGCCTGCGCTTTATGCTGGCGAGCGTGGCGTTGCTGGGTTTTCTCGCCATAGCGCGCATTCCGCTGGCACGCCCCAGCCTCAGGCAGCTGATGCGCCTGACTGCGTTGGGCTTTTTCGGTATCTATTTCTATAACCTCTGCTTCTTCTATGGTTTGCATTACATCAACGCTTCCCGTGCCTCATTGATCGTCGCCCTGAATCCGGCGGTGATCGGCCTGGCGGCCTGGCTGTTGTTCAAGGAGCGTGTGAATGCCCCGGGAATTCTGCTGTGCCTGGGCGGCGCGGGGCTGGTAATTGTCAGCCGCAACCCGAACTTGCTGCAGGGCGCGACCCATGCCTGGCTGGGTGATGTTCTGGTCTTTGGCTGTGTGGTGGGGTGGGGCGTGTACTCATTATGTTCACGCAGCCTCAGTCAGAGCCTGGGGCCATTGCAGACCGTTACGTGGTCGATCCTGCTGGGCACTGTGATGCTGATCGCGACGAGTGTGCTGACAGGCGCCTTCACGACGGGAGGGCTCGCAGCGATCCAGCCTCTGCAATGGCTCAGCTTGGTCTACCTCGGTGTATTGGGTTCGGCCCTGGCCTACGTTGGCTATTACGATGGCATTCGTCGGATTGGCGCCACGCGGTCCGGCGCCTTTATCGCGCTTAACCCGCTGACTGCCGTGGTCAGCGGCGCACTGCTGCTCGACGAGCGCCTGACGCCGGCGATGTATGCAGGGGCCGGGTTGATTCTGCTGGGTATCTACCTGTGCAATAAACCCCTTGCAACCACCAAGGCATAGGGATTTGATAAGGAATAGGACAAAACTGGTTACGCTGTGTAGAATCGATTTACGCATACAAGAATATGGACTTGCGCTCACGCAAGCCTCAGCCGTCAGAGACTGATGTACCCATGAAGCTACTCGGCTCCCCCCTCATCTTCGGTGACTTCCTCGCCCGCAGCGTGCGAGGCCTCTCTTGTGCGCCGCCCTCGCACCTCATCCTTGCCGGCAATTGAAATCCGCTCGACCACAAGAATGATGATGAGGCGCCAAATCATGGCAGATCTATACGAAAACCCAATGGGCCTGATGGGCTTTGAATTTATCGAATTCGCATCGCCGACCCCAGGCACCCTGGAGCCGATCTTCGAGATCATGGGCTTCAGCAAAGTCGCGACCCACCGCTCCAAGAACGTGCACCTGTACCGTCAGGGCGAGATCAACCTGATCCTCAACAACGAACCCGACAGCCTTGCATCCTATTTCGCGGCCGAACACGGCCCGTCGGTCTGCGGCATGGCGTTCCGCGTCAAGGACTCGCAAAAAGCCTACAACCGTGCACTGGAGCTGGGTGCCCAGCCGATCCACATCGAAACCGGCCCGATGGAACTGAACCTGCCTGCCATCAAGGGCATCGGCGGCGCACCGCTGTACCTGATCGACCGTTTCGGTGAAGGCAGCTCGATCTATGACATCGACTTCGTGTACCTCGAAGGCGTGGACCGCAACCCGCAAGGCGCGGGCTTGAAGGTCATCGACCACCTGACCCATAACGTCTATCGCGGGCGCATGGTCTACTGGGCCAACTTCTACGAGAAGCTGTTCAACTTCCGTGAAGCCCGCTACTTCGATATCAAGGGCGAATACACCGGGCTGACGTCCAAGGCCATGAGCGCTCCGGACGGCATGATCCGCATCCCGCTGAACGAAGAGTCCTCCAAGGGCGCCGGCCAGATCGAAGAGTTCCTGATGCAGTTCAACGGCGAGGGCATCCAGCACGTGGCGTTCCTCACCGACGACCTGGTCAAGACCTGGGACGCGTTGAAAAAGATCGGCATGCGTTTCATGACCGCACCGCCGGACACCTACTACGAAATGCTCGAAGGTCGCCTGCCGAATCATGGCGAGCCGGTCGACCAGTTGCAGGCGCGCGGCATCCTGCTGGACGGTTCGTCGATCGAAGGCGACAAGCGCCTGCTGCTGCAGATCTTCTCGGAAACCCTGATGGGCCCGGTGTTCTTCGAATTCATCCAGCGCAAGGGTGATGACGGATTCGGTGAGGGCAACTTCAAGGCACTGTTCGAGTCGATCGAGCGCGACCAAGTGCGTCGGGGCGTGTTGACGGCGGACTGATTACTCACTCGTAACCCTTGAAAGCCCGGCAGGGAGCGTTCTCTGCCGGGCTTTTTCGTGCGCGTGTACTCGGCAATGGCCGGCTGCGGCAACGGAACTGGCTGCATTTCAAAGTCCACAAAGATGGCCGTGACGCTGGCAAAAGTTCGCGTCCCATGTACAGAAATCTTTATCCGGTGAAGAGGTTTTCTGATGAATATTGCAGCGTTGTCTGGTTACCTTTCGATGCCCCCAGCCACTTCCACACCGCCTGGCCCGCCCCCTGGCACCACCGGTAAAACGCACCCCAGTGATCAGGCCCGTCGTCGGTTCATTGATGAGGCCGATGAAGCATTCCGCGATGACGTCCTGAGTGTCGAAGGGAAGAGACTCGTGGATGCGCTTGTGCATCCAGGCAAGCGCGGGGCACCCGGTGTGCAGGTTTCCACGTTTGCAATCGACGGCATTCAAGCCAATGACATTGTGATGATCAAGCGCGTGCCCGCCACGGCTGAAGGTCCCAATTTCATGCTGTATGTGCCGCAGGAAGGCCAGTATGCATTCCACGAATTCAAAGACCGCGAGGGCCTGACGGGCTGGATTAAAACCGTGGCCAGCGATCCCCAGTTGCTGGAGAGCTTTGTGCGGCATTTCTCCAACGAAAGGGCTCCCCGGCAGATGGAACGGGTCAGGCAGAAGCTGATTGCATTCGCCGATAACGATACCAATGCAGTGGTGGGCAGTTTCGTTCAGGTAAAGGGCGATATCTTCACGTATTTAAGTGAAGCCGGTGCAGTGCCACCTGCGCCTGTCAATGGTTTGACCGGTACTCACGTTCATAAGCTGGAGCCGGACGGCGACGCGACTTACATAGGGACGCGAGCCGATGGCCAGAAGGTCATCTACACGTACGATGCCTATGGAAACCTGCATGGCGCGGCCCGGGACGGTTTCTACTTCACGAAAAACGGTTTGAACAATAACGAGCCGCTTCAATTGATATCGTTCGATCAATACCGCCAGACGGTGACGAGTGTTGCGCTCGACAACGTGGGTGCCAATGACCTGAATGGGCTCTACGAAGAGTTTCTCCGACAACTCAGAAACCCAGGCAATGGCCTTGGAAAGGCGCTGGTAGCCCTGGGTGTTTCCGAGGATGTGGCGCATGCCCTTGAAACCCACCTGACCAATCCTGGAAGTGGGCCCACCGTTGCGCTGAACAAAGGTAACCGGCTCGGCAAGTTATTCGGCGTTGCCCAGGAAACGATGGATGCGGCGCTGAAAACCATCGGTGATCAAGCACAGAGCCGGCTCCCGTACTACGGCAGTGCTCGAACACTACTGACAGGGTTGGCTGATGTGATTGAGTCGATAGCCCCCGTGCGCCCGGCCGGCACCGCCGTCAAAATCGCTTGAGCCCGCAGCGATAGACATCGCAAGAGGGGCGGGATGCCCCGATAACCTGCGGCCACCACGGCCACCATTCAGGCTCTGCGCTGACGCACAAGATGCTTGAACCCTTCGTACACCAGGACCATCACCGCCAACCAGATCGGGATATAGGTCAACCATTGCCCGCCCTTGATCCCTTCACCCAGCAGTAACGCCACCCCCAGCAGCAATACCGGCTCCACGTAGCTGAGCAGCCCGAACAGACTGAATGCCAACAAGCGACTGGCAATGATATAGCTCACCAGTGCCGAGGCACTGATCAAACCCAGGATGGGAATCAACGCATACAGCTTCGGTTGGCTGTCCAGCACGCCAAAACCCTGGTCGCCACTTTGCACGAACCACCAGGCCACCGGCAGCATCAGTGCCATATCCAACCACAGGCCGCCCAGATGATCCGTGGTCAGGTACTTGCGCACCACGAAATACACCGGATAGCCGATGATCACCACCAGCGTCGCCCAGGAAAACCCGCCCGCCTGATACAACTCGTTCAGCACGCCAAGGGCCGCGAACACCACAGCGATCTGCTGCAGGCGCGACAGGTGTTCGCCATACACCAGGCGCCCGGTCAGTACCATGGTCAGCGGCAGCAGGAAGTACCCCACCGAAACGTCCAGGCTGCGCCCATTCAGCGGCGCCCACATGAACAGCCACAACTGCACACCCAGCAACGCCGACGACAACAGTACGCCGCCTATCAGGCGCGGTTTGGCCGCCAACATGCGAACCACGTCCCAGACGCGGCGCCATTCGCCACTGACGATCATGAACACCGTCATACAGGGCGCGGTCAGCAACATGCGCCAGCCGAAAATCTCCAGGCCACTCAAGGGCGTCAGCAGCGATGTGAAGTAATACATCACGGCAAACAGCGCCGAAGCCAAGACCGATAACGCAACACCTTTAGACACGCCGTCCTCGCGAAAACAGATTGATACAAAGAGGCGGAGATTATGGTGCTTTTGGGCCAGGGCGTGCGCTGTTTTGGCGCGTTTTATGGATTTTTTCTCGTGCTACCTGTGGGCGCGGGCTTGTTGTGGCGAACAAGCCCGCTCCTGAACGACGTGATGATCAAGAACGTGCCCTGCGACCTGCCACAAAATGGCTCACGTCGTTGAATCCCGGCGTGGATGAATGCCCGGGCGTCACCAGCGAATCGATAAACGCCTCATCTTGCGCTGTGATCTCCACGCCCAGCGCTCCGGTGTAGGCATCCCACTGGGCCTCGGTGCGCGGCCCGACAATTGCCGAGCTCACCACCGAACTGTTCAGCACCCAGGCGATCGCGAACTCGACCATCCCCACGCCACGGCCCTGGGTGTATTGCTGAATCTGTTGGGCAATGCGCAACGACTCTACGCGCCATTCGGTTTCCAGAATGCGCTTGTCCTGGCGTGCCGCACGGCTGCCGGCTTCGGGGGTTACATCCGGTGCGTACTTGCCACTGAGCACACCACGGGCCAGCGGGCTGTAGGGCACCACACCCAAGCCATAGGCAGCGGCTGCGGTGAGCTGCTCGACCTCGGCCTGGCGGTTGACGATGTTGTACAGCGGCTGGCTGATGATCGGTTTGTCCACGCCCAGGCGTTCGGCCACGCGAATCACCTCGGCAATGCGCCAGCCACGGTAGTTGGACAGGCCCCAGTAGCGGATCTTGCCCTGGCGGATCAGGTCGCCCATGGCCGACACCGTGGCGTCCAATGGCGTGTCGTGGTCTTCACGGTGCAAGTAGTAGATATCCAGATAGTCGGTGTCCAGACGTGACAGGCTGGCTTCCACCGCATTGAAAATACGTTTGCGGCTCAAGCCACTGCGGTTGGGCAAACCCTCTGCCGGGCCGATGCCGACTTTCGACGCCACCACCCAATCCTGGCGGTTGCGCGCAATGGCCTCACCCACGATCTCTTCGGAGCGCCCGCCGGTATAGACGTCAGCCGTGTCGATAAAGTTGATGCCCTGGTCCCAGGCTTTGTCGATGATGCGCAGCGAGTCTTCAGTGCTGGTCTGCTCACCAAACATCATAGTGCCGAGCGTCAGCGCGCTGACCTTCAAGCCGGACTGGCCCAATGTGCGGTAAATCATGGAAAGCTCCTCGTGGCGTTCAAACGTAGTCCCTGCAATACCAGACTGAGCCGCTCTGGAACAAGCCCTGCACCGTTTTCTTCACGCACCCAGCAACGTCTGGCAGCGTTGCTGCAAAAAACGATGCAGCACTTTCACCCGTTCCGACACTTGCAGGCGATGGGGGCACATCAGGTTGAACGGGGTGGGCTCGCCTTGCCAATCGGTGAGCAGCGGTACCAGCCGGCCCGCTTTGATATCGCGAGCGATGTCCAGGCTGGCCTTATACGCAATACCGTGGCCGGCCAACGCCCAGCGCCTTACGATTTCACCGTCGTCACTGAGGTAGTCACCCGTGACCTCGACTTCCTGAAGGTGTGTGCCCTGGCGAAAATACCACGTGCTGTTGGCCTGCCCACGGCGCATGTACCGCAGCGTACTGTGCTGCGCCAAATCCGTCGGCCTGTTCGGTGTGCCATGACGTGCGAGGTAGTCGGGGCTGGCGCAGGCGATGCGCCGATGGCCCGGGACTACCGGCAGCGCCACCAGGCTTGAGTCCCTGGGGACGCCAAAGCGCAGGGCAATGTCGACGGTGTCGCGGAACAGGTCGGCGTTGCTGTCGTTGAGCAGCAGTTGCAGACGGATGTTGGGGTGCTCCACCTTGAATTCATCCAACCAGCCCAGCAGCACGTTACGCCCGAAATCCGAGGGCGCCGCCAGCTGCAGCAAGCCGCTGAGGCTTTGGCCCTGCTGCTTGATGGCGTGTTCGCCTTCCGACAGTGCTTCAAGCGCGACCCTTACGCTGTCCAGATAGCGTCGACCTTCCTCGGTCAAGCGCATGCTGCGGGTGGAGCGTGCGAGCAACCTGACGCCGAGTCGGGTTTCCAGGCGCTTGAGGGCGATACTCGCAGCGGCCGGCGTGAGGCCCAGGCCACGGGCGGCGGCCGATAAGCTGCCGCTATCGGCGGTGCGCACAAAAACTTCAAGGTCCAGCGTCGAGCTCATCTGTAAAAATCCTTTAAAGATCTTGTCGTTTTACCGGGATTTTTCGCTGATTGCCAAGCTGGGAAGATGAACGCTCACTTTCTGACCTGGATGTTTCTCAATGAACGCTTCCCTCAACGGTAAAACAGTCATCGTGATCGGTGGCAGCAGCGGTATCGGTGCAGCAGTGGCCAAGGCCGCCGCCGCCCGTGGTGCACAGGTGGTGTTGGCCGGGCGTCGGCTGACATCCGGTGTAGAAGACGGCCTGCGCAGCGAACCCGTCGACGTCACCGACACCGCTTCCTTGCAGCGTCTGTTCGAAACCGTAGGCCGCTTTGATCACCTGGTGTATACGTCCGGCCCGTCGGTGCGTGCCAAGCCACTCATCGAGACGGATTTGATCGAGGCCCAGGAAAATTTCAACGTGAAACTCTGGGGCGCTTTGCGTGCGATCCAACAGGCGCTGCCGTATCTGGATCAGCACGGCACCATCAGCCTGACTTCGGGCCAACTGGGCCGCAAATTGGCGCCCGGCCAGTTCATCAAGACCGGCATCAATGCCGCGACCGAGGCGCTGGGCAAGCAGTTGGCCAAAGAGCTGGCGCCGCGCCGGGTCAATGTGGTCAGCCCGGGGGTGATCGATACACCGGCTTATGCCGGGTTGGCAGAAGAACAGCGCCTGGCGATGTTCGCCAAGGCGGGCGCGGGCTTACCGGTTGGGCGGGTAGGGCAGGCTGAAGAAGTGGCGGCGGGGTATGTGCTGGCCATGGAGAATGGCTTTATGACCGGAGCTATCATCGACATTGACGGCGGTGGCTTGTTATAGGCCTGGGCAGGCTTGGGTGTAGAACGCATTTGTGATTCAGCCAGGCCGCCCTCGGGCAACCTGCTGATGAGTGGCCTCCACGCGCGGGTGCGCGTGGAAGCAACAACGCGGTCAGGTCCGCAGGCTTCGCGTCATGCGCAGCGCCAGCAGGCTGCCGGCGACGATCACCGCTGCCAGCAGGTACAACGCGATATCCGTGGACCCGGTTGCATCCTTCACAAAACCGACGATGTACGGGCTCAGGAAGCCGGCCATCTGGCCCATGGAGTTGATCAGCGCCAGGCCGCCCGCGGCCGCACCGACACTGAGCATTGCCGTGGGCACCGGCCAGAACATCGGCAGGCCGGTGAGGGCGCCCATGGTGGCGATCGTCAGGCCAAGAATCGCCATGGCAGGCGTGGTGGCGAAATTCACCGCAATCAGCAGGCCTGCCGCGCCCATCAACATCGGCACCACCAAGTGCCAGCGCCGCTCTTTACGCAAATCGGCGGAACGACCCACCACCAGCATAAACACCGCCGCCAGCAGATACGGGATAGCGCTGAGCCAGCCGATCACCAGGTTATCGCTGAAACCCAGGTTCTTGATGATCGACGGCAGCCAGAAGTTGATCGCGTAGACGCCGCTCTGGATGCAGAAGTAGATCAGGCCGAACGCCCAGATCGCCGGGTTCCTGAACACTTCGGCCAATGAGTCGCTGGTGGTTTTCGGTTTGTTCGCCAAATCGGTCGCCTGGTCGGCTTCCAGTACGGCGCGCTCGTGGGGCTTGAGCCACTTGGCGTTGGCGAAGTTGTCGCTGAGCAGGAAGTAGGCGAGGGCGCCCAGTATCACGGTGGGGATGCCCTGCAACAGGAACATCCACTGCCAGCCTGCCAGGCCGCCCTGGCCGGCCGCGAAGTGGTTGAGAATCCAGCCGGAGAACGGGCTGCCGAGCAAACCGGACACCGGGATCGCCGACATGAACAACGCCATGATGCGCCCGCGGCGGAAGGTCGGGAACCACTGCGAAAGGTACAGCACCACGCCCGGGAAGAAACCGGCCTCAGCGGCACCGGTAAACAGGCGCAGCGTGTAGAAATGCGTCGGCGTCGTGACGAACAGCAGGCAGGTGGACAACGTGCCCCACACGATCATCATCAGCGCAATCCAGCGCCGTGGGCCGAACCGGGTCAGTGCCAGGTTGCTCGGTACGCCGCACAACACGTAGCCGATAAAGAAGATCCCGGCACCAAGGCCGTACACGGTTTCGCTGAACTTCAACGCATCGAGCATCTGCAGTTTGGCAAAGCCAACGTTTACCCGGTCGAGGTAATTGAACAAATAACAGATAAAGATGAAGGGGATCAGGCGCAGGGTAATGCGCTGATAGATGGCGTTTTTATCGTCATCGGTGGCCAGTGTGGCAGCGGCGCTCTGTGACATGAGGGTTCTCTCTTTATTATGATTTTTCGCGATGCGAGGGTAACGTTGATCGCCCAACCAGTCTCGGTGACAGGATGGGCTACTGTCTTTGTGCCTGCGCACAGTCAAGCGTCCTTTGCGCTGTGCCGCTGAACAACCCGCTTTTCAGGAAAATAGCCCCATGTTCGAGCTGGATCATGACTTGGCGCAGGATATTGTCGATCGCACCATGGCCATCCTGCCCTATAACGTCAACGTTATGGACAGCCAGGGCCTGATCCTTGGCAGCGGCGAGCCGGAGCGCATCAATACCCGCCATGAAGGCGCACAGCTGGTGCTGGCCAATGGTCGGGTGGTGGAAATCGACGGCCAGACCGCCAAGCACCTCAAAGGCGTGCAACCGGGCATCAACCTGCCGTTGCTGCATGATCAACGCCTGATCGGTGTGCTGGGGATCACCGGCGAACCCGAAGGGCTGCGCACCTACGCCGAACTGGTGCGCATGACCGCTGAAATGCTGGTGAGCCATCGACACCAGCAGGCCGAACAGCAATGGCGCCGCCAGCGATGTGACGATCTGCTCGCCTTGCTGCTGGCCGACAGCGGCGACTCACCGCGACTGGTGGACGAAGCCCTGCAGTTGGGCCTCAAGCCGCAGATGGCACGTACGCCGTACCTGTTCGAGCTGGGTCCGGGGCAATCGGCCGAAGCGTTGAGTGCCTGGCTGAGCAGCCGCTACCCGGACAGTTGGTGTGTCAGCTCGGCGCAGTTCTCCCTGTTGTGGTGTCGCCCGGCGTCGGTGCCGGTGGATAATCCACGCCTGCTGGAAAAACTCGATGGCTTGGGTTGGAACATCCTTCGTGTGGCCGTAGGCGGGCAGGCCGATGGCTTGGCCGGGCTGCGTCGTTGCTACCGTCGTGTCAGCGATTTGCTGGCCTACGGTCGGGATGTATTGCCCCAGTCGCGCCTGCTGACCCTCAACCGTTATCGCCTGCCGGTGATGCTCTGGCGGCATCGCAACGACGATGCGCTGGACGAATTGCTCAACCCGTTGCGCAAAGTACTGGCCAAGGACAGCAATGGCCAGTTGCTCGCGACCTTGCGCAGTTGGTGCGAACACGACGGCCAAAGCCAGGCGTGCGCTGATGCCCTGGGCATCCATCGCAACAGCTTGCGTTATCGCATGGAGCGTATCGCCGAACTCAGCGGCGTCGACCCACTGACCCTGGACGGCATGCTCGCTCTCTACCTGGGCGTACAGCTGTTGCCACAGGCTTTGTCGGAATGAACAACAAACCTCACTCACACTTGTGCATCGGACCGGCGTCATCCCCGCAGGCAACTGGCAGCATGGGCGTTATAAAAACCGGAGAAAGCCCATGAAAATCATCATCGCCCCCGACTCGTTCAAGGACAGCCTGAGCGCTGAAGGCGTTGCCCGGGCGATTGCCGAAGGGCTCGCCCACGTCTGGCCGGATGCGCAACTGGTCCAATGCCCGATGGCGGATGGGGGTGAAGGTACGGTGGACGCGGTACTCGCCGCGTGCAACGGCGAACTGCGTCGCCAACCGGTGCATGGCCCACTGGGCGGCACCGTAGAGGCGCGCTGGGGCTGGTTGGCCGACAGCCGCACCGCGATTATCGAAATGGCTGAAGCGAGCGGCCTGCAGTTGGTCCCCCCGGGACAGCGTGATGCATGCTCCAGCAGCACCTACGGCACTGGAGAGTTGATCCGTGCCGCCCTGGACCTCGACGCCCAGCGCATCATCCTGGCCATTGGCGGCAGCGCCACCAACGATGGCGGCGCCGGCGCCATGCAAGCCCTTGGCGTGCAACTGTTCGATAGCAACGGCCAGCCATTGCCTGCCGGTGGCCTGGCGCTGGCGGGGCTGGCGCGTATCGACCTGGAACAGTTGGACCCTCGCCTGGCGCGCGTGCGTTTTGACATCGCTGCAGACGTGAATAACCCCCTGTGCGGTCCCCAGGGGGCGTCCGCCATTTTCGGCCCGCAAAAAGGTGCCACCCCCGAACAGGTCCAACAGCTTGATGCAGCCCTCGGCCACTTCGCCGACCACTGCGCCAAGGTCCTGCCCAAGGATGTGCGCGACGAACCCGGCAGCGGCGCAGCCGGCGGGTTGGGTTTTGCCGCCAAGGCGTTTCTCGGCGCGCAATTTCGTGCCGGTGTGGACGTAGTGGCTGAGCTGGTTGGCCTGGACGATGCCGTCCGCGGTGCCGACCTGGTCATGACCGGCGAGGGCCGTTTCGACGCCCAGACCCTGCGCGGTAAGACCCCCTTCGGCGTGGCACGCATCGCCCAACGGCATCAGGTGCCGGTAATCGTGATCGCAGGCACCCTGGGCGACGGCTATGAACAGATGTACGCCCATGGCGTGGCGGCGGCGTTCGCCTTGCCGAACGGGCCGATGAGCCTGGAACGTGCCTGCAGCGAAGCGCCGCGCTTGTTACGCGAGCGCGCGGCAGATATCGCACGGGTGTGGCGAACCGCTTCCGGCCGCTGACGCCATGCAGTGAACATGGGACAATCCGCGCCTTTCAGACACGGAGAGTCCCCCATGCTGCGCCCCGCAATCCTGGCCCTGTCGTTGGCCGGCGCCACGTCCCAAGCCTTTGCCCAGCCCCCCGCCGAAACCGTGCCCTTGCTACGGGAAATCAAGAACTGGGTCATCGGTTGCGACAACCTGCGCAATTGTCATGCCCTCAGCGCGCCCAGCGGAGTCGATGAGGAGGACTACAGCGCTCTGACCCTGCATATCTGGCACCAGGCTGGCCCGCAGGCGTCGCTGCGTTTGCGTTTTGATTATCGTGGCGAGGCCGTGGACCTTTCTACGTTGCTGTTGGATGGTCAACCGTTGGGCCTGGAGCTGACGCAGGCGTTGCATGTGGAGCTGGACGATCAGGGCGGTGATGACCAGGTACAGTCCTACGGTGTGCTCGAAGAAGCACCGGCTCGCCTGTGGTTGCAGCGTTTGCGCAATGGTCAGCGTTTGCAGGTGCCGGGCGATAAAAGCGCACAGGTGTCACTCCAAGGCCTGAGTGCTTCGCTGCTGTTGATGGATGCGGTGCAAGGACGCCTGGATAACGTCACGGCACTGGCGCGGCCAGGCAAAGGGGCCGCCAGCCAGGTGCCGGCGCGCATGCCCGTGCCGGTCTTGCTCAAGTTCCCGGCTGCGCCGCCGCTGACCGCCGAAGAACAGAACGCCCTGGCGGCCGCTGCCTTGAAAGCCATCACGGACACGGACACCGAAATGGCGCCGCAGGCCGAAGTCGGCGCGCTGAGTGCAACTCAAGCCATGAGCGTGGTGCGTTACGACTGCGCCGCCTACAACTGCGAATACGAGGTCACCCGTCGTGAGCGTCAGGCCCCTTATGGCGAAACCCCACTGACCATCCAACCGTTGCCGTTGGACGGCGCTGCGCTGCAAGGCTCGGTTGGGTATGACGAAGCCACTGGTACCTTGAGTTATTTCTACAAACAGCGGGGGATCGGCGATTGCGGCGCCGCAGGCGTCTGGGTGTATGACGGCAAGGCCTTCCAACTGCGTGAATTCCAGATGATGCCGCGCTGCACCGGGGTGGGTCCGGGCGATTGGCCGGCGCTGTGGTCGACAGTTCCAGCGCCCTAGCCAGTGGGCGCGGTTGGCCTCTACACTGGCCTGCCACTTGTCTTTCAAAGGATGAAACACAATGCACGCACCTGAACCTCATATCGTCATCCAGCGCTTTACCGAAGCCCATCTTGAGGGCGTCACGGCGCTCTATAACGACCCGGCCGTTTGCCGTCAGGTGCTGCAAATGCCTTTCCAATCGGTGGAGGCTTGGCGCAAGCGTCTGGTGATGGACAACGAACGGCGGCTGCAATTGGTGGCGATGCATGGCGGTGAAGTCATCGGCAATCTGGGGATGGAGCAGAATGCCCGCGTTCGCCAGAGCCACATCGCGGGGTTGGGCATGGGGGTCGCTACCGCGTGGCAGGGCAAGGGCGTGGGTTCCAGGCTATTGAGCGCTGCGTTGGAAGTGGCTGACAACTGGATGAACCTGCGCCGCGTCGAATTGACGGTCTATGCCGACAACGAAGCCGCGCACGCGCTGTATCGTAAGTTCGGCTTCGAGGTTGAAGGCCGTCTGCGCGATTACGGCGTGCGCGATGGTGGTTTTGTCGACGCGCTGAGCATGGCGCGCATACGCACGCCGGCTTAGTCGTGCAAAGCAAACGCCACCGCAGCCCGCGCATGCAGCTCGGTGGTGTCCAGCAGCGGCAGGTCGCTGTGTTCGGGCTGGATCAGCAGGCAGATCTCGGTACAGCCCAGGATGACTGCCTGGGCACCCCGCACGGCGAGGTTGTCGATCACCCGCTGGTAGACCTGGCGCGACGCTTCGCTGATCACACCCACGCACAACTCTTCGTAAATGATCCGGTGCACGGCCTTGCGTTCGTCCGCATCCGGCACCAGCACAGTCAAGCCTTGGGCAGCCAGGCGTGACTTGAGAAAATCCTGCTCCATGGTGAATGCCGTGCCCAGCAGACCTACCGTCAGGGTGCCTGCTTCACGTGCTGCGGCTGCGGTGGCGTCGGCGATATGCAGGAATGGAATCGACACCGCCGCCTCGATACGTGGCGCTACCAAATGCATGGTATTGGTACACAGCACCACGCAATCGGCACCCCCGGCCTGCAGGCGGCGCGCCGCGTCTTCCAGGATCAGCGCGGTGTCATCCCAACGCCCGGCATGCTGGGCGCGTTCCACCGGGCCGAAGTCCACGCTGTACATCAACAGCTGCGCCGAGCGCAGTGGGCCGAGCTGGTCGCGCACGCGCTGGTTGATGATGCGGTAATACTCGGCGCTGGACTCCCAGCTCATGCCGCCGATAAGGCCGATGGTACGCATGCGATGCTCCTGACAAGGACTGTCGCTTCACCTTACCCACCGGCCGTGGATTAGTCATACCCAGTTGCCCGCGAAATGACCGGTGCAGTTTCACCGCTCACCCAGGTGATACGCAAAGGCACCGGCAAGCCCCTGTCCAATGAATCACAGGTAATGAAGGCTGATGATGTGAAAAGCGTCGTCGATGGTTGGGCCTCGGATCTGCGTCAATCCTACGCCAGGCCCAGACACTGATAGTTCTGTGCAGGTAGGAGCGAGCAAGCCCGCTCCTATGCAAAAGCTACTTGAGCGGCGTCAACGGTGGGAGCTGCCATTGGCCGTTAGCCACCTCGGGCTTGGGCAGGTAAATCCGCAGCACGGCATAAAACGGGCCGGGCGGCGCCGGCAGCCAGTTGCTTTGTTCGGCTTTCGGCGGCTCGTGGTGTTGCAGCGCCAGGGTCAGGCCACCATCGGCGTCGAGCTTGAAGTTGGGCAGCATCCGCGAATTGAGCAGGTAGCGTTTCTTGTGGTTGGGCACCAGCAGTTTGGTTTTGGCCTCGTACATCGTCAGCGACCAGAACGCGTCGGCCGGCGGCAACTGGTCCTTGGCGAAATGCACGGTGTAGCTGTGGCGCGCACCGTTGGCGGGCTTGCCCTCGCTGTCAACGGAGTAGGTCAGGTAAGCGGCTTCGTCGGGCGAGTTGCCGAACATGTGCAGGTTGGCACCGGCATAGCGATAAAGGTAGTTGTTCTTCAGGCGATCACGGCTGCCGAACAGGTCGCCGTGGGAGACCTGGTGGGTGTCGATCTTGTCTTTCTTGAAGGCAGCGAACTCCGCCTTGCCATCGGCGATCCCGTCTTCCAGGGCTTTACGCTGCTCGGCGGTCAGTTGATTGACCTTGAACGGTGCGCCCGGCGCGATGCCGATCTTGGCAAAACGGGCCAGCAGGTCTTTTTCGCTGTCCTGAGGGGAGGCGAAGCTGAGCATGAAGTTCAGGTAACGGAACAACTGCGGGCCTTCGGTCATGGTCGCCATTGGCTTGGGCCATTCGATCTTCGCGACTTTGGCCGGCGCGGGTTGCTTCACGTAGCCGCTCAGCGGTTGCACTTTATAGCCGCTCTGGATCTGCTTGACCTTGCCCAGGTCTTTTTCATCGAACAACTGCGTGCGGTAGAGGGCGTAGGCGATGTTGCTTTCGCTGTAGATCACGCGATCAATGTCGACCGGTTGCTGACCTTTCCAGTCCGGCCCGGCGATCATGAAGTGACCACCATTGTTGCCGGTGCTGCGGGTGCCCAGGTAGGCGATGTTCTGCGTGTAGAGGTCGATCAACTGCACCGAGTAGTAACGGTTGTCTTCGATCTTGGGCAGGGTCAGTACCTGGGGTTCTTTGCGCAAGTCCATCCATACGAAGGAGTAGGGCGTATCCGGGTTCGGAGTGGGTATCGCAGTGTCCTTGGGGGTGACGACCTGGGCGGTGTTGCCGATATGGTTGAACGGGGCCTTGAAATTGGCGCCACCTTTATCAACGGCCTGGGTGTAGAGCGTTTTGTACATTTCTACCACCGGGTAGCCGTACAAGTAGGCTTCCTTGGCGATGGCACGGGCTTCAGTCGGAGTTGCCGTGAAGTCGGCCCAGGCACCGGTGCTCATCAATATCGAGAGGCTCGCCAACAGCAGGCGCGTCGGTTTTCCAATCATGTTGTTGCGTCCTTCCTGAGTGCTTTTTAAAGGGCGTGAGATTAAAACGCTGAGTTTCCAGTTTTATTCGCCGAACGTCACGTTAATCCCAGCAAACAGGTGAACTATTGGGGTGGTAACGGTACGGCGCAGTTGTGCAGGGTAGCAGACGGCGCCAGGCCCGCAGGCTTGCCGTGCCTGTTTGCCCTGATGCAGGGCAAACCACTGTCTTGGTGTACTGCGTCGCGAAGAAAGGGTTACGCGTCGGGCAACATCGATTTGACTTTGTCGCGCAATTGATCGATCGAGAACGGTTTGCCGATCACTTGCATCCCAGCGGGTACATCAATGTTTTCGGCATAACCACTGGCAAAGAGGATGGGCAGGGTGGGGCGCAATTGACGCACCTGGGTCGCCAGTTCCTTGCCGTCCATGTCGGGCAGGCCGACATCGGTCATCATCAGGTGGATGGTTTGGTCGGTGTTGACCACTGCCAACGCTTCGGCGGCGTCAGCGGCCTCCAGTACATGGAACTCCAACTCTTCAAGCACATCGACGATCAGCATGCGCACGATGGCGTCATCTTCGACTACAAGGATGGTGGAGGCAGGGGACGGCATAGTGAACATTCCTGAAAGTAAAGGTACAGAGGTCAGGCAGGGCTGAGTCAACTCAACTAATGAGTAGTCACGCGGCCAGCAAGTTCCGAAAAACTTACTGGCCGCATGATGTCAGGCGCGCAGAATGCCCCGGTACGTCATGGTTTACAACGCAACACTGGAGAGATCTCTCACCACATCCGGGTTAATGCCGGGTCGATTATTCACATGGCCGGGCTCAAATATGCTGATGCTGTAGGCTCGCTTGCCCAGAAGCGTCCGGCGCGTGTTGCGCAGCGCCGCAGATTGGCCACTGTTGAGCAATTCCTCCATGCCTCTTTCCATCGACGTCAAGTTGGTGAATTTGACCAGGCCGGCGTTGGGGTCGAAAAAAAACCACTCCGGCTTACCGTTTTTGATTCGGACCCCAGCCAGCATCGCATGGTCCACGGTACCGATCCTGATCGTCGTCGAGGTTCCAGACGCGAGCATTTTATCGATGATTTCGTCGTATCCGACTTCCACCTGCCCGCCGAAATGGAATGAACTCGGCTTTTTTACAGTGTCCTGGAGGTTGCGCAAATGCATTCTGAATGGTGCATTGGCGGCACTCGCAGGGTCTTCGGTGACCTTGAGCAAATTCTTCACAAGCTGCTCCTCGGTACCCTGATGAAGCGCCAGCGCCATGGCATAGGAAATGCCGGCGCACTCCCCGACAGAGGGCAAGTCAACGTATGCGTTGTAATGCGCCTGTGAAAAGGGCAGCACCGACACACCAGGCCCCATCACATCATGAAGGAGTAACGCGCTGGTGTATTCACCGTCCCTGACATAGGCACGCTTCAATTCCCGGCTCAGAATACCGATCTCGTGCGGCATGCGTCCGGGCGCCTCAGCCAGTTTCCTGAGTTGTGAGCTGCCCATTCCATCCCGATACCCAGGCAACTCCTCCAGGCGTCCGGTCAAATACCCTAGTTTGTAGGCAGGGTAATTCTCCGTTTTCGTCGCGTTAACGATGTTGTTGTACAGCTTTAAATAAGCAGGTTCGCTGGTCACCCCGGTCAAGCCACGAAGCTCAGGCGCTCCGCGTGGGGAAAAGCCATCGATGGGCATGCCATAGGGTTTATTGGCAACAGGATCATATTTATACCAACGATCATTTTTCAGGACTGCGACCCCTTCGGTCTCTATCCCGCTCACCTTGTAAGTGCCGATCAATGTCGGCCCATGCTCCTTGCTGGCAGCCTTTAACAAGTCATAGCCACCGGCTGCGCCCCTCACGTGGTTGAGCCACTCGACGCCCTTCGAGAACCCACTGCCGACTAAGCGGGTAGCACCCAGCGCCGCATCACCCAGCCCCCCTAAAGGATTGAGTGAGCTGAAGGTCGCCATTCCGATCACCTTGACCGCGCGTGCCAGCTTGGTGGCGGTTGAAGTGGCGGTGCCGGCGATCTTGATCACCTTGCCGGCGGTGCCCACGCCGGCGGTCACGATGCCGAACAAGTCCAGGCCCAGGTCGAGCAAACCCTCGCCGATATTACCTTTGCGAAAGTTATTGAACGCCGCACGAAAGGGGATCAGGTCCAGGATGGCCTCGCTGACCGCCTCGCCGCGCCTGCGGTTGTTGTCGGCGGTTGTAAGGCCGCGGGCCTGTTGTTTGATCGCATCGTCATCCAGGTCGACATGCTGCACGAAGGCGTCGGCGATAAGGCCGGTGCGCCCTGAGTTGAAGCTGTCAGGGGGAGATTGGTCCGGGCGCTTTTGTTCGTCACGACGGACGGCGTCGTCGCCTTTGGGGGTAAAGGCTTTTGTTTCGTGCACAACATTGGCGGCGCGGCGACTCTGAGCGCTTGCCCGCGACGGCCCGACCGGTTCTATCGTGCCTTTGTTGAAGCTGATCGCATAGGCTTTGGTCACCCCGTCACGCTCGACTTTGACCAGCAGTTGCTCATTTTTGGGGTGTGGCGTGGACCCGGTGAACCCTGGCCCCAAGGTGCGTGAATGCTCCTGGAAGAAGCTGATCTTGCCGTATTCGAGATCTTCGCGGACAGCCAGGGGCGCCTGGCTGATCAGGTGTTTGACGTAGGTGTTGATGGCGGCCTTTTTATCTTTGACGGTGCTGGCGAACTGCGACTCGAAGGCCTTGGCCACCCCAAACCGAGGGTTGGCGTTCAAGGCCGCCAACGGCACGCGCGCGTCGTCGCAGGTGAATGCCAGATCAGCGTCCGGCAAATCCATCATGGCGACGTCCAGCATCGAGTGCGGCCCGACCTCCACGGTTCGATAGCCAACGCCGCCGTCGGGTGTGGTTTCCTTGCGGCTGATGTGAATCAGCTTCTCTTCAAACAGGGCCTGTTGCTCGGGAAAGCGTTTTTTCAGCTCGGCCAACGCCATCGCTTTACGCGACGGAATGTCTGCATCCAAGGCGTGTGTGGCGGTGCCAATCAGCGTTCTACGGGCATTGAACTCACGGAGCAGGGCAGTGAGTTCATCGAGGCTATAGCGTTGATCGTCCTTCCTGGCCAGCACCCCGTTGGCCACGCCCCAATCCACTAGGACTTCGCGTTGCACGCGTTCGGTCACGGCGGGGTCCGCCAGACTGGCGTTGCGAGCCGCCAGCATGACTTCGGCGAACGTCATGTTCGCGACCTTGCCGGGCGTTTGCGCTTCGATGGTGGCCGCCGCCACCGACAGGTTGACCCACGCCAGGCTGCCATAGGTGACGCTGGCCGGGATGTCCTTGATCAGCAAGGCCGGTGCGCGGCCCGCCAGTAAGACATGCGCAGCGACGCCGGCCATGGCGGCGCTGGTCTTTCCCTGGGCGATCAGATGCTGTTTAAGACCATCAACCACCGTGGACAGCGGCTTGCCCCAGTGCTTGTCACTGGCCAGATCGAAGCCGGCGAGCGTGTTGCGACGCGGCGCGATGATGGACTCCGGGTCCAGTTGCAAGGTCAAGGCGGCGAGCAGGTAGTCCATCGTGCTGCTGTCGGTGGCGACACCCTGCATGGTTTTCTGCAGTGTTTCGCCGAGCAATTGCCCTTCGGGCGAACTGATCAGCGCTTCCAGCGCTTTGACCGGATCGTTGAGTACACCTGCGGGGAGCGGCGTGCGCAGACGCAAAAACCCCAGCAACAGGCCCTTGGTCTGCATCACTTGCGGTTGTTGGCCGTGGGGGTCGACATGGCTCATGGTGATGAGCCGAACGCGGCGTTGCTCATCCGCGCTCAGCGGCACCGGCCAGGACAGCGCGCCGCCCAGATTGCCCAAGGGGTGCACTTGGCCACGGTCGATGACTGCATCCGAGAGACCGTTGAGCGCGAAATGGCTGTCAGGCAAGGGTAAGCCGAGGCTGCCGATAAAATCCTCGAGGGTGGCCTGGCGACCGCCGTCGTGGGGGTAGCGCGAGTCAGGATCAATCGCCATCGAGGTGGTTTTCAGCGCCGCCACTATCATCGGCGCCGTGGCGTCTGCGCCCAGTCGCCTGGCCAACTGGCTCAGCGCATCGCCCAGGGTGAGAAGGTTTTGTTTATCGGCGAGGTCTGTCTTGAGGTTGGGCTTTATCCCGACTGCCGCGTTGCCGGGTATGGGCGCCGGCGTATTGTCAGGTACAGGTGTGGGAAGCGTCGGGGTTGCGCGTGACAGACGTTGAACGGAGGTTGTCATCTAGGAGCACCTTTATGGGAATGAAGTTGCGCCTTTGCGGTGGAGCCTCCCTGTTCTCAAGGCGCTTACCTGGGTGGAATGGCGGAGCGTCGACGTTCCCGTACCGAGTGCGAAGAAGTGTGAAGAGAAGTAAGACGAACGCCGCATGCACAGGGCGACGGCCTGACTTTTCCAAAAGCTGCGTCGTCCTTTTCGTCGTTGTGCGGTAGAAAAATGGCGTTCATGGGCAAGTTTGGGGCAAACTCCCGTTTTTTCCGCACTTGGCCAAGGCATGCCCATGACACCTGCGTCGTCCATCGATGAAAAGAGCTTTCGTAACCTCCTGAGCCGAAACGTTGCGCTGCCTTTAGCTGTGGGCGTGCTCAGTGCGGTGTTCTTCGTGTGTCTGATCACTTATTTGTTATCAGTCATTCGATGGGTGGAACACACCGACCGGGTCATCAATAACCTTAACGAGGCCTCCAAACTCACCGTTGATCTGGAAACCGGCATGCGTGGCTTTCTGATCACCGGCGACGAGCATTTCCTCGACCCTTATGAAGTGGCCAAGCCACGCATCGTTGCCGACCTGCGCAACCTCCAGGACCTGGTGTCGGACAACCCGCAACAGGTGGACCGTCTCAAGCGTCTTGAGGCGTTGCAGATCGAGTGGAACCAATACGCTCAGTCGATGATTGAAATGCAGCGCACCAGCGGTGACTTTCGCGGTGCGGTGAAGGCGGGTCGGGGAAAACGCCTGACCGATGAGATTCGCAAGGAGTACGACGACGCGGTGGCTATGGAGCAGCAGTTCCGTATCACCCGTAATGAAGACGTCACCCGTACTACGGTGATCAGTGTCTCTCTGTATCTGCTCTTTGTTCTCGGCCTGAGCGCGTTCCTGGCGTATATCGGCCGTAAAAATCTTGTTGCTCTATCAAAGAGTTACAACGCAACCCTCGAGTCGCAGCATAAGATCGCGCGCCGCCTCGAACAGCAAGCCTGGCTGCGCAATGGCCAGACCGAACTGGCTGAACAAGTACTCGGCCAACTGACCCTGAATATGCTGGGACGCAACATCCTGCAGTTCTTTGCCCAGTACACCGGGGTTGCGGTCGCCGCACTGTACGTGCGCGAAGAGCACGGCGGCCTCAAGCGTGTGGCCACCTATGGCTTTTCTCGTGAACAGGAAGAGCAGGAGCAATCGATCTACAGCGACGAAGGCATCGTTGGGCAGGCCGCCCAGCTGGATCGCCTGATTCGCCTGGACGATGTGCCGGTGGACTACTTCAAGGTCAACTCCGGTCTTGGCCAGGGGCCCGCCCGTAGCGTGCTGGTGGTGCCGACCAGTAATGACGACCGCGTCAACGGCGTGATCGAACTGGGCTTCCTGCGCTCGCTGGAAGAACGTGACATCGAGTTGCTGGAACTGATCGCCGACAATATCGGCACGTCCATCGAAGCCGCCCGCTACCGCCAGCGCTTGCAGGAGGTGCTGGCGGAGACTCAGCAGCTCAATGAAGAACTGCAAGTGCAGCAGGAAGAGCTCAAGACCGCCAACGAAGAGTTGGAGGAGCAGTCACGTATCCTCAAGGAATCCCAAGCCCACCTGGAAACCCAGCAGGCCGAGCTTGAGCAGACCAACGAACAGTTGGCCGAACAGACCCAGACGCTCGCCGAGCAGCGCGACGCCATGGACCGCAAGAACATCGAGCTCAACCAGGCGCAGGTGGAACTCGAAGACCGCGCCCAGGAGCTGCAGCGCTCCAGCCGCTACAAGTCCGAATTCCTCGCCAACATGTCTCACGAACTGCGCACGCCGCTGAACAGCTCGTTGATCCTGGCCAAGTTGCTGGCCGAGAACCCCCAGGAAAACCTCAGCGCCGAACAGGTCAAATTTGCCGAATCGATCTATTCGGCGGGCAATGACCTGCTCAACTTGATCAACGACATCCTGGACATTTCCAAGGTGGAAGCCGGCAAGCTTGAAGTGCGCCCCGAGAGCTCCAGCGTTGCTCGCTTGGTGGATGGCCTGCGTGGGATGTTTGAACCACTGGCGGCTGATCGAAAGTTGGGCTTTCAGGCGCAGATACTTGAAGGCGCGCCGGCCCTGCTGTTCACCGACCGCCAGCGTTTGGAGCAAATCCTCAAAAACCTGCTGTCCAACGCGATCAAGTTCACCGAACAGGGTGATGTGAGCCTGTCGGTTTCCCAGGCGCCGGGGGAGGGCATTGCCTTCACCGTGCGCGACTCCGGCATCGGTATCGCCCCTGACCAGCAGGAAAGTATCTTCGAAGCCTTCCGCCAGGCAGACGGCACCACCAACCGTCGTTACGGCGGTACCGGCCTGGGCCTTTCGATTTCCCGCGACCTGGCTACCTTGCTTGGCGGTTATATCAGTGTGACCAGTGAGCCCGGCAAGGGCAGCGTGTTCACCCTGGTCCTGCCGGAACAGTACGTGGAACGCACGCCAGACAGTCCGCCGATCGAGCCCCTGCGCCAAGCCGTGCCGGCGCCTGCACCTGTGCCGGTACCGGTCAGGGTGTCCCCTCTGCCGGTGGTCGATGCCGAACAGATTCCGCGCTTCGCCGATGATCGCGACAAAGCCCCGTTTGCCACGCGGTGCATTCTGGTGGTGGAAGATGAGCCGAATTTTGCGCGTATCCTGTTCGACCTGGCCCATGAGCTGGGCTACCACTGCCTGGTGGCCCACGGTGCGGACGAAGGCTACAGCCTGGCCGAGGAATTCACGCCGGACGCGATCCTGCTGGATATGCGCCTGCCGGACCATTCCGGGCTGACGGTGCTGCAGCGCCTAAAGGAACATGCCAACACCCGCCACATCCCGGTGCATGTGATTTCCGTGGAAGACCGTGTTGAGGCTGCCATGCACATGGGGGCCATCGGTTATGCAGTCAAACCCACGACGCGCGAAGAGCTCAAGGATGTCTTCGCACGCCTGGAAGCCAAGCTGACCCAGAAGGTCAAGCGTGTGTTGCTGGTGGAAGACGACGATCTGCAGCGCGACAGCATTGCCCGCCTGATTGGCGACGATGACATCGAGATCACCGATGTCGGCTACGCCCAGGCGGCACTGGACCTGCTGCGCACCAACATCTACGACTGCATGATCATCGACCTTAAACTCCCTGACATGCACGGCAACGAGTTGCTCAAACGCATGGCCACCGAAGACATCTGCTCGTTCCCGCCGGTGATCGTCTACACCGGGCGTAACCTGACGCGCGATGAAGAAGCCGAACTGCGCAAATACTCGCGTTCGATCATCATCAAGGGCGCGCGCTCCCCTGAGCGTCTGCTGGATGAAGTCACACTCTTTCTGCACAAAGTCGAATCCCAGCTGTCCCATGATCGCCAGAAGATGCTCAAGACCGCCCGCAGCCGCGACAAGGTCTTCGAGGGGCGCAAAATCCTGCTGGTGGACGATGATGTGCGCAACATCTTCGCTCTGACCAGCGCCCTGGAACACAAGGGCGCAGTGGTGGTGATCGGGCGTAACGGCCGTGAGGCCATCGACAAGCTCAATGAAGTCGAGGATATCGACCTGGTGCTGATGGACGTGATGATGCCGGAGATGGATGGTTACGAGGCCACCGCGCTGATCCGCCAGGACCCGCGCTGGAAGAAGCTGCCAATCATTGCGGTAACGGCCAAGGCGATGAAGGACGACCAGGAGCGCTGCCTTGCAGCCGGTTCCAACGATTACCTGGCCAAGCCGATCGACCTGGATCGCCTGTTCTCACTGATTCGCGTGTGGCTACCCAAGATGGAACGCATTTAAGTGGAGCACAGTTTTTTGGACAAAAGCAGCGAGATTGAGCTGCGCCTGCTGATCGAGGCGATTTACCTCAAATACAGCTACGACTTTCGCGATTACTCCGGCGCGTCGGTCAAACGCCGCGTGGCCCATGCTATGCGCCAGTTCGACTGCGCAACTATTTCGGCGTTGCAGGAGCGGGTGTTGCACGACCCTGCGGCGTTCATGCAGTTGTTGCAGTTCCTGACGATCCCGGTGAGCGAGATGTTTCGCGACCCGTCACACTTTCTGGCGATCCGCCAGGAAGTGGTGCCGCTGCTCAAAACCTACCCGTCGATCAAGATCTGGATCGCCGGGTGCAGCACGGGGGAGGAGGTGTACTCCATGGCGATCCTGCTGCGTGAGGAGGGTTTGCTGGAGCGCACCATCATCTATGCAACCGATATCAACCCAGCCTCCCTGGATAAAGCCAAGCAGGGCATTTTCTCCCTGGAGAATGTACGCGCTTATACGGCGAACTATCAGCAGGCCGGTGGGCAACGTTCATTTGCCGACTACTACACTGCGGCTTACGATTACGCGATTTTCGATAAAACCCTGCGCGAGAACGTGACCTTTGCCGATCACAGTTTGGCGACCGATAGTGTATTCTCAGAAACACAATTAATTTCATGTCGCAACGTGCTGATTTACTTCAATAAAAAATTGCAGGATCGAGCGTTTGGATTGTTTCATGAGTCGCTGTGTCATCGCGGCTTCCTGGTGCTGGGCAGCAAGGAAACCCTGGACTTTTCCGCCTACAGCAAGCAATTCGAGCCGTTGGTCAAGCAAGAGCGGATCTACCGGAAATCATGAACGACGCTGCCGCCAACCCGATTCACGGGATTGAAGCCATCGTCGTCGGCGCCTCCGCCGGCGGTGTGGAGGCGTTGTTGCATATTTTTGGCGAATTACCCGCGGGTTTCGGCCTGCCGATCATCGCCGTGCTGCACCTGCCGGATGAGCGTCGCAGCCAATTGGCCGAGGTGTTTGCGCGACGCCTGCGCATCCCCGTACGTGAAGGGCGGGACAAGGAAATGATCCAGCCTGGCACGTTGTATTTCGCCGGGCCCGGCTACCACCTGTCCGTGGAACAGGACCGGAGCCTGTCACTGAGCCAGGAAGACCGTGTGTTCCACTCCCGGCCGGCCATCGATTACTTGTTTTCCTCGGCCGCCGACGCCTATGGCAAGGGCCTGCTGGCGATTCTCCTGACCGGCGCCAATCAGGATGGCGCGCTGGGGCTGGCCCACGTCAAGCGGTCGGGCGGCACCACCGTGGTACAGGACCCCACGGAAGCCCGGATTGCCGTGATGCCCCTGGCGGCCCTGTCACTGCATACACCTGACCATATTCTTACTTTGAGCCACATAAGCTCATTGCTGGCTACCCTGGAAAAATCCTCATGTTAAGTACTGTCCAGGCCAAACTGCTGATCGTTGATGATCTGCCGGAAAACCTGCTGGCCCTCGAAGCGCTGATCAAGCGTGAGGACCGTCAGGTCTTCAAGGCCTTGAACGCCGACCAGGCGTTGTCCCTGCTGCTGGAACACGAGTTCGCCCTGGCGATTCTCGACGTACAGATGCCCGGCATGAATGGCTTCGAGCTGGCTGAAATGATGCGCGGCACCGAGAAGACCAAGAACATCCCAATTGTGTTCGTCAGCGCCGCCGGCCGTGAACTCAACTATGCCTTCACGGGCTATGAAAGCGGCGCGGTGGACTTCTTGCACAAGCCGCTGGATATCCATGCGGTGAAGAGCAAGGTCAACGTATTCGTCGACCTGTATCGCCAGAGCAAGGCCATGAAGCTGCAAGTCGAAGCCCTGGAACAGAGCCGACGGGAACAGGAGCTGCTGCTGGCGCGCCTGCAGGCCACTCAGGCGGAGTTGGAGCAGGCGGTGCGCATGCGTGATGACTTCATGTCGATCGTCGCTCACGAAGTGCGTACGCCCCTCAATGGGCTGATCCTGGAAACCCAGCTGCGCAAGATGCACCTGGCTCGGGAGAATGCCGATGCGTTCACCCTGGACAAGATGCACGCCATGGTCGACCGCGACGAGCGGCAAATCAAAAGCCTGATTCGCCTGATCGAAGACATGCTCGACGTGTCGCGTATCCGTACCGGCAAACTCTCGATTCGACCGGCACGCTTCGACCTGGCCCGGCTGGTGGGCGACCTGGTGGAAAACTTCGCACCGCAGGTCGCGGCAGCCGGCTCGACATTGCAATGGGTGAGTGAAGGGCCCGTCGAGGGCAACTGGGATGAGTTCCGCATTGAACAGGTGGTCACCAATCTGTTGACCAACGCCCTGCGCTACGGGGCCAAGAGCCCGGTAGAGGTGCGGGTGTACACCGAGCATGGCGAGGCGCGGGTAGAAGTGCGCGACCATGGCATCGGTATCAGCGAAGAGAATCAGAAACGTATTTTCCAGCAGTTCGAGCGCGTCTCGGCCAGCCAGGTGGCCGCCGGCCTCGGCCTGGGATTATTCATTTCCGAGCAGATCGTTGCGGCGCACGGCGGTGCCATCGAAGTGGAAAGCCGGATAGGCGAGGGCGCCTTGTTTCGCGTCTGCCTGCCATTGGCAGCGCCGGCATGAAATCAATCGTCACCTCGACGCAACCTCTGCGTGACCCCATGGTCGTAACTGCAGCAATTGACCGGACAAAGGCTTCCCATGAGTGAAGATGCGCAAGATGTCGTTCTGATCGTCGAGGACGACGAATCCATTATGTTCGTACTGGGTGAATACCTGGGCGGGCTGGGCTATCGGGTCTTGAAAGCGACCGATGGCGAGCAGGCTTTCGAGATCCTCGCGACCAAGCCGCACCTGGACCTGATGGTGACCGATTACCGACTGCCGGGCGGGATTTCCGGGGTGCAGATCGCCGAGCCCGCCATCAAGCTGCGCCCTGAGCTGAAAGTGATCTTTATCAGCGGCTACCCGCAGGAAATACGCGACTGCAACAGCCCGATCACGCGTAACGCACCGATCCTGGCCAAGCCGTTCGACCTCGATACCCTGCAGGAACACATCCAGCAGTTGCTGGCTTGATAAAAGGGTACGTCGCGTAGACCCCATCCTGTTTCCAGGCAGGAGCCGCCTCACAACCAGCCCCAATAAGCGCTGCCCGTGATGACCGTCCTGTCGTCGCGGGCTCAGCCGCGACTTACTCCTGGGGCCGAATGTTGATCATCTCGCGCACCTTCGCCGTCAGCATGTCGAACGTGAACGGCTTGGTGATCAATTGCATCCCGGGATCGAGAAACCCGCCACGCACCGCCGCATGCTCGGCATACCCGGTAATGAACAGCACCTTGAGCCCCGGCCTGATCTGTCGACCGATCTCGGCCAACTGCCGGCCGTTCATGCCCGGTAAACCGACGTCGCTGATCATCAAGTCGATGCGTTGGTCCGACTCAATGATCGGCAGGACACTGGGGGCATCCCCCGCTTCAACAAAGGCGTAGCCCAGTTCTTTGAGCACCGTGCTGACCAGCACACGTACGGCCGGGTCGTCCTCGACAATCAATACGGTTTCTTCCGCGCCGGCAACCGGCAGCAGAGCAGGGTCGGATGCCTCGGCCTGAGTGATTTCACCGAGGAATCGGGGCAGGAACAAACTCACGGTCGTGCCTTTATCCACCTCGCTGTGAATCGTCACATGGCCGTGGGATTGGCGGGCAAAACCGTAAATCATCGACAAACCCAGGCCGGTGCCCTGGCCGATGGGTTTGGTCGTGAAAAACGGGTCAAACACCCGGTTAATCAGGCCCTCCGGGATACCACAGCCCGTGTCGCTGACGCTCAACTCCACATAGTCACCGGGTTCCAAGGTGCCGTATGCGGCGGTAAACACGCTGTCGAGGTGGCGATTGGTGGTTTCCACCACTAGCCTGCCGCCCGCTGGCATGGCATCCCGCGCATTGATCACCAGGTTGAGCAGGGCACTTTCCAATTGGTTGGGGTCGGCTTCCGCGGTCCACAAGTCGGCGGACAGGCGCATGTCCAGGACGATGCTTTCGTTAATGCTGCGTTTAAGTAACTCCCCCATCGAACTCACCAACTGGTTGATGTCGACGGGTTTGGCGTCCAGCGATTGGCGGCGGGAAAAGGCCAGCAGGCGGTGAGTCAGGCTGGCCGCGCGGTTGGCTGAGGTGACACCCAGATCGATCAGGCTGTCGAGGTCATCCAGCTTGCCCCGGGAAACGCGCCTGCGCAGCATCTCGAGGCTGCCGATGATGCCGGTGAGCATGTTGTTGAAGTCGTGGGCGATACCGCCCGTCAATTGGCCCACCGCTTCCATTTTTTGCGACTGCCGCAGGGCGTCTTCGTTATGGCGCAACTGAGCCGTGCGCTCTTCCACTTGCTGTTCGAGGGACTCCAGGGTGATTTGCAGGCGCCGCTCGCTCGCACTCAACTCGATCAGCCGGTCGCGCGCCTCATATTACCGTCGCCGGCCGCGCAAGGCTGCGCTGACCAGGCTGATCAAGGTCACCGGATGGAAAGGCCGTTCCAGGAACGTCACGTTGCCCAACAGCGCACTCAAGTGCGCTGAGCCATTGCGCTCGGTGCCGCCGTGGCGGGTCATCAGCACAATGGGTAAATCGGACCAGGACGGTTGCTGGGCGAGATAGTCGACCAATGGGTCCAGCTCGACCCCGCGCAGCGCTTCGGCGGCGATAATCAACAGCCCGGCGCCTTGCTCCAATTCCTCGCACAGGGCGCCCAGGCTGCCGGCAATAATGCCGCCGTAGTTGGCCTCGTTGAGCATCTGCAAGGCCAATGCACTATCCCGACCCAGTGGCGCCAGAATGATCGCGCGCTCTGAGACCGGTGAAGAATCTGTCACTGGCCCTTATCCTCAAGCAGCGGACCGGCTGTGCCGACATAAGTGGGGATACCACGCAGCACGCCCTGGAAATTGTCCAAGGGGGCGCCAATAGTCATGCCCTCTTTGCTGATGCGGTACTCGCGGATGGTCGACTCATGGGCGCCGGTCCTTTTCTTGATGACCGAGATAGCACGACGAACCCTGCCGATGGCTTCGAAGTAACGCAGCAAAATAACGGTATCGGCCAGGTAGGTAATATCCACCGGCGCCTGCATGTCCCCGACCAGGCCGTGTTGTGCGACGGTCATGAACGTTGCCGCGCCTCGACGATTGAGGTACAGCAACAACTCGTGCATGTGCAGGATCAGCGCGTTCTCTTCCGGCATTGCTGCTTCGTAGCCGTTCAGACTGTCGATCACCACCGTTTTGATGCCACGTTCGTCCACGCAACGCCGTACGCGATGGGAGAACTCGCCAGGCGTGAGTTCAGCGGCGTCCACCTGCTCAATCAACAGATTGCCGGTGGCTTGCAGCGCTTCAAGGTCAATGTCCAACTGCCGCATGCGTTCGAACAGCAGCCCCAGCTCCTCATCGAAGATAAACAGCGCCGCCTTCTCGCCCCGGGCCACCGCCGCCGTGGCGAAAACAAATGAGATCAGCGATTTGCCCGTGCCGGAGGGGCCGAGAATCAGGGTGCTTGAGCCGGTTTCAATACCACCGCCCAGCAATGCATCGAGTTCTTTGATGTTGCTGGTCAAGGTTTGACGTACATAACCGGCGCGGTGCTCGGCAGCGATCAGCCTGGGGAATACATGCACACCGTCCTGCAGGATGGTGAAATCATGAAAACCGCCGCGATACTTCTGCCCACGGTATTTAATCACCCGGACGCGTCGGCGTTCGGCACCATAGTTCGGGTTGAGTTCTTCCAGGCGGATAACCCCGTGGGCCACGCTGTGCACGGTTTTGTCCAATGCCTCGGTGGTCAGGTCGTCGAGCAGCAAGACCGTAGTGTCAAAGTGCACGAAGTAATGTTTGATCGCCAGAATCTGTCGGCGATAGCGCAGCGAGCTTTGAGCCAGCAGGCGGATCTCCGACAGGCTGTCGATCACCACCCGCGAGGGTTTGACGCGCTCGACCACCTCGAAGATCTGCCGCGTAGCCTCGCCCAGTTCAAGGTCCGAGGAGTACAGCAGGCTCTGCTGTTGTTCGGCATTGAGCAGGCTTTCCGGCGGCGTCAGTTCGAAGATATGGATATTGTCATCCAGCTGCCAACCATGGGATTCGGCACCCTGGCGCAATTCACGCTCGGTTTCGGAAAGGGTGATATACAGCGAACGCTCGCCTTGTTTTGCACCGGCCTGCAGGAACTGCAGTGCAACGGTGGTTTTTCCTGTGCCCGGTTCACCTTCCAGCAGGAACAGGTGGCTGCGCGAAAGACCGCCGGCGAGAATGTCATCAAGACCTTCGATGCCAGTGGCCGCCTTTTCACTGAACAGCGCGTTGGATGTAGACAAGGATTGCCCTCAGGTCACGTACAAGTAAGTGCGCGCTGCTTTGAGCGTGCGATATTTACTTGACCGTCGCGGGCCTGTGGCGGTTCAACGGTTTGAAGTATTTGTGGACGTAGTCGCTGTTTTTACACATTTTTGTTGCCAGGTCAGAGGCCTTGCTGTAGCGCCGGATCGTCCGGGTTCTGCTGTTCGAGCTGTGCCAGCAGCACCTGGACGTTTTGCAACTGGCCACTTTCCTTCCAGTAGTTGACCAGCAACACCCGCGCCTTACGGTTGGCGGGGTGACGCTGAACGATCTCCTCCAACTGTCGCTGGGCCGCCTCGAGTTCCTCCTGGGCGTGCAGGGTGGTGGCCAGGTCGTAGCGGTAATCCTGATTGTCCGGTTCTAGCTCCACCGCCTTGGATAAGCCGAGCAGGGCATAAGGGCGCTCACCATGGTGCAACAGCCACATGCCCAGGGCGTGTTGCAAGTAGGCTGACTCCGGGTGCTCGGCCAATTGTCGCGCCAGCAACTGGCGGGACTCATCGGTTTTGCCTTGCTTGTCCAGCAACTCGATCTGCGCCACCACGGCTTGCAGATTGTCCGGCTGCAGGCGCATGGCCTGTTCCAGGGCATTCTGCGCTTCCGGCAGCAGGGCGCTGTGGATGTACAGACGCGCCAGTTGAATCCAGGCTTCGGCCGTTTCGGGCTGAGTCTTGAGGTGTTTCACGAATTCGTCGAGCACTTGCTGCAGTGGGCCGAAGTACAGGCCCAGGGTGTCCGGCGACAGGCCGAGCAAGGCGTTCGCGGCGGCAAAACGTACGCTCTGTTCCGGGTCTTCGAGTACCGGGCCCAGCAGCAATGTGCGCTGGCCGGTGGGCACCAGACCGACGATGCTGTGAATCGCCGCTTCGCGTACCAGCGGCGATTCATTGGCCAGGTCCTTGTCGGCGAGCTTCAGCGCCTGGGGGCTGGGGTAGTTGGGCAGTTCGACGTGCAGGGCGGCACGGCGTTCGGGTGAGAGGTCGGGGCGCCCCAATTGTTGGTACAACACGCGCGCGGCCCCGGGTTCACCGTTGTGCGCCTGTTTCAGCGCTTTGCCATAGCCATGGGCAATCGCAGGCGGCACGGCGACCTGAGTGGTGCGGGAGAAATACCAGGTGATCGACACAATCAACAACAGGGCGCACAGGCCGACGATGGAGTAACGGCGTGACTTTGACATGCAGGCGTCCGGGCAGCTATTGCAAAGCCATCAGCTTCGGTCAGACCAAGGCGGGTGTCAAACCCGCATCAGGTCAACACATAGTCAACCGGCTCCAGGGCCGGCGGTAAGTCGGTTTCGCCCAGCGCGGCAAGGATCTCGCGCTCCAGGGTGCGTACGAGCGCATTGCACGGCAGGTCGTTTTCGTCGAAGCCAAAAGGATCTTCGAGGTCGTCACCGATTTCATCGAGGCCGAAGAAGGTGTAGCTGACGATGGCAGTGAACACCGGTGTGAGCCATCCCAGCGGTTCGGCCATGGCGAACGGCAGCAGAATGCAGAAGAGGTAGATGGTGCGGTGCAACAACAGCGTGTAAGGGAAGGGCAGCGGTGTGTGTTTGATCCGCTCGCAGGATGCCTGGACCTGGCTCAACCCGACCAGGCGTGTCTCCAACTGGGTGTAGCGCCAGTCGCTGATCACGCCACGCCGGGCCAGCTCGGAAAAACCTGAGCCGAGGCTTTGCAGCACGCTGTCGGGAGCGTTGGGGTGGTTGGCGTCCACACGCATCCAGGGCTGTATCGCCTGGGCTTCATCTTCACGACGCAAACGCGCCACAAGCCCATGGGCAAAACCACACGCGCCACGCAAGAGGTCGGCCCGCTCCGGCCTGTCACCCAGCACCTGGGTTTCGCGGATCAGCGAGCGCACCTCAATGATCATTTGCCCAAGCTGCTTGCGGCCTTCCCACCAACGGTCATAGCAGGCGTTGTTGCGAAAGCTCATGAAGATCGACAGCGATAGCCCCAGCAGCGTGAAGGGCGTGGCATTGACCTTGGAGAAGTACGCGGGGTGCAGGGTTTCCACCAGCACGATCACGGAGGCCAGCAGGGTCACCAACAGGCTGCGCAGAGCAATGCGCTTGGCAATCGAGCCTTTGAGGGAAAACAGGATACCCAGCAGATTGGGTTTGGAACGCACGATCATCGCGGCAAGACTTCTTCGGCGGCGCAGGCGCTCAGGTTAGAAGCCGCGCGCAAAGACGTCCAATCACTTGGGCCGACCGGCTGATCAGCGGGATCAATCATTGGCCAAACCAGTCAGCTAGGTTGATGGCTTTGACCATTGCTGCTGCGCGGCTCTGGAGTGACTATTCCGGGGTCGCTTGATCCACTTTAAGGAAGCAATAATGCAGATTGAAAACAAGGTATTCCTGGTCAGTGGCGGCGCCTCGGGACTCGGTGCGGCCACCGCTGAGATGCTGGTCGCGGCCGGCGCCAAGGTGATGCTGGTCGACCTGAACGCCGATGCAGTCGCCGCCAAGGCCCGACAACTGGGGGATAACGCCCGTTGCGCCGTGGCGGATATCAGCCAGGAAGACGCTGCTCAATCCGCCGTGCAGGCTGCCGTCGCAGCGTTTGGCCAGTTGCATGGGCTGGTGAACTGCGCCGGCGTGGTTCGCGGCGAGAAAATCCTCGGCAAGAACGGCCCCCACGGGTTGGCCAGTTTTGCCCAGGTGATCAACGTCAACCTGATCGGCAGCTTCAACCTGCTGCGCCTGGCTGCTGCGGCCATGGCTGAAACCGAGGCGAATGCCGAGGGTGAGCGCGGGGTGATCATCAACACGGCCTCGGTGGCCGCCTTTGACGGGCAGATCGGCCAGGCGGCGTATTCTGCCTCCAAAGGCGCCATCGCCAGCCTGACCTTGCCCGCCGCCCGCGAGTTGGCACGCTTCGGCATTCGGGTCATGACCATTGCCCCGGGTATTTTCGAAACCCCCATGATGGCCGGCATGACCCCGGAAGTCCGCGACTCCCTGGCCGCCGGCGTGCCATTCCCGCCGCGCCTGGGCAAACCGGCCGAATACGCGGCCCTGGTACGTCACATCATTGAAAACAGCATGCTCAACGGCGAGGTGATCCGTCTCGACGGTGCCTTGCGCATGGCTGCCAAGTAAGGAGTATTCCCATGACTGATCCGATTGTCATTGTCAGTGCCGTGCGTACGCCCATGGGCGGTTTCCAGGGCGACCTCAAAGGCCTGACCGCGCCACAACTGGGCAGCGCCGCAATTCGAGCCGCCGTCGAGCGTGCCGGGATTGCCAGCGATGCAGTGGATGAAGTGCTGTTCGGCTGCGTGCTGCCGGCCGGTCTCGGCCAGGCACCCGCGCGCCAGGCCGCGCTGGGGGCCGGGTTGGACAAGGCCACCCGCTGCACCACCCTCAACAAAATGTGCGGCTCGGGCATGGAAGCAACCATTCTCGCCCACGATTCGCTGGTGGCCGGCAGCGTCGATGTAGTAATCGCTGGCGGCATGGAAAGCATGTCCAACGCGCCCTACCTGCTGGACCGTGCACGCAGTGGCTACCGCATGGGGCACGGCAAGGTGCTCGACCACATGTTCCTCGATGGCCTGGAAGACGCGTATGACAAAGGCCGTCTGATGGGCACCTTTGCCGAGGACTGCGCCGAGCACAACGGTTTTACCCGGGAAACCCAGGATGCCTTTGCCATCGCCTCGCTGACCCGTGCCCAGGAAGCGATCACCCGTGGCAACTTCGTCGCCGAGATCGTCCCGGTGCAGGTCACCGTGGGCAAAGAACAGAAAACCATCCTGCATGACGAACAACCGCCCAAAGCCAAACTGGACAAGATTTCCAGCCTGAAACCGGCGTTCCGCGAGGGCGGCACGGTCACGGCAGCCAACTCCAGTTCGATTTCCGATGGCGCGGCGGCCTTGCTGCTGATGCGTCAGTCCGAAGCCCACAAGCGTGGCCTCAAGCCGCTGGCCGTGATTCATGGGCATGCGGCGTTTGCCGATGAGCCGGGATTGTTTCCAGTGGCGCCGGTGGGGGCTATTCGCAAGCTGATGAGCAAGACCG
Organism: Pseudomonas sp. MWU13-2517; assembly: GCF_023242545.1. Classification (NCBI taxonomy): domain Bacteria; kingdom Pseudomonadati; phylum Pseudomonadota; class Gammaproteobacteria; order Pseudomonadales; family Pseudomonadaceae; genus Pseudomonas; species Pseudomonas sp. MWU13-2517. The sequence goes on along the minus strand of NZ_JALMFA010000001.1, from coordinate 109,855 downwards.
GTTGGAACCTGGCGGATGTCGACCTGTTCGAGATCAACGAAGCCTTTGCGGTGGTCAGCCTGGTCACCATGAGTCAGCTGGAAATCCCCCACAGCAAGGTCAACATCCACGGCGGCGCCTGCGCCCTGGGGCACCCGATCGGCGCGTCCGGCGCGCGGATCCTGGTGACCCTGCTCTCGGCGCTGCGCCAGAACGGGCTCAAGCGCGGTGTTGCCGCCATCTGTATCGGCGGTGGTGAAGCCACGGCCATGGCCGTCGAATGCCTGATGTGAGGACGCTATATGCTGCCCAATGAAGAACACGTACAAATCAGCGACGCGGCCCGGCAATTTGCCCAGGAACGCTTGAAACCCTTCGCCGCCGAGTGGGACCGCGAACACCGTTTTCCCAAGCAGGCCATCGGCGAAATGGCCGAGCTGGGGTTTTTCGGCATGCTGGTGCCGGAGCAGTGGGGCGGTTGCGACACGGGCTACCTCGCTTATGCGATGGCCCTGGAAGAAATTGCCGCCGGTGACGGTGCCTGCTCGACCATCATGAGCGTGCACAACTCGGTGGGCTGCGTGCCGATTCTCACGTTCGGCAACGACCAGCAGAAAGAGCAATTCCTCAAACCGCTGGCCAGCGGCGCCATGCTCGGCGCCTTCGCATTGACCGAACCCCAGGCCGGCTCCGACGCCAGCAGCCTGAAAACCCGCGCGCGCCTTGAAGGCGATCATTACGTGCTCAACGGCTGCAAACAGTTCATTACCTCCGGGCAGAACGCCGGCATCGTGATCGTGTTTGCGGTCACCGACCCGGCCGCCGGTAAGCGCGGGATCAGCGCATTCATCGTGCCGACCGATTCACCGGGCTACACGGTCGCGCGGGTCGAAGACAAACTCGGCCAGCACGCCTCCGACACCTGCCAGATCCTGTTCGAAGACGTGAAGGTTCCGGTGGGCAACCGTCTGGGCGAGGAGGGCGAAGGCTACAAGATCGCCCTGGCCAACCTCGAAGGTGGCCGGGTGGGCATCGCCTCGCAATCGGTGGGCATGGCCCGTGCTGCGTTTGAAGCGGCACGCGACTATGCGCGTGAACGCGAAAGCTTTGGCAAAGCGCTGATTGAGCATCAGGCCGTGGCGTTCCGTCTGGCCGACATGGCCACGCAAATCGCTGTGGCCCGGCAGATGGTGCATTACGCCGCCGCCCTGCGCGACAGTGGCAAGCCGGCGTTGGTGGAAGCTTCCATGGCCAAGCTGTTTGCCTCGGAAATGGCCGAAAAAGTCTGCTCGGCCGCCTTGCAAACCTTGGGCGGTTACGGTTACCTGAGCGACTTCCCCCTGGAGCGGATCTACCGCGATGTGCGGGTCTGCCAGATCTACGAAGGCACCAGCGATATTCAACGCATGGTCATCTCACGCAATCTTTAAGGAGCCGATACATGAGTTACGAAACCCTCTTGCTCGAAACCCAGGGCCGCGTCGGGCTGATTACCCTCAATCGCCCGCAAGCCCTGAACGCCTTGAACGCGCAGCTGGTCCGCGAATTGAACCAGGCGCTGGATGGCCTGGAAGCCGACCCGAACATTGGTTGCATCGTGTTGACCGGTTCGAAAAAAGCCTTCGCCGCCGGTGCCGATATCAAGGAAATGGCCGAGCTGACCTACCCGCAGATCTACCTGGACGACCTGTTCAGCGACAGCGACCGCGTGGCCAACCGCCGCAAGCCGATCATCGCCGCGGTTAACGGCTTCGCCCTCGGCGGCGGCTGCGAGCTGGCGTTGATGTGCGACTTTATCCTCGCCGGTGACGGCGCCAAGTTCGGCCAACCGGAAATCAACCTCGGCGTGCTGCCCGGCATGGGCGGCACTCAGCGCCTGACCCGTGCGGTGGGTAAGGCCAAGGCAATGGAAATGTGCCTGACCGGACGTTTCATCGATGCCGTCGAAGCGGAGCGTTGCGGGATCGTGGCACGTGTGGTGCCGGCCGATGAGCTGTTGGAAGAAGCACTGAAAGTAGCGGCGCTGATTGCCGGCAAATCGGTGCCGATCAGCATGATGGTCAAGGAAAGTGTGAACCGTGCGTTTGAAGTGAGCCTGTCCGAAGGCGTGCGCTTCGAGCGCCGCGTCTTCCATGCGGCGTTCGCGACGCAGGATCAGAAGGAAGGCATGGCCGCGTTTGTGGGCAAGCGTGCGCCGGAGTTCAAGGACAAGTAATACGGTTTTCCCTGAGGAAACCCTAGCGAAGTGTGGGAGCGGGCAAGCCCGTTCCCACTGTTTTGTGTGTGTCGGTTAGAGCAGGTAGTTCTTCAGTTCCCGTGCAATCACCATCCGCTGAATCTCGCTGGTGCCTTCATAAATCTGCGTGATCCGCGCATCCCGGTAGTAACGCTCCACCGGGTAATCTTCTAGATAGCCATACCCGCCGTGTATCTGCATCGCCGAGGAGCAGACCTTTTCCGCCATTTCCGAGGCAAACAGCTTGGCTTGCGAGGCTTCCGACAGACAGGGCCTGCCGGCACTGCGCAGGCGTGCGGCATGCAGGATCAGCAAGCGAGCGGCATTGAGTTGGGTCTGCATATCGGCCAGCAGGTTGGCCACGCTCTGGTGCTCGATGATCGCTTTGTTGAATTGCACACGATCGCGGGCATAGGCCAGCGCCGCCTCAAATGCGGCACGGGCGATACCTAGGGCTTGGGCGGCAATACCGATACGGCCGCCTTCGAGATTGGACAGCGCAATGGCCAGGCCCTTACCGCGCTCACCCAGCAGGTTGGCCTCGGGCACGGTGCACTGGTTGAGCGTCACGGCACAGGTGTCCGAGGCGCGAATGCCCATCTTGTGCTCGGTGCGGTCGACGACAAAGCCGGGCGTATCGGTGGGCACCAGGAACGCCGAAATACCTTTCTTGCCCAGGTCCGGGTCGGTCACTGCAAAGACAATGGCCAACTGGGCACGCTTGCCATTGCTGACAAACTGCTTGGCGCCGGTGATCACCCACTGACCGTCGCGCAATTCAGCACGGGTGCGCAGGTTATGGGCTTCGGAACCGGCCTGCGGCTCGGTCAGGCAGAAGCAGCCAATCGCCTGGCCGCTGGCAAGGGCAGGCAGCCACGTCTGTTTCTGTGCTTGTGTGCCGAAGTTGAGGATTGGCCCGCAACCCACTGAATTATGGATACTCATCAGTGCGCCCGTGGCGCCATCGCCGGCGGAGATTTCCTCCACCGCCAGGGCATAGGCGACGTAGTCGACATAGGTGCCGCCCCATTCTTCCGGGACCACCATGCCCAGCAGGCCCAATTCGCCCATCTTCGCCACCAGCGTGTCGTCGATCCAGCCGGCTTTCTCCCATGCCTGCGCATGCGGGGCGATTTCACCACGGGCGAAGTCGCGGGCCATGTCGCGGATCATCACTTGTTCTTCAGTGTATTCAAGATCTTGCATGGCTTATCTCGCAACTTGCATGAAGTGGTGGAAAAAGCTCTCGACGTGGCGGCTGTCCAGGTCGTGGAGTGTCGCAGGGTTCCAGCGAGGGGCCTTGTCTTTGTCGATGATCAGGGCGCGCACGCCTTCGATCAGGTCGCCTCGTTCGAACCACTGTCGATCCAGGTGCAACTCCAGTGCAAAGCACTGTTCCAGCGGCAGATGACGACCACGGCGCAGCATTTGCAGGGTGACGGCCATCGCCAGCGGCGAACGGGTTTGCATCAGGTTGGCGGTGGTCAGCGCCCACTCGTGGCTATCGGCGACGGTCACGGCTTGCAGTTGCTCGACAATGCTGGGTATGTCCGGCAATGCGAAAAAATGGTCGATGGCGGGGCGCAAGGCCGCCAGTGGCGGATCGGGCAATTGCTGTACCGCGAGCTTGGCAAGTACGCCTTGCAGATCCTTGAGCGGGGAGTCGTGCCATTTCAGGTTATCGAGCTGCTGGTCCAGTTCGGCCAGCCTGGCGCTGTCGAGGTGCCAGTCGGCCAAGCCGCAATACAGGGCGTCGGCTGCGCGGATCTGGATCCCGGTGACGCCGAGGTAAACCCCCAGTTCACCGGGAATACGCGACAGGAAATAGCTGCCACCCACGTCCGGGAAGTAACCGATGGCCACCTCGGGCATCGCCAGGCGGCTGCGTTCGGTGACTACGCGCAGGTCCGCGCCTTGCACCAGGCCCATGCCGCCGCCCAGGACGTAGCCGTCCATAAGCGCGAGCACGGGTTTGCGGTAGCGGTGGATAGCCAGGTCGAGGGCGTATTCCTCGACGAAGAAGTCTTCGTGCAGGGTGTCGCCGCTCTTGAAGCTGTCATACAGGGAGCGGATGTCGCCCCCGGCGCAGAAAGCTTTTTCGCCCGCACCGCGCAGTACCACGGCGAATACCTGCGGGTCATCGGCCCATGCCTGCAATTGCGACGTCAGGCGCCGCACCATGTTCAGGGTAATGGCATTCAAGCCTTCGGGGCGATTGAGGGTGAGGTGACCAATGTGGTTGCGGACCTCGATCACTACCTCCTCCTGAAGACCATCAGCGCTGCATGCTTCGGATGAAACCTGAGCAGTCATCTCTAACTCCCTGCTTTTATTGTTCTTTATCAAGATATTCGCGGGCGAATCATCTCGTGATCGTACCAGTGCAAATTTGCCCAGTACAACCCGGAATCCTGCAGGTCGTTTTTGCATTTATGCAGCAGCGATCACCCCGGGCGATTGGCGAGGACTTCGCCGATACTGCGCCGTCGTGCATGGCTCTGGGCCGCGTGAATCAGTTGTTCGAGCTCAGTGGGTTCAACGTCGTAAAACTGCTCCATTTCGGCCAGGGCGAGCTTCAGGTCTGCCGCGCTGATCATGGGGTCGATCACTTGGGCAGCGCTGCTCGCCACCGCTATGGGCGACTCGGCCAACCCTTTGGGATAACGCGTACGGGTGGCATTGTTGTAGGCCAGTGCGCACGCCAGCAGCGCGCCCGCGCCGAGCAAGACGGCCCCCAGTTCCTGCCAGCCGAGGGCGATGGAGGCCGGGTCAGCCAGTACCAGCGTCATCGCCAGGCCACCGGCGGGTGGGTGCAGGCAACGCAGCCAGCAGATCAGCACAACGGTCATGCCCGCCGCGAGGCAGGCACTGCCCAACGTACGCCCCAATACGCGGGCCACCAGTAGCGCTACGACAGCGGCACACAGGTAACTGCCGATGATTGACCATGGCTGGGCCAGCGCCCCCGACGATACGGCAAACAACAGCACGGCGGAGGCGCCCAGCGGCCCCAGCAGATGCAAGGCGACTTCCATGCCAAACACCTGGGCGCACATCCACACGCTGAGCAGCGTGCCCAAGGCCATGCCGATAGCGGCGCGACTCCATTCAGCGGGTCGGGTATTGATTGCAGCGGGTAACCAGCGAGCGAGCATTTAAAATGGGTCCGTAAACAGCGGGCGAAAAAAAAGGCCTGCCTGGTTTTCAGGAAAAGCCTTCGGAACGTTCCAGAACGTGGGGGGAGGAACCTGCGCAGTTTGCCTGCCTTGATACAATGACGCCAATGCATATTGATGAAGGTTGAGTGCAGAATTAATGCAGTCAAAGCACCTCGTCGTAACGGATCGAGGGCGCTTTGTACCCGGCCGGGGTACCGGTGCCGCCCAACACGCGGCGGTAAGCTTCTTCGTTGAACAAGCGCTTTTGCAGGTCCTCCCGCAACACCGGGTCGTCGGCCAACGGCCCTTTCAACGCCACCAGCGCATCACGCAGCCCCATCAGCCGGTCCAGCCTCGGTACCGGTATATGCAATAGATCCTCTCGCACGGCATTGCCCTCTCATTGAGTACGCCACTGTGTGTCGAGTGGCCTACAGCGTCCTTGTTGTTATACCGGGCGTTAAGACCCGTCTGCCGGGATGGCGGGGTAGTAGATAGTTATGCACTTGGCAAGCGAGTCTACATTTGGGACCCAGCCGCCGGAAGGGACAGTGCCCCGGCCGTTACGCAAAGCACCGTAGGTGTTTTCTTGGTGGGCATAATGAAAAACGCCCACTCCTCAGGGAGTGGGCGTTGTTTCTTACGGGACCTTTGGAAACGTCATCAAGGCGGCGACGTTTTTGCCAGATGCAGCAGCACATAGGGGTTCTTGTCGAATGCCCCAATGAAGGTCGGTGTGATCGAGCGCAGGCGTGGTTCCGTCAAGCTTTCGAAGTCCGCCTGGCTCATCACTAACCAGGCGGGTGCCTGGATCAATGCCAGTTCCGCAGGCAGCTGGGTAAACAACGGCACCTTGTCACAATCAAAGTTGACCATGAACTTGATGGCCTTGGCGTCTTTACCCAAGCCATGCAATACCAGCGGAGCCGGCTGCTCCAGGATCCGGGCTTTGGCCGCAAGGGTGAAGCTGCGCGTGTCATAGAGCGAACGCTCCAATGGCTCGACCACCACAATGTAGGTCGTCCAAATGGCCAGCACCGCAGCCAGCGCCGGACCGAACGGACGCAGGCGAGCCTTGGCCAACGTCACCAGTGCCAACACCTGGAGCACACCCAGTACCGTGAAGATCGGGCCCAGGCTGTCCAGCTCCGCCGGGTAACGCTTGCGTGCAACCACCAGGCCGATGGCCAACAGCGCCGGCAACAGCGTCCAGATGCCCAGCATCAAACCGCGCAACCCGGCGAAGAGTCGTCCTTGAGTCACCTGGAAAGGGTACGCGGCGATGATGGCCGCCATCGGCAACATCGGCAGGATATAACGTGCTTTTTTGGCTTGCGGTACCGACAGCCCGAGCATTACCAGCAAACCTGCCGCCGCGCAGTAGAGCACCAGCTTCAACGCCGGGTCAGGAGCTCGACGACCTCCGGCCACGATGGCCAACAGCACCAGCAGCGCTACCGGGTAAGCCAGCGCGTAGTTGCCCATGGAACTGGTGAAGTAATACAGCACGCCGCTGGAACCTTCGGTGCCATCCATGCGGCCGAGGAACTGCATGCGAATGACGTCCTGCATGAACACTTCGCCGCCGCTGAGCTTGGCCAGCAGCAACAACAGCCCCACACAGGCGCCTAGCAGTGCCAGTGCGAACAGGCCAAAGCTGAACAGTTGCCGCCATTGGCGGTTGATCAGGTAATAGCTGCACAGCACGCCGGTAGGGATCACCAGGCCGATCGGCCCGCGAATGGCAAAACCGAGGATCAGCAGCGGAAACACCCAATACAGGCGTTTCGCGGCGCCGAAATGGTCATGGGCGTACCCCAGGTAGAACACCGCCAGTGCGACAGCGGCGAGCATCTGGTCCAGGGAGACCGCACGGGTTTCGCTGATAAACGTGCTGCTGAGCAGCAACATTGCAATGCTCAGCACACCCCATCGCGTGGAGTAGGGGGCTGTCAGACGAAACACCAGGATGACAATCAATGCCGAGGCGACGGCCGTCGGCAGCCATGCGCTGAGGCTGGTGACCTGGCCCAGCGGCAAGGACAACAGCCAGGTCAGCAGGGTCGAGGTCGCCAGGTAATCGGCATACGGCTGGCCGTAGGTCGTGGGGAAAAAGCTCGGCCCATGGCGCAGCATTTCCTGGGCAAACACTACAAAGCGCGAGTCGAAACCGATGATCGCCTGGTGCCAATTGCCGGCGAGGAACAGCACCAGTGCCAAGAGCCCAAGCCCCAGCGACTGGTAACGGATCGTTGCATTCAGCAGGGGCGGTTGAGCTTTGTTCACGTATCAGCCTTCCTTGGCCTGTGGGACCCAGTTTTGCTGGGGAATCGGCAACTCGCAGGAGTCACCCCGGCCCATTGGGAAATATTTGAAGCCTTTGCGGGCCAGGCGCTCACCGTCGTACAGGTTGCGACCGTCGAAAATCACCGGGTTTTTCAGGCGCTGCTGGATCAGATCGAAGTCCGGCGCCTTGAACTGCTGCCATTCGGTGCAGACGATCAGGGCCTCGGCGCCGCTCAAGGCGGATTCCGGGGTACCCAGGAGGGTCAGGCGTGATTCATCGCCATAAATGCGCTGGGTTTCCTGCATGGCTTCCGGGTCGAATGCTCGCACATTGGCGCCGGCGGCCCAGAGGGCTTCCATCAGTACGCGGCTTGGAGCATCGCGCATGTCATCGGTGTTGGGCTTGAACGCCAGGCCCCACAACGCGAAGGTCTTGCCCTTCAGTTCGCCCTTGAAGTAAGCGTTGATACGCTCGAACAGCTTGCTCTTCTGGCGCTGGTTGATGGCTTCCACCGCTTCAAGCAGGTCGCTGGAGCAGTTGGCTTCCTTGGCGCTGTGGATCAGGGCGCGCATATCCTTGGGGAAGCACGAACCGCCGTAGCCGCAGCCCGGGTAGATGAAGTGGTAACCAATGCGCGAGTCGGCACCAATCCCCAAACGCACCGCTTCGATGTCGGCGCCCAGGTGTTCGGCCAGTTCGGCGATCTGGTTGATGAAGCTGATCTTGGTGGCCAGCATGCAGTTGGCGGCGTACTTGGTCAGTTCGGCGCTGCGCAGGTCCATGAAGATGATGCGGTCGTGGTTGCGGTTGAACGGCGCGTACAGGTCGCGCATCACTTCACGCACTTCTTCGCGTTCGCAGCCAATGATGATGCGGTCCGGGCGGCGGCAGTCGGCAACGGCCGAGCCTTCCTTGAGGAATTCCGGGTTGGAGACGATATCGAACTCCAGGTGGCGGCCGGCAATGCGCAGGTTCTTCTCGATATGCGCGCGCAGCGTGTCGCCGGTGCCGACCGGCACAGTGGACTTCTCCACCAGGATCACCGGCTCCACACGATGGCGGGAAACCGCGTCGCCTACCGACAGTACATATTTCAGGTCAGCCGAACCGTCTTCGTCCGAAGGCGTGCCTACGGCGATGAACAGCACTTCACCGTGTTCAACGGCCAGTTTTTCATCATAGGTAAAGTGCAGGCGGCCGCTTTCCAGGTTTTCCTTGACCATGGCTGCCAGGCCCGGTTCAAAGATCGTCACGTGGCCTTTCTGGAGCGATTCGACCTTGCTCTTGTCAACGTCCATGCAGATGACATCGTGACCGACTTCGGCCAAAACGGTGGCTTGCACCAGACCGACGTAACCACTACCAAATACACTGATTTTCATGAGGCATTCCTGGGACTTATGCTGCTAGCACGACGAGAGTTGATGACCAGTACACCGAGGATGACCAACGCCACCCCCAGGGTTTTTGAAAGCGAAAAATGTTCGTTGAACACCGGCAGGCTGGCGGCCAATAAGTACACCAGTGCATAACTGATACTGAGCAACGAATAGGCGCGGCCCAAGGGCAGGTCTTTGAGTGCCCCGAGCCAGCAGAGCATCGATAGCGCGTAGGCGATGATCGCCAGGATCACCACACCCAGGGCGCCAAGGTCGATAGCGTTGTGGTTGAAGGCAGCCAGCCATTCAGTGGGCAGCGGCAGGCGTGTCATGCTCCAGCGCATGCCCAACTGGGCAGCGCTGACCAGGCCGACGCTCCCCAGGGCCAGGGCAAAACCACGCGCCTGGCTCATACCTGGCGCCCCAGCAATACAACGCCGGCGATGACCAGCGCGACCCCCAGCCAGTGACGGCCATCGATATGTTCGTGAAACACAAAGTGAGCCATCAGCGTGACCAGAACGAAGTTCAGGCTGAGCATGGGGTAGGCGATACCGACTTCCAGGCGTTGCAGAACCAGCAGCCACACCAGCAAACCCAGGCCCAGGCAAAACAGCGCCGACCACAACCACGGTGAGCGCAGTTTCAGTGCCCAACCCTCTGGCTGATCGCGCCAGCTTTCGACGGCAAACTTTTGCGAGACCTGGCCCATGCAGGTGAGCAGACAGGCGCTCAGCAATAGAAGCAGTGTGATCATTGCGGGACCTGAGGGAAGATCATGATCATGATATTGCCTTGTTCGTAGCGCTTGCCGTCTTTGGGCAGCAGCTCGACTTCGGCGACTTCGTCTTCACCCTTGACCCGCATTACCACGCCCACGGCGCCTTGCTTGCGCGCATCACTCATCCATTGCTGGACTTGGGTGGGGTCGATCTTGCGATAGGCGGTGTCCGGGTAGGCAAGGCCGTATTTCACTTCACCCACCGTGTTGTAGAGGGTGACTTGCGGGCGGGCCAGGCGCCAGGACAAGGCCGAGGCCGCGCCCAGGTCATTGCTCAGCAATGCGGTGGTCGGTTGCAGTTCCTGCAGGTGATCGATGATGAACTGGTCCGGCGTCTTGTTGTAAACCACCGAATGCGGCAACGCAGCCGGGACCAGCGCCACCAGCAGCCAGCTGCCGACGACGGGGGCAGCCCACAGCGTCAAAGGCCGTACGGCTTGCAACAGGTTCACGACGATCCAACCGAACAGGAAGGTAAACACCAGCACCAGGCTGAGGGTTTCCTGCCCGGGTTCATACACCGGTTTTTTCAATTGGAACCAGCTGATCGCCAGCAAGGCCACAAAACCGATGACCAGGTTCAACCCACCGTTGATGCGCAATGCACGCGCCTTGCCTGCGGCAAGTTTGTCGCTCAGGGTCGACCCCATCAACAGCGCCAGCGGTAACAGGCACGGCATGATGTAGGACGGCAGCTTGCCCTTGGCCAGGCTGAAGAATGCCAGGGGCATCAACAGCCACAACAGCAGGAATGCAGTCTTTGGCAGGCGCTTTTCCACCCAGGCCTGTTTGACCGTGGACGGCAGCAGGGCGATCCAGGGCAGCGAGAACGCGACCATCAAGGGCAGGTAATACCAGAACGGTTCTGCATGTTGCGCATCTTCACCGGCAAAACGCTGGATATGTTCATGCCAGAAGAAGAAGCTCCAGTAGTCGGGCTCCTGCAGATGCACGGCCAATGCCCACGGCACGCTGACGGCAATGGCCACGACCACGGCCACGACGCCGTAACCCAGCAATTGGCCCATGCGTTTCTGCCAAATGGCGTAGGGCAGGGCGATCAGCACCGGCAGTAACCACGCCAGGAAGCCCTTGGTCATGAAGCCCATGCCGCAGGCGACACCGAGCAAGGCCCAGGCCCCCATGCGGCCAGCGCGAGTGGTGCTGTCGAAGCAGAACCAGAGCGCAGCGCCTGTCAGGTTGACCCAGAAGGTGAACTGCGGGTCCAGGTTGGCATAACCGCCGAGCAGAGCCACGCTGACGAAGCTCATGTACAGCACGGTGCTGACCAGGCTTTTCTGCGGGTCGTTCCACAGCCGACGCGAGACCAGATACACCAGCAGGATGCTCAGCCCGGTACTCAAGGCTGAAGCAAAACGCACGCCGAACAGGTTCTGACCGAAAATCGCCTGGCCCAGCGCGATCATCCAGTAACCGGCGGCAGGTTTTTCGAAGTAGCGAATGCCCATGAAGTGCGGCGAAGCCCATTTGCCGGTCAGCAGCATTTCCTGGCTGATCTGTGCATAGCGGGTTTCATCGGGAATCCACAGGCCGTGGGTGGCCAGCGGTAACAGGTAAAACACGCCAAACGCCAACAGGAGCAGGGGCAATGCCCAGCGCCGGATCATGCCTGCTGCACTCCGAGCCAGCCTTCTCGGCCGCTCAACGCACCGCGCACCAGGTGTTGCTGGGGCAGGGTGGTCACATCCGCAGGCAACAGGTCGCCCAGAGGTTTGAAGTCGATGCCGCGCTGCTCGGCTTGGGCGAGCAACTGGCGGAAATCATCAGCCATCAGAATCCCTTCTACCTCTGCATGGATCGTGTAGACATTCAGTTTCGACGGGGAAAACCGGTCAAGAATGAAACTGTTGAAATCTTTGGCAGCCACTACCGGCCCGACGACTTCGTCGAAGGTCGGCAGGTCTACCGGAATTTGTGGGGTGCCCGCGCTGCCATCGGCCAAGGTCGGTCGAAACAGGCTGGTGCCCCGGCAATCGCTGTTGTAGCGGAAGTTGAAGCTTTGTTTGGCTTGCACCACGCGTTCATCGGCACGCCAGCCGGCAGCCGCTGAACAATCGACGCGCTCGCCCAGGATGTCGCTCAGGGTATCGACGCCACGGCGGATCTGTTCGACCAGCTGTGCATCGCTCCAACGCCCGGTATTGGCCTGCCAGCCGTGGTGATCCCACGCATGCAGGCCGACTTCATGGCCGGCGGCCTTGGCCTGGCGCATCAGATGCCCCAGGTCACGCCCGATCGGCTTGCCCGGCCAGGCGGTGCCGGCGAGCAGGATATCCCAGCCATACAACCCGGCAGCATTGGAGCGCAGCATCTTCCACAGGAATTGCGGACGGATGAGGCGCCACAAGTGGCGCCCCATGTTGTCCGGTCCAACGCTGAAGAAGAACGTCGCTTTTACCCCGGCTTCATCCAGGGATTCGAGCAACCGCGGCACACCTTCACGGGTGCCACGGTAGGTGTCGACGTCAATGCGAAGACCTGCCTGCATTACTTTTTGTCCGCGATTTCGAGCATGGCTTCACGCAGGAAGAAGTCCAGGGTGTTGCCGATGGTTTCGCTCATTTCCACGGTCGGCTCCCAGTTCAGCAGGCGCTTGGCGTTTTCGATGCTTGGCTTGCGGTGTGCCACGTCCTGGTAACCGGTACCGTAGAACGCCTTGCTCTCTACGTCGCGGAAACCGGCGAACGGGGGGAAGTTGCCACGCAGCGGGTGAGCTTCGAACTGACGCAGCAGCTCTTCGCCCAACTGACGGATGCTGGCTTCGTTTTCCGGGTTGCCGATGTTGACGATCTGGCCGTCGCAGACACCATTTTCGTTATCAATGATGCGTGCCAGGGCTTCGATGCCGTCAGCGATGTCAGTGAAGCAACGCTTCTGCTCGCCACCGTCGAACAGACGGATCGGGGTGCCTTCCACCAGGTTCAGGATCAGCTGGGTGATGGCACGGGAGCTGCCGATACGGGCCGAGTCCAGGCGGTCCAGGCGCGGGCCCATCCAGTTGAACGGACGGAACAGGGTGAACTTCAGGCCTTTGTCGCCGTAGGCCCAGATCACGCGGTCCAGCAGTTGCTTGGAGACCGAGTAGATCCAGCGCTGCTTGTTGACCGGACCTACCACAAGGTTCGAGGTGTCTTCGTCGAAGTACTGGTCCTGGCACATGCCATAGACTTCGGAGGTCGACGGGAAGATCACGCGCTTGTTGTACTTGACGCAGTAGCGAACCAGTTTCAGGTTCTCTTCGAAGTCCAGTTCGAATACGCGCAGCGGGTTGCGGGTGTATTCGATCGGCGTGGCGATGGCCACCAGCGGCAGTACCACGTCGCACTTCTTGATGTGGTATTCGATCCACTCGGAGTGAATGCTGATGTCACCTTCCACATAGTGGAAGTTCGGGTGGCTGCGCAGGCGCTCGATGGCGTCGGAACCGATGTCCAGGCCGTAGATTTCGTAACGGTCGTCACGCAGCAGGCGCTCGGACAGGTGGTTACCGATGAAACCGTTCACACCCAGGATCAGAACGCGGGTACGGCGTGGCTTGCGGCCGGACTCGGCGCCGCGCAGCACGGAACCGTCCACCAGGCCCAATTCGTCAGCCAGGGAAGGGCCGGCCAGGTACAGGCCGTTTTCGTTGCGCTGGCCGAACTTGACCACCAGGGAGTCTTCACCACAGGCGATGCGCAGCGGGTTGACGCTGATCACACGGCCTGGCGCCAGGCCTTCATTGCCCTTGACCACGTCGGCTTGCCAAACGATCAGTTTGTGCTCGCCCACGGCACAGAAGGCGCCCGGATAAGGTTGAGTGACGGCGCGAACCAGGTTGAACAGTTCTTCAGCCGGCTTTTTCCAGTCCAGCTTGCCATCGGCAGCGGTGCGGCGGCCGAAGTAGGTGGCCTGGCTTTCGTCCTGGGCGGTTTCGGTCAATTTGCCCTGGGCCAGTTGTGGCAGGGCGTCGCGCAGCAGGTTGGTGGCCGCTTCACGCAGTTTGGCGTGCAGGGTCAGGCCTGTATCGGTGCGGTCGATGACGACTTTCTGCTGAGCCAGGATCGCGCCGGCATCGGCGCGCTTGACCATGCGGTGCAGGGTCACGCCGGTTTCGGTTTCGCCGTTTACCAGCACCCAGTTGGCCGGGGCGCGGCCACGGTATTTAGGCAGCAGCGAACCGTGCAGGTTGAACGCGCCTTTGCTGGCGGTGGCCAGCAGCGGCTCGCTCAGCAGGTTGCGGTAGTAGAAGGAAAAGATGAAGTCCGGGTTCAGCTTGGCGATGCGCTCGATCCACAGAGGGTGGTTGGCGTCTTCCGGAGCGTGTACCGGAATGCCATTGCGTGCGCAGAGCTGGGCGACGGAACCGTAGAAATTGTTTTCCTTGGGGTCGTCGGCATGGGTGAACACGGCAGCAATGTCATAGCCGGCGGTCAGCAGGGCTTCAATGCCTGCACAGCCAATATCGTGGTAAGCGAAGACAACAGCTTTTGAATTCATGACGAAACCTGATCGGAAGGAGAAGTGGAAGTGTGAGAAGTTGCCAGGCCGTCGACCACGACGACCGGAGCAGGTGCTGCGGGTTGGTTGCGCAACACTTTTTCGATAAAGAACCGTGGGCGGGCACGGACGTCACTGTACATGCGTCCCAGGTATTCGCCCAAGAGGCCCATGCCGATGAATTGACCACCGGTGAACACGAACAGCACGGCGAACAGCACGAACATGCCTGAACCGGCCCATTCGGCACCGAACACCAGGCGCAGGAAGATCAACGCGAAGGCAAACAGCATACCCAGTGCCGCCAGGCTGAAGCCGACGATGGACAGCAGGCGCAACGGCGTGGTGGTCATGCAGGTCAGCAGGTCGAACATCAGGCTGATCAAGCGCATGGCGCTGTATTTTGACTCGCCATGCTCACGCTCGGCGTGGTGCACCAGGATTTCCGTGGTGTGGCGGGCAAAGCCGTTGGCCAGGATCGGGATGAAGGTGCTGCGCTCGCGGCAGGCCAGCATCGCGTCGACGATGGTGCGGCGATAGGCGCGCAGCATGCAGCCGTAGTCGGTCATGGCCACGCCGGTGGAGCGTTGCACGGCCAGATTGATCAGGCGCGAAGGCCAGCGGCGGAAGGCCGAGTCCTGGCGGTTGTTGCGCACGGTCGCGACCACGTCGTAGCCGAGGGCGGCCTGCTCTACCAGGCGCGGGATTTCTTCCGGCGGGTTCTGCAGGTCGGCGTCGAGGGTAATCACCACATCGCCACGGCACTGCTCGAAGCCGGCCATGATTGCCGCGTGCTGGCCGTAGTTACGGTTGAGGATTACCGCAACCACGTTGCTGCCGTCTTCAGCGGCGGCGTCTTCCAGCAATTGGGCCGAACTGTCACGACTACCGTCATCCACCAGGATGATTTCGTATTTATAGGCCAGTTGCTTGCAAGCTGCCGTCGTGCGACGCAGCAATTCAGGCAAGCTGTCTTCTTCGTTGTAGACCGGGATAACGATCGACACGAGATCAATAGGGTAGGGTTTCAAAGATTCAAGACCTCGGGGCTAGAGCAATTGGAGCGTGAAAACAGCAGTAATCCGGACTGATGCACAGCGGGCAGATTAGACGTAGCGTGGGGTTGCGGCATTCATTTGACTTTCCTGAAGACGGGCGCGAGTTTCTTCCATGAGCTAGCAGAGTAAAGACGAAATATATGAAAGGTAAAGCCGAATCAACAGGTTAGTCGGGAAAAACGCGGTTTTTTCTCAAGTCCTGCGCCAAGGTTAAGCGGAAAAATGTTCAACGAATATGAAAGGCATATGAAAAACTCGTTTTTTTCACAAATAGACAGCCATGGTTCAGCTAAGTAGCTGACAGGCCAAGGGATAGGTTCCCAAGGCAATCGCTTGGCGATTTTAACCGACATTCAAGAATCTTCTCTGCATTGGCCCTCAAGTGCCGGTAAAGTAAGCCATCTCTTGCCAGGGTACTCGGATGAATAGCGTGCAGCTCTTTAGCGGCCGGTTGCGGCCCGCCTTGATGGGATCATTGATGGGGTTATTGATGAGCGTGGCCGGTGTCACAACCGTGCGCGCCGACGACGGCGTCACGCTTACCACGATCGACCAGGCGCCGGAAGGCGTCGAGGTCCGTGGCAAACAGGTCGCCGCTTATACCTGGGACGACCGTCAGGGTAAAAACCTGCTGGTACTCGCCGAACAGGTCAGCGAGCGGGACGATGACGGTACTCAGTCGGCCTTTGTCTACGCCGCCCAGTATTTGCTGGACGGCAGCCACCCCAAACGGGTCTGGATGCTCTACGACGATGTACAGCATTGCGAGTTCGATGCCGGACTGCGGTTTGACATGGCTGCGACCAAAGTCACCGACCTGGCGGGTGACGGCGTCACCCAGGCCACGGTGGGCTATTCGCGTACCTGCACCAGCGATGTCAGCCCCCGTGAATTCAAGCTGATCATGCATGCGGGTAAATCCCGCAAATACCGTTTGCGCGGCGTCGATCGCGTGGGCGCGAGCTGGTGGGACGAGGAGGCCGGTGCGCTGCGCGGCATGCCGCTGCCCAAGGATTGCAGCGTCGCCGCACAACAGGCGCTGGTGAGCCAATACAAGGAGCAGGGCACCGAACTGCCGCTGCCGGGCTGTTACAGCGACGAGAAGGACTTCGACAAGGCGCCGGACAGTTACCTGGCATTCATGCGCCAGCATTGGTTTGCCCTGATGCAGGCCCAAGATGCCGATTGGAGCCAGTCACAGACCCAACCCCAGGACCCGGTCGAGGACGAACAATAGCCGTGCTTTTGTGCCAGGGCTGATCCTGCGTTAGACTCAGCCCTTGCCAATTCACTAAATACCTTTATCAATCAATTGGTTGCTAGAGGTATTTAATTCAAAGGCTAAACTGTTTTGACTGAGTCTATCCGCAACCCGTTGACCCTCTACCTCACCCGCCTGGCCCCCTCCAGCCAATTGACCATGCGTTACGTGCTGCAGGATGCCGCCGACCGTCTCGGTTTCGAAGATATCAACCTCGAAGAGATTGACTGGCACCTGCTGCAACCGGAACACGTGATCGCCCTGGTCGCGGCATTGCGCGAGGACGGCTATGCGCCGAACACCTCATCGCTGTATGTGAATGCAGTGCGGGGGGTGATGAACGAAGCCTGGCGCATGAGCTTGATCAGCCAGGACCACCTACTCAAGATGCGCTCGGTCAAGGCCGCATCCGGCACGCGCCTGGGCCAGGGCCGCAACCTGCGCCGTACGCTGATCCGCGAACTGATGGAAGTCTGCGCCGCCGACCCTCGCCCCCAGGGCCTGCGTGACGCCGCGGTCATCGGCATTCTGTATGGCTCAGGCATGCGTAAGTCGGAATCGGTCAACCTTGATCTGGCCCAGGTTGATTTCGGCGAACGTAGCTTGCGCGTGACCGGCAAAGGCAATAAGGAACTCATCAAGTACGCGCCGGACTGGGCCTTCGCCAAGTTGCAAGCGTGGCTGGCGTTTCGGCGCGAGCAACTCAAGGAAGGGGAAGAGGACGATGCATTTCTGTTCAACCGCATTCGCCGGGGCAGCCATATCACCCGGGAGCGCATTACCAAACATGCGATTTATTACATCGCCCGCCAGCGGGGCGAGCAGGTGGGTGTGAAGATCATGCCCCATGATTTCAGGCGATCCTTCATTACCCGTGTGATTGAAGAACATGACCTGTCGATCGCACAGAAACTGGCGCACCACACCAATATCCAGACCACGGCCAGTTATGACATGCGCGACGACAACGAACGGCGCCGGGCAGTGGATCGCTTCGATCTGTAGTTCGGGTCAACTGTGGGGGCAGGCGTCACCGACGCGAATGTAGTCCAGTTCATGGCGCACACCCTGGTTATCGACGTAGACCACATGCCCCTTGATCGGGCCGCAAGGGGTTGTCGCCGCGCGCGTGCTGCGCACGGCCTTGGCGATATCCAGATCCTGCCAATAATCGTCGGCCTGGTTGACCGGCGTGTTGACGCTCGGGCCGGGTTCACCCTGGGCAGCGGCGAAGGTGCTGAACAGGCTCAGCACGGCAATCAGCAAGTAACGCATGGCGACCTCCAACCCCATCGGGAGTGGTTTGACTAGGTCGCCATTCTATAAACCCTGGTCCCACGGGCTGAACGGATTCCGGCCGATAGCGGATATCAGTGAAAACGATGTCAAGACCGTGCGCTTGCCAGGTGCGACGGCAGGCGGCGCAAGGTCCACAAGGTGACAAGCAGCGCAGCTGCCGCACAGAGTGCGATGCCGACCAACATGGGCGCTGGTGTGTGATCGGCAAACACGCCGACCAGCGCCATACACACCGCGCCGGTGATCATCTGGATGGCCCCCAGCAGCGCCGATGCGGAGCCTGCTACCGCGCCATGATCCTCGAGCGACAATACCCCGGCAGCCGGCAACAGCAGCCCGAGGAAACCGAAGCCGATAAACAACAGGCTCATCATCAAGACCAGGTTACTGCTCCAGGCCGTGGTCACCGCCAGCAAACCCAACACGCCGGCCACTGCGATCACTGACCAGCGAATCAGCGGCGCCAGCCCAAAACGTGCGCTCAGACGTGCCGTGAGTTGGCTCATCGTAAAGAACGAAGCGGCATTGAGGGCAAAGCACAGGCTGAATTGCGTCGGTGTCAGGCCGAAATACTCGATGTACACGAACGGTGCGCTGCCGATGAACACGAAGAAGGTGGCCAGGCCAAAACCACTGACCAGCGACAAACCGATGAATACCGGATCGCGCAATAACGCCCCATAGCTACCGATGGCATTGCCCAGGGTTCTGCCCAGGCGGCGTTCGGCCGGATGGGTTTCGGGCAACTGCACGATGGTCATCACCAGGCACAACAGCGAGACGACGGCCAGCACGGCAAATACTTCGCGCCAACTCCAGAGCGAGATCACCACGCTACCGGCCAAGGGCGCCAGGATCGGCGAAACACTCATGACCAGCATCAGCAACGCCATCAAGCGTGCGGCCTCATGGCCGGTATACAGGTCACGGACAATCGCCCGGGGAATCACCATCCCGGCGCACGCGCCAAAGGCCTGCAAGGCACGAAAGCCAATCAGCACTTCGATAGTGGGGGCCAGCGCACAGCCGACACTGGCCACGGCAAAGATCGCCAAGCCTGCATAAATGGGCGGTTTGCGCCCGAATACATCACTGATCGGCCCATAGAACAACTGGCACACGCCGATGATGACGAAGAACACAGTCAGGCTCATCTGCACCGCCGCAGGCGAAGCATGCAGGCTGGCACCCAATGTGGGCAGGGCGGGCAAGTAGCTGTCGATGGCGAACGGGCCGATGGCGGTGATCAACCCCAGCAACAAAGCGAGGTGGGCAAGACTACGGGGCATGTGCAGTTCCAGGCGAAGCGGAGGCCGGTCAGCTTAAAGGAACCGTGCAGATCCGCAAACTTAGTCTTCACTGACGACAAACGCTGCCGATAACGTGGTCAGTGACGTTAGTGCAGTTGCCTGAGGGGATATCAGCATGACGATCAAATTACGCTTGGTGCTATTGATTGCGACCGGATTGCTCACTGCGTTGATCATGAGCCTGGCCGGTTACCTGGGGAATACGCGCATGGCCGGGGCCGTGCAGGACAGCGAAATGAGCATGACGGTGCTGCGTAACCACATGGAAGCCGACATGATGCATGACGCACTGCGCGCCGACGTTTTGGCGGCCATGCTGGTGGGCCTGGGGAAAAGCGCCAGCACCCCGGCCGAAGTCAATACCTCGCTCAAGGAGCATGCCGAACACTTTCGGCAAGTGTTGAGCGACAACCTCAAGTTGCCGTTGGACGACGGGCTCAGGACGAACCTGGAAAAAATCAAACCCACCCTGGATACCTATATCAGCGCCGGCGAGCGCATCGTCGCGCTGGCGTTGGAAAACCCAGAGGCCGCACGCGCAGAACTGGCGACATTCAATGGCATCTTCAGCCAGCTCGAAGAACAGATGGCGACGCTGAGCGAGCAGATCGAACACAATACCCAACAAGCCAGCGTCGGTACGCGTCAGACCATCCGTAACGCCAACTTCACCCTGGCGGTGGTGTTGATCGCCAGCCTGTTGCTGCTATTGGCCCAGGGCCGTTGGGTTGCCTTGAGCATCATGGCGCCCTTGCGCACGGCCAGTCGCATTGCCGCAAGCATCGCTCAAGGCAACCTGAGCGAGCCGATCGTCGAACCCAACCGCAAGGACGAAGCCAGCTCATTGATTCGCAGCCTGGCGACCATGCAGCAGGACTTGCGCCGCATGATCGAAGTGGTGCGCAGCAACGCCCATGGCGTCAACGGCATGAGTGAGCAGCTGAGCCAGGGCTGCCATGAAGTAGCCGGCAGCAGCCAGCAACAAAGCTCCGCCGCCAGCGCCATGGCCGCCGCAGCCAGTGAAATGACCGCCAGCATCGAGGAGATCACCCGGCATGCCGAACGCGCCTTGGACATGGCCAATCAGGCGCAGGCCTTGGCCAAAGACGGCGGCCAGGTGATTCATCAGGTGGTGACTGATATGGACAGCATTGCGCGTTCCGCGCAGCAGTCGGCCCAGGTCATTCGTACGCTGGACAAGGAGTCCGAAGCGATCTACAGCATCATCCAGGTGATCAAGGGGATTGCCGATCAAACCAACCTGTTGGCCCTGAACGCTGCCATCGAAGCCGCTCGCGCGGGAGAGCAGGGGCGCGGTTTTGCTGTGGTCGCCGATGAAGTGCGCAGCCTCGCCGGGCGTACCAGTGCGTCAACCCAGGAAATTGCCAGCATGGTCGGGCGAATCCAGCAAAGCACCCGGGAAGCGGTGACGAGTATGGAGGAGGGTGTCGCTCAGGTGGATAAAGGCATGGCCGTCACCGCCGATGTCGAACGGGCCATCCGCGAGATTCTCCAGGCAACGCTGAACACCACTGAATTGGTGACGGATATCTCCCGCACCATCGGTGAACAGAGCCTGGCCAGCAATGAAATTGCGCATCAGGTGGAGATGATCGCCGGCATGTCGCAAACCAACAGCCGGGTGATCGGTGAAACCGCTTCGACGACGGACGAGTTGTCCAGCCTGGCGGGCAAGCTGTCGCAGTCGGTGGACCGGTTCCGGCTGTAATCACCTGCCCCGGCAAAACCGAGCCAGAGGCGGCGCTACTTGAGACCGATGCGTTTGCGCATCTGAGCGGTGATGGTCTGCTTTGTTCCAGGCATATCCGCCCACGGGTCAACGTCGAGGTTTTCCAGGCGTTGATGAACGTTGTGGATGTTCCAGGCGTTAGCGCCTTTGATCTCTTTGAGTTCATCTCTGAAGATCGGCACGGAAACCGGCAAACCCTCGCGGGTACGTGGCGAATAGGCGCAAATGGTGGTTGCGCCCAGGCCATTGCGCAGGTAGTCGATGAAAATCCGTCCCACCCGGTTCTTGGGACCGGAAACCGCCGAGAACCGATCGGGAAGCAGGTTGGCTATATGCCTGACAATCGCGTGGCTAAAGCTCTTTACCGCCTCCCAGTCGGCTTTCGGCGTCAATGGCACAACAATGTGGATGCCCTTGCCGCCGCTGGTTTTCAGGAAAGATTTAAGCCCCAGTTCGTCCAGTACCGTTAATGTCAGTTGGGTTGCCTCCACCATGCTTTTCCATGGCAGTGCAGGATCGGGGTCGAGGTCGAGAATAAATCGATCAGGGCGATGCAGGTCCTTGGCAACGGCATTCCAGGTATGCAGTTCAATGGTGCTCATCTGGATGGCGCCTATCAGCGCCTCTATGTTGTTGATCAACATCACAGGATGGCCGGTCTCTGCTTTACCGATGATTTCGATGCCGGGGATGGCCAGACGCTGCGCGTTCTTTTGAAAGAACAGCTCTGCGCCGATTCCGTCGGGAGCGCGCACCAGCGCGACCGGACGATTGAGTAACTGCGGTAGCAACCAGTCAGAGACGCCGATGCAGTAATCCGCCAGGTCACGTTTGGTCGCGCCGCTGCTCGGGTCAATCACCCGTTGCGGATGGGTGAGTCGGATCGTGGTGGAGCCGTCGTCGCTGCCTTTACCTTTGGCCTTCGCCGCAGATGGCGGTTTTTTTTCGGGCTTTTTCGCGATGTCGGGGCTATGGGCGGGGCGTTCTTCAATGATCGACTTTGCGGGTTTATCGTTGCGTAGCCCCTGGAATACGGCTTGTCTCACGGAGCCTTCTTTTGTGATTTCGGCAAAGGCAACCTCTGCCAGAAGCGAAGGCTTCAACCAGTGCACGTCCTTGGCCTCGAAACCCGTGGGCGGGTTTACCACGGCAGGCTTCCTGGTTTCGAGGGGGGTTAACTGTTCGTAGATCGTCTTGAGGGTTACCTGGTTGAAGCCGGTGCCGACTTTCCCGGCGTATTTGAGCTGGCCGCTGTCCACGTCGTGCAGGCCCAGGAGCAGCGCGCCGAACTTACTGCGCGAACCTTTCGGCTCTGTATAGCCGACGACGACGAATTCCTGGCGACGTTTACATTTGAGCTTGATCCAGTCGCCGCTGCGACGGGACACGTAGGCACTGCCAACGCGTTTACCAATGAGTCCCTCCATTTGCATCTGGCATGCGCTGTCCAGCAGTGCCTGCGGCGTTTCGGCGAAGTCCTGCGAATACCTCAGTGCCTCATCTTCATTGCTCTCCAGCACTCTGGACAAGGCTTCCCGGCGTTGTCCGACCGGCACCTCGCGTAAATCCATGCCGTCGAGAAAGGGCATGTCGAAGAGGTGGTAAACAATGTTGCCGTCGCGGCCCAGCTCAAAAGCATTCTGGAGTGCCTGAAAATCAGGAATGCCTTGCTCATTGGCAACCACGATTTCGCCGTCCAGCCATGCGGACGTCAAGGCGAGGCCGGCAATGGCCTGCGCCTGGCGAGGAAGCTTGTGCGTCCAATCATGGCCATTGCGGGTAAACAAGCGCACCTTGCCCTTATCCACCCGGGCCATGATGCGGTAGCCGTCGAACTTGACTTCATATCGCCAATCACCCTCAGGGGCCGAATCCACCAGCGTGGCCAGTTCCGGCTTCAGGCTTTCCGGCAGCGCGGAGGGTTGGGCATTGGTCAGCTGAGGCTTTCCCGACCTGGCAGGGGATGCGGGGGGCTTCTCGGCAGGGTTGGGCACTGCCGATTTTCCCGAGCGTTTCTTCTGCACGGCTGTGCGCTTGCGCGACAGGCTGGATGAGACCTCGATCCATGTCGGAGCGTGGTCGCTGGGGTGCTCTTCGCCCCGGACCCATGCATCCACGCCGGCATTCTTCAGGTGAGGAGCCAGCACCGGGTTCAGCAGAAGGTGGTCAATGCGCAACCCTGAATTCTTCTGCCAGTGCTGACGGAAATAATCCCAGTAGGTGTACACGCGCTCTTCCGGATACAGATGCCTCACCGAGTCGATCCAACCTTGGTCCAGCAGCCTGTGAAAGCACTCGCGGCTTTCCGGCTGCAGGAGCGCATCCTTGAGCCATGAGCGCGTGTTATAGATATCCAGGTCGGTGGGCACCACGTTGTAGTCACCCGCGAGGACGACCGGGTGTTCGCTGGCCTGTAGTGTTTCGGCATGCGCGATCAATTGCTCGAACCACTTGAGCTTGTAATCGAATTTGGGGCCGGGCTGCGGGTTTCCATTGGGCAGATACAGGCAGCCGACAATCACGCCATGCACCGCCGCTTCGAGGTACCGCGACTGCGGATCGTCCTGCGCGCCGGGCAAGCCTTTATGAATCAGAAGAGGCTCGGAATCGCGCGCGAGAATGGCCACGCCGTTCCATGCAGACTGGCCGTGATGCAACGAGCCATAGCCGGCCGCCTCAAGCTCGCCGGCGGGGAACGCCTTGTCCTGCGCCTTCAGTTCCTGCAGGCAAACGATGTCCGGCCGCTCTTTTTCGAGCCATTGCAGAAGGTTTGGAAGTCGCGCGCCAATGCCGTTGATGTTGAACGTGGCGATTTTGAGGTTCTGCATGGCGTCCTTCTTCCTTTGTTCACATGGCTTCTAATCCGAGTGCGCGCAAGTGCCGTGAGTTCACAATCACTCCAGGTCAGGTGGAAGCGGTGACGTCGTCGAAAACAGCGGAGAAATTTTGAACAACGCCCAGATGCCCCTGTCATTTTTCATGTACAACTCACCTGGCTTCGTTGAATACAGTGACGTTGCAGGTGCATTCAGGCGGCGCTGCAACCGCGCCGTTTGCGTTGATATGTGCATATGCCGAGGGGGGCGGAATGACCATAGCTGCTTCAACTGTCCAGTTCCTGAAATCCAACCGTTTGGTGATTACCACCGCTGAATCCTGTACGGCCGGAAAAATTATCACGCTGCTTTCAGAGGTCGAGGGCAGTGGCTCGTTTATAGACAGCGGCTACATTGTCTACTCGCCTGAAGCGAAGCAGCGGCTGTTGAAGGTGCGTGCATACACGATCGAAACGTTCAACTTGACCAGCTGCGAGGTCGCCAGGGAAATGGCCCAGGGTGCGTTGTGCGATAGCGCGGCCGATGTCGCCGTTGCCACCACCGGCATTCTGGGGCCAGATGACGTAGAGGGTATTCCCGCCGGGACTGTCTGTTTTGCCTGGGGTTATCGTACCTCTCGGGGCCTTCGCCTATTCAGCAGAAAAGAGCGTTTTACTGGCTCGCGTGAGCAGGTGCAGATGTACGCTGCAGAACACGCTTTGAAATGTCTTCCCCATTTCTACGAGCGTGCATTGGCAGGGGAGAGCGGTTGAGGAAGGCGATTATCAGCGTATTCATAGTCTTAGTTTCACAGTGCAAGGACCGGCTGGACATTTTTTCTATTTGCGCTCCAGCTACTTGGCCAAGGCGTGCTCTATTTGCACCTGTGCGCGAATAAATCTGCGTTTTTTATGAGTCGTGCCGTTCGTCGGTCATAAGTAAAAGAAAACAAACCATTACCGTGCTTTTAACTTCTTAATACTGAGTCTGTTAACTCCTGCAGTCTCAAGGTAACTCCTGATTTGCCCGTACTGAGTACGGGCTTTTTTTTTGGTTTTATATAAACACCGAATCGCTGTGTTTATTCAGGCGGGGGTGGCATATAGGGTTGTGCGATAAATGGAATACTTCCAGACGGGCGCCACTTTACATTTTCAAGGCCGAAGCGTTCAGCGAGCGGTTTGCTTATTCGTTTGATCTTGTCGTTGCGGGAACGGGGGATGATGCCAATGCCTGCATCGCAGCAGGCCCAGTGCCATGCTTCTTCATTGGACATGGCTTCGCTTCTTATTATGAAAGACCTGGGAACTTGATGAAGTTCATACTCGATAATGTATAAAGAGTTTTTCATGTGAGCTCCTTCTGAATGTTGTCATCACCTCAGAAAGTGTCCGGGTTTGAAGCCGCTCTCCTTCACACCTCTTGAGAGTGATGGGGTTTCCTCGTCCAATTTTTATTTTTCGCAGGCATCTGATGTTCCCTGGCTAGGAGTGAATGAAACTGCATGCACACTCCGCCTGGATGACGGGTGATTCGATCGCATGGATCAGGCCGCTGGCCATCGCCTGGTGTGGATCAAGAATGCGCGGCGCGGCGATCAAGTATTTTTCGGTGTCCAGTTTCTCGACGGCCTGTGTGGTTCGTTGCGCAACGATGCGCGCGTACAACTGCAAGTCATAGTCGAGGCTCATGGCGTATTCCGACATGCGCGAATGATCGACGGCACCCTGTACATGCCAATGAAACGGATGAAACAGGAACTTGCTGTGCTCGCACGCCGTCCTGCGTTCGCCCGCCAGGAAAATAATGTTGCCCATGGACTCCACGGTGCCCAGGTTGTGCGTATGCACCGGAATCGGAAGTGCGAGTAAAAAGTTGTACATCGTGAAGCCATAACTGCATTCACCGCCCATGGTCGCGATGTTCACGATCAGGCCGGTGGCGTTCTGCTGGACAGCCAATGAGGACTTTTCGATAAGCTGGCTGCAGGTCGAGGCGTTGACCGGGCCGGTGAAGTGGATGACATGTAAAGGCATAAGGCACCTCTGACACGGGTGATCGGATGTTCAGGACATATGGCTGCCGGTCAATGAACAGCGGTGCTAGCTCGTTCGTTCGCAAACGGGAGGCGTCTGCTCGGGCCGGATGGTCGCTTCGGCGTTCTCGACCGTTTCCATTCGTTCATAACAGGAGCGGGCTTTTGGCAATGTCTTAGCAGCGCCTGCCGGTGGGGTGTCACTGGCGGTCGTAGAGCTGGGAGCGTGTCGCTGAGGTTCGAGTGCAGCGCGCATGGTGGGTTCTCCGGCTGAAAGGAAGGGGCAGCAGAAGCTGCCCCCTGTTGGATCACTTACGACTTGCGCCCTCCGCCATGGCTGTTCTGGCCACCTTTACGGCCGGCCTCGGAAGCCTTTTCGCGATCATTGGCAAAATTGCCGCCAGACGACTGACCGCCTTTCTTGCCGGCTTCAGAAGCTTTTTGTTGATCGTTGGCGAAATTTCCAGGGTTCTTATTGCTGGTAGTCATGATAGATCTCCACAATGAGTTGTCGTTTCGCTAGTTGCACATTCGTGCAGCGAACACCTATTCGGATAAGCCCAATTTGCTAATCGTTTTGAGAAGTTTCTGAAATGCCGATAAACGGTAAAACCCATGGTTAAACTTGTACAAAACCATTTGAAAAACGCCGCTTCGTATAACTTTGCCCCGCCGGTGATGCTGAAGTAGTGGCATGGCGCCGCTTCGCTTAGTGCGTGAGGCAGCGCTTAAAAATAATGAACCCTGCGAGTCTATGCATGACCTAACAGTGCATAACCCGGAGGTGCACCCATGCAAACTACTTACTTTTGGATAGGTTTGGCCGTTGTCCTCATATTGCTCGATCTGTGGATCATCAACAGCGTCTGGCGAAGCGATAACAGGTCGGGGCAAAAGGCAGGCTGGACTGCAATAGTTGTGCTGTTGCCGTTTTTAGGCGCAGCCATATGGGCTATTGCCGGCCCGCGCGGTGTCACCAAGGGGCCATCTTCGCCCGAACACAGCAAGGGTTAGCAGGGTCACGTGCTTCACAAGCGTCTGAAGCAGGCGCGATTGATTGGACGAAGACGACATTCTTGCAGCATCCCGATCCGCCCAGGGCATTGTTGAAATCTGCCGGATCAAATTCGCGACTCTTGAGCGCAATGGAAAAATTTCAATCATTCCCTATGAGTCAGCCGAGGAGGCCATGCCTATGAAAACGCAATCCACCAGCCAACCTGCAACAACGGAGACCCCTGCGCAGTTGCCGGAAAAAGACATTGGCCAGGGACTCACCGACGACGAGCGAGTGTCCAGAGAAGATGAAGGCGATATGAATGCGGACGGGGAAGGCGCGCGGGTGACACCGGGCCCGGAAGACGAGAAACGTTTGAAGCCCTGACCGTACGCCCTTGGTCAGACCTTGGCGCACGCCGATGGAATTATTTGAGCCAGGATCGGCTCTCTCGTTATAGAGGCGCTAAAAAGCGTTGCGTAACGGGTGTTGGCAGTCGCCGAGGCCTGAAAAAACTTGTAGATGGAGCCTGCCATGACTGTCTTTCAAACCCTGCAAAGTGCTTCTCAGTGGCAGCATGAAGGGCCGTTGCGTAGCCAGTACCAGCGCCTGCTCGCCGATTGGGACGCCGGGTCCGCGCAAGCGGCAGCGGAGTTTCTGCAGGCGCAGCTGGATCACGTCGGCGCCGCGGACGACAGCGCATTGCCCATGTCGCCCGACCAACTGATGAACTGGGTAGAACTCAACTGCACCGCCGTTGCCCAGGAATATGCGCAGTACTTGCAAGACCGGCAGCAAGGCGGCGGCCGCCGGTATTTCCAGAACAAAGCTCACGCCCTGTACTTCCTGCAGTGCGTGGCGCCGACCAAACAGGTGGATGGTGCCTGGCTCTACGGTGTGCTCGCGCACTGGCGGGACTACCGCTACGACGGACTTTTGACCACTTACCTGGAAGAGCTCGGCGATGGCGAGCCGACGCAGAACCACGTCGCGATATACCAACGTCTGTTGGCCGAACAAGGCTGCGACGGTGATTTCGGCTGGCAGGATCAGCATTTTCACCAGGGTGCCATCCAGTTGGCACTCGGCCAGAGCGGCGCGTCGCACATGCCGGAGATCCTTGGCTACAACCTCGGTTATGAGCAGTTGCCATTGCACTTGCTGATCTGCGCCTACGAGCTCAAGGAACTGGGGATCGACCCCTATTATTTCAGCCTCCATGTGACCATCGACAACGCCAGCAGCGGCCATGCCCGCCGGGCCGTGCAAGCGGTCCTGGCCTTGATGCCGAACGGAATGGACGCAACCGAGTATTGGCAACGGGTACGCCGCGGTTATCAGTTGAACGACCTTGGACAGGGCACCACGGCGGCGATCCAGGCGTTCGACCTGGAAGAAGAAGTGGTGGCCATGCTTGAACGCAAGCGGCCGTTCGCCCAGCACATGCATTCGGACTACTGCCGCTTCGACGGCAAGAGTGTCAACCAATGGCTGGCGCAGCCGGGGCAGATCCGCAGTTTTTTGCAGGCCCTTGAGGACAAGGGTTGGATCAAGCGACACCAGGCGCCCGAGGACAGTCGTTTCTGGCAACTGATCGAAGGCCCGGGCGCCGCCATGTTCGGCGTGTTCAGCGGCTATGAAAAACAACTGCTGCGGGACTGGATAGCAGGCGATTGGCGCGATGTAAAAAGTAGTGCACGGGCACGTCCAGTGCGGCCGGTGTCGTCAGGCGCGAACGAGCATACGCCGGATGACCCTGAAACCTGCGCGTTGCGCGACGCACTGGCACAACACGATGGTGAGCAGCAGTTGGCCCTGTTGCTGCCGTGGCTTGGCCCTCACCGCCATCATCGTCCCGCCGGCTTGTTTGCGACCCGTCGTTTTATCGAATTGCGCGCAGGTCTGCGCTGACCGACAAGGAACCCCGACCATGCTCGAATCGCTGCTGTGTTCAACGCCCCCCGTGATATCGGCCCAATCGCAAGCCGACCGCGCGCTGCTGCACCTGGGCCGGCGCCTGCAGGCGCAAGGCTATCGCTTCATCACGCCCACGCCACTGACCCACCAGCGGGTCATTGCCCGCTGGGATAACGCAGCGGCCAGCGACATGCGTGGGATTTTCGGTTGGTCGCGGCCCTTCGACACGCAGGTGTTCGAAGCTGCCGAACGGGAGGAACTGCAGCAGGCCGGAATCATCGTCAAGGCCCACGACCGCTGGCACAGCACGGTGCGCTGGTCGACCCTGGGGCCCTTGCTGCTGGCGCATTCGGCGTTTCCTACCGAGGAGGCTGATTCGGTGTTTTTCGGCCCCGACACCTACCGTTTTGCCAGTGTGATAGAAGGCTGCCTGCGCCAACGCTTCGCGCCGATACGCCGCGCCGTGGACATCGGCTGCGGGTCGGGCGCCGCTGCCTTGCTGGTGGCGCGTGCGCGTCCCGACGCCGAGGTGCTCGCGGTGGACATCAACCCCAAGGCGCTGCGCCTGAGTGCGGTCAATGCCGAACTGGCCGGGGCACCGAACGTCAGCGTTTACCACAGCGATGTGCTCGACAGCGTCGACGGTTGCTTTGACCTGATCCTCGCCAATCCGCCCTATATGAAAGACAGCCAGCAGCGTTCCTATCGCCACGGCGGCGGTGAGCTGGGCGAAGCGCTGTCGCTGCGTATCCTGCGTGAAGCGCTGCCGCGCCTGGAGCGCGACGGCACCTTACTGCTTTACACCGGGGTCGCCATGGTTGAGGGGCGCGACGTGTTTCTTGAGGCAGCCCGCGCCTTGCTGACCAGCGACGCTTTTGGCTGGACCTACCAGGAGCTGGACCCCGATGTCTTTGGCGAAGAACTGGAACAGCCGGGCTATGAGCACGTCGAACGCATCGCCGCGGTGGCGCTTACTGTTACCCGCCTGAGTTGATCGCTCATGGATCGCGCACAGCGCTTCGGCATCGAAGAAGAATATTTCATCACCGATCTGCGCACGCGGCGCATGCTCGCCGAGCCGTCGGCGCATGTGCTTGCGGCATGCCGCGAGGCCATTGGCGAGGGCTTCTCCTATGAGATGTTCCAGGGCCAGATCGAAGTGGCGTCGCCGGTGTTTGACAGCTCCGATGAAGCCGCCACTTACCTTGGCCGGGTCCGTCGCGAATTGAGCCAGGCGTTGGCCGGGCACGGGCTGGGTTTTATATGCAGCGGCGCGCACCCGTTGGCCGATTGGCAAGCGCAACGCGCGACGCCCCAGGCGCATTTCCAGCGCTTGTTCGATGAGTTCCAGATCGTTGCGCAGCGCAGCGTACTCAGTGGGCTGCATGTTCACGCAGAAATCCCGGTGGGGGTCGATCGGATCGCCGTGCTGAACGAGGTGTTGCCCTGGTTGCCCATGCTGCTGGCCCTCAGCGTTTCATCGCCGTTGTGGCAGGGCCAATCCAGTGGCTATTGCAGTTATC
The DNA here is from genome assembly GCF_023242545.1 of Pseudomonas sp. MWU13-2517. Classification (NCBI taxonomy): domain Bacteria; kingdom Pseudomonadati; phylum Pseudomonadota; class Gammaproteobacteria; order Pseudomonadales; family Pseudomonadaceae; genus Pseudomonas; species Pseudomonas sp. MWU13-2517. The sequence goes on along the minus strand of NZ_JALMFA010000001.1, from coordinate 79,569 downwards.
GGCAGGTGCTGTGTGACGAGTGGCCACGCATGGGTATTCCTGAATATCTAGCGGACGAACCGGGCTTTGAGCGATACCTGAGTCTGTTGAGACATAGCGGGGCATTGGCCAGTGACGCGAATATCTGGTGGGGTTGCCGACCCTCGTTGAGCTACCCGACGCTGGAGTTGCGCATGACCGATGCATGCCCGCGATTGAGCGACGCGCTGGCCCTGGCCGGGCTGTTCCGCGTGATGATCAAACACGCCTGCCAGATGCCGGCACCCGGCAGCCAATACAGTGTTGAACGGCACTGGCTGCTTAAGGAAAACCGCATTCAAGCGAGGCGCTGGGGCCGTGCCGGGCGCTTTGTGCTGGCACCGGACACAGAGCCCGTAACGCTTGAACAATGGTTGGTGCTGGCGCAGCAGCAATTGGGTGAAACCGCCCGTGCGCTGGGCGAGGAGGGCGTGTTCGCCCAGGCACGGCAAATGCTGCGCGACGGCAGCAGCGCTGAGCGTCAGCTACGCGCCTTTGGTGCACAGGCGTCGTCTGCCCTGGTAGGTCGGCAAGCGGTGGCTGACCTGTTGCTGGAAGAAAGCCGTAACGCCTGATGAGAGTACGGCCTGATCGGCGATCAAGGCTTTTCGCCATGCCTGTTTTTGCCCGCCCTGCACCCGCGTTGTTATCCGATTTATGCAAATCCGTCTGAACTTCCCCGTCCCGCGGACCCTCGCAAAGATAATCACATCCGGAGGAAATACGATGAACAGCTATCCAAAACCACCCTTCAAACCTCAACAGCAGCCCGTGCCCGGCGACCAGGGCAAGATGGACCCGATGCCCGATTGTGGTGAACAGACCTACAAAGGCTCGGGCCGCATGGCCAATAAAATTGCGTTGATCACGGGGGCCGACAGCGGCATCGGCCGCGCAGTGGCCATAGCCTTTGCGCGCGAAGGCGCGGATGTGGCGGTCTCGTATCTGGATGAACATGAAGACGCCAAGGAAACCGCACGCTGGGTCGAGGCAGCGGGGCGTCAATGCCTGCTGTTGCCCGGCGACCTGGGCAACGCGGATCAGTGCACCGCGATCGTCAACGACACGGTGGAGAAGTTCGGGCGCATCGATGTACTGGTCAACAACGCAGCTTTCCAGATGACCTATAAAACCCTGGAAGACATCCCTGACGAAGACTGGGTGAAGACGTTCAACGTCAACGTCACCGCGATGTTCCGCATCTGCAAGGCCGCGCTGCCGCACATGGCCGAGGGCAGTTCGATCATCAATACCAGTTCGGTCAATTCCGACGCGCCCAACCCCAGTTTGTTGCCCTATGCGGCGACCAAAGGCGCGATTGCCAACTTCACCGCGGGCCTGGCGCAGATGCTCGGCGAGCGCGGTATCCGCGTTAACAGCGTCGCCCCGGGGCCTATCTGGACGCCGTTGATCGTATCGACGATGACGGAGGACTCTGTAAAAAATTTCGGTGGCAGCACGCCGCTGGGACGCCCCGGCCAGCCGGTCGAAGTGGCGCCCATCTACGTGCTGCTGGCTTCGGATGAGGGCAGCTATATCTCCGGCGAACGCTACGGCGTGACGGGTGGCAAACCGATTCTTTGAGTCAAGCGAGGCAACCGATGACGACGACAGTAGGTGACTTCCTGGTTGAACGGCTCAGCCAATGGGGCGTAACCCGAATTTTTGGTTACCCGGGCGACGGTATCAATGGCGTATTCGGCGCGTTGAGCCGGGCGCAGGGCAAGATCGAATTCATCCAGGCACGTCATGAAGAAATGGCCGCGTTCATGGCGTCGGCCCACGCCAAATTCACCGGCGAGCTGGGCGTGTGCATCGCGACCTCCGGGCCAGGTGCTTCACACCTGATCACCGGGCTGTATGACGCGCGCTTGGACCACATGCCGGTGCTGGCGATTGTCGGGCAGCAGGCACGGGCGGCACTCGGCGGCCATTACCAGCAGGAGCTGGATCTGGTCTCGATGTTCAAGGATGTGGCGGGAGCATTCGTGCAGCAGGCTTCGGTGCCCTCCCAGGTGCGTCACTTGGTGGACCGAGCCGTTCGTACGGCGGTGGGCGAGCGCCGAGTGACGGCGATTATCCTGCCCAACGATTTGCAGGAGGCGGCCTACGAGCCGCCTGCCAGGGCGCATGGCACGCTGCATTCAGGGGTCGGTTATACCAAGCCTCGGGTGGTTCCTTATGCGGCTGACCTGCAGCGCGCAGCCGATGTGCTGAATGCCGGGGAGAAGGTCGCGATTCTCGTCGGCGCGGGGGCGTTGGCGGCCACCGACGAGGTCATCGCCATTGCCGAAGCGCTGGGCGCCGGTGTTGCCAAGGCGTTGCTCGGCAAAGCGGTATTGCCCGACGATCTGCCCTGGGTCACGGGGAGTATCGGCCTGTTGGGCACCGAGCCCAGCTATAAGTTGATGACTGAGTGCGACACCTTGCTGATGATCGGCTCGGGCTTTCCCTATGCCGAGTTCCTGCCCAAGGAAGGCCAGGCCCGTGGCGTGCAGATCGACCTGCAACCCGACATGTTGAGCCTGCGCTATCCCATGGAGGTGAACCTGGTCGGTGACGCCGCGGAGACGCTGTCGGCGCTGTTACCGCTGCTTACCTACAAGACCCGGCGCAAATGGCGCGGGAAGGTCGAGGGTTGGCGCGCGAGCTGGGAGAAAACCCTGGAAAAACGCGCCCTGGTCAAGGCCAAGCCGATCAACCCGCAACGGGTGGTGTATGAACTGTCGCCACGCTTGCCCGATGGCGCCATCATCACCAGCGATTCCGGTTCCTGTGCCAACTGGTTCGCGCGTGATTTGAAGATCCGCCGTGGTATGCAGTGCTCGTTGTCCGGCGGCCTGGCCTCCATGGGCGCGGCCGTGCCCTATGCCATTGCCGCCAAGTTCGCGCATCCGCAGAACACCGTGATCGCATTGGTGGGTGATGGCGCGATGCAGATGAACAACATGGCCGAGCTGATCACCGTCGCCAAATACTGGCGTCAGTGGCAAAGCCCGAAATGGATCTGCGCGGTGTTCAACAATGAAGACCTGAACCAGGTCACCTGGGAGCAGCGCGTCATGGAAGGCGACCCCAAGTTCGAGGCTTCGCAGAATATCCCCGATGTGCCGTATCACCTGTTTGCGATTTCACTGGGTTTGAAGGGGATTTTCGTCGACCACGAGGACGACGTGGCGGCTGCCTGGGAGCAGGCGCTGGCATCCGAGGTGCCGGTGCTGATCGAATTCAAGACCGATCCGAACGTGCCGCCACTGCCACCGCATATCAAGTTGGAGCAAGCGAAGAAATTCGCCACCACCTTACTCAAGGGCGACCCGGATGAGGCCGGTGTCATCGTCCAGGCCGCCAAGCAAGTGTTGGCCGGCGTACTGGCGGGGAGCGCAAAAAAATAAGACACGGCTGCGGCGCTCCGCAACCTGGCGGGCGCCGTCGGCACAGTTGTTCATGGACCTGTATCTCATCGCCACGGCGCTGCAGGGTGATGCTGGCGTTTATCCTGGGTGAGTCGGCGACGCGCTGAGCCGCACCGGTACCGATTTGGCGGCAGGCACCTTGCTGCGTTCGGCATGGTGCCAGAGCGGCACCAGTGGATTACATTCAGGGTAGTACGCGGCGGCGCAGCCTTCGGGAATGTCGTAGGCGATGATTTCGAAGGGGCCGACCTGGCGCTTGACGTCCGGCTCGATGGCCGTGGTCAACATCACGTGCTCACCGACCGCAAAACCCAGGCGCACGATGTCGTTGCAGTGCATGAAGATTACTTCGCGGGTGCCGCTGACCCCGCGAAAACGGTCGTCATAGCCATAGATGGTGGTGTTGAACTGATCGTTGCTGCGCAGCGTCATCAGTTGCAGGACATCCCGTGCCGGTTGCGCAAGGTTCACGTCGTCATCTTCGGCCAGGGTTGTGGGCTTGACGAAAAGGGCTTTGCCGCTCGGCGTCAGCCACTTGCGCTGCGCGGCGGCAATCGGACGATGGAAGCCGCCAGGCTCGGCCATGCGGGTCTCCATATCGTGGAATATCTGCGGATAGATCTGCCCGATGGCTGCCCGAACCTTGGCATAGTCGGTGCTCCAGGCATGCCAGTCGATCGTGCAGGCAGGGGAGAGGGTGGCCATTGCCAGCCCGGCGACGATGCTGGCTTCGGCGCGCACCTGTGGGCCGACGGGTTCACTGCTGCCACGCCAACTGTGGATGCAACCGGTGCTGTCTTCGGTGGTATAGGCTTGCGCCACTCCGTCCTGTCGGTCGATTTCGATACGCCCCAGGCTCGGCAGCAGCCACAGGTGACGCGCAGGCAGCAGATGGGTGCGGTTGAGCTTGGTAGCGATCTGTACGTTCAAGTGCAACCCTTGCCACGCGGGCTCCATGCGCGAGGTGTCGGGAATCGCGCGCAGGAAGTTGCCACCCAGGCCGATAAAACCGCGTACCTGACCGCTGAGAATGCCCTCGCATGCATCCACCGTGCACAAGCCCTTTTGCTCGGGCACCTTGAACCCGAAGTGCTGTTCGATCAGGTCCACCGGAACTTTTTTCGGGTCTTCGGTGATACCCACGGTGCGTTGCCCCTGCACATTGGAGTGGCCGCGCACCGGGCAGATCCCGGCGCCCGGCTTGCCGATATTGCCGCGCAGCAACATCAGGTTCACCAGCATCTGCACGTTGGCCACGCCGTGTCGATGCTGGGTGAGCCCCATCCCGTACACGAACATCACGCGTCGGCTGTGGGCATACACGGTCGCGGCCGCTTCCAGTGCGCCGCGCGTCAGCCCGCTCTGGTGCTCCAGTTGCGTCCAGTCACAGCTGCGCACATACGTGGTGAAGGCTTCGAAGCCCTCGGTGTGATTGGCGATGAAGTCGTAGTCGAGGACCGCCGGGGTGCCTTGTTCAGTGGCGCGGTCATCCATTTCCAGCAGCGCCTTGGCAATACCGGCGATGGCCGCCGTGTCACCGCCAATGGACACCTGATGGTACTGGGTGCTGATCAACGTTGAGCCGGGCGTGAGCATTTCACTGGGTGACTGCGGATTGACGAAACGCTCCAGGCCGCGCTCACGCAGGGGGTTGAAGGTGATAATGGGCACATCGCGCCGACGCGCGTCCTGCAGCTGATGCAGCATGCGCGGGCTGTTGCTGCCGACGTTCTGGCCAAAGAAAAACAGGCAGTCGGTGTGCTCGAAGTCTTCCAGGGTCACAGTGCCCACCGGCACGCCAATGCTTTCCTGCAACCCCACCGAGGTGCTCTCGTGGCACATGTTGGAACTGTCGGGCAGGTTGTTGGTGCCGTAGGCGCGCGCGAACAACTGATACATGAAGGAGGTCTCCAGTGAGGCCCGCCCGGAGGCATAGAACACTACGCTGTCGGGGTCCATGGCCTTGAGCTGCGCGCCGATTTCCCGGTAGGCGTCCTCCCACGAGGTTTCCCGATAATGGTCGGTGGCGGGGTCGTAGCGCAGCGGGTGGGTCAGGCGGCCATGTTGTTCCAGCGCATAATCGGACCAGGTACGCAACGCGCCGAGGCTGTGCTCGGCGAAGAACGACGGGTCTGTTTTCAACGAGGTCAGTTCCCAGGCGGTGGCCTTGGCGCCGTTCTCGCAAAACTCCAGTGCATGGGGTTTTCCGGGCTTGGCCCAGGCGCAACTTACACAGGCAAACCCGTCCGGCTTGTTTTGCTTGAACAGCGCAGCGGGCGCCTTGGCCAGTGCCTGTTCCCGCCATAGGATCTGCATCACCGACTTGGCCGATCCCCAACCGCCGGACGCATTGGTGTAGGGCTGGTAATGGCTCTTGGGATAGATAAGCATCGGGCGCTCCCGGGCATTGGCTGGATACAGTTGGGACGGGCGGGGCGATGCAAAGGTTCGAGTAGATTGCTGGATGGGCGATGCCGTCTGTCTGCGTGGCTCGACATCAACTGGGACGACTGAGCGCAGCGACACATCAGCACATCAGCGGACCCGACAGTCGAGCGTGTTTGGGAGACGGATGTCGATCAAGGAGGCGTCGCTCCCCGGCGGGCCTTCAAACGACCCTGAGTCAGGGGCGTGACAGTCAGCTGACCGCCAGCCCCGTTCCCGGCAGGACGACGGTTATTTTCGCATCGTACGATGGATGCGCATCCACTCTCGATACGCCGCAGTGCGTTGCGCATCCGCGAGCTTCTTGGCTTCGGTGAAGCGCGCCCATGTCTGCGCATCACCGCTGTAGGACTCAATGATTTTGTACGCTAGCGCATCCAGTCGATCGGCTTCGAAAAACATCTGGTTGTTGCGCGCGACTTGGTCATCTCGCTCTTGTGTTGTTGTGTAACCAAGTGTCTGGCTGTGGATCATGTCAAGCCCTCCGCCCACTGAATCTGCGCCGCACTGCTCCAGCGTACCTGGGTTATGCCGTATTTTTCCGCCATGGGTTTGGAGACACGCTTGAGGGCTTGTCGACCAAATTTGGGGATAATGGCTACCCCTGCATCGCAACTGGCCCAATGCCAAGCCTCGGCATTGTTCATCTGCGACGCTCGCACGATGAATGATTTCGGCTCGCCGTGAAGCTGATACTCGATAGTGAATAGATCGTTGTGTTTCATGAGGACTCCCTATGCTCATGAAGTACAGATATTTGACGTCAAAAAAAATTCAAAGTAATTGTTCGACAATTCGATAGGTGAGCGCGGGCGCTCACGCCACCTCAATCATCCACCGTGAACGCTACCCAACCGGGCGCATCCACAGGTCGCTCGATCTCGACGATGACACCGCTGACAGACGAGCCGTCGGGCAGGTTGACGGTGACAAAGTTGGGATGGCCCGGCCAATCCAATGGGGTATCGAAGTTCAAACGTGCAATGGTCGGCTTGCCACTGCTGGTCATCCGGATCTCGACTGACTCATTCAGGCGCTCATCAGAGGGCGTACCCAAATGGCGCGAAGCCGTAATCACGCTGGCAGTACCTTGGAAGTCGTAAGACATGCTGGGTTACCTCATGTAAGGGGGCCGTTGCTCCCGAGTTCGTATGTTGCGATAGAGAAGGGCGGGCCCGTGATCGTTCAATCCAAATGAGCGAGTGGTGCGGTCGATTGGCGTTTGGTTGCAGGCGTTATCGGTTTGCGGGGCGCCCCGACATCCGCTTGAACACTGATGGGTTTGAACGGTCGTCTTTAGCGTGGCGTTGACAGCGCACTCACTTATCCGCGAAGGAGGGGAGTCATCCCATGCAAAACACCGAAAATCCATCTTCGGCATTACTCACCCAGCTACTGCGTGCACGCGGGCCGGGTGGCCAGGAAGACGAAGTCCGTGCCATTTGCCTGGAGAGCCTGCAACCTCTGTGTGACGAGGTCTGGGTTGATCCAGCGGGGAATGTCGTCGGTTTGATCAAGGGCAAACAGAGCGATGGCAACCGTGGCCGTGCAGTTAAAGTCATGGCGCATATGGATGAGATCGCCATGGTGGTCAAGCGTGTCGAAACCGATGGCACGCTGCGGGTGACGGCGCTCGGTGGGGCGAACCCCGTCAACTTTGGTATGTGCCCCGTGGATATCCTGGGCGATGCGCACATCATCCCGGGTGTGCTGTCATTCGGCTCAATGCACGTCACTAAAAATACGGCGCAAGGGGCTGACGTGCTGGCGGGCAACGTGCACTGGAACGACGTGCATGTAATCACCCGTTGTACGGTCGAGGCATTGCGCAAGCAGGGCGTTCGACCTGGAAGCCGTGTGGTGTTGAGCCGTCATTGGCGCGAGCCATTCCGGGTCGGGGACGCGATTGCCGCGCACTTCCTGGATGACCGCGCACCTATCGCCGCCGTATTGCACGCCGCCCAGCTCCTTCAACCGCGCCGGCATGCGCTTGCCGGCGATATCTACCTGGTATTTACCACGCTTGAAGAGGAATGCAATGCGGGCGCCATGTACGCCGCAGCGACACTGCCTGGCGATACCACCATCGCTGTAGAAGTGGGGCCCATCATGGAGGAATACGGCACACGCCTGGGCGTTGATCCGATCATTAACACGGGGGACCAAAAGGGCTATTACACCCGATCCGTCGTGACGGACCTGGCAGCTGCCGCCGAGCGGTGCGGCTACAGCCCTCAATATGCATTGTTGGTGGATTTTGCTTCGGACGCGAGTGCCGTGATGAGTAACGGGACTTCCGCCCAAGCCGGCTGTGTGGCCATCCCGACGGAAAATACCCACGGTTATGAACTGATCGTGGAGGGCGCGATTGAGGCATGCGCGGCGACACTGGTGGAGTTTCTGGCAAACGCGTGAAAGGGGTCACTGGCCTGCGGTGTCGATGTCCAACAGCAGGTCGCCGTCGGGCATCAGCTCAGCGTGTTGCACAACGCCACGGTAGGCGCTGCCGTCCCATTCGAAAGCAATCCTGTGGGCATGTTTCAGCTGCTCCGGCCATGGCGGCGTGAGACGTAGTTGGACGCTGGGGGCTTTGCTGACCATCTGCGCCATGCATTCGCTGGTGAGTGCATTGACCCCGAACAGCGTGTCCAGCAGGTATTCAATTTTGATTGGTTGTGGAGTTGCGTTAATAACGTTCGGCATAGAGGTTCCTCGTTTATCAACTGTACAGATGAAAGCAGGGAAGGCTGCCCAGATACTGAACAGAGATATCCAGGGACGGATAATTCAGTTTTTTGCAATTATGAAGTCATTGTAAAAGGTACCGCTCGTCAGTCATGACGCGATTTTCTTGAACATACGATTTGCTCTTTCAGACAGATTAAACATGTGCTGGCGAAACTTCTTTCGTCTTGCCACTGGGAGAACATAATGAAAGCCATCGTTTACAAAGGCACCGATCTTGGTTATGAGTGCGTCGGTTACCAATGCTGCGACCGCCATGGCCATGAAGCCAACCACCTCACCATGAATAATCTCGTGGCCTCCACCAAGGCGACTGGCGGAATCGGCGTCGTCGGCGTGTTCGTGCCGCAGGACCCAGGTGCAAAAAACGAGCTGGCGAAGGAGGGCAAGATGGCCTTCGATTTCGGCGCATTCTGGTTCAAGGGGCAGCAGATCCGAACCGGGCAGGCCAATGTCAAAGCCTACAATCGTCGCTTGGCCGAGCTCATCCATCACGGACGCGCCAAGCCCTCCCAGATTATCTCTCACCGCCTCAAACTCGCTGAAGGCCCAGACGCCTACAAGCATTTCGACGCGCGGGACGAAGGCTGGACGAAGGTTGTACTCAAGCCTGCAGCTTGAAAACGAACGGTTAACTACTGCGGGCCTGCTACCTCAAGGTGTTGTTTTTACAAGGAGGAGGGTGGGGGCTGCGGGCCGCACGGTGTGAGGTGTGAATGCTTCATCACCGTGACGGTGGCAATTTATATAGCTTACCGACAATCAGGAGAACGATTATGAAAAGGTTCTATATGTGCTTGGGCTTGTGCAGTGTATTCATGCTTCATGGATGCTTTGATAATGCCGATAATGCTACGAAGAACAATTCCAGTGGAACCAAGTCTTCTGTGCAGATGCAGGAGGGTAAGGCCGACGAGAGTAAGTAATAGTGGTGTGGGGTTGTATTATTGATTAACTCAACTAAATGGTTGTTTAGTTGAGTTATTACTGCAGTTTATTTCTTTTGAGAAGTAGCGATGTTCAAGCCTCAGCTGAAGCGTGTTCATTCCGTGCAGCTTTCCAAACGGATTTTGCAGCATCTGCGTTCATGATCGCGATTCCTATACCTACTATCAAATCCGGCCAGCCAGAGAACCATTGAAAGGTCACAAGGCCTGCAATGATGATTGCGACATTGGCAAATGCATCGTTTCGAGCAGACAGAAAAGCGGCTCTGCTTAGGCTGCCACTGTGATGACGAAATTTGACCAGTAAAAAAGCGCAGCTCACGTTTATGGTCAACGCGCCAAGGCCTGTAATAGACAGAAGCCACGGATCGGGAGGTGTTGGAGCATTAAATTTCTGCCACGCAGTCCAGAACAGAGCAAGAGCAGGAATCAGGAGAACGCCAGCTAAGACCATGCCTATTCGGGCTCTATTACGTAGTGACCAGCCAAGCGCGCCGAAGATTAAAAAGTTTATTGCGGCATCTTCCAAAAAGTCGACACTATCAGCAAATAATGAAACTGAGCCTATACGTTGGGCAACGCCAAACTCCACAAAAAAATAGGCCAGATTTGCTAGCCCGACTATGGCTACGGCACGGCGTAGACCTGTGATGCTGGTATGAGATGGTGAAGCATTCATTTTTGCCTGGTTCTCGGATGAGCTGAGACGTTGTTCCGCACAAATAGCCGCCAAGCAGTTTGACAGTCAGTCTGTGAAAAATCTGCGGATGCCCGGCGAGCACTCCGTTCAAATTTGAGGCGCTATCGGTCAGAGGTGGAGTTTCTCGCAGGCGTTTTTTTCACGAATGGATTTTCCCTGGAGCATGTTATGACAGAGCCGATTTATGATTATGACCCAGCTGACTCGCTGGTTGATTCAGAAGGCATGGCAGTCTTTTTGGCTGACGCTTACGACACAGGTGACGCGGCTTACATTGACGAAGCGATGGTCGTTGTCTAACGCGCCAAAATCCGTATCAATGCAGATGAAGAAGCGCAGCGGCCATCATCCTATTCGCGAGAAATTCGGCCTGGCCAGCCTGATCATCTGGTGAAAAGCATCAAGCAAGAGCCCCACAAGGAGATTGTCTAGGTTCGCATAATGTATATTATGTTAAAAGAGGTGCTCAGCCGTCTACGTGCTTCTCTGAATTGACTCTGCGTTCACTGAGGTTGCGGCAGCTGTCGGGCGTCGTTTTAACAGCTATCTTGTGTTCGTGTGCGCCCCAATGAGCACCGCTATCGTCGCCTACAGAAGAACAAGTTGAATTTTCCCGTTTGAAAAAGGTGGCTTTTTAAAAACCTGCTACATTCGAGTGTGAGACGGATGCTCACATACATTAGGAAGGTACAGGGATGACCAATTTCGACGCGGCCGCAGGCATTAGCGTGACGGAGCTCAACACCTTGTTGGGCGAGTATTACAAGAACGCTCCTAGCACCAACGACCCATTCAAGGGTAGCCTGCCCAAGACCCTGCCGAACCTCGGAGCTGTGACGCTGACTTGGGATGTCGGTGCTGCGCCTAGCCTTATTTTTGGTCCTCCCACCCTGGATATCTGGAATGCCGCGCTTGCGCCGAACGGCAAAGCCAATGGCGCCCAGAGCATCCCTTTGCCCAGTTTGCCGATGGTCCAGCTCACCTTGCCGACGCTGACGGCCAGCTACACGCTGGGTAGTGCGCCCTCCGTAGGCGGTACTGCCCCGAGCGTGGTGGTCTATGCAACGCTCACCTTTAATCCGGGAACACTGGCACTCGACCTGGTAGCGGTGTCATTGGACGAGAGTCGTTTCTCCACGTGGGACAAAGCCATATTCAACCTGATGCTGTTGCCACAAATTTTCGCCTCTGCGAATCAGGCGCTGGCAATCGTGCACCTGCCCAGTCTCGATTGGAAAGGTGTGACGCTCAATCCTATACAGCTGCAGTTGACTACAAGTTATTTGCTCGGCGCGACGACGCTTACCAGCAACACCAGTGCGCTTGATATTGAAGGAGTTACCTGGCCCACCGATGACGTGTTCGTGATCGCCAGCAATACGTTACTCAACACGGCAATGGCTACCTTCTTGCAGCCTTACCAGGGGCATCCATTCTCCGATAGCGGCGACTTCAAAAAATTGGCCGATTGGAGCTACAGCGGTTCGATTTCCTCGCTATCGGCCACAGTCAAGCAGGTGGCCCCATTGACCATCAATGCGCAACTGAGCGCTTCGCTCAATGCGAAGGCCACCCTCACCGCGGCAGGCATGGCCCTGGCAGCGGCAGGTTGTGCCATCGGTGCGGCCCTGCTGTAACCCTCAAAATCCTTGCCGGAGCAACGCGCATGTCGAGCATGTTTGATTACGATGTCTCTATCAGCCCATCGCCTGCCGAAATCGACCTGACCGTGGCAGTCGATGGCGTCGCCATCAGCGCGACTATAACGTCGGTGCCTTCACTGACCTTTAAATTGACGCCGACTGGAAACCTGGTCCAGAAGATCCTGTCCGCAGTCGCATATCCCATTGCGACTCTCATTGCGTCAGAGGTCAAGGACAAACCCAAGGACGCGTTGCAAGGGAAAGTCGAGCCCATCGGCTCTGTGCCCAACTACGATACCAATGGTATCCGCATCGCCCCCAGCGCCCTGACCTTTGGTAGCGTCAGCATTGGCAACACCCCGATGCTGAAAATCGTCGCAAAGCTGGCGATCACCACTCCAACCCCCTCTTCCAGCATCTGATCTGCCTACGAGAGCACTCATCGCATGCCTACTATCGACGACTTCCTGCCGAAATTGACGGCGGCCTCCGGCCCGGCCTCCTTGACCGCTACCCTGCCCCGGCAATTTTCGGTATCGGCTTGCGGCCCCTATCCGCTGGCCACTCACGTGGACATTCCCGGCAATGCCAACGGCGGCGAATTATTACTGGCATTCAGCGACATATCCGTGTCGCCAGTGAAGTTGGTATCCATCGTTCCCGACCGTGACGCCAGTCGTATCGTGGTGACCCTGGCGCCGATGCAACTAAGCGGAACCTATGACCTGTTCGGCCTGGAAAGTGCGAGGGTGCAATTGGATACCGGCGGGTTGATGGCGCCGCTGACCAGTTTTGCCATTGGTGCGGGTACTGCTGATGATACCGATCCACCGACTATCACCGAGAAACAGTATGACCAGCTGCAGCAAGCCAACGATCAGCGCACCCAATTGAATCAGACTGCAAACGGTCGCTCGCTGCTGGATACATTCAACCAGCACAACGACGTCTATACCGAGATTTTCAATACCAATTCGCAATTGCGCACGGCCTGGATAAGGGGTGGTGCCACCGCAGAGATGTCCGACTACACGTCGCTAGCGCTGGATACACCGGGTATGCCGGTAAATCCGCAGGACAAGCTATTCGGTACTCAGCAGTGGTCCTACAACAGAAATGCTTTCACGCAGAAGCTTCATGTCTATTACGCTTGTCAAACGCCCTACCCCGATGCCGCGCTGGCCGCGTTGAGCTTTCAGGCACAAGTTTCGACCAACACTCAAAACACGCAGCAGACGGTGGTGCCGATGACCGCAGCTTCTGTTTACGACACCGTCAATACAGCCCCACCCGTGAGTCAGGCAAATCTCCTGTCGCAGACCCAGAGCCTGAGGGAGGCGCTGTCGCGGATTGCCGACAATAGCCATGACGATACCGATCTGGATCTATGTGTCCAGCACGGTTTTATCATGGACGCCGACACAATAGTGCGTGTGCAAGCCATCTATGCCGAATCATTGCGTCTGCATGATCCCAAGCGCCGCTTGCCTCTGCATAGCGGACCATTCTCCAGTTCGCTCGCCGAAAGCCGCTTCGTCTTCACCCTCAGCGAGCAGCCTGATGGCGCGCTGACGCTCAAGTTACAACGCAGCAGTTTGAGCGTACCGACACTGGACCTTGACAGGGCGCAGTGGCAGGGCCAGGCCGGTGAGGTCGCGCGTTCGCGCCTGGGCAACGCCAACTTCATCCGAGGCATCCTCGAAGACCGCATTGCCAGCCAACTGACTCGCGTACTGCGAACGCTGGCCAGCCAGGAGGCATGATGTCGGCAAGCAATTCCATTGCCGCTGTCATCCCGCAGCGGCCGATAGCATCGTCGGCATCAGTGTACGCGCGCATCAGCGAAGAACTACTGGCCGAAGACCTCGTGCGCTTCCGGCAAGAAGTTGAGCTGGCGTTGCAACCACAGGCGCCCTATCTCACCGACGTTGAACGGCAAATGTTTGCCGGCGGGAAAAAGATACGTCCGTTGGTCATGCTGCTGTCGGCACGGCTAATCGCGCAGGACGGGGCTCTGCCCGACAAGGTCTACAAAGGCGCGGCATCGCTGGAGATGCTGCATGTGGCCACCTTGATCCATGACGACATCGTCGACGAAGCGCAATTGCGACGCGGGCTGCCATCGGTGTCGGCGGCTCGCGGTAGCAAGACCGCACTACTGATCGGCGATCTGCAATTCGTACAGGCACTGCGCGGGTTTGCCACGGCGGTGGATACCGAGCGCGACATGACCTTGGTGCGGTTGGTGCTGGATACCGCGTTCGATATCTGCCGGGGCGAGTTGGACGAATTGGATCGGACCCTGCCCGATGATCACGATGCACGCCTGGCACGCTATTACCAAACCATCGACCGCAAGACCGCGGTCTTGTTTCGTCTGGCCTGCCAGGGGGGTATCGATCTGGCAGGCGGGCGCAGCCGTGACGCGCGCCGCGGCGGCTTCTTCGGCCGCGCCCTGGGTCGCGCGTTCCAGATCATGGACGATGTGCTCGATGTGGTGGAGTACGAAAGTTCGGCGGGCAAGCAGTCAGGTATCGACCTGTCACTGGGGCGACTGTCGCTGCCGCTGGTCTATGCGATGGAGACGCTGGGCCCGACACATGCGATCAGCAAATCACTGCGCGAAGGCACGCCATTGAGTGGTCATCTGTTGGGCGATGCATTGGACGACTTGCGTGATTGCGGCTGTATCGACAAGGCCTACGCGGCCGCCCGGCGCGAAGCCTTGCAGGCGTTGTTCTATCTCGAGCCATTTCCTCCAGGCCGATATCGCGATGCTCTGGAGGAATTGACGCTACACGTCGTTGATCGGCCATTGAACGGCTGAAACCGCACCTAACGGAGCACCTATGAGCACTTTGATGAGCTTTTTTCTCGACACCCTGCAACCGTGCCTCAACGACCCGGCCAATGCCAAGTTGTGGCTGCCCAGGCAACTGGCGCAGATGAAGGGGAGCGATGGCCATCTGGTGCTGCCGCTGCATGCCGACCAGCAGGATCTGGGCTATCTGACCGGCGACAACGGCAGCTATATCGCCGAGCAGTTTGCCGAGAATTGGTCCATCGTGAACCAGCAAGATTGCGTGCCCGATCCTAACAAGCAGTATCCGCACCTGAGCCTGTCAGCAATACAGGTGGACGGCTTGCAAAACATCTTCGTCAATCCGTCGGCCTCCACACTCACGGGCCAAGGCTACTCCATCAGCCTGCCATTGCTGTTCAATTACTATAACGCCTCCTCAGGGCAGAAAGACTTGCCGCAGCTTACGATGTCCGGCAACTATCACATCGACCAGTCCCTCCTGATCGGGGACGCTCCCAACACCTCGACCACTGACATCATCGGCACCGGTGCATTCAGTGTCGTGTTCAGCGAAAGCATGTTGAACGCGCAGGCCAGCTTGACCATCGAAGGCAGCGCCGCAATGCGTTCGCTGGCCATCGCGGTGAGCGAACTGCAAGTTACCGGCGTGCAGGGCGGTCCGGTGAAACTGAACTTCACACAGCTCACTCTGGATGGCGACTTTACGGGCAAAGATCAGTTAATTGAAACGATCAAGGACGCGCTCAACGATCCCGAAGGCCAGGCAGCAATGGTCGGCACGTTAAGCAACATGTTGAATTCGCCCTCCAACCTGCAAAGCGTCAACAACATGCTCGGCACACAGACCGAGAGCCTCATGTCCAGTGTGTTCGGACCACTCCCTGCCCAGGGCATGCCCGGTGACGACAGTGGCCAGGACGCGGCCTCACCCGTGGACCTGTTCCTGTTCGATCGCATGCGCGTGGCGTTGAACGAAGCGGACAGTAACTGGTATCTCCCGTGGCAGCTTGCGTCCTCGTCGGATCCGGTGCTGGAGCCTTATTCCAACCCTCAGGTCAATGTACCCGATCAGACGCTCGGGGGCCTGAAGTACACCAACATTCAGTTGACTAACCTGACGCTCACGGGCGGTTCAAACGCTCAAGCCCCGCTGGCGGCGGTCACGCTCAGCACACCGCGGATCGCCGCCACGCTCAATTTCGGCGGGCTGGCGCAAGGGCCGGTGCGTCAGCTCGATCGGCCAGGTCCGCCGGTAAGGCAGCCTGTTCCGCCGGCGCCGCCGCTTAAAGTGAACGCCGGGTTCTCGCTGACCCAGCAAGGCATCAAGCCCGTCCCACTGGTGGGCACCCTGACCGCGACCCTGGTCAACTTGCAGAGCGCCCTGACGATCACCCCATCAGGCGCCGACGTGAATGACTTGACGCTCACGATCAGCGATATCAGCGCACGTCTGGACAGCGCCCAGATAGGTGTGTCGGTGACTCTGACGCCTCACGACGCCGCACTTGAACAGATCATCGGCAGATTGTTCCAGAAACCCGAAGTCCAGTCGCAGATTGCCAACGCGTTGAACAACGCGCTCAGCGCTCAGGCGCCGCAACTGTCCGAAGAGTTCAGCCAAATCGCGCGTAAAGCCATCCTCAACCAACTCAACAGCTAGGGGAACACCATGTCTGACAGTCAACTCGTCCAACTGCTGGAAAACATGCTATTGACGCCCTCTTCCGACTTCTACCTGTCCAAGATTCTCTACAACGCGGACGGTAGTGCCCTGGACCCACGTACCATCGCCGCAGTGGATCTGGGCTCGTTCTCGCTCGAAGGGGTTCCAATCGACATCGTTATCAAGAAACTGAATATTCGCGGGTTGAGCAACAGCCAGGTGAAGTTCGATAGTGGAACCAACCCCGAGATCGTCGTCGACGGCAGCACGGTGACCTTCCATGCCAAACAGCCCAACACGCAGGACGGGTATCAACGGCCCGCCACCGTACCCAACCAGATTCTGGCCAATGGCGAGCTGCATGTCACGCTGGACCACAGCGACATGCCGCCTGGCACCATCAGCCTGACCATCAACCATGTCGATGATTTGACCGGTGTCTTCAGTGCTACCGAGGCGGTGGATGGACAGCTCGATACAACAGTCGTCAACTTCAGCTCGTTATCAATCAATCCGGTCATCGGTAACGGCAACCTGACGATCGTCGTCGACCTGGACACGGTCTTCAAGGCCACCATCAACCAGTTGCTCAATGAGGACGCCAACCAGAAGAAGATCATCGACGCGCTCAACAGCGAGATCTCCAATCCCGATCTGCTCGCCAGCCTGTCGCAGATCGCCACCCAAGAGGCCCGCAAGGCCTTGGCCAATATCTGATCGACAAGGAGTCTCGACCATGTCCACCGACTTCATCGCGGGTCTTTCGCAATCGCTGTTGAACAATGCCAGCGAATCCATTTTTCCCACTGTAGGGCCAAAGCTGGGCGACACCACAAGCATCCCCGAAATAAACGCCAGCTTGACCTGGAGCGTGTCAGCACCACCGAAATTCGCTTTAGCCGCCAGCGGTAGCGGCCAGACCTTCCTGGTCAGCATGCCAGTGGACCTGACGGTGACAGTGACCGGCCAGGATCCCACCAGTAGCACGGTTGGCGCCAATGCCAGCGCACGGGCAACGATAAATGGCAACGGTGTGGTGCGTTTGTCGGTTACCGATATCAGCTTTGTCACAAACGATCCATTCGTGCTCGGGGTCCTGAACGCCAAGAAGAGTGATATCGCCAGCAAGGTGGACAGCCTGATATCCGCTATCTCCATACCGTTGGGGCCCATCAACGGTATCACTTTTGCCGGATACGCCCTGCTGATCGAAGGCGGGAATGCCTATGCGGCAGGCGGACTGAGCTCGCCGGTCGCGATCAGCCAGAAGCAGCCCCCGGCGGATGGCGGCTTCAACCTGGTACTCACCGAACCGCTGATCCAGCAGGTTGTCGCCAATCTGTGGTGGAGCACAGTACAAAAGACCTACTCGGCCAGCGGTGCTGTCGTACACCTGAACAGTTACAGCGCTTCGGTCAATAACGGCAATCTGACGCTGACGCTCAATCTGAGCGGTGAGTACAGCTTGGGCCCGGCAGACTGGGATATCTCCATCAGTCCGGTCACCGCGACGCTGCAAGTGGTGGTGGATGCACAACGCAACATCCGTATAAGCGGAGGCAATGTTTCCCGCCCCTCGGTCAGCATCACCCCATCCAATTTCTGGGCGTGGATGGCGACGTTGGGCGGCGGTGTAATTTCCGCCATCACCCTGGCCATCCTCAATGATGTAGTCGAAGGTCAGATTCAGGAAACGATCCAGGGACAGTTGACTCAGAGCCTGCTGCAAATCCCTGATCTAAGCGGCAACTTCGAAGGCATTACCCTTAAGGTGTCGCCGCAGAATCTGAACATCACGGGCGTAGGCAATCAGATCCTGCTGACAGGCACCGCCAGCGTCACCGCCTACTGAGCGATGTTCCGGCGGTGCCTGCGCAGGCACCGCCGGGATACCGTAATCGCCATCACATGGAGTGGACGCCCATGCCCGAAATCGCCGATTACATGTCATGGAATATCGAAAGCCTGTCATCGAAGAAGTGCGCCAAGGACGTCTTTCGCAACGTCAACGTTGCGGCCTGGATAGCCGTGCTGATTGACGAGATGCAGGCCAGTGTCATCGGTGTCATGGAAGTAACGCTGGGCACAGGCGAACAGGCCGTGCAAGTACTGGCCCAGGCCATCAACGATCGCAAGAAGCTTGTAGGCTCAGGCAGTAAGTGGAAGTACGACGTGTCGCAGCGAAATATTGAAGTGGCCCATACTTTCGCCCGGCGCGCCGACAAGTATGCGTTGCTTTGGGACGACGCAAACATCAGCGTCAGCAATATGGCCGTCGCCGCCAGCACCAAGGTGATCTTCGCTGACCGAAATCCACTGTTCTGGAACATGCAGGCCAGAACCGCTGGCAAACCCAAGGAGCTCAACTGCCTGCTCTGGCACGCCCCACAACCCAAGTATCACAAGAAAGATGCGACCATCAAGCTGCTAGCAGATCTGACCACCGAGATCGAGATCAACAACGGCAACGCGACCTTTTTGATCTCTGGCGACTTCAACTACGACACTGCCAAAGCGGCTACCTATGCGCCTCTGACCAACCTGAAGTTCTCCGGCGTATTCGATGGTGAAAAAACCACCCTTACCTCCTTGAAGTCGTTCGTCAATGACATCGCCAATCGCGAAAAAATGATACAGCAAGGCGATGTTGACGACGCCTTCCTGGCAAGCGCCTACGACAACATATTCATCCGTGGCATCACCTCCAATTGGGAGCTCAAGGTCTGTGTTCCCAACGTCATCCTCCAGGAAATCATGTACAGCTTCACCTTCATGACTGTCACCCGCATGCAACTGCAACTGGCAATGAAGAATGCCAAGATCATCAGCGACCACATGCCTATCGTAATGACTCTCGAAGAATAACCGCAGCGAACTTCGCTCTCTGATGAAGAAATGGCCATGGATATCCAAACGCTTCGCGAGAACCTCAAGATAGGACATGACGGGAAGACAACCATCGTGGCCGACACGGTGAGCACGGCGAAATTCGCCAGCTTTTACGGGAGCATTTTCGACAATCAACCACTGACAATTTCCAATGCGAGCCCTGGTCCCGACGACGGCGGCAATACGGTGCAGCGGGTCGGCACCGCCTCGCTTTTTCGCCGAGTGGATAACGCCCCGGTGACGGCCACCTTTGTGCTCGATCCGCAAAGCGGCGACGTCAGCGTCCGGCTGATGTTCACCTTGATTGGCGCGGGACAAAACTGGAAATTCTCCGACAGCTTCCCGGATTTGCCGGTCAGCTTCGACTTCAGTTCCAGCGTGACCGATCCGCAGACTTCGGCGTTGGATGACCTCGCACTGACCTCGGCGTGGTTCTATGCACTGACCGATGCCATTGCTGTTGATATCGATTTGGGCACCAGCACAGTGCCGGTGTCGTTGGACGCGGGGTTAGGCTTTGCCGGCATCGTTGAACTCAAAGGCATACTGCTGGCGTTGGAGAGTCTGCTGGACGTCCACGATAGCTTCGCGATCGGTGGCAACATTATCGAACCCACCGTGCAGGTGCCTCCGCTGCGCGACAGCGTCAACAATTTCCCATGGATAGAACACAAATCGCCACCGGGCATCAGCCTGTTCACCGATCTTGGACTGGAACTATCCATTTCCGACAAGCTTGCGCTTACCCAGACGATCTTCTCTATCTACAGCCCATTGAGCGCGCAATGGTGGACGGCCAACCCCAGCTACGAGCCATTCATGGCGATCAGTGGCGCGTTGACCATACCCAGTGCCGGTCTGACCATCGAGCTGTCATCGAAGATTCCCAAGGGCACTCGCAAGCTGGTCATCACCGGAGAATTCAGCGGTTTCAGCTTGAACAATCTGGCAGACCTGCTGGACTTGGCGGGCATCGCGACGTTGATCGACTACCTGCCCAAGTCGCTGCAAGACGCCCTGCATGACGCCGGCAAAATGCAGTTGCTGGATGCTGCGATCGCACTGACGGGGTCGGCCACCGGCCTTAGCACCGACTACGTCTACTTGACCGTTGGTATCCCGGACGCCCAGTGGAAACTGTTGGACGATGAGTTTTTGCTCGAATCCATATCCGTCGAGTTCTATGTCACCACGCCCTTTGCCACTCCAGCACCTGGCGCTTCGATAGATGCATCGTTCCTGATCGGCAAAGCCGCCCAGGTTCACGTTAGTGCCGGTTATCCGGACTTCTTTATTGCCGGCGAACTGGAAGATTCGGTGACACTGCCGCTGCAGGCGCTGGTCACGCAGTACCTGCCGGCGATCCAGCCTCCGACGGACCTGACCATCGACAAGTTGTCAGTCAACATCGATGCCCAGGCCGGCTACAACTTCTATACCGAGATGGCCAAATCCCCTGGGTGGGTGATTCCACTGGGGCCGCACAGTTTGACCATCGAGGACATTCAATTCGGCTTGTCGAAGGGGACCGGATCAAGCGGCAAGACCTCGGCTCAGTTTGCCGGCGGGCTGGTCTTCGATGAAAGCCTGACGCTGGCCATGTCCTATGACCCCACTCAGGGGCTGGCGTTGCGTGGTGCCCTCCCCCAAGTCACGTTGAACGGACTGATCGGCTGGTTATGCAACGCCGAAGACATACTGCCCAGCGGGCTCGGCGACTTGCCGTTCACCGACTCGACCCTGTTGATCACCAAGACCGAAGACCAATTCAAGCTCTCGTTCGGGACCCAGGTCGCAAACGCCGGCTCACTGGCCTTCGAGCTCTTGGACCAACAGGGTACCTGGGGCTTCGCCCTGGGCCTGGACCTGTCCCTGTGCAAACTGTCGGCGCTACCCGGACTTTCGTCTATCCAGGCATTCCTGGATATCTTTCCTATCTCCGGCGAGCAGGTGGTGATCATTTCCACGCTGAAGAAGTCCGATTTCACCTTCCCTGCGCTGGACCTGTTCCAAAATCCGCAGATCAAATCGAAGCAAATCACTATTCCAGCCTGGTCGGGCGGACTGCAAAAAGGTTTCTACTTTTACGCACAAACTCAATTGAATCAAAACAAGATCCTGCAGAATCTGGCCAAAATGCTGTCCATTTCGCAAGACACAAGCCTGGATGCCGGAGTCTTTATCGGTACCGATGCCGGCACCAACGCACGGCTCTTCGCTAATATCAGCACGGTAATCAATCAGTCGGTGATGCTGAGCGGCGCCTTGGGCGTGCAGATGCAGGCTGAAGAGGTTGAGTTCTATTTGACCGCCACCGCTCGCACCACCATCGAGTCGCAATCGGTGCGCTTTGATGTCAGCTTGGCAGTGGTGGAAAACGGAGCATTCGTATCGGGCGACATGGTGGTGGAAGGCGGTAAAAGCACCATCGACTTTTCGGTATTCAAGCTGAAGGCATTGGCATTCGAGCTTGGCATTTCCTTCGAAGGTGAACCCTCGATCGGATTTGCCGCCGAACTGGATATCGCCGACATCGACAGCTCCTTGGCGGTGTTCATCGATACCGTGCAACCTAGTCAATCCATGGTCGCCGGCGCCATCAGCAACCTGAGCCTGGCCAAGGTATTCGACGAGCTGACCGGCGCCGTTGCCTCGGACCTGCCCGGTTTTCTGCGCGATGTACTAACCCGGATAGCCGTGGGCGGATTGCACAGCTTCGACAGTGACTGGCAGGCTTACCATGATGCACTGAACCACTACGACCTGGCCAAAATCCGCGAGATGTTCGCCGCCGGCGGGATCAACCTGCCCACCGATAGCGGCCAGATCCAACTGATCGTGAACACCCCGGACCAGGAATGGTATCTGCTCGATCTTTCCATGATGTACCACTATGAAATGCAGCGTAACGGACAGCAGATCTCAGTGTCGCTCGAAGCGCAACTGTATGTTGTACCTCAGCAAGTCAGCATCGCCACATTGACGTTCCCACAGGGTTTCCACATCTTTTCCGACATCCAGTTCCTGTTGATCCGAGAACAGATCAAGGTTGAGGTCATGCCTAACAAGGGCATCGGCTTCAATGTCGAGATGGCGCCAATCGTCATCGGCAATGACAAACTGTTCAAGCTTACCGGCGCCCAGGGCTTGGGTGGCCCTAGTGTGTTGCTGTGTACCTTCTCGGACGCCAACAACCCGGAGCCGCACTATCGAGTTCCCGCGTTCCGGATCTCAGGCGAGGCTTATCTGTTGGGGATCGGCCCGCAAATCGATATCGATATCCAGACCGACCGTTGTCATTTCGAAATCAAGGACACCACTTTCGGCGGTTCGACCTTCAACCTCCAGGCCGATATCAACGGTATTGATTCAATCAACGCACAGGGTTCGGCCAGCGTCGGCATCGACCAGTCCATCGATCTGGGACCGCTCGGTACGCTAACCATAGACGACACCATTAATGCTGCCCTGGATTTTGGCTGCACAAAACAGGAAATATTTGCCAACGCCTCGTTCAGCTTCACAGTGGCCAGCAGTACTCATGACATCGCTGCCTTTGACCTGGATATCAACGTCGGTCCGCTGGGCAACCTGCCGGGCATCCTGCTGGACAAGATCAAACAGTTCTTTGTCGGATTGTTCCAGGACACGAAGAAATGGTTGGAATATGTCTACCAAGGCATCTTGAAAGGAATTGAAGGGATCGAGCAAATCGGTAGGGTCCTCAGAGACACCTTCAAACTCGCGTGGAAGCAGGCCGCCATCGTTTTGCAAGCCGTTGGCTATGTTGCCGAGGACGTGGAAAAGATGCTGATTGCAGTCTTCAACAAAACCGCCGAAGAAGCGCAAGAGATTGTCGATTTTCTCTACAACACCATCAAGAATTGCGCGATAAAGAGCGGTCTGCTGGCCGCCGCATGAGAGAGAGGTTGTGTTTCGGCCCAAGCTGATCCAGCGATAGCTACGGAGAAGGCGTTGACTGCTCGCCGGATCACCGATTAAAGGGGATTGATACAGGCTGCGGCCAAGAAACTACGAGGTGCTCAAAGGTGTTATTAACGCCCTCTTTGCTCTTGGGTTTAGCTCAGAGGACGGATTACTTATGAACACACTTTCGTGAACTTCTAGCTCGTTATAAGCACGAGGTCTTCCTATCTATCAATGGCTTGCAATTCTTATGAACGTATCACACCGGCCATAAGTTAAATCACGTGTTATGTCAGATATGTTCGTAAGGTGCCT
Organism: Pseudomonas sp. MWU13-2517; assembly: GCF_023242545.1. Classification (NCBI taxonomy): domain Bacteria; kingdom Pseudomonadati; phylum Pseudomonadota; class Gammaproteobacteria; order Pseudomonadales; family Pseudomonadaceae; genus Pseudomonas; species Pseudomonas sp. MWU13-2517. The sequence goes on along the minus strand of NZ_JALMFA010000001.1, from coordinate 56,037 downwards.
ATCCGCTGATTCGATAAATCTGCTTTTGACGTTCTATCTCCCAACGGGCCATCTCCTTCGCTACCACTGCTCGTACAGACTGCAGATGACAAAACGGCTTGTGACGAAAGCTATTTCCCTCTCGCACAAGCCGCATCAGAACGCAGCCAAATCAGAACTTGAACACCTGGTCCACAAGGTATTGCCCCCCAAGCACCACAAGGCCGCCAACCGACATGACATGCTTCCATGTGTCGTACTGCATCATTGAGATGATCCCCAGCCCGACGCCAATCAGAAACATCGTCGACAGCCAGAAAGGCCATGCTTTCGCGCAGATTTCGATAAGCGTCATGAGGTCTGCGCGCTTCAGGAACTCGTCGACTCGACGCCGGTACTCAGCGCCACGCAGAAAAGCGAGAGCAACCACGACGGCGACAATCGTGAGTGCTACCGCTGGAGAGATGACGGCTTTGGCGATGCCGGCGAACGTCATCGTAAAAGACCCGATAACGGCCAGTGTCGCCATGTACGCGGTTGCCGTCTCGTAGATTGACTTGCCTAAGGTGGGATCGATTCGCTTGTCCATGGAGTGCCTGTAGCGAGAGTGGGTGTAAGGCGATGATAAGACCCTCTGCAAGGAATGCACGCCAAAAGGCCCACTCGGAATTCAGTCACACATACCCACTGCCCTTCCTTTGCCCTATCGACCCCTTCCCCGCCCTCAGAGCCCGACCAACCCTGGCAGGCCGCCGATATCCGGGATCTGGTGGTAGCCGAAGGCGGCGTTGGCAGGCTGTTCATGCCCGCGAGCGACGAAAGCTTTGTGCTTGATCTTCATGTCGTGTGCCGACATCAGGTCGTAGCGGAAACTTGATGACACGTGCAATACGTCTTCCGGCCCGCAGCCGAGGCTGTCGAGCATGAATTCGAATGCCGCCAGGCGGGGTTTGTAGGCTTGGGCCTGTTGGGCGGTGAAGACTTTGTGGAACGGCGCACCGAGCTTGTCGACGTTGGACATGATCTGCTCGTCCATGGCATTGGAAAAGATCACCAGGGGAATCTTGTCGGCGATTTTCGCGAGACCCGCCGGCACGTCAGGGTGTGGCCCCCAGGTCGGCACGGCGTCGTAATAAGTCTGGCCTTCTTCGCGATATTCGATACCCCAGCGCTTGCAGGTGCGTGCCAGTGCAGTCTTGAGGATCTGGTCATAAGGCAGCCAGTCGCCCATCACCTGGTCCAGGCGGTAGGCGGCGTAGTCCTTGATGAATTGCTCCATTCGCTCAGCCGGCACGCGATCGGCAAACAGCTCGCGAGTCAGGGCGGCGGTCTTGAAGTTGGTCAACGTGCCATAGCAGTCGAAGGTGATGTACTTGGGGCGAAGAAAGCTCATGAGTGCGGTCCTGATGGGATATTGAGGTGATAATGCGTCGGTTCAGGTGTGCCCTACAGGGCGTCAAACGCGCTCTCCAGCGCATCAAGCAACCGCCCCGCTTCCTTTGCGGTCCATATCAATGGCGGGCGAATTTTCAGAATGCTCGCATCAGGTCCCGTGGCTGAGATGAGTACGCGTTTTTCACGCAAGTGGTTGACCACGCTCAGGGCGCTTTTCATGTCGGGAGTCTTGCGGGCCTTGTCGGTCACCAGTTCGACGGCGAAATACATACCTGTTCCGCGTACGTCGCCAATCTGCTCGTAACGTCTAGCCAAGTCATTAAGGCCTGCCATGATCAGGCCGCCCACGCGATTGGCATTGAGCATGAGCTGCTCTTCCTGGATCACATCGAGGGTGGCCTGCGCGGCGGCGATCGCCACACTGTTGCCGCCGAAGGTGTTGAAATAGCGCATGTCACGCCCAAAACTTGCGACGACTTCCGGCCGCACCATCAGCCCCGCAACCGGGTAGCCGTTACCCATGGGTTTGCCCATGGTAATGATGTCCGGCGCTACCCCATGGCGCTGATGTCCCCAGAAATGCGTGCCGCTGCGGCCAAAGCCCGACTGCACCTCATCGGCAATGAATAGGCCTCCGGCCTGGCGCACCACCTCGGCAATCGGTCCGAACACATCGACCGGATCACAGAACAGCCCGTCGGACGAAAACAGGCAGTCCGCAATGAACGCCGCCACGCCGCCGCCATGGCGCTGGATATCCTTGATCTGCGCCGCCACCTGGTCGGCCATATAGCGCCCCAGCGCCTCGCGCGGAATGCGGTAGGAGTCGGGTGCCGGCACCCGGCGAACATAGGGATCGAGCTTGGCGTTGACACCCAGCGAGGGTGAAAAGGCAGCCACGGTGGCCGAGTTACCGTGATAAGCCTCGGACGTCACGATAACGCCGGTGTTACCGGTGTGGTGACGTGCAATGCGGATGGCCAGGTCGTTCGCTTCCGAACCGCTGCAGGTGAACATCATCTGGCCGTCAGCCGCCATCTCACCGTCAGTGGTGGCGCGCAATTGTTCGGCATAATCAAGAATCCCGTCCTGCATATACCGGGTGTGGCTGCACAGGGTATTCATTTGTTCGGTGATCGCGGCCACGACGCGCGGGTGGCAATGCCCCACCGACACCACATTGTTATAGGCATCCAGATATTCGATGCCGTCCTTGTCGTACAGGTACGCCCCCTTGGCTCGAACAACGCCCACCGGCTCGTTATAGAAGAGACGATAGCCAGGAGCCAGAAGATTGGTTCGGCGCTGAATATGCTCGCGGGCGGAGGTGTCCAGATGGTCGGTATTGGCCGGGTTGAAGCCGTTGGGCATGTCACCGCGCACCGCTTCGATTTTTGAGTTGCTCATTTTGGATCCCCTCTAGCAAGGATGGGTTATTCGGCGAAGGACATCAGAAGCGAAGACATATGTGACGGTGATCGATTCAGCATCCAGTCAAGCTGTCGCCATCCTGGAGCGGCGTTCCTCAGGATATAGGCGCTGTTATGCGGGAAGAGCTGCGACCGCCAAGTCGTAATCAGCGCCCTGGTGATCAGGCGTGCCATCGCCAGGTGCGGGATAAGCGAAAGCTCGTCAGCGGTCAGGTCGGCGACACGCAAATACCCTCTCAGGAGGTCTTTCGCCGGGGCGAAAATGTCGACGTTGTTGTCATCTTCAACCGCGCCCAATTGGTTCATCATGGCCGTGGACACATCAATGGCGATGGCCGTTTTGACGGTGTCGCCGAAATCGATGACGCCGCTGACAAACTGCGGATGCTCTGCGTCTACCACGATGTTTGAGGTATTGAAGTCGTTATGCAGGACCTGCTTTCGACAGCCGGCGATCAAATGCTCGATCTCGAAAAAACGTTCAAGCGCCCTCTCCAGCAACTGGCGACGCCCAGGCTTGCCCACGCAGCTCATCAACGGTTCAAGCATTCCCAGGTTCTGAACGTCCCAGCAGACCTTGCGCGACTCCCCCGGATGAGAAAAGTCGGCGGTGGCCAGCCTCAACCGGGCGAGCAGTTCGCCAATGTGTTCGCGCCCCTGCGCTTTCACGCTTGTTTTGTCCAAGGGCGTACCGGGCAAAAAGCTCATCAGCCGCACGTGCCTGAGCTCGCCTTGAGTCGTTTCGATTTGAGCCAGGTACTCGCCGCCCAACGCTTGATGCACCCTGGGGATCGGCAAATGCGGCGCCTTGCGCCCAATGTGGCGCATGACTTCGATTTGCAGGGAAAGCTCTACCGGTGCTTCCTGGGGGTTAGCGATCTTGAGCACGTAGGATGTGCCGCTTGCGCTGTCACACCGGAAAGTATCGTCTTTTTCCGTCGCAAAACGCGTCAGATCGGCTTCGATCCCAAATTGCTCGAGCAGAATTCGAGCACCTTCCTCCAGGGATACGGGGGTGAACGAGGTCGCCAAATCGCCTTGCAATGCTGCAAGTTCTACACCGAATGGGGATTGTTGAATAAGGCTCATCGTTGCACTCCTGGCCTGGGCAAGCCACGTAGTGCTCGCTGTCGATGAGCAGATATTGTGCTACAATTTTTGTGATTGAAAGCTGTTTTTTAAAAAAGTTCGGCTTTTGCTGTGTGATATGCATATAGATATTTGATTTATAAGGTTAAAAATTAAAAACCATATTCATGCCTATATTTTCTCTGTAGAACAATTTATGAAATCTAGGTTTTTACCCCATAATGCGGGCCGAAAGGCTAAAGGCTTTTTGTAGAAGCGAGCTTGCTCGCGAAAAACTCACAGGCGCCGCGTTCATTCAGGCAACACGCGTTATCGTTGACGTTCTTCGCGAGCAAGCTCGCTCCTACAGACAGCACTTACGCTTAGCTGACTGGCATTAAGCCGAAGGGCCGGGTTGATGAGCCGCTGCTCGGTGCTCGATAGCTTCGTGATGCGCTTAAAATTATTGCGCAACGCTTATGGAATCCCGCAGCATTGCAGGTGCGCAGTGATCCGGGCACATCAAAATCGCGCGCGTTGTCGAGCCCCTACCCTGGTCGTGATTAACATGATTTTTCCCAGCGCAATCCCTGATACGAACCCAACAAAGCTCTCGGCGGTCGAGGCCTTGTCTGTAAAGCTCAAAGCCAGGATCCTGAACGGTGACTTTGAGCCAGGCGAGTTCCTGCGGGACATCAAGATGGCGGAAGAGTACGGGGTGGCACGCAATACGTTTCGCAGTGCGGCGCAATTGCTGGTGTCATTCGGCTTGTTGTTGAAGGTGCCCAATCGCGGCTTCTGCATACCCGAGTTCGGGCCGGATGACATTGTCGATATCGCTCGATTGCGTGGCGTACTGGAAACCGAGGCGGTGCGCATGATTATTCTCAATGGCGCAGTTCCCGTTGACGCGCTGAACGCCGTGGAAAAACTGCGCAATGCAGCCCCCGACGCCCCTCGTTCAGACATTGTCACCGCCGATGGTGATTTCCACCGTGCAATCATTCGCGCCAGTGGCAGCGCACGTTTGCAGCGCAGCTACGCCATGCTCGAGAGCGAGATTGAACTCCTTTTGGTGCTGCAACAGCCCTGCTATGAGGACCCCAAGCAAATCATCGCCGACCATGAGCACTTGATAGCGTGCCTGCGCAGTCGGGATTTCGAGACCGCGCGAGCCGCTTTTGTCGAGCATTGGGAAGATTTGAGCACGAAACTGCTGAGAGCCAATTTCGAGCGAAAACACGCTTGAGCGCTTTTACCTGATGCCTTGACGCAACCAGGCGCGTGGATGTTCAGCGGCGAACACAACGACCCATAGCGCACGGATGATTAAGTAATCCGAGCAGGTGCCGATAGATAAGGCATTGCCGTTTCTCATGCTCTATCGTCGACGTTCAAGGAACAACAAAGAAGATGCGTTCTCATTTGGGTGCTTTCAAGGTCTCCGATATGATCCTGTGCGCCCTGATCTGCCTCACCGGAATAGCCGTTACAGTCTTGGTGCTGACCTTCTATATAAGGACCGAGCAAGCGACAGCCAGCGTTGCATTCAAACTCGAGGTTGACGAGCGATTCAGTCGCGTACAGCGCCGGTTCAGTGTGCAAGACTTGAAACTGGACACGGTAAAGCGGTTCTTCATCAATGCCGATGACGTGACTGAAAAAGAGTTTATGGGGTTCGTCACGCCGCTGGTTGAGGAAGGCGAAACTTATGGCTGGGTCAGAAGGATTCTTCAGAAGGATCTGGATTCCTTTCGCGCCGCGGCGCTGCTTAATGGAACGTCCGACTTTTCCTATCATGAAGTCAACCCTCTCACTGGCGAGAAGCGCCCCCTCACTGAACGCGCCGAACACTGGATATTGCTCTACCTGCTGTCTCTGGATGATGTAACGATCACCCCAGGCATGGATGTCATGGCCAGCCCGAGTCGCGAGGCGCTGTTCACGAAGGCGCGCGAGAGCCATCAAATGGTCGTGTCAGACCCGCTGAAAATGTCCAACGGTCAGTCCGGCGTGTTCTTTGTTGCCCCCGTATTTCCCCCGGCCTCTACGACCCCCAATAGTGACGACGGCCTGGAGGGGTACGTTGTTTCCACCGTACGCCTGGCGTTCCTGATGGAGCAAAATATCCCATTGGCAAGCATGCTACGACTGAACGTGACGCTCTCGACAACTGACGCGCCGCCCGATGAGTATATTTATCAAAGCTCAGTTCCAGCAGCCTCTTCAACATTGTACGAACGGCGACTGCTCAACGTCGCCGACAATACCTACGTCATGCAATTTCGCCCCGGCCCGGCCTTTTCGGCCGCCAATAGCCACGTATTTTCCCGCAGCCTGATCATTGTATTCGGAGCCGTGTTGACGCTGTTGATGACCGCAATGGTGTTCTTGCTGATCACACAACGCACTCGGGCACTGTCGCTGGTTGCGCAGCGCACGCAAGAATTGCAGACCATGAATATCACCGATCACCTCACCGGTGCGTACAACCGACGTTACTTCGAAGCGTCAATGGAGCGCCTGATCGTTGAGGCAAACACTCAGGGCCGGCCGTTATCGCTGATAATGTTCGACATCGATCACTTCAAGCTCATCAACGACCGCAAGGGGCATTTGTGCGGTGATAAAGTCCTGCAGCTTTTATGCGCCCGGATCAGTGCGGCAACACGTAAAACCGACCTGCTGTGCCGAACGGGAGGAGAAGAATTTGCACTGATATGCCCGGATAGCCAATTGAACGATGCAAGGGCGTTGGCGGAAAAGCTGCGCGTGCTGATAAATGCCCTGCCGTTTGATGACGCCGGGCAAGTCACTTGCAGCTTTGGTGTTGCGACGTGGGTTGCGCAGGAGTCCTTCGATGATTTTATTCGGCGGGTGGACGGCGCTATGTACGGCGCCAAATTCGGTGGCCGCGATCGAGTACAACTCGCCACCCAGGAGGCTCTGGCTCCAAGCGTTTGAAGTACATTCTTACGCGCTTCTCCATCGCCGAGGATTTCGCGAGCGAGCCTGATCACCCGTAACGACCCACCATCCCCTGCATCCCTGACGTGCCCATCAGCGTTCAACGAACACGCCAGGTTTTACTCACCACACCGCGATATGCGAATCCGCCCTCGGCTCCGTACCTCCGCACAGCACGCCGCTGACGGGGTCGCGCAGAATGATTTGCCCGCGACCGTAGTCGGTCAGGTCGCTGGCAATCTGTACTTCATGGCCACGACGTATCAGCGCGTTGGCCAGGTCGCGGGAGGCGCCCTGCTCTATCCCGACCTTCATGCCGCCCAACCATTGCCAACGCGGTGCATCCAGTGCGGCTTGGGGATTGAGGCCGAAGTCCACCAGGTTCATCACCATCTGCACATGGCCTTGGGGCTGCATGTAGCCCCCCATCACACCGAACGGCCCGAGGGCCTGGCCGTCTTTGGTGAGAAAGCCGGGAATGATGGTATGAAAGGTCTTCTTGCCGGGTGCCAGGCAGTTGGCGTGAGCCGGATCGAGGCTGAATTCCTGCCCACGATTTTGCAGGGCGATGCCGCTGTCGGGCAGCACCACCCCGGAGCCGAAGCCGTGGTAGTTGCTCTGGATGAACGAGACCATATTGCCCTCGGCGTCCGCGGTGGCCAGGTACACCGTGCCACTGGCATGGGGGTCGCCGGGTTTGGGCAATTGCGCGTGTTCGCCGATCTGGTCGCGGCGACGGCTGCTGTAGGCATCGCTCAGCAGGTCGGCCACCGCCACGCGCATATGCAAGGGGTCGGTGATGTGGTGCAAGCCGTCGCTGTAGGCAGCCTTCATCGCCTCAAGCTGACGATGCCAGGTCTGCTGGCTGTCACGGTGATCGAAGGTGAAGCCTTCAAGGATCTTCAAGGCCATCAACGCCACCAGCCCCTGGCCGCTCGGGGGGATTTCCCAGACGTCGACCCCCCGGTAATTGATGTGGATCGGCTCCACCCACTGCGCACGGTAATCCTTGAGGTCGCCGGCACGCAGGTAACCGCCGCCGGCGCGGGAGTGAGCGTCCAGTCGTTCGGCCAGGGCGCCGCGATACAAGCTCTCGCAGCGGGTTGCGGCCAGTTCTTCCAGGGTACGAGCCTGGGCCGGGTTGCGGTAAAGCTGGCCGGCCAGCGGCGCGCGCCCGTCGATCAGGAACGTGTCGAACCAGGCGTCCATCGCGGCGTCCCGATGGCGAGTGAATTCGTTCAGGGCGAGCTGCCACTGATGGGCGACCACCGGCGAGACTGGAAAGCCGTCTCGCGCCAGGCTGATGGCAGGCTGCAGCAGTTCGGCAAAAGGCAACTTGCCGAAACGTTGCGACAGTTCCGCCCAGGCTGACGGGCAGCCAGGTACGGTGACCGGAGTCCAGCCGTACAGCGGCATCTGCTCATGGCCTGCCGCCTTGACCGCCTCAATGCTCAGGGCGGCCGGTGCCTGACCGTTGCCATTCAGGCCATGCAACTGGCCCTTGCACCACACCAACGCAAAAGCGTCGCCGCCCAGCCCGCAGCCGGTAGGTTCCACCACAGTGAGGGCCGCCGCCGTGGCGATAGCGGCGTCGATGGCATTGCCGCCCTTTTGCATGACCTCGATGCCCGCCTGGGCGGCTAAGGGTTGCGACGCCGCGACCATGCCGCGATGGGCAAAAACACTCTGGCGTTGCGATGGATAAGGGTATTCGTGAGCAGAAAATTTCAACATGGCAAAGGCTCTTGAAAGACGCTTGGATTCATTGGACGGATTGGATGCAGGTCCATTCCCTGGCTCATCACGCGCCGGATCGTTTCCAGCCGGTCGGTGCGCACGCCAGGGTTTTCCTCACAATGCTCATAACACGCGACTGAGAAAGGCTCGGGTACGAGGATGGTTGGGGCGGCTGAAAATCTGTTCCGGGGGGCCCTGCTCGATGAGTTCGCCCTGGTCGAGCACCACCACCCGATCGGCCACTTCACGGGCAAAGCCCATTTCATGGGTGACTATCACCATGGTCATGCCCTCCTCGGCCAGCTCTTTCATCACCTGCAGCACTTCGCCGACGGTTTCCGGGTCCAGGGCGCTGGTGGGTTCGTCGAACAGCATGGCTTGGGGTTTCATGGCAAGGGCGCGGGCAATCGCAACCCGTTGCTGCTGGCCGCCGGAAAGCATCGACGGGTAATGGCCGGCCTTGTCCGCCAGGCCGACCCTCGCCAGCAGACCACGTGCCTGCTCCAGCGCCTCGGCACGCGGTGTGCCGAGCACTTGGATCGGCGCCTCGATGATGTTTTCCAGGGCGGTCATATGGGGGAACAGATTGAAGCGCTGGAACACCATGCCGATATCGCGGCGCAGCCGGGCGATGTTGCGCTCCGAATCGCGCACCAGGCTGCCGTCACTGCGCTCGCGATAGCCCATGGGGCGGCCGTTGACGCGGATGCGCCCGCCCTGGATGTCTTCCAGCAGGTTGATGCAGCGGATAAAGGTGGTCTTGCCCGAGCCCGACGCGCCAATCAGCACCACCACTTCGCCGCGCCGCACTTGCAGGGTAATGCCCTTGAGAATCTGCAGCTCGCCGAACGACTTGTGAACGTCCAGCGCTTCGATGATCAGTTCTTCACTTTGGTGCGCCATGCTTAACGTCCCCTCAGCAATTTCAAGGTGCTACGCCCGAACATCCGGCTGGATGCCGGCGGCGGCGCGCTGGGCCGGTCGGATTGGCCGAAACGCGCCTCCAGCCAACGCTGGAAAAACCCCCACAGGGTGGTGAGCATCAGGAAATAGATCGCCACCACCAGGTACAGCTCGAAGACACGGAAAGTCGCTGAAGTGACCATCTGCGTACTGAGCAGCAACTCCTGTACGCCGATGACACTGACCAACGTGGTGTTCTTGAGCATCACGTTGAATTCATTGCCCAGCGGCGGCACGATCACCCGGAACGCCTGAGGCAGCACGATGCGCCGCATCAGTTTGGCAAAGCCCATGCCCAGGGAGCGCCCGGCCTCGTACTGGCCCTTGTCCACCGCGCCGATACCGGCCCGGATGATCTCGGCCATATACGCGCCTTCGTTCAGGCCCAGGGCTATGATTGCGGCCTGAATATTTCCCGGGATCACCAGGCCGAACAGGTCGATATCCTCGAAACGGAAAATCCCTCCCGCCGCCATTGCCGTGTACAGAAACACGATCTGCACCAGCAGCGGCGTGCCGCGCATCAGCCACACATACAAACGCACCGGCAGATGCAGCAACGGGTTCTTCGACAGCCGCAGCAACGCCGCCCCCAACCCCAGCAAACAGCCCAGCAGCATCGCCGACACCGCGATCAGGCAGGTCAGCCAGAGCCCGGTCAGGTACACGCCGCTGGGCTGCAGCAGGTACTGCCAGAACACACTCCAATTGAAATTCATCGCAGGTATGCCTCAGTCGAGTGTGTCGCTGCTGACATGCCATTTGTCCAGCAACTGCACGTAGCTACCGTCGCTGCGCATGTCGCTGATCACCTGTTGCACGGCGGCCGTCAGTTGCGGGTCATCCTTGCGTATGCCCAGGCCGGTGAGAATCCGGCTGAACGCCGGCACGCCCTCCTGGAACAGGTCCGGGGCCATTGCCGCGTAATAACCGGCGGTTTCCACGGTGGTGCCGTAGGCGTCGACCTGGTTGATGCGCAGGGCCTGGAAAGCATCGGTATCGGTGTTGTAGACCACCAGTTTCATCGGCGGCTTGCCGGCTTTGGTCAGGCTGTCGTTCTGGGTATCCAGCAGGGTCTTGATGGTGGAGCCATTGAGCACAGCGACTTTGTGCCCCGACAGGTCATCCAGGGTCTTGATGCCCTTGGGGTTGCCTTTTGGCACCACCACCGACTGGCTGGAATACATGTAGTTGACGATGTCGATCACCTGGCGCCGTTCGGGCTTGTCGAACAGTTGGTCGACGATCATGTCGCATTGCTGCGCAAGCAGTGCCGGCACCAGCCCCGAGAACGGAATCACCTTCCACTGCACCTGCTTGTTGCCCAGGCGCTTGGCGATTTCCAGGCCCAGATCGATGGTCAGCCCCCGCGGTTTCTGGGTTTCATCGAAAGACACCAGGGGCGGCGAGTCCATCCCCGAACAGTAAGTGAGCTTGTCGACTTTGAGCAGACGTTCCGGCACCTGGGGCGCGGCAAACACCCATTGGCTGAAAAGACTGAGGGAGAAAGCCACCAGCAAGACACGGCGTTTATGCATGACCAGACACTCCAGTTCGTTGAATAACGGGGCAGGACACAAAGTCAAAACACGACAGCTTTTTTATTGTTTTTCGGATTGCAGGAATTGAATCAGCGCCGGCACCGTGCCTTCGATGTGCTCACGCACCACGGCTTCGGCACGGGCAGCGTCACCGGCGCGAATCGCTTCAAGGATCACTGCATGCTCCTGGCGCGCGCTGAGAGGTTTTTCACCGTGCTGCAACCACAAGCGCATGGGCGCCTCGACCAGCGAGTACAGCGCCGAAATCTGCTTCAGCAAACGCGGTCGGCCGCTGAGGCTGCACAGGTATTCATGAAACGCACGGTGGCGACTGACCCAGGCAGCGCTCTCGTCGCGGTAGTCGTCCATTTCGTCCAGCAGGCGTTCCAGCGCCGCCAGTTGACGCTCGCCGATATGGCCGACCGCGACGCGCACCGCCAACCCTTCCAGGGCGCTGCGCATCTCGAACACCTCATGCAGCTCATCGATATCCAGACCGCTGACAACAGCGCCACGGTTGGGCCGCAGGGTGACGAGGCCCTGGGCATCCAGGCGCCGGAACGCCTCGCGCACCGGCATGCGGCTCATGCCGATCTCACTGGCAATATCTTCGGCGATCAGCCGGTCACCCTTGCGGTAACGTCCGTTACAAATGGCTTCGAGCAGAAAGTTGTAGGCCTCCTCCTCGGCAGTCAGGGGCTGGCGATCAACGTAAGCGGGGGCAAACTGCATGGGCTGCACCTTTGGTTTTTTGTATCCAATTATCCACGGATACACAAAAGCAGAATGCGTGCCATCTATCTTTGAGGAAGGTAACTCTTTGATTCGGCGCGAATAAACGCAACGATCCGGCAAGAGCGCTGAGTGCGGTTAAGACAATGTGCTACCAAATAGCACACGGAATGCGCCAGGAGGGGGCATGCTCCTGGCGTCGTAACAATCGATTTGCTACCCAACGAGGCAACCGCTGACCGAGACGGCGCATTGCACGCCGTGTTCTATTGGCCAGTGATTACAGGGTGTAGGAAATCCCCACCTGGACCGTACGCGGTTCACCAGGATAGGCATAGAAGTTCAGGAACGAGCCTTCTTCGTACTCACGATTGAACAGGTTCTTCACGTCAAGATTGAGCCTGACCTTTTCATTGACCTTGTAGTAACCCAGCAGGTCGACGACCGTGTAAGACCCCATCGAGAACGTGTTGTTGGCAGTCTGGCCGGCACGCTCGGCCACGTATTTGCCCCCGGCGCCCAGGCCCAACCCTTTAAGTGCGCCGTCCTGGAACTCATAAACGTTAAGCAGGCTGAAGCTGTTGCGCGGGATATTTGCCAGGCGCGTACCGGTGCGAACGGTCGTGTCCTTGGTCACTTCGGCATCCACATAGGCGTAGCCGCCGATCACCCGCCACTCGGGCGTCAGGTTGCCGGCCACGTTCAGATCGAAGCCGCGACTGCGCACCTGCCCCGTCGCGACATTGAAGGCTGAGTCAACGGGGTCGACGCCTTGAACATTTTTCTTGTCGATCTGGTAGACCGCCGCGTCGACGCTCAACTGCTGGTCAAGCGCTTCCCACTTCACGCCCATCTCATAGGACTTGCCCTCCTCCGGATCAAACCCGCCGCCTTGGCGACTCGCGCCCGTGTTGGGCTTGAACGAGCGCGCGGCATCAGCGTAGATCGCGACGGTGTCGGTGAGGTCATACATGACGCCGACCCGTGGGGTAACCGCGTTGTCGGCGGCGTTCCAGCTTTTGACATTCGGTACGTAGGATTCGTATTCGTGTTCGAAGCGCTCGAAGCGCGCGCCCGCCAGCAGCTTCAGACGCTCGGTCAGCGCCACCTGGTCCTGCACGAAGGCTGCGTAAGTCTTGAGGTTTTCTTTATCGTGGGTCGGCGTACGGGTCAGGGCCGGCCGTGGCTGACCATAGACCGGGTTGAAGATATCGATCGGGAATGTCCCCGCCGCAGCGCTGGAACGCTGGATGATTGACTTGTAATCGTAGTCTTCATACTCAATTCCGGTGAGCAGCGTGTGCTCCAGGCCCCCAGTGGAGAAGTGCCCGGTCAGGTTGAGCTGGTAGTCCTTGTCGGTCCATTCCAGCTTGCGGTAGTTGAAGTTGCGCTGCAGGGTACGCCCGTCGGCATTCAGGCTCGTCGGGTCGTTCGCCTCAACGCCATTGCCTTTCATCGTACCGTCAAGCCACTGGAAGCCACCGGCCAGGGTCCAGTTGTCGTTGAGCAGGTGCTCGAAACGCAACTGGGCCATGTTGTTGTCGTTGTGCAGGTCACCGGCATATTTTTCACCCCAGAAGGTGTCGCGTGACGGCGTACCACGCTGGTTGGCGAAACGGGTCAGGCCACGATCCAGCGGGTGATTGTTACGCATGAAGTCGCCTTCGAAGATCACCTTGGTGTCATCGGTGGCCTGCCAGGTCAGCACCGGTGTCACGCCGTAGCGTTCGGTTGAGACATGGTCCCGGAAGGTATCACCGCCCTCACCCACCACGTTCAGCCGATAGGCCAGGCGGCCTTGTTCATCCAGCGGGCCGGACGCATCGAGCGTGCCGCGTTTCATGCCCTGATCATCCAATTGGCTGCCCAGCGTGACCGTGCGCTCGGCCAGTGGCTGCTTGGAGACCACATTGAAGGTACCGCCGGGATCACCCCGGCCATAGAGCATGGTGGCCGGTCCGCGCAGCACTTCAAGACGCTCGATACCGTTGGCGTCCGGCATGCTCGGGTAGCCCCGATTGATCGGAAAACCGTTGCGATAGAACTCGGCGGTGGTAAAGCCTCGTACCGTGAAGCTGGTCAGCCCTTGCCCGCCGAAGTTGTTGGCCCGGCCAACGCCACCCGCATAGTCCAGGGCCTCCTGCAATCGAGTCGCACCAATGTCCTCGACCACGTCTTTGGGAACGACGCTGATGGACTGAGGGGTTTCATGAATCGAGGTGTCGGTGCGCGTCGCGCTGGCCGAGCGCGTGGCACGGTAGCCCTTGACCGGCCCTTGGGCCGTCTCATTGTCCATTTCGCCGGTGATCGTGGTCGCCTGCAATTCGAGGCTGGTATTTTCAGTGGGGGTCCCCTCCGCCCACGCCAGTGGGGAGAATGCTTGAAGCACACAGAGGGAAATCAGGGTACGACGCATGGATGCTGGACCTTGTGGACGAGTCGACGAGAAAGTGAGCCTGGCAAGAATTCGGCGGATCTTATATCAATAATTCTTGTTTGGCACTGATTCTCATTAACTGTTTTTCGAGTATCCACTGTGTATCAGTCGTTTAACCAATCCAGGCGAAAAAGACGCTCCACTGGCCCACACCAATCAATCAAGGGCCGACACTGTCACTGACAACCTCATCACCCGGTAACGAAGCCAGCATCTCGGCCCGGCACACCTCAAGAATCTCGTCAGCCAGCGCCGAATCGTCCGGGCAAGCACGCGACAAAACAATCGCGCCTACCGCTCGGGACAGCAGGTCGATCATTTGCTTTCTGCCCTCGTCCGCCGCGGTGTCCGGCCCCGTCGGGTATTTCTCCCCCAGCGTGCGCACGAGCTGTTCGATCCCTTCGGCGAAGGTCGTTCTCAGATCGTCCGATTGACGCGCCGCGTCGCCCCCTAACGCGGCCAGGGTGCAACCGTTGCTACGCCTGTCCCGATGTTCTCGCGTCACATAAACGTTGATGAAGCCTGGAACATCCAGCGAATCAGCCCCCACCATCGATTTGGACAGACTGCAGGCCGAGGCTTCGGCCATCAGGTCGGCCTTGGAGCCGAAATGCTTGTAGAAGCCTCCGTGGGTGAAGCCCGCAGCGGCCATGAGGTCCGCGACGCCGACGCCGTCAAAGCCGCGTTCACGGAACATCTCGGAAGCCGTTTCAACGATGTGCTCTCGATTGGCCTGGGCCTGGGCCTTGGTCACTCTCACGTGTAGTACCTCGCGTTCGCTGGAGTTCAGGCGGCCAATGATACATTGATGTTGGTCATAATCAAAACCGTTGACAGCTTAGATTTCGATCATCATCATAAAAACACGCAACAAGGACCTCCATCAGCACGCATCGAACAACCGACGCCGCTGAATCGAGCGCCAGCGCAGGCTGGGCAGTCATTGATCGCGCTTTTTGTTCCCCACTTCCCGCAAGAGAGATGAACCCATGAGCAATCGCCCCACTGTTTTGATCACTGGTGCCTCTACCGGCATTGGCGCCGTTTACGCCGCACGTTTCGCGCAACGCGGCCATGACCTGGTATTGGTCGCTCGGGACCAGGTCCGCCTGGACGCACTCGCCGCCCGGTTGCGCAACGAACACAAGGTCAACATCGATGTCATCCCGGCGGACCTGACCCAACTTGGCGATCTGGCCACCGTAGAAACCCGCCTGCGCGACGACGTCCGTATCGGTATCCTCGTCAACAACGCCGGCGCAGCCTTGTCCGGCAGCTTTGTCGACCAGAGCACCGACAGCGTTGCGCAACTGGTCGCTCTCAACACCACCGCGCTGGTGCGGCTGGCCAGCGCCATCGCCCCGCGCCTGGCCAAGGCGGGCGAAGGCGCGATCATCAACATCGGTTCGGTGGTCGGCCTGGCGCCGGAGTTCGGCATGTCGGTCTACGGTGCGACCAAGGCGTTTGTGCTATTCCTTTCCCAAGGCCTGAGCCTGGAGCTTTCGCCGCTGGGTGTGTACGTGCAGGCCGTTCTGCCCGCCGCAACCCGCACAGAGATCTGGGATCGCTCCGGCATTGACATCAACACCCTGAACGAAATCATGGAGGTGGATGATCTGGTGGATGCCGCACTGGTCGGTTTCGATCGGCGTGAAGCGGTGACTATTCCGCCGCTGCACGAAGCCGAACGCTGGGATGGCCTGCAGACCGCGCGTCAGGGCCTGCTTCAGCACATCCGCCAGTCTGCGGTTGCCCAGCGCTACCTGCCCTGACAGTGATCATTGAGTTGCGATCACACGCAGGCGTCGATGCAGGCGCACCAGACACTGCATCGACGCTACCCACCGACAGGAGCCGCACCACGATGAAAGCCTTTGTAATAGATCGCTATGGCAAGAGCGCCGGTCGCCTTGGCGAAGCGCCCGCCCCGATCGTGGGGGCCCACGACGTCTTGATTGAGGTGCATGCCAGCAGCGTCAACGTGCTGGACGCAAAGATCCGCAAAGGCGAGTTCAAGTTGATCCTGCCTTACTCGCTTCCGCTGGTGCTGGGTAATGACCTGGCGGGCGTCGTGGTGGAAGTGGGCGCGCACGTGCAACGTTTCAAACCGGGCGACGAAGTCTACGCCCGCCCGCCTGAAGCACGGATCGGGACGTTCGCCGAACTGATCGCGGTCAACGAAAACGCGATTGCCCTGAAACCTGCCAATCTCGACATGGCGCACGCCGCGTCCATCCCCTTGGTCGCCCTGACCGCCTGGCAAGTACTGGTCGAAACCGCCCGATTGCAACGCGGCCAGAAAGTGCTGATCCACGCTGGCTCGGGCGGTGTCGGCAGCCTCGCGATTCAGCTCGCCAAACACCTCGGTGCCTTTGTCGCGGCTACCACCAGCACGGCGAATGTGGAATGGGTCAAGGCACTGGGAGCCGACCTGGTGATTGACTACACACAACAGGACTTCGACAGCGTCCTGCATGACTACGACGTGGTGTTGAACAGCCTCGGCGCGGACGTATTGGCGAAGTCGCTCAAGGTCCTCAAGCGCGGTGGGCAACTCATTTCCATCTCTGGCCCACCCACTGCGCAATTCGCTCAGGAGCAAGGGCTGTCCTGGCCACTGCAGCAGGTCATGCGCCTGCTGAGTTTGGGTATCCGGCGCAAGGCGCGCAAACAGGGCGTGCGCTACGCGTTCGTGTTCATGCGGGCCGATGGCGCACAACTGCAACACATCAGCGCGCTGATTGAGGCCGGAGTCATCCGGCCGGTGATTGACCGCGCCTTCACCTTTGAAGCCACGGCGCAGGCGTTGGCTTACGTCGAGCAGGGACGGGCCAGGGGCAAGGTGGTGATTACGCTCAAATGATCACCTCGCCGATGGATGAAAGGATGAGGTGCTCGCAGTCAACCCCAGGCTTTCGCGCAACGTCGTCCCTTCATAGGCCGTGCGATACACACCGCGCGCCTGCAACAGCGGTATGACTTCCCGTGTAAAACGCTCGAACTGCTCCGGATGCCCAATATAGATATTGAACCCATCCACCGCCCGCGCTCCAAACCAATCCGCCATTTTCTGCGCAACGGTGTCCGCCGTCCCCACAAAGGCCCCCGGGCGCAGTTGCCGGCCGAACTCGACGGCCTGGCGCAGCGTGAAGCCCTTCTCCCGAGCCTGGTCGGCAATGCGTTTGGCGGCGGTGAAAAAGCTGCTGCGTGCCGCCTCCAGGCTCTCCTGCGGAAACGGCGCATCGAGGTCGTACTGGCTGAAATCATGCCAGCCGAAATTGCGCCCGAACTCTTTCAACGCCAACTCAAAGCTATGGTCGGCCTGATGGTAGTGCCGTTCGATTTCACGGGCGTGTTCATCGGTGTCGCCCACATAGATCTCCGCCCCCGGCATTACCAGTAACTGTTCGGGATCGCGACCGTGCTGCACCGCCCTGCCCTTTATATCCCGATAAAACGCCTGGCCCTGCTCGATGCTCGCCGCATGGGTAAAGATCACATCGGCTGTGGCGGCGCCCAGGTCGCGGCCTTGCTCTGAGTCGCCGGCCTGGAAGATCACCGGCTGGCCTTGGGGCGAGCGCTGGATATTCAGCGGCCCGACCACCGAGAAATGCTCGCCTTTATGATTCAGGCTGTGCAGCTTGTCGGGGTCGAAAAACCGGCCGGTGGCGCGGTCGCGCACAAAGGCATCGTCCTCGTACGAGTTCCACAGGCCCTGCACCACTTGGACGTGTTCGGCTGCGCGGGTATAGCGGGTGTCGTAGTCATAATGTTCATCGCGACTGTAATTGCCGGCGGTACCGGCGTCTCCGCTGGTGACCACGTTCCAGCCGGCGCGGCCTTTGCTGATCAGATCCAGGGAGGCCAGGCGGCGGGCGACGTTGTACGGTGAGTTGTATGAAGTCGTCAGGGTGCCGACCAGCCCTATATGCCGCGTACTCACGGCCAGTGCCGATAACAGCGTCAGCGGTTCCAGGCGATTGAGGTAGTGGGATGGCGACCCGGGCGTAATGAACTGGCTGTCGACGATAAACATCAAGTCGAACAACGCCGCTTCGGCCTGTTGCGCGATCTCGATATACCAGTCGATGTTGACGCTGGCATCGGCGGGCAGTTGCGGGTCAAGCCACAGGTTGTGGCGACCCGGCCCGCCACACCCCATGGTCAGGGCACCCAGTTTGAGCTGTCTTTTGGTCATGTCTGACGTGTTCCTTGCGGCATTCAGGGCTGTGTTTCAGCGACGGTGGGTTGCAGGGCCGCCGAGAACGAGGTGTCGAACAGACTGGCGGCCGGATAGGACTTGACCAGGCCTTGGCTGGCGAAGAAGTCCACGGTTTTTTGCGCCTCCACTGGCGATTGGGCTGTCACGGGCTCCACGGTGGTGCGCGCCCGGGCAAACCAGGCCCGGGCGATATCCGCGTCGGCCCGGGTGCGCTTGGCCCAGGCATCGGCATAAGCGTCGGCGTTGGCCGGGCTTTGGCGGGTCCAGTCACGGGCTTTCTTCAGGCGCTGGAGAAAGTCATTGATCGGCGCACGCTTGGCATCCACGGCCTTGGCGTTGGCGGCAATAAAACTCTGGGCCGGGATCAGGCCGTCAGCCGTCGCGAGCACGCGCGCACCTTGGCGTTCCTGCTGCGTGACATAGGGTTCCCAGGTAGCGATGACGTCCACTGAGCCGCCTTCCAGTGCATGGGAAGCGTCCAGCGCACTGAGGTAGCGCAACTCCATCGAGTCCCGCGAAACCCCGGCTTTATCCAGTGCGGTCAGCAGCAGTTGCTGGCTCCAGGACCCTTTCCACACGGCTGCCCGCTTGCCCGCCAGGTCCGCCAGGCTGTGGATCGACGAATCCTTTCTCACCAGGATGGCCACGCCGTCGAGGTTCTGCCGGCTGACGGCGATAACCTTGATCGGCGCGCCCAATGCGCCCAGGAACAGCACCGGCGCGTCACCGAGCAAACCGATGTCCAGGCTGTTGGCATTGAGCGCTTCGGCGACCGGCGAGCCCGCGGTGAACTGTTTCCACTCCAGCTGATAAGGCAGGTCATCGAGCACACCCGCCGCCTCCATCACGGCCTGAGCGTTGTAGCTTTGGTCGCCCACCACCAGCGTTTGCGCGTGCGCAGTCAGACACAGCAATGCGGCAGCCATCGCGGCCACCAGTTTTGTCGGATAACGCACATTTATCTCCAGTACCTGTTCGTAAGACCGACAAGATGGGGGACTCACACCAGCCTGTAAAATACCAATAACGCATAACCTAATGCTGCAATAATGCTGAGTATGCATTTTCAGATCTGTCTATACGCCCGGTACAACGCGTCGATATTGCTTAGCGCCCTGCACCACCTACACTGATTTGAATCCAGCGCCCCGAGGGCCTTTTCCATGGCTCGCCTAGATCCACCTGCACGCATTGCTCAACAAAAAAAACAGTGACCCAACTGATTAATCGAGTCGATATGAACGAGCAGCCGCGGTGGCGTGTTTCACATCCTCTGGCTCCGCTTAGCCTGCTGTGCCTGGTGCTTGCCGGTTGTACGGTCGGGCCGGATTTTGCCCGCCCCGAGGTACCCGCAGAGGCCGATTACACCAGGGAAAAGCTCGCCACCACTGCCAAGGCCGACATCGACACCGGTGGCGCAGCGCAACGCTTGATCGCAGGGATGGACATTCCGGGGCAATGGTGGACGCTGTTCCGCTCACCGACGTTGAATGACCTGGTCGAAGAGGCCCTGCGCGCCAACCCGGATGTGAGTGCCGCGCAAGCAGCCTTGCGCCAGGCCAACGAGCGGGTGTACGCCGACCAGGCATCGCTGTTTCCCTCGGTCGACGCCAATCTGCAAAAAGCCCGGGAGAAAGTATCCGGCGTCACGACGGGCGCACCGTCGTCGCCGATTCTCACGGTCAGCTCGGCATCGCTCAGCGTGTCGTATGCCCCGGACGTGTTCGGCGGCACCCGACGGCAGATCGAATCCACCACGGCCCAGGCCGAGTACGAACGTTTCCAGCTGGAGGCCACCTACCTCACGCTGACGTCCAATGTGGTCAACACGGCGGTGAGCCTGGCGTCTTTGCGCGATCAAGTGGCGGCCACCGAGGCCATCATCCGCCTGCAAAGCGACCAGCTCGACGTGTTGCAGTCCCAGCGACAACTGGGTGCCATCGGCAATGCCGACGTGCTCACCCAACAGACCGCACTGGCCCAGACCCGCGCCACCCTGCCGCCCCTGCAAAAGCAATTGGCGCAGACCCGCAACCAACTGATGGCCTACCTGGGCCGCTTTCCCAATCAGGACCGGGGCGAACGTTTCCAACTCGCCTCCCTGCACCTGCCGCAGGAGCTGCCTGTCAGCCTGCCCTCGGCGATTGTCGGCCAACGGCCGGATGTGCGTTCCGCCCAGGCTCAATTGCATCAGGCCAGCGCCAATATCGGTGTGGCCGTCGCCAATCAGTTGCCGCAGTTCAGCATTACCGGCTCCGTCGGCTCCACGGTGGCGAGCGGGAGCCGGCTGTTTTCCGCCGGCTCGGGCGTCTGGAGCCTGGCGGGTTCGATCGCCCAACCGATCTTCGATGCCGGCGCCCTTGAACATCGCAAACGCGCTGCCGTGGCGGCCTATGACGAATCCGCGGCGCGTTATCGCGGCACTGTGTTGACCGCGTTCCAGGATGTGGCCAATGCACTGCGCGCGTTGGAAGCCGACGCCGAGACACTCAACCAGCAGGTCGCCGCCGAGCGTTCCGCGCAAGCCAACCTGGACCTGGTGCAGGCCCAATTCCGCCTGGGTGCGGTGGCTTACATCAACCTGCTCACGGCCCAGCAGACCTACCAGAACACGGTACTGGCGCGCGTCAGGGCGCAGGCTGCCCGCTACAGCGATACCACGGCCCTCTTCCAGGCATTGGGTGGCGGCTGGTGGAACCGCGCCGATGTAGACCCCGCCACCCAGGGTCACCCGGACCGCTTCGGGCTGCCGTCGTGGCAGGAGCTCAAACCGGCCGACAAGCAGAACGCGCATCGCGCCATCGCTACGCCCGCCAAAGCGGCGTGGTTGGACTGAACCCCGAATCATTGAAACAGCGAGACTCTCCATGGCCGACGTCCAGACTGCCTCTCCCCCGCCCACCGAGCCCGGCGTACCGCGCAAACGTCGACTGTGGCGGCCGATGCTGATCATGCTCGCGTTAGTGCTGGTGATTGTCGCGATTATCGTCGCGGTGAAATTCGTGCAGATTTCCGCGCTGATCGCCCAGTCAAAGCAGCCCTTGCCCGCCGCCGTGGTCACCGCCATGCCCGTGCCCTATGCCGATTGGCAACCCAGCGTGACGGCCGTGGGTTCTATGAAGGCCGTTCGCGGAGTCGACGTCACCACAGAAGTCGGCGGTATCGTGCGTACCCTCGGCTTCACGCCCGGGCAAGAGGTAGCGGCCCAGGCGCTCCTGGTCCAGCTGAATGCCGACTCCGACATCGCGCAACTCCACTCCCTTGAAGCGACTGCCGACCTGGCGGGTATTGTGCTCAAGCGCGACAAGGCGCAACTGGCGGTCAATGCGATATCCCAGGCCCAGGTCGACACCGACACAGCAGACCTGAAGGCCAAAGTCGCCGCGGTAGAACAGCAACGCGCGCTGGTGGCAAAAAAGACCATTCGCGCGCCGTTTGCCGGGCGCATCGGGATCACCCGCGTCAACCCGGGCCAATACCTCAACCCAGGCGACAAAATTGCCACGCTGCAGACCTTCGATCCCATCTATATCGACTTCACGGTGCCACAGACCCAGCTCGAGGCCATTGCCATCGGCCAGGGGGTTTCGGTGACTGCCGACGGCCTCTCCAAGCAAACCTTTACGGGCCGGATCAGCACTGTCGACACCCAATTCGATTCGGCCACGCGCAACGTCACTGTCGAAGCCACCGTCGAGAACCCCAGGCAAAGCCTGGTGCCCGGGATGTTTGCGCGTGCCGTGGTCAATTCGGGCGCGCCCCAGCGCTACCTCACCGTTCCACAGACCTCGGTGACCTACAACCCTTACGGCACCACGGTGTTCATCGCCACCTCGAGCAAAAACGACAAGGGTGAAGAGGTGCTCAGCGCGCAACAGACCTTCATCAAGACCGGCCCGGCCCGCGGCGATCAGGTGGCGATCGTGTCCGGTGTGAAGGAAGGCGATCTGTTGATCACCAGCGGCCAGATGAAGCTCAAGAATGGCTCGCCGGTGAAGGTCGACAACAGCGCCGCGCCGCTGAACGACCCCGCTCCGACTCCCCAAGAACATTAAAGGTGTCCCATGAAACTTACCGATACCTTTATCCACCGGCCGGTCTGGGCCGTGGTGGTCTCGCTGTTCATCCTGATCCTGGGGCTGCGCTCGATCTTCGAACTGCCGGTGAACCAGTGGCCGCGCACCGAAAACACCGTGGTCACCATCACCACCGCCTACTACGGTGCGGACGCGTCCACCGTGGCAGGCTTTATCACCCAGCCGCTGGAAGCCGCTATCGCTCAGGCCCAAGGCATTGACTACCTGTCCTCATCGAGCATTACCGGCGTCTCGACCATTACCGCTACCCTGCGGCTGAACTACGACGCGAGCAAAGCCCTCACCGAGATCAATACCCAGGTCAATTCGGTGAAGAACCAACTGCCCGCCCAGGCTCAGGAGCCGGTGCTGACGGTGGCCGTCGGGCAAACCACGGACGCCATGTACCTGGGGTTCTACAGCGACACGCTGCCCACCAACAACATCACGGACTACCTGGTGCGGGTGGTCAAACCCAAGCTCGATTCGATCCAGGGCGTGCAAACCGCAGAGATTCTCGGCGGTCGCCAGTTCGCCCTGCGCGCCTGGCTCGACCCGGACAAACTGGCGGCGCATAACGTCACCGCGCAGGACGTGTCCACCGCCCTGGCCAACAACAACTACTTGTCTGCGGTGGGCTCGACCCGTGGGCAATCGGTGACGATCGACCTGACGGCCGGCACCGATTTGCACACGGTGGATGAGTTCAAGCGCCTGGTCATCAAGCACAACGGCGATGCGCTGGTGTACCTGGAGGATGTGGCCACCGTGACGCTTGGCGCCGAAAGCTACGACAGCAGCGTGGCATTCTCCGGCAAGCGCTCGGTATTCATCGGCATCAAAGCAGCGCCTACGGCGAACATCCTGACGGTCGCCGACAGCGTGCGCGAGGCTTTCCCCGAGCTGCAATCGCAATTGCCCAGCGGGGTGCGCGGCGAGATCGTGTATGACTCCACCGAGTTCATCAACACGTCGATTTATGAGGTGGTAAAGACCCTGGTCGAAGCCATGATCATCGTCTCGGTGGTCATCTACCTGTTCCTCGGTTCGTTTCGCGCGGTGATCGTACCGCTGGTGGCGATTCCGCTGTCGCTGGTCGGCACGTTCTTCGTCATGTACCTGCTGGGTTACTCCATCAACTTGCTGACGCTGCTTGCCCTGGTACTGGCGATCGGGCTGGTGGTGGACGACGCGATTATTGTGGTGGAAAACGTCGACCGTCATATCAAGGAGGAAGGTAAAGGCGTGTTGGAAGCCGCGCTGATCGCGGCGCGCGAACTGGGCGGGCCGATCATTGCGATGACCGTGGTGTTGGTCGCCGCGTATGTGCCTATCGGGCTGCGCAGCGGCCTTACGGGCGCCCTGTTCAAGGAGTTCTGTTTCTCGCTGGCGGGCGCCGTGACCGTGTCGGCCGTGGTGGCGTTGACACTCTCGCCGATGATGACGTCCAGACTGTTCAAGCCCGGCCAGGAGGAAGGCCGTTTCGCCCGTCGGCTCGACCATTACTTTGACTGGCTTCGCAAGCGCTACCATCGCGTGCTGTCCGGCGGGCTGAACGTCTGGCCGGTGTTGGTGACCTTTGGCTTTATCTTGTTCCTGCTGGTCGCCGCCAGTGGCATGACCGCCAAGAGCGAACTGTCGCCCACCGAAGACCAGGGGTTGGTGTTCATGCAGATCAAAGGCCCGCCGACAGCCTCGCCCCAGCAGATGGAGCGCATTGCCGACCAGGCCTTCCAGATTGCCAACAAAGAACCCGAATATGCGCAGATGTTCCAACTGACCGGCCTGCCGGCACTCAACCAGGGCCTGGGTGGCGTGCTGCTCAAATCCTGGGCCGACCGTACACGCTCCCAGGCCCAACTGATTCTGGACCTGCAGCAAAAATGGAACCAGGTACCGGGCGCCAGCATCGCGGCCTTCCCGCTGCCCTCCCTGCCGGGTGCCCAGGGGTTGCCGGTGCAGTTTGTGATCACGACCACCGACTCGGTGGAAAACCTCAACGAAGTCGCGCAAGCGGTCATGGCCGAGGCCCGCAAACAACAGCTGTTCTGGTTCGCCGACATGGACTTGAAACTGGACAAACCGCAGGCCAGGCTGGTGGTCGACCGGGAGAAAATTGCCGCGTTGGGCATGACCCAGGCCGATGTGGGCGCGGCGTTGTCGGCCGCCTTGGGTGGCAACTACGTGAACTACTTTTCCACTGCCGGGCGCTCGTACAAAGTCATTCCCCAGGTGTTGCAGGTCAACCGTCTCAACCCCGAGCAGATTCTCGATTACTACATCCGCACGCCCACAGGCAGCATGATCCCGGCACGCACGGTGGCGCATATCGAGACCTCGACCCAGCCGGAATCGATCAACCACTTCCAGCAACTCAACTCGGCGACGCTGGGCGGCGTCAGTGGTGTGGCCCAGGGTGAACTGCTGGCGAAACTGAACACGATCCTCAACAACGTTGCGCCTTCCGGCTACACCTCGGACTTTGCCGGCGAGTCGCGGCAGTTCATGCAGGAGTCGGGTGGTTTCGTCGGCTTGCTGATGTTTTCGATCCTGATCGTCTACCTGGCCCTGGCCTTCCAGTTCGAGAGTTTCCGCGACCCGGTGGTGATCCTGTTCTCCGTGCCACCGGCGCTCTTCGGTGCGCTGGCCTTCATCACCATGGGCTACGCCTCGATCAACGTGTACACCCAGGTTGGCCTGGTGACGCTGTTGGGGTTGATCACCAAGCACGGGATTCTGATCGTGCAGTTCGCCAATGAGTTGCAGCGCGCCGGCCACAGTAAGCGTGAGGCGATTGAAGAAGCGGCCGCCGTGCGCCTGCGCCCGATCCTGATGACCACGGCAGCGATGGTGCTGGGCGTAGTGCCCCTGGTGTGGGCTTCCGGTGCCGGGGCTGCGGGGCGTCATGACATGGGGTTGGTGATCTTCGCCGGCTTGTCGATCGGCACGCTGTTGACCCTGTTCATGGTGCCGGCGATGTACATGTTCATGGGGGCCACGCACGCTCACGACGCGGGGCAATCGCTGCAGGAGCCAGCGCCGGCGAACGCTCCGTGACCCTCCCACAGGGCAAGTGACACGTCTCGCGTAAACCCTGGAGACGTGTCCAATTCTTCCGAATTTACGCCCCAAATTGGTGCCCCATGTTGGCGGCGCCTACCTCATGCTCAAACGTCATAATGCCCGGCCCGTCTGCATGGTAATCTCGCGCCACCATGAATAGACATTGATCGTCACTGAAGACGACAGAGCCAGGAAAGAACATGCCGAAAATCTCTCACTCAGCGTTGCGCCGCAACTTCCGTGAATTGCTTGCCAAGAAAATGTGCGTTGAAACCGCCTCGGTTTTCGACCCCATGTCCGCGCGTATCGCGGCCGACCTAGGGTTCGAGGTCGGTATCCTGGGTGGCTCGGTCGCTTCGTTGCAGGTACTCGCCGCCCCCGATTTTGCGCTGATCACCCTGAGTGAATTCGTTGAACAGGCGACCCGTATCGGGCGCGTGGCGCAGTTGCCCTTTATCGCGGACGCCGACCACGGTTATGGCAACGCCCTGAACGTGATGCGCACCGTCGAGGAACTCGAGCGTGCCGGCGTCGCGGCGCTGACGATTGAAGACACCCTGCTGCCGGCGCAGTTCGGGCGCAAATCCACCGACCTGATCTCCATCGAAGAAGGCATCGGCAAGGTCAAGGCAGCGCTTGAGGCACGTGTCGATCCGGAACTGTCGATCATCGCCCGCACCAACGCCGGTGTATTGCCGACCGCAGACGTTATCGAACGCACCAAGGCCTATGAAAAAGCCGGTGCCGATGGCATCTGCATGGTCGGCGTCAAAGACTTCGCCCACCTGGAGCAGATCGCGGCGAACCTCACGGTGCCGTTGATGCTGGTGACCTACGGCAATCCCCAGCTCAACGACAGCGAGCGCCTCGCCAGCCTGGGCGTGCGTGTCGTGGTGGCCGGCCATGGCGCCTACTTTGCGTCGATCAAGGCCACCTACGACAGCCTGCGCGCCCAGCGTAAGCTGACCCACAGCACCTCGAACCTGAGTGCCACCGAGCTGACGCATACCTACACGCTGCCGGAAAGCTATGTAGCGTGGGCTGAAAAATTCATGGATGTGAAAGAGTAACCGTCAGGGGCACACACAGATTGCCTCCATTCAATTGTTGGCGCTGCAATGCCCTGCCCCTACGTTAAGCGGATATAAAAAATCCGCCGCAGAACCTGCGGCGGAAAACCAAAGGGTTTTGTCGAAGCAGAGCGGCTAAGACCCTGACCACGCTACACCCGTAACCGATTAAATAATGTGAAGTTTAATTAATCGAGTTTAATCCCGCACAGGGCTGCGCGCCGCGAAAAATCTGCTGATAATCAAGCTCGACAACACGTCGAACACAATAAAAACGGCACTGCGCTCACCTGAAATACCTGCCCATAAAACCTGTACACCTTTTCAATAAAGTGCGGTGTAACTGTGCGCGTTCATTATTCCGGGGAAATAAGAACATGATCAAAAAGTGGAGCCTGTTGACGCTGGCGATAGGTGTCAGTATCAGCCAAGTCACCTTTGCCGAGTCCGTTACCGACCAGGCGGATTCCAAGGGGTTTATCGAAGGCAGCAGCCTCACCGGGCTGCTACGCAACTATTACTTTGACCGCGACCGCCAAAGCGGCAAGGCTGACAACCGCGACTGGACCCAGGGCGCGATGCTCAACTACGCCTCCGGCTTCACCCAGGGCACGATTGGTTTTGGCGTGGACGCCTACGCCTACGGCGCGATGAAGCTCGACGCTACGCACGCCGATGCAGGCACCGGTGACCTGCCGACCGACCGTCATGGCGACCCTGAAAACGGCTACGGTTCAGTGGGTGCAGCGGTGAAGCTCAAGGTCTCCAAGACCCAGCTGAAATTCGGTGACATGCAGCCTACCGCCCTCGTCTTCGCTACCGGCGGTACGCGTATTTTGCCGCAGACCGCCACCGGTTTTGACCTGACCAGCAGCGAGATCGCCGGGCTCGACCTGGAAGCCGGGCACTTCACCAGCACCAACAGCGGCATGACCAGCAACCATGACCACGATATCTACGCCACCTACGCCAACGTGGCGGCCAACAGTGCGAGCTTCGTCGGTGGCAAATACACCTTCACACCGTCGTTGAGCGCCACGCTGTATGCGGGTGAGTTGGAAGATATCTGGCGCCAGTACTACACCAACCTCAACTACGTCATTGCGTTGGGCAATGACCAGTCGTTGGCATTGGACGGCAACCTGTACCGTACCCTCGACACCGGCAGCGCCAAGGCCGGGGCGATCAACAACACGACCTACTCGGTTGCCGCGGCCTACTCGTTCCTGGCGGCCCATACCCTGACGCTGTCGTTCCAGAAAGTGCATGGCGACACGCCGTTCGACTACATCGGCACGGGTAACAATGGCGCGGGCGAAGGCGGCGATTCGGTGCTGCTGGCCAACTCGATACAGTGGGGCGACTTCAACGGCCCGGGCGAACAGTCCTGGGGTATCCGTTACGACCTGAATATGGCCAGCTTCGGCGTCCCCGGGCTGAGCTTCATGACCCGCTACGTCAACGGTTCCGACATCAATGGCACGCACACGCCGGCCAACAGTGCCTATGCCGGCGACTACGGCGCCGAGGGTGACCACCACGAGACCGATGTGGAGGCCAAATATGTGCTGCAGAGCGGCCCGGCGAAAAACCTGTCGTTTCGCATACGTGACGCCATGGTTTCATCCAACGCCGATCAGGGCGATGGGAAGTTGAATGAACTGCGGGTGATCGTCGATTACCCGTTCACCCTGTTGTAGCCGCTGAATGCACCGGCCAGCCAAGTGGCCGGCCGGTGCCCAGGCACTACCCAACCCAACCGACGGCCGTTTTAGGGATCACTTCGGACTCGTCCAGTTTCGAGGCAAACATGCTCACCGCGCGTACGGCGTCGCCGGTGCTGGTACGGATCTGCAAAATCACCGAGCCGGCCTGGTCCGCCAGGTTGACGCCGCGCTGCGCGCCCTCCTGGGTCGCGTTCATGCTGGACACCGCATCGCGGGTTTCCGAGAGGATCATGCCGATCATCTCGGCAATTTCCGCCGTGGAGCGGCTGGTTCGCCCCGCCAATTGCCTGACCTCGTCGGCCACCACCGCAAAGCCACGACCCTGGTCACCCGCCCGGGCCGCCTCGATGGCGGCGTTGAGCGCCAACAGGTTGGTCTGGTCGGCGATACCGCGGATGGTATTGACGATTGCGGTGATTTGCTCGGAGCGATCGCCCAACTGCCCGACCAGCCGTGCCGAGGCACCGATATTATCGGCGATGCGGCGCATTTCAGCGGCGGTCTCTTGAATCACCTCGGTGCCATGCTCGGCAAAGCGCTCGGTTTCCGACGAAATATGATAGGCCCGTGAGGCGCCGCGTGAGTCTTCCTCGAATTTCTCCACGCGCTCGGTGATGTCGCTGGCGAACTTGACGATTTTGATCAATTTGCCATCGCCGTCGTACACCGGGTTGTAGCTGGCCTCCAACCACACCACACGGCCATTTCTGCCGATACGCTTGAACTGTCCGGTAAAAAACTCTCCGTTGTTCAGCCGGCGCCAGAAGTCGCTGTATTCACTGCTGTTGACCAGTGCCGGCTCGCAGAACATGCGGTGGTGTTTGCCTTTGAGTTCCGGCAGTGAATACCCCATCACCTGCAGGAAGTTGTCATTGGCGTCGAGTACCACCCCGTTCAAATCGAACTCGATAGCCGCCATCGCCCGGTCCAGTGCAACCAGCCTGCTGCGGGTGGCGGCTTCCTGTTCGACTTTTTGCGTCACGTTCAGCGCGTACTTGACCACTTTCAGCACTTGGCCCTTTACGTCCAGCACGGGGTTGTAACTGGCCTCCAACCAG
Organism: Pseudomonas sp. MWU13-2517; assembly: GCF_023242545.1. Lineage (NCBI taxonomy): Bacteria > Pseudomonadati > Pseudomonadota > Gammaproteobacteria > Pseudomonadales > Pseudomonadaceae > Pseudomonas > Pseudomonas sp. MWU13-2517. Next base: position 26,572 of record NZ_JALMFA010000001.1, on the reverse strand, counting down.
ACAGTGTTGCCGTGGGAGTCCACACGTTTGAAAGTACCCGAGACGAATTTACCGGCCCTCAGATCATTCCAGAACGCCGTGTACGCGGGACTGCCGGTCAATTCAGGCAGGCAAAAATCACGATGGGTCTTGCCGACCAATTGGTCTGCGCTGTACCCCATGGTCGCCTGGAACGCCTCATTGGCACGCAGCACTCTGCCGGTCAGGTCGAATTCGACCACCGCCATGGAGCGTTCGAGTGCGCTGAACAACCCTTTGTATTGCGCCACCTCGGCCGTCCTGGCCGCCAGTTCTGTTTTCAATGCTTTATTGAACATGACGTACCCTCACTCGAGCGCTGTTTCACTGGTGCTTGAGTGTAGTATCGGCAGAAAAATAGCGACTTGAGGCGCAGAAAATAATTATTAATTGACGCCAAGTATTTGCTCATCAACCCCATGGAAGTGACCTGTGCAGCGCCAGTGTTTAGACTGGCGCCCCCCTTCTTCGACCCGAGCACATCATGGCCAACCACGACCTGAGCTTTATCCCCGATCCGGATGCTGATTCGATCTCCTCCGATGTCGTCGGCTTCAACGGCATCCTGGTTTCCACCCAGGTTCCGACCCGCGCCGACGGCAGCCTGGAACTGGGCGATATCACCCTGCAAAGCGAATGCACCCTGCAAGCGCTGAAAGTCGCCCTGGAGAAGGCCGGCAGTTCCATGGACCGGGTGATGCACCTGACCATTTACCTGACGGATATGGCTGACCGCGCCGCGTTCAACGAGGTCTACAAACGCTTTTTCGCCAAGCCATGGCCGGTGCGTGCGGCCGTTGGCGTTGCCTCCCTGGCCGTAGAAGGCATGCGCGTCGAAGTCACCGCGATGGCCGCCAAGGCCTGAGCAGCCCTCCGATAAAGTACGCGGGACCCCAGTGGGGGGCACTTGCTCCCGATGACGGTGCATCAGTCGCAAATAAGCTGACTGACCGGCCGCTATCGGGCGCAAGCCCCCTCACTCGAGCTGTGCCGCGTGGGTGACATGCATTGTTAAAGGCCAGCAAGTCATATCCCTTTAATTTGCAGGACGTTTCCTAGACAATCCCACCGCCTTGCGCCTGCTCACTTCACTGGCTAGCCTTCGCTCCGTCGCTGCATATCAGCGATCGGGTGTAAGATCCCGTGTATTGCAGACATGATGCGTACAACCGTCTATGGCGGCTGTGTGCGGGCAGACTTCGGTCTGGCCGGGTCCTGCTCTCCGGTATCTCACCCCGCACATAGCTGCCACCTTTTTTGACGTGTGAGATCGGCAAAAGAATGGCTCCCTACCTGAGCAGGTACTTCATTCATGAACAAAATCGTCCCCGACCCACCTCGCGAAATCCTCGACCGCGCCCTGCGCCATTACCTACAGCCCGCCTCACCCCCCTCATTCACTGTGCACCACGACCTCAGCTTCGAAGACGCCCTCGCCCAAATCTGCGACCTGTTGCGCTGCGCAGCCGCCACTGCAGCCGCCACTCGCCAGGCACCGAGCAGCGATCAGTTTCAGATGGCCGGCGCCACTGAACACCTGATCGACAGCGCCAAAACCCTGGCCGACAGAGCGCTGGAGTGCCTGCACGCCGCATAACCCCCTGTGGGAGGGAGCAAACCCCTCCCACAGGGATTGTGGTTTACACACCAGCCCTATGGTAGGTGCCCGCCCGGCGTTTCACGGCTACAATGCGCGCCTCAACCGTGACAAGCCTGACTAAAAAAACTATGTCCTTGCCCAAGCATCACCTGGAATTGCTCAGCCCTGCCCGCGATGTCGCCATCGCGCGCGAGGCTATCCTGCATGGCGCCGATGCCATCTACATCGGCGGCCCAAGCTTCGGCGCGCGCCATAACGCCTGCAACGAAGTGAGCGATATCGCTCAACTGGTGGAATTCGCCCGGCGTTACCACGCCCGCGTGTTCACCACGATCAACACCATCCTGCATGACAACGAGCTGGAACCTGCGCGCAAACTGATCCATCAGTTGTACGACGCCGGCGTCGATGCCCTGATCGTGCAGGACCTGGGGGTGATGGAGCTGGATATTCCGCCCATCGAGCTGCACGCCAGCACCCAGACCGACATCCGCACCCTGGCCCGCGCCAAGTTTCTCGACCAGGCCGGTTTCTCCCAGTTGGTATTGGCCCGTGAGCTGAACCTGCAAGAGATCCGTGCAATCGCCGACGAAACCGATGCCGCCATCGAGTTCTTCATCCACGGTGCCCTGTGCGTGGCGTTCTCCGGGCAGTGCAACATCTCCCACGCGCAGAATGGCCGCAGCGCCAACCGTGGCGACTGCTCCCAGGCGTGCCGCCTGCCCTACACGTTGAAGGACGATCAGGGCCGGGTCGTGGCCTTTGAAAAGCACCTGCTGTCGATGAAAGACAACAACCAGAGCGCCAACCTGCGTGCCCTGGTGGAAGCCGGGGTACGTTCGTTCAAGATCGAAGGCCGCTACAAAGACATGGGGTATGTGAAAAACATCACCGCCTACTACCGCCAGCGCCTCGACGACATCCTTGAAGACCGCCCGGACCTGGCGCGCGCGTCCAGTGGCCGGACCGCGCATTTCTTCCTGCCCGACCCGGAAAAAACCTTCCACCGTGGCAGCACCGATTACTTCGTCAGCGATCGCAAGATCGACATCGGTGCCTTCGACACCCCAACCTTCACCGGCCTGCCGGTCGGCGTGGTGGAAAAAGCCGGCAAGCGCGACCTGCAGGTCGTGACCCATGAGCCGCTGTCCAATGGTGACGGCCTCAATGTGCTGGTCAAACGCGAAGTGGTCGGTTTTCGCGCCAACATTGCCGAGCCTAAAGGCGAGTTCGAAGAGGACGGTGCCAAGCGCTACCGCTACCGCGTCGAACCGAATGAAATGCCGGCCGGTCTGCATCAATTGCGCCCCAACCACCCGCTGAACCGTAACCTGGACCATAACTGGCAACAGGCACTGCTCAAGACCTCGGCCGAGCGCCGTATCGGCCTGTCGTGGGTGGCACGCCTGCGTGAGGACCAACTGCAAGTCACTGCTACCAGCGAAGAAGGCCTCAGCGCCAGCGTCACCCTGCCCGGCCCGTTCGCCGTGGCCAACAAGCCGGAACAGGCACTGGAAACCTTGCGTGACCTGCTCGGCCAACTGGGCACCACCGAGTACCACGCCACCGATATCCAGCTGGACGCGCCGCAAGCGTTCTTCATCCCCAACTCGCAGCTCAAGGCATTGCGCCGCGAAGTGATCGAAGCGCTGACCGCCGCTCGCGTTGCCGCTCACCCACGCGGCGGGCGCAAGGCTGAAACCTCGCCGCCGCCGGTGTACCCGGAAGCGCACCTGTCGTTCCTGGCCAACGTCTACAACCAGAAAGCCCGTGATTTCTATCACCGTCACGGCGTAAAGCTGATCGACGCGGCCTTCGAAGCCCACGAAGAAACCGGCGAAGTACCGGTGATGATCACCAAGCACTGCCTGCGCTTCTCGTTCAACCTGTGCCCTAAACAGGCCAAAGGTGTGACGGGCGTGAAGACCAAGGTGGCGCCGATGCAATTGATCCATGGCGATGAAGTGCTGACGCTGAAGTTCGATTGCAAGCCCTGCGAGATGCACGTGGTGGGCAAGATCAAGGGGCATATCCTCGGCCTGCCGCAGCCTGGCAGTGTGGTCGGCCACATCAGCCCGGATGACTTGCTCAAGACTATTCCGCGCGCACCGCACTGAGTCAAACCGGCGAGATGAACCACCAGGCTTCGGAAGAAACCGACGCCTGGTGGTTCAGAGGCTTTCAACCAAAGTAGTTTGCAAACGTGTTGGGCCCTGCGTAGACAAAGTTCGACGGTGTCAGTTTTATTCCTTTTTGAAACTTCAGCTCAACGAACGGGCTGCCTGCGGTGACAGGGCCTAAATTCGTCGGCACCTGGTCAGTGCTGAAGATCACCATGTAGTCACCTCGCCCTTCATAGCGTTTGTTACCCAGGAACAACAGGGTTTCGACATTCTCCCCATTGAATTGCTGCCCCGGGGGGTTAACGTACACACCGCCTTTTGCCCCCGCGCGCGTGGTTTCACGCGAGGCATCGTTGATGCTCAACTGCCGGGTGATGGCTTCCGCGCCTTCCTTGCTGGTGTAGTGAATATAAACGGGCTGCCCGTTGTACGTGCCCGAATCCACCACCGACTGCCAATCTGGATGGTTCACCAGCCGCTGATTCACTGCAGCGTTGCCGGGCGCCTTGAGTCGACCTTTCGAGTCTGCCTCAGATGCCTCCCCTTTCTTTGCGCCCGAGCGCTCACCGCCTTTAAGCCCGCGCCTGGCCCAGACGCCTGTTTCGTCCGGCCTGGCGATAATGCCGCTGCTCACAAGCCGCGTCGGGTCTTTCGGGTCCGGTACCCGCAGCACATAGTGCACGTTGTCGCCAGCGTCAGGCTTGGCACCAGCAAAGTACCGGGCACCGTTGTACTCAATCTCGCGCATGCCCGAACCGGCCCTGGACAGAGGCGTGGCGTTGAACTTGAACTGGTTGATGCCCGTGGCGACAGACTTCGAGGTATTGGGTGCCCACTTCATCCCCTGCACACCGCCTTCCCATGCGACGCCTGCCGCGCCAGGGTTGAAGGCGTAACCGGCAAAGGTGCCTGAAGGTTTCAGGAATTTCGGAATGACCGGTTTAAGCAGGCGGATGCCACCCTCTACCAGACCGGCAGCAGCTTTTTCGACCGGCAGTACCATTAGAAGAATATCGATCCATATTTGCGCGAGCCCTTCTATCGGGCGCCCCGCAACAATGGCTTCGACCCCGTGCCAGAAAGGCACAAAGCCTTTAAGCACTTCGCGACGATTCTCCCTTTGTTCCTTGAAAGCCTGATAGTTTTCCCTGTCGTTTTTCTCGGCCTCAGTCACGCGTTCCGGGTCCTCTTGTGCCCAGTGCAGCAAGTCCAGATCGCTCCTATAAAACAACTTCTCACCGGCCACCGTTGATACCTGCCGGTTGCGCTCCTGAAAGAGTGCCTGCGGGCTGGAGGGGGGTGTCGCGCTTTGAACAGGCGGGGGAAATACCCCCAGGGGCTCCAGCGTATAAAGCTGCGCGGAAAAAGGCGTGTTGTCCGGCTTTGCACCGGGCTCCTTGTCCACTTTGGTCTGGAACTGAGTGCCTTGAATATTTGGCTTTGCCCAGGCAGTGAACGTCTCGGAGTAATTACCGTCGGGCAGGCGTTTTTTGCCGATGACACTGTTGCCCTGGAATACACCGATACAGTCATCCCGTTTAACCACCGTCCCCTGTTCAGGGCTGACTTCATACACGCTGGTCTTGCCCTTATGGACGGCTTTAAGCAAGAACGTACGGCGCTCGAGCTCGCCGTCCTTGCCCGGTGACTTCAGTGCATACACGCCGACTTCACCCTGGGCGATGGCAACCTGATCCGGCACGAGCATGGTCGAGAGCACGTGTTGGATGATCGTGGCGTAAGCGGCTTTCTTGGACGCCAGATCGGATTTGAAGTCTTCACCGAACTGTTTGTCGTCGTAACGCGCCACCGGGTAGGTTGGGTTAGCCGGGTCGGCGTGGCCTTTGATGGGGGACACCTGCTGCGTGCCGAGGAAATAGTCCTTCCTCATCGGCATGGGTGTCGACAGGCTGCTCACGGCGCCCGCCATGTCCTCCAGCTGTTTATCCAGTGCGGCAACGGCTTTTTGAATGTCGGCCTGTGAGTATTCGGTCTTTTCCTCAAGGATTCCATTCGCCACGGCCCATTCCAGCGCTGGCCCCACGCGGGCAGCGGCGAGGAAAAGCGCCTGCTCGTGCGTCACGGCCGTGGCACTCATTTTCCCCGGCCATACGATCAGTTCTTCCTGGGTCATCCGCTTCGACGAGCCCGGCTCGATTCCTTCGGCCAGGTTGACGCCGTGCTGGAAATTCACCCAGCGGATGGAATTTTTGCTCAGCGTCGGCGGAGCCTGAGCCAACTCAGGCTTTACCGCTGAGGGAGCGTCGGCCGCGCGCACGTGACGGGTGTTGCTGGGGCCTGCTACCGCTTGAACATGCCCGGCCAGGTAGTCAGGGGTTGGAAAAGTTAACAGGGTGGTTTTCATCGTTGATCATCATGGTGAGGAATTTTCTCGAGGCTGCGGTTGAACCCGCAGCCTGGTATCCGCCACCCTGTGTGGTGCTTGCGTAGGAATCTGTTCCATCTCTTCGTGAGAGATAGACCTACACATCACACCTTTTCATTCGACTTTCATTCGAGCATGGGTTTGCCGGTGCCACCACCAGCCCCGCTGCAACCCCGCCGCAGCCAGCAGAATCGCCGCCACCCCCAACCATTGCAGCCACCCCAGGCGATGCCCGAACGCAATCCAGTCGACGAAAATCGCCGCAATCGGGTAAATGAACGAGAGCGCGCCGGTCATCGCCGTCGGCAGTTTCTGGATTGCGCCGTAGAGCAACACATACATCAAACCGGTGTGCACCGCACCGAGGGTCGCCAGTGCCGCCCACGCATTCCCCGTTGTCGGCAGGCTGTTCCAGGGCACCAGCGGGGCCAGTAACAACGCGCCGGTGATGACCTGGATCAATGCCATCAAATGCGGCGGCACTTCCTTCAGCCGTTTGATGATCAGCGCTGCAACCGCGTATAAAAACGCCGCGCCCAAGGCCAGGGCAATGCCCGTCAAGTAATCACCGCCGCCGCTCTGTTGCTCGCCATGGGCGCTGACAATCGCCAGCATGCCGAGGAACGCCACACTCAACCATGCCAGTTTCTGCACGGTGATCTTTTCCCCGAGAAATACCGTCGCCAACATCACCAGAATGAACGGTTGTACGTTGTACACCGCCGTACTGATGGCGATGGAGGCGCGGGAATAGGATTCGAACAGCAGCAGCCAGTTGCCGACGATGGCCACGCCGCTGAGCATTGCCAGCCCGAGTTTGGCCCAGGTGAGCAAGTCCATGCGCAAATAGCCGAGTAATGCGCACACCAGCAACAGCGTCAGACCACCTATCACGCAACGCCAGAACACCACTTCGATGACCGACACGCCGGACACCAGCACAAACCAGCCGATGGTGCCGGAAATCAGCATGGCGGCGACCATTTCCCATGACCCGCGACGCAGGGATGTATCCATGATTGAGGCTCCTCAAGTGAGGCTCAATTATGGCAATCTGCTTGATGGCGGCTCCAGCGACTAAAAAAGGCGAAATACCCTAATCACCTTTACTTATTAGGCCAACCTCATGATTGACACCATCGACCAGCAACTGATCGCCGCCTTGATGGACGACTCGCGTCTGTCCCTCAAGGCCCTGGCGGGCGTCACCGGCCTGTCATCGCCCAGCGTCGGCGAACGCCTGCGCCGTCTTGAAGAACGCGGCGTACTGACGCACTACACCGTCGACATCGACCCCAGGCACTTCGGCTACCTGCTGCAGGCCATCGTGCGTATCCGCCCGTTGCCCGGCAAATTGCAGGAAGTGGAGCGGCAGATCCAGGCCATTCCCGAGTTCACCGAGTGCGACAAGGTCACCGGTGATGACTGCTTTATCGCCCGTTTGCACGTACGCACCATGGAACAACTGGACACCCTGCTCGACCGGCTCAACGCCTATGCCGAAACCAACACGGCCATCGTCAAGAAAACGCCGGTCAAACGACGTTTGCCGCCTTTGGCTGATTGACGCTATGCAGCGCCTTGGCGGCCGCCAGCAACCCTTGGAACTTGCGATATCGCAGGCTCAACAGCGGCTGTCGCGTCAGGTCAGGCCAGTACCGCGCCTTGACCGGCATGCCGGTCTCCAACAGCTTGTCGCCCTGCCCGATCGCCAGGAACCCCAGCTTCGCCGCCCCTATACACGCACTCAATTCGCTACCCTGCAGCGTGAAGACTTCCCGCTGCACAATATTGGCCAGCAGCTGTGCCCAATACTCGCTGCGCGCCCCGCCACCGACCAAGGCAAAGCGCTCGACCTGGGCGCCGGCCGATTGCACCGCGTGCAACGCATCCAGCAAGCCGAAGCCCACACCTTCCATCACCGCGTAACCGAGCATGGCGGGTGTGCAGTCATGGCCCAGGCCCATAAAGCCGCCGCGCAGCAGCGGGTCGTTGTGGGGTGTGCGCTCACCCGCCAGGTACGGCAGAAACAGCGGCATATCCACGGGCACGGGCTGCTCGATCGGCCATTGCGCCTGGACCTGATCCAGTAAGGCTTGCTCATCCGGGATGCCCGTCAACCGCGTGACCCAGCGCAGGCAACTCGCCCCGGCCAGCATGGCGCCCATGGTGTACCAGCGATTGGGCAAGGCATGGCAAAAACTGTGCACCGCACTGGCCGGGTTGCCGGCTGCGTGATCCGTGATTGCGACAATGGCCGCGCTGGTGCCCAGGGTGATGAAACCGTCGCCGGCGTGGATTGCACCAATGCCCACGGCGGCTACCGGGTTGTCACCGCCGCCGCCGGCGATCACCACGTCAGGTGGCAGCCCCAGCTCGCTCGCCGTCGCCGCCGACAACCAGGCACTCGCGGCACCGCCTTCGACCAGTCTGGGCAACTGTTGCGGCGTCAGGCCCGTGGCTCGCACCATCGGGGTAAACCATTCACGCTGCGCCACGTCCAGCCAGAGCGTGCCGGCCGCATCGGACATGTCACTGATACGCTCGCCACTCAAGCGCAATCGCAGGTAATCCTTGGGTGACAGCACACAATCAATCGCTGCGAATACCTCAGGCGCATGGCGTTGCAGCCACAGCAGCTTGGGGGCGGTCAGCCCGGCCATGGGCAGGCTGCCGGTCACTTCGGCAAAATCGCTGCCCAGTTGTTCGGCCTCGGCCACGGCCCGTGAGTCATCCCACAGGATCGCCGGGTACAACACGCGGTCGTCCTGCCCGAGCAAGACCGCGCCGTGCATCTGCCCCGACAGGCCGATACAGGCCACGCGGGCATAGGCTTCATGGGCACGCAACTGCTCAAGCGCCTGCACGCAGGCCTGCCACCACGCTTGCGGCGCCTGTTCGGACCAGCCGCTGTGACGCCGCGACACACTCAAGCGCACGCCGGCATGGGCGAGTACGACGCCGTCGGCGTCCATCAGGATCGCCTTGAGCTCCGAGGTGCCGAGGTCTATGCCGAGGGAAACAGGATTGCTCATACGGGGGTTATTCCAATCCAATACAGCCACATGAATGACGAAGTTGCAGGGTGGGCGCCATCCGCACGCTCTGGGTCGGTGCGTCGGGCGCAGCCATGCGTTGCAGCAGCAGGTCGACCGCACGCGCGCCCAGCGCCTGCACCGGCTGGGCGATCAAGGTCAGGCGCGGCACAAAAAAATCCGCCCAGTCAAAATCATCGAAACCTACCAGGGCCATCTGCCCGGGCACCTCAATCTGCGCGTCACGCAACGCCTGCATGGCGCCCAGGGTCATCAGGTTATTACCGGCCATGATCGCCGTGGGCGGCGCCGCCAAACCCAGTAACTGCGCCGTGGCCCTGCGCGCAGGTTCCGTGTTGGAGCCGCCATTGACCAGCAATTGCGGATCAAACGCCAGCCCTGCCGCGTGCAATGCGGCGCGATAACCCGCCACCCGTTCATCCGTGGTGCTGAAGCCCTCGCGCCCGGCGATGAAGCCGATGCGGCGGTGGCCATGGGCGATCAGGTGTTCAATGAGGGCCTGGGTCGGTTGGGCGTTCTCCACCCCGACCTGGTCAAACTGCGTGCTCATCATGCGGTCCACCAGCACCGTGGGAATCTGGTTGGCGCGCAGATAGTCCAGCGCCTTGGAGCCGTTCGAGGGCGCCAGCACCATCCCGTCAACCCGCCGATGATGCAGCGCCGTGACCACGCGCAGCTCCTGCTCCGGATCATCGTGGGTGTCGACAAACAACATCATGTAACCGTGCTTGGCACACTCGGTTTCGATGGCATGCACGGTTTCGCTGAAATAGTGGTTGGACAGCGCCGAGATCGCCACGCCAATCGTGCTGGTGCTGGAGCGGGCCAGGGAACGCGCCAGGGTGTTGGGGATATAACCCAACTCCTGAATGGCGCGCTGTACCGCCTGCACCGTGCTCGGGCTGACTTTGCGCGTACCGTTCAATACGTGGGAGACGGTCGAGGTCGACACCCCCGCCCGGCTTGCCACGTCATCCATGGTGACCACGACGCTGCACCTTCTCAGTCGATCAATGTTTGCTCGACCAGCCGCTGTACGTACTGATGTTGTCGCGGGTGATCAGTTTCGGCGTGAGCAGGGTCACCGCTTTGGCCGGGGCCTTGTCATTGAGAATGTCGTTGCCCACATTCACCGCGGTCTGGGCCATGGCCCACGGGTCCTGGCTGGCGGACGCCTGGATCTGGGTATCGCTCTTCAACGCGTTCTCGATATCCGGCGCACCGTCCACCGAAGTGATGATGATGCCGCTGCGTTTCAGTTGCTTGGCCGCCAGGTCGCTGCCGATGGCCTGCGGGTCGTTGATCGCGAACAGCCCGTCGATTTTCGGGAAGCGCGTCAGGTAACCCTGCATCACGTTCAAGCCGCCTTCGCGCGAGCCTTTACCGTCCTGATCGTCCGAGAGCACCTTGATACCCGGCGCGGAGGCCAACGCCGCCTTGCAGCCTTTGACACGGTCGGTCACGGCGGTGACCTGCGGGCCATTCTGGATAATGACGTTGCCCTGGCCCGAAAGCTTGTCGACCAGGAACTGGCAGGCCAGCTTGCCGGCTTCGACATTGTCGGTCTGCACGGTCGCATTCACGCCCTTGGCGTCCACATCCACCGCCACCACCACAATCCCGGCGTCACGGGCTTTCTTGATCGCCGACGCCATGGCCGATGGGTCGACGGCGTTGAGCAGGATCAAGTCGACCTTGGACGAAATGAAATTATCGATCTGGGAAAATTGCTTGCTCAGGTCATAGTCGGCCGACACCGAGGTGACCTTGACGCTGGGATTGATCGCCTTGGCCTGGGCCGTGGCCCCGTCGGCCAGGGTCACGAAATACGGGTTGCCCAAGGAGCCCATGCTGATGCCGAGGGCCTTGAGCTCACGGGCTTCGACGGCTTGGGACATCAGGGCAGCCAAGGCAATGACGGGAAACACTCGTTTGAAGTTCATGCCGGTCTCTCTTGTGATTGTTGTGTGAGTGAAATCAGGTCCGCGCACCGGACTGGCGATAACGATCGAGCGCCACCGCGCCGATGATCACGATCCCCTTGATGATGTACTGCCAGATGTCCGACACCCCCAGCAGCACCAGGCCGTTGGTGAGCACCGCGATGATCAGCGCGCCGATCAATGTGCCGCCGATCGTACCGACGCCACCGGTGAAACTGGTGCCGCCGAGGATCACCGCGGCGATTGCATCCAGCTCGTAGGACTGGCCCAGTTGCAGGCCGTTGGCGGCAAACAGGCGTGAAGCGCTCATCACCGCGCCTAGCCCGGCCAGTGCGCCGGACATTGCATAGACAAAGAGCAGCACCTTCCACACCTTGATTCCCGATAACCGAGCCGCCTCCGGGTTGCCGCCCACCGAGTAGATCTGCACGCCCATCACCGTGCGGCGCAGGATGAACCATGACAGCGCGACCACGGCCACGGCGATCACCACCAGCCACGGCACGCCGAGGATCGAGTCATTGCCGATAAACGCGAACGGCAGGTCGGGGTTGAACACGGTCTTGTCGTCCGCCAGCAAACGTGCCAGGCCACGCATAGCGGTGAGTGCACCGAGGGTGACGATAAACGGCGGCAGGCGCATGAAGGCAATCAGTCCACCGTTGACCAGTCCGAGCAACAACCCGAAACCGATACCCGCGGCGATTCCGAACATGCCGAACTGCGGCGACATCGACGCCTGCAAGGCGACCACGGCGGATGCGGCGAGAATCGCACCGACCGACAAATCGATACCCGCCGTCAGGATCACAAAGGTCATGCCTGCCGCCAGCACCACATTGACCGAAGCCTGCTGGGTGATGATCGACAGGTTCTGCACGGTGAGGAAGTTCTCACTGGCCAGGGCAAAGCCCACCAGCAGCAAGACCAGCACCGGCAACATGCCCACCGTGCGCATCAGTTCACGCACGCGTTCGGTTTTATCCGTTGTTGTAACCGTCAATTCAGCCATGGGCAGCCACCTGATCGCCACCAGTGGCGAGGTCAATAATACGTTCCTGGGAAATGGCGTGGCCGGAAGCCCCGCCGACTTCGGCCACCAACTCGCCTTCGCGCATGATCAGCACGCGGTCGCAGGTGCCGATGATTTCCGGCAGCTCGCTGGAAATCACCACGATGCCCACCCCCGCCAGCGCCAGTTGATTGATGATGCGGTAGATCTCCGACTTGGAGCCGATGTCCACGCCCCGCGTTGGTTCGTCGAGGATCAGCACATGCGGCTTGACCTCCAGCAGCCGTGCCAGCAGCACCTTCTGCTGGTTGCCGCCGGACAACGCGCCGACATTGACCTTGCCCGACGCCACGCGAATCGACAGTGACTTGATCGCATCGGCAGAGCGCTGTGCTGCGCGACCGCGATCGAGCACGCCACCGGCGCGGGCATCCGGCACACAGGCGCAGACATTGATGTTGTCGGCCACGCTCATGTCGAGGAACAGCCCCTGGGCCTTGCGGTCTTCGGTGAGGTACACCACGCCGGCCCGAATGGCATCCGCCGGGGTGCGCAGTTGGGTCACGGTTTTGCCGACCACTTCAAGGCTGCCGCTGGTACGTGGGTCGGCACCGAAGATCAGTCGCGCAAGCTCTGTGCGTCCTGCCCCGACCAGCCCGGCAATGCCGAGTACTTCGCCGGCGTGCAAGTCAAAGCTGCAAGCGTGCACGCGCTTGCCATCCGCCATGTCGCGCACGCGCATCACCACATCGCCTGGGTTATAAGCGGCGTGTTCCTTCTTGTAGAAGCCCGAGAGGTCGCGGCCCACCATCATTTTTACCAGCACCTCGGCCGACAGCGCCTCGCGGGTCAATTCGCCGATGTACTGGCCGTCTCGCAGCACCGAGACCCGGTCCGACAGCTCATAGATTTCCGCCATGCGGTGGCTGATGTAGATGATCGCCAGGCCCTGGCTGCGCAGTTGTTTGATCAATGCGAACAGGCGGTCGGTCTCGCGGGACGACAACGGTGTGGTGGGTTCGTCCATCACCAGGATCCTGGCGTGGGCATGCAGCGCACGGGCGATTTCCACCAGTTGACGCTCGGCAATCGACAGGCTGCTCACGCGGGTGGAGGGCTTGAACTCGGCGCCCAGTCGTTGCAGCACCTCGACGCAGCCCGCCTGCATGCCCTTGCGGTCGATCGTCCAGCCACGCCGGCGTTCGCGGCCCAGGTAGATGTTCTCGGCCACGCTCAGGTTCGGGCACAGGCTCAGTTCCTGGTAGATCACGGCAATGCCGAGGGTCTTGGCGGTGGCGGGGTCGAAGGAGGCGACGGGCTGGCCGTCGATGCGGATTTCACCGCCTGGATCGGCCTGGTAAGCGCCGGAAAGAATTTTCATCAGAGTCGACTTGCCGGCGCCGTTCTCGCCCATCAGGGCATGAATTTCCCCGGGGTAGACCTTCAGGCCGACATTCTTGAGCACCCGCAAACCATTGAAGGTTTTGCTGATGCCCTGCATCTCAAGCAAGGGATCAAGGCTCATGGCTGAGCTCCTGGATTTATTATTTTTGTTGTCGAATAGCCCCGACTCTAGATCAGATACATTTCTTTACGCAAGCGCTTGCGTGTGCCGTTTATCGTTTGGTTAAACGTTTCACCAAGCGAAAAAGGTGCAATTTCTGCAATATTGAACGGCCAGAAGCCGCCCCTACGGGGCCGGCCACCGGTCACTGTGCTGTCGGGTAATCACGCACCTTTGAACGTGGCCACCACCGAACCCTGGGGCTTGCCGACAAATGCCGGGGGCTCATCGGCCAGCTTGGCCACAAAGCCTGCGATACGTCGGCACGCTTGGGCCAGACGCTCTTCGCCAAGGGTGAAGGACAAGCGCACAAACCCTTGGGCAGGCTCACCAAAAGCCGCCGCATCGAGGACCGACACGCCCGCTTCGCGGAACAATCGCCAGGCGAAATCCAGTGAGCTGAGGCCGGTGCCACGGACATCCACCAGCACAAACATGCCGGCTTGAGGGGCCTGCACCTTGATGCCCGGGCAAGCGCTCAGCCCGGCCACCACCAAATCCCGTCGACGCCGGTAGATCTCGCGCATGCTGTGGGTCACGTCATCATGGGCCAACACCGCCGCCGTAGCGGCTTGCATCACAAACCCAGGCAACCCGTAGAGCATGCTCAACACCAGGGTTTGCGCGTGGAGGACCATCTGCGGCGCGGCGATGATCCAGCCGATGCGCCAACCGGTCATGGCATGGGACTTGGACAAACTGCCGATCACGATGCAACGCTCGGCCATGCCCGGCAACGCGGCCAGGCTGTGGTAGTGGCCGTCGAACACCAGGCTTTCGTAAACCTCGTCGACCACCACCCACAGGTCATGGGCAATGGCCAGGTCGGCGATGGCTTGCAGCTCCTGGCGGTCCAGCACTACGCCAGTGGGATTGTTCGGGTTGGAAAAGAAGATCGCCCGGGTGCGTGGGGTGATCGCGGCGGCGAGCGCCTGCGCATCCAGGCGAAACCCCGACTCCGGCAAACACGGTACCCGCACCAGCGTCGCCCCGCTGGCATTGAGCGTGGCTTCGTAGGTGACGTACATCGGGTCGAGCACCAGCACTTCATCCCCGGCCTGCAGCAGGCACAGTGAACTGATGAACAACGCGTTTTGCGCGCCGGGCACGATGATGACGTTCTCGGCGCCCAGGGCGCGCGACAGGCTTTTGCTGTAGCGCGCCGCTACGGCCTCGCGCAAGGTCTGGCGGCCGGGGATCTCTGTGTAGTGGGTATCCCCTTCGCGCAAAGCGCCGACGGCGGCCTCGGTGATGAAGGAAGGCGTGGCGAAATCGGGGTCGCCGACGCTGAGGATGATGATGTCTTCGCCCTGGCTGGCGGCGTCGAACGCGGCATGGTGAATGTCCCAGGCAGCCACGCCCTGCCCTGCAATTCGCTTAACGAAGGGGGAAAACCGCATGCCTGAGTCTCTCTTCAAGTAGAAAAAGCGCTGGAGCGTTTGGGTGCAAACGCAAGGATGCGGTCAACATAGATCAAACTCGACAGTCGCTCAAATGCACAAGAGTGAAGCCCAGGCGTGCGAGTGGAAACACAAGGTAAAGGAGCTGTCGAGCGAGGGGCGGAATCAAAATGGCGCCCATCGCGACACACGGACAATGCCACGGTAGTCGTTGATTCCGGGCGTCATCCACCCCTTTCAGGTGACAGTTCTCATGACCAGCGTTTCGCTTTCCAATGTCACGCCACATCGCCTTCCCCTCGCCCTGGCCACCGCCAATCCGCAGCCGCTCTCCGGGCAAACGCGCGGGTTGCCTGCACCCTCGACCCAGCGTGAAGGCTCACGCGCCGAAGGTGATCGTGAGCTTGCAATAACGGAGTATCACAGCGCGCTGCTGCGGGCGGCCAATCGGGAGCGAAACATCACGCTGCGCAATATTCCCTCGCACTCGACCTTTGGCCAGTGGTGGACGCAGTTGCATGACGCCTTTCAGTCACCCGACGTGCGTCAGTGGGTCCGGGACAAAGGCATCGATACGACGTCGATCAGGCTCAACCCAACGTCGGGCCAGATTACTTTTTCGCTGCAGCGCGCGCTTGATCCCGCACAGAAACTCCACACGGTCGGGCAGGACGATGCGCGCTGGGCGGCTATCAGTGGCCCTGTTCTGCATGCCGCCAGGGTTATTGCCGCGGGCCACGCCGATACAACGTTCAAGCCACCGGCCAGTCTTTCAGATGAGCCGGTTCCCTGGTGGTTGATCGGCCGGTTTTACAACGAACCGCAGGACCTCACCGGGCCTGCGCTGCGTGAACGCGCGAAAGAGATCGACAGAAACCAGGGGTTCACCCCGCTCGACCCAGGCATCTCGAAACAGGTGATCCAATCGCGAAGCGAGGAAGCACTCCAGGCGCAAAAAGCGTTTATCGGCGATATCGAAAACCGCTACAGCGCTGCCAGCGAACTCCGGCACCTGGCGGCGTCCGTCGAAAATGGCAGCGCGCACAGCGGGCAGATTGCGGATGAAATCAAGGCCAGGACACTCAACCTGTCATCCGACAGTGCCTACCGTCCGTCAAAGCACGGCACGTCGAACACCGTCGCGCTGTCGCAATACCTCACGGACCATGGGTTGAACCTGCCCGACAGTCACGAAGAGCTGGTCAACCTGGCAACCGCCCTCTCCACGCCCACCCCAAAGGCCGCTGTACATGGCAACCTCGCTGGAGCTTTGAGGTGGCTTGACGAGGAAAGCCTGCAACAGCTCAAGGCGGATATCCGCGGCGGCACGTTCGGCAGCGTCACGCTGAGCCCGTTCACCAATGCCTTGGATTACCTGTTGGACAACCGGCCGATCTCTGCCGACGAACTCAGCCATCCGCGCCTGCTGATTGAGGCATTGATCAATTCCCCCAGGGGGAAAGCCCTGGGGGAAGCCATCCAAGCCGTATTTGCGCAGCGCGGCGTCAAGGGCACCGGCACCGATTGGTTGCTGGCGGCGTTGAATCTGCAAGTGGATAGCGACGCTGGAGACGGTTTGAAGATTGAAGGTTATCGCCTGGTCTCGCCGGAAAATGTGGGCAAGACCGCCGCCATGGTTTTCAAGGAGCTGGTCAATCATCTGGTTGCCCGTGGAAAGGCATCCTCTCCTGAAACAGCCATGCTCCAGGCGCACTGGATACTGGCCAGGCTGGCACCGGAATTCCGGGTCCGGGGCATCCCCGACACGATCGTCCCGGGAACCCACAGTTGGGTCAGCTTTGCCACCGTGGTTGCGCGCATTGAAGCCAAGGCGCCAGGGGCGACGGCAGCGATGAGCTATGCGCAGATCATGCTTGAAGGCAATACCGCACCGGTCAGCGATGAGGAAAGCGCCACGGAGTATGCCGCCCAGGCCAACGCACTCAAGGCCTGGGCCGTCGCCAACGGCCAGGCATATCCCTCGACCGAGGCGGCCATGGCCGAAGTGCGCAAGGCGTTCACAGCCCAGATCAACGAGTTGAAAGAGGCGGCGCAAACAGACCTCGGGGCACTGCCGACCACTCGGGCCATTGCACTGGAGCAGTTGAAAAAAGCCCTGCCGCACATGGACCCCAAGTTGTTCGATGAAAAATGCATCACCGTGCAGCCCGCCCACAAACGATTGCCAGGGCCTTATTCGCTACTGGACAGCTACATCGATGGACGACCGTTGTTCTGGACACCGAACCGCGCGGATTTCTGGAGCGAGGAAGCGCGCCAGTTCACCAATTTGTTCAAAACCAGGGAGAACGAACAGAAACCTGATGAAACGCCGGCCGCCTGGGTTTCTTCATCCAGCGCATTCAACTTCGATGAGGTTCGCGAACGGCTGAAAAGCCTGCCGCGTCCACAGGAGCTGTTCGAGCAACAATTCTCCGGCTTTTCCAATGCGTTGAAGAAAACCACGGCGGCGCAGTACAAACTCCTGCTGGCTAAACTGCCGCTGGAGGACCGTCAGCATCTGCAGTTCGGGAAAATGACGATCCGCAAGGAAATCAGCTACCACAGGGCGGATCATCCGCTGCGAGTGGCAGACGGCGTACTGCTGGTGGAAACCGAGTACAACGGCAAGGTCATGCACTATGCGATTGATCGGACCAAGGGCACCATCACCCGCCGGCCCGGGCAGACCTATCACGAATACGCGCCTACCAGCGGCATTCTCCCTCACCCCGGCAAGCGCTACGACGTGATCAAACCTGCGGGTGACTACCCGGCAGCTGTCAGGGATGAGACAACCGATGCACGAGGCGCGCCCGACAGTTTCAACAGTGCCAGGACCCGGTACATCGTGGATGCGGTGCTCGACGACCTGCATCTGCCCGAGGTGGAGCGCTACGCCAAAGGGGCCACCACCTTCGATACTCAAGTACCGCTGCACGAAAAGATCGAGCAAATCGTCACGGGCCTGATTCCATTCAAGTCAGGGATCGAGAACATCATCAACGGCAACCTCAAGGAAGGCCTCGTTGAAGTCATTGTTGATCTGTTCGGTTTTGCCGTCGGTGTGGGTGGCGCGCTCAAAGGTGCCAAAGGCTTTATCGCGGGAGCGTCAAGCCTTTCGAAAGTCGGCCATGTGGGCAAGATCATTGGCCGGGCAACGGTGGGCGCGCTGAACCCATTGAGTGGCCTTGATGACCTGGCGCGCGGCGCCTGGCATGCAGGCAAGCAGTTGGCCAGCGTCTCGTACCACGGCGTCAGGCAGCTGCGCGCTCAGCGTAGCGTCAACTTGCTTGAGCTGGCCAAAAAGCCGGACGTCGCCGAAGGCACCTACAAGGCACTCAATGGCGCGGTTGAAAACAAAGCCCTGGCCAAACTCGATGAGGCGTCAGGCCAGTGGTACGCCTTTGACCCTCGCACCCGGCAAGCCTTCGGCAAACCGCTGGATAACTTCATCGCTGATTCTCCCGGCGCCGGCACCCCCGACAGTTTGCAAGCAATAGGCAGCGCTGATGCGGTCAAGACCGCCGGCCTGCAACATGGCCTGGCGGCGAAAGGACGGTTCAAGGCTGGACACGAGACGGTGGAAGGCATAGCCGTCATGTTTCAAGGCAACTGGCACCGATACGATGCGATCAAAAAACAACCCTTCGGGGCGCCTTTGAAAGACTTCGTTCCTGACCGCATCGCGGCCGGCAATGAGGTGCGGCCCCTGGACACGGGCCTCTTGGGTTATGAAGCCAAGTACATCGCTGCCGACGAACTGGCGGCCAAGGGCCTACAGGGCAATGTCTATGTGGGCCGTGGCCAAAATGAATACGTGAAGGTCGATGGAATGCTTTACAAGTCCCGGCTCAAGGAAGGACAACGTGTCATCCAGCATCCCAAGGGCACGGGGCCTGATATTCCTGTGAAGGATCTGGGGGCTTCAGGGTGGGAGCCCGCCACCAGGGCTGCGCGTTTGCTGGGCGGCACGAGTGACATCCCCTTGCGGTGGAAACTGGGCGACAGCACGTATGTCGTGCCTATGGACGACATTAAAGTCGTGGAAAATTCGACAACCCCGTTCACCCTCACCTACAAGGGCGTGGCGCATAACGTCATCTTCGACAGTTCGGCGGGAGCCTGGAAAGAAAGCAATCTGTCCACCGGTGTCGATCCGCTCAACCCGGCGTACTTCTGGCGAAGCGGTAAAGGCAAGTGGCAACGAGGACCGTTCAACGAGTTCGTAAAAGCCAGAAAGGCAGACGCACATAATTACTCGTTCGTTGATGTCCTGCCGCCTTCGGCCGTGAAGGTCCCGAACGATATCAAGCCGATCCCCAAAAACCTTCACTATTTCTGGGCGGGCCAGGAGATCCCCCCCAAGCTGATGGACACCCTGGTCAACAATGCCACCCAGGCCCCCGGGTACAAGTCCATCCTGCACGTGGATGCCGATACGCCTGCCATTTTCCAAAAGATAAAACACACCCTGGAAACCAAGGCCCCGGGTCTGGAAGTGAAGAACCTTCACGAGGATGACGTATTCAAACAGTTGAAAGGCGACGAAATGTACGACTACTTTCGACAAGGGCAAGGGAAAAACCTGGCTGCCGCTTCAGACGTTGCGAGGTACCCCATCGTCAACAAATACGGCGGGTTCTATCTCGATACGGATGATGTGATCCAGGCAAAGGTCGGCACTTATGGGGTAAATGCCGGCGCGAGTGATGTGCTGCTCAACAGACCGGTTGCCCACAGCCTTACCGACTATAAACCGTTCTATAACACCAGCAACTTCGGCACGCAGGCTGGGAACCCGGTCATCACCGCCATGATCGACGAAATGAAACAGCGCTTCGCCTCCAACAAACCCTACTTTGCCGCGAACCGGCCCACAGTGAGCAAGGGCGCAGACGGCCGGGTGCAATACACACCCGAATTCAATACTTACGAGAGGAAGATTTTTGAGACTGTCGGTCCAACGCTGTTCAATCAGGTCCTCAAGTCGAAACGACCTGACATGTACGACTTGGGCTTTGATGGCATCACCAAGGAGTCGAGGCTGGTCAATGGAAAGCTCGAATCACACGGCCCGATAGTCAACATCGAAAACGATGTCCGCCAGTACTACATCCGGCAGGGCATCGTCCCCCCTGAAACCCTGGGCAAACAGTTGGATAAACTGAAGCAGCATTACTACCCGCTTCACCACACGTTCAAAGTCAGGATTGGTGCCGAACACTCCTGGATCAATGCCTGACCTGTACAGGATCAATCCTGATCGTCTGTATTGCCCTCATCCTGCGCTTCATCCGGCTCCGTCAGTGGCACTTGAGCATCATCCATCAACGACCCAGGATCTTCATTGCCTGGGTCGTTGGGTTCTTCATCAGGGTGATTTGACATGACTGTTTCCTCTAACCGCCCGGGGTATCGATGTCGGCATCGGTTTCAGGCTTGGGCTCGCGCTCCGGCTTGAAGTCTGGACTGTAGTCGTTTTCCTTGGCTTTGGGGTCTTTGGCCGGCGTAGGGTCCTTGGGAGCGTCGGCACCGCTGGCAGGTTGTTTGTGTGTGTTCATGGGTCACCTCTTGGAAAAATATCACCTGGGTAGAGTTAAGGTCGCGCCTCGGGCGATGAAGTTCCATCGGTTCAAGACACAGGGTTGTCTACCTGGATGTAGATCGAATAGGCGCCCAGTAATACCCAGAACACCATGAACAGCCATGGCGCGCGCATCGAAAACAGCAACGACTTGCGGTAGCCCTTGTGCGACGACTCCGTCTCGCAGAACAGCGGCGAATCATCGTAGGCCAGTCCCATCACCGGTTCGCTACGCAGCAGTTCGCTCTGCTTGTAGTGCCAATGGTCGATGATTTCATAGGCGGCGCGGATACCCGGCCAGGCGTTCAACGAACTGAGCACGCCCAGGGCGGCGAGGAACACCGGCACTACCAGGGTGAACAATTTGCCCCACTCGGGATTGAGGTTGCCCATGCCCGAGACGAAGGCGATCACCAGAAATGACTGCGCAGTGAGGTAAGCATCGGTGCGGTTGGCGAGGATGCTGGTTTCGTATTGTATCTCCCGGCGATAGAAATCCAGGCGGTCCTTGGGCGAGCCGAAGATCTTGGCGTTGTGTTCGCTGTGATCGGTCAGGGCTGCTTCGGGCGTATCGGGCGAGATGATTCTGGGCAATGGGGTGCTCCATAAGGTGTCGAGTCTCTTTAGAAGAATCGTGGGACGGTGAAGTTCAAGTATTGTCATGCACCAATTTGGCACGCCGCCTGCCCTGGCAGCGAGCGCGGCTGTTCGCGCCGGCGTGCGCGGTGCTCAAACGCTCGTCCGCGCCGCTGCCCAGGCAGGTGCGCTCGCTGCCTGCCGTTTCGGCACAGGCTTTGCTTAACCCTTTCATCACCCCACTGCCGCGCTCGTCTAAAGGAGCTTTCGTTACCCCCCGACCCAGAGCCGACCCCATAAGAAAGTAAGGACCAGGCCCGTTGGCACTCTGCGCCACGGCCTTATAAAAATGCGTTTTTTGAAGCGGCAGTGCCATCCGAGCGTTACTCGGCACTGACAAGGTACTGGAATGGCTCGATCTTTCTTTGATGAAATGAATGACGCAAACGGCGCGTGCCGTGCGCACTATCAGGAGTTC
Source organism: Pseudomonas sp. MWU13-2517 (assembly GCF_023242545.1). NCBI lineage: Bacteria > Pseudomonadati > Pseudomonadota > Gammaproteobacteria > Pseudomonadales > Pseudomonadaceae > Pseudomonas > Pseudomonas sp. MWU13-2517. The sequence continues at coordinate 4,829 of NZ_JALMFA010000001.1, read as the reverse complement.
TCGCGCTGGCTGGCCAACACGCCGCCCGACCTGCTGGCCCAGAGGCGTCGCGAAGCTGACCTGCTGTTCCATCGCGCCGGGATCACCTTCACCCTCTACGGCGACGAGCAAGGCACCGAACGCCTGATCCCCTTCGATATCATCCCGCGCAGCATCCCCGCCAGTGAATGGAGCGTGATCGAACGCGGCTGCATCCAGCGCGTCAATGCCCTCAACCTGTTTCTTGCCGATATCTACCACGACCAGCGCATCATCAAGGCCGGAATCATCCCGGCGGACCAAGTACTGGGCAACGAGGGTTATCAGCAGTCGATGGTCGGCCTGGACCTGCACCGAGGCATCTACTCGCATATTTCCGGTGTGGACCTGGTACGCGATGGCGACGGCACCTACTACGTGCTCGAAGACAACCTGCGCACCCCCAGCGGCGTGAGCTACATGCTCGAAGACCGCAAGATGATGATGCGCCTGTTCCCGGAAGTGTTCGCCAAGCAGCGTATTGCGCCGGTTGACCACTACCCCAACCTGCTGCTCAAGACCCTGAAAAGCTCCAGCCGCCTGGACAACCCCAATGTGGTGGTACTGACGCCAGGGCGCTTCAACAGCGCGTTCTTCGAACACGCGTTCCTCGCCCGGGAAATGGGCGTGGAACTGGTCGAAGGCGCCGACCTGTTCGTGCACGACCTCAAGGTGTTCATGCGCACCACCGACGGTCCCAAGGCCGTGGACGTGATTTACCGGCGTATCGACGACGCGTTCCTCGACCCGCAGGCCTTCAACCCGGAGTCGATGCTGGGCGTACCTGGCCTGGTCGCGGCGTACTGCGCGGGCAACGTGGTACTGGCCAACGCCATTGGCACGGGCGTGGCCGACGACAAGTCGATCTACCCGTATGTGCCGGACATGATCCGCTTCTACTTGAGTGAAGAACCGATCCTGCAAAACGTGCCGACCTTCCAGTGCCGCAAGCCGGATGAGCTGTCCCACGTGCTGGCCAACCTGGCCGAGCTGGTGGTCAAGGAAACCCAGGGGTCCGGCGGCTACGGCATGCTGGTGGGGCCGGCCTCGACGGCCGCCGAGATCGAAGACTTCCGCCAGCGCATCAAGGCCCGCCCCCACGCCTATATCGCCCAACCCACCTTGAGCCTTTCCACCTGCCCCACCTTTGTCGAAAACGGCATCGCGCCACGGCATATCGACCTGCGCCCATTCGTGCTGTCGGGCAAGGAAACCCGCCTGGTGCCCGGTGGCCTTACCCGCGTGGCGTTGAAGGAAGGCTCGCTGATCGTCAATTCGTCGCAGGGCGGCGGTACCAAAGACACCTGGGTGGTGGAGGACTGAGTATGTTGAGTAGAACCGCCGCAGATCTGTACTGGATGTCCCGTTACCTGGAACGCGCCGAGAACCTGGCGCGCATGCTGGAAGTCAGTTATTCGCTGTCGTTGATGCCCCAGGCCGGGCGCAGCGATGGCCTGGACGAATTGGCGATGTCGTTGCTCAGCAGCGGCACCCTGGACAGCTATCTCGAACGCCACAAGCAGTTGGACGCCGAACGCATGCTGCACTTCTTCGCCCTCGACGCGGAAAACCCCGCCAGCATCTACAACTGCCTGCGCGCGGCCCGGGGCAATGCGCATGCGGTGCGCGGGCGCATCACCGCCGACATGTGGGAAAACCTCAACGCTACCTGGCTGGAAATGCGCAGCATCGCCGCCGGTGGCCTGGCACGCCACGGCATCAGCCACTTCTGTGACTGGGTGAAGCAGCGCTCGCACCTGTTCCGAGGAGCGACGTCGGGCACCATAATGCGCAATGACGCCTATCGGTTTATCCGCCTGGGCACCTTTGTCGAGCGCGCGGACAACACCTTGCGCCTGCTGGATGCGCGCTACGAGATGTTTGGCGAAGAGTCGGAAGAAGTCAGTGACCTGTCGGCACGCGGTTATTACCAGTGGAGCGCCCTGCTCCGCGCGTTGTCGTCGTTCGAGGCCTATACCGAGCTGTACCCGAATGCGCTGAATGCACGCTCGGTGTCGCAGTTACTGCTGTTGCGCAGCGATGTGCCACGCTCGCTGCATGCGTGCATCGAGGAACTGAACCATATCCTGGCGGACCTGCCCGGCAGTTATGGGCGCACGGCGCAGCGCCTGGCGGCGGAGTTCGAGGCGCGGCTGCGCTACACCGGTATCGATGAAATCCTTGAAGACGGGTTGCACAGCCGCCTGACGGACTTTATCGACACCGTGCGCGAGTTGGCGCGGGCGATTCACAGCTCGTACCTGGAAGTCGTCTGAGCAGCGGCTATTGGTTCTTTACCAGGACAGGCTCGGCGCGATACTGGTCGGGAAACAGTTTCTTCAACTGCGCCACTTTGGGCAGATCATTGATCACGATGTACGGGTAAGACGGGTTCTCGGTCAGAAAGTCCTGGTGATAGGCCTCTGCCGGGTAAAACGGCTTACCCGTTTCCACCTGGGTCACGATCGGCTTATCGAAGGCTTTTGCGGCGTTCAACTGCGCGATATAGGCCAGGGCGACTTTTTGCTGCTCGGCATTCTGCGCAAAGATTTCCGAACGGTACTGGGTGCCGCTGTCCGGGCCTTGGCGGTTCAGTTCGGTGGGGTTGTGGGCCACCGAGAAGTAGATCTGCAACAACTTGCCGTAGCTGACCTTGCTCGGATCGTAGGTCACCAGCACCGATTCGGCGTGGCCGGTGTCGCCTTCGCTGACCGATTCATAGCCGGCGGTATTCGCGGCGCCGCCGTCGTAGCCGGACACCGCGTTCGTCACGCCTTGCACATGCTGGAACACACCCTGCACGCCCCAGAAACAGCCACCGGCGAACACCGCCGTTTGCAGGCTGCCCGACGCCGGCAGGTCCAGGGCAGGCGGCGCAATCATCACGGCATTTTCAGCGCCGCCCAACGAAAAGGCCGAGCTTTGGCCGATGAAGGCGGCGAAAGCAAGAGCGGGCAAATATTTGAGCAGTGTCATCAAACTCACTCCGTTGCAATTGAATAAACGCGGTCAACCCGGAGGGAGGGACTTGTGCCCTGCCCCATTGATCGGGTTGCAGTTCAGCCGAACGTAAAGGCGTACGCCGCCACATGCGGGTCGAGAAACTCGATACTGAAGGTACGGTCCTGCACGGCACCCGGTTGGCGCACCAACTGGTACAAGCGTTGCTCGGTCACGGTGCCGCTGCCATCCGGTGCCACGTCGGAGCCGTGAGCATCGCCCGGCGCCTGCCCGTCGACGGTGACCTTGAAACGCACCGGCTTGCCATCCGCGCCTGGCCCCAGCACCAGGTGCAGGTCACGGGCATGAAAACGGTAGGCGATATGCCCGCCTGCCTGATCGAGCGTGACCTGCTGGCCACCGATGTTCCATTGGCCGCCCAGGGTCCAGTCGTTGAGGGCCAGAGGGCCGGACTTGACGAAGTGCTCGGCGCGCTGGAAGCCCAGGTAGGTTTCCGGCGACTGCACCTCGTTCACGTCCGACGCCCGTTGCACGCCCTTGGCGTCGGCCTCGATCAAGCCCCCGGCAACATGGGTTGCCCCGGCTTCACGCAGCAACTGCTGGATCACCCGTTCCGACTCGGCGTACTCACCTTCGCCAAAATGGTGATAACGGACCTGGCCCTTGGCATCGACAAAGTAATGCGCCGGCCAGTACTGGTTGTTGAAGGCGCGCCAGATCGTGTAGTTGTTGTCGATCGCCACCGGGTAGGTGATGCCCAGGTCCCGCATGGCCTTGGTGACGTTATTCACATCCCGTTCAAAGGCGAATTCCGGGGCATGTACGCCAATGACCACCAGCCCCTGGTCGTGATACTTCTCGGCCCAGGCTTTGACGTACGGCAATGTGCGCAGGCAGTTGATGCAGGAGTAGGTCCAGAAATCCACCAGCACGACCTTGCCTTTCAAGGCTTCGGCGCTCAATGGCGGGCTGTTGAGCCACTGCACCGCGCCGTCCAGCGGCGGCAACGTACCTTCGACCGGCAGGCTGTCGGTGTGGTTGGCGGCCATTACCATCGCGCCCTGCGTTTTTTGCTCGGGTTGTGTGTTGAGGCGGTCGACCAGACGTTGCTCCAACCCACTGGTGGAAGCCGTCGACAAACGTGACAACACGCCGGTATCCAGGCCCAGGGCGATGGCAGCCACGCCGGCCAGCATCAGCACACCGAGGCCACGGCGCAGCCATTCACCGGCGCCGAGGGAGCGCTTCATGAAACCAAAGACTTTACCGCCGACCAGCAATGCCAAGGCCAGGGAGGTGGCAGCACCGGCGGCGTAAGCCAGCAAGAGCAAGGTAGTACCGATACTGGCGCCCTGCAGCGCAGCGCCCGTGAGCAACAGCCCGAGGATCGGCCCGGCGCAAGGTGCCCAGAGCAGGCCGGTGGCCACGCCGATCAGAAACGAGGCGCCCGGCCGCGGTTGGGCATCGACGCCCGCGGCTTGCGACAAACGACTGCCGGCGGCTACCAGGGGCCGTGTCAGGCGCTCCGACAGTTGCGGCAGCAGCAGCGTCAGACCGAACAGGGCAACGCACAGCAACGCGAGCCAGCGACCGTATTGATTGACTTGCACCACCCAACCGCCGCCCACCGCCGCCAGCGTTGCCACCAGGGCGAACGTCACCGCCATCCCCGCTAACAGCGGCAAGCCACTGCGCATAAACGGCTGCCCGGTGCGAGCGAAGACAAAAGGCAGAACCGGCAGGATGCACGGGCTGACGATAGTCAGCACGCCGCCCAGATAAGCGAGAACTAGCAGCCACATTGAAACGTCCCTTATAAGTAGAAATAAACATCGAGAAGGAGAAAGGCA